>JAZPXN010000078.1:0-69774 GCA_045543655.1 Eubacteriales bacterium
GCCATTATGAAAAACTTGTGCCGCTGTTCAAAGTTATGACTATATGGTGGGTATAGCTCAGTTGGTTAGAGTACCAGATTGTGGCTCTGGGGGTCGCCGGTTCGAATCCGGCTACCCACCCCATTTTTTCTCTTTATGAGAAAACTGCGTTGGGATGTAGCCAAGTCGGTAAGGCACCAGACTTTGACTCTGGCATTCGTAGGTTCGAGTCCTGCTATCCCTGCCAGAAAAAAGCACTTGCTTCGGCAAGTGCTTTTTTCAACGAAATTTGCCCTTCGGGCAAGTGAAATAGCTTCGCTGTGAAATATTTGCTTCGCAAATGTGAAATATTCGCTGACGCGAATGTGGGCAAATTTCATTTCACATCGAACAGAGCCGCAGGCGGTGTGAGATATTTCACAATTTCCGCAAGGAAATTATTTCACATTCGGCGTAAGCCGAATATTTCACTAAAAGAATTCGACTCTGAAGTCTTTCGACATTTTGTAGATGCATTTCGGGTCTGTAGACAGATTCGAACCGCCACACTACCCGTTTTTCGCTCAATAGGTGAATTGATACGAAATATGCGTTATTGATTTGTTTTACTTTTCATGCTATAATGAAGACATCAAGTACTTGATAAATGAATTTTATCTAACCAAAGGAGAATCGTATATGGATATTGGAAATAAAATCAAACTATTGCGCCAAAAAATCGGAGCAACACAGGAGCAGCTCGGAGAAAAAATTGGCGTGAGCGCTCAATCTATATCAAAATGGGAAACGGGTGTCACGATGCCCGATATTACGCTGTTGCCAATCTTATCAAGTGAGCTTGGTGTTACCATCGACGAGCTTTTTGACTTGACGACAGATCAAAAACTGCAACGAATAGAAAACAGACTCGATATCGAGGAAAATCTTTCGGATGACGTGTTCCTCGAATATGAAAACATATTGAAAATTCAACTTGAAGAGTCAGAGGATAGGAGAAAAATTCTATCATTGCTTGCAAGACTTTATCATCATCGCGCAGAATCCTATTTGAGCAAAGTTAGTAAATATGCCCGTGAGGCGATTTTGCTTGCTCCCGAAATCAAGGACTGTCAATGGCTTCTGCAAAAATCAAACGGGGCTGTTGCTTGGGATTGGAATTGTTCCAACCATACGGATGTCATTGATTATTACAAAAAGGTAATCGAAAGCGATGCCGTCATTCCCCACACACCCCTGCCTTACTATGATCTTATTGACAATTTGATTGCCGACCATCGAACCCGTGAGGCGCAGGAATATTTGGACAAGTGCGCGGCATTGCCTGCTCATAAACCTTTCTTGATTCCTGTATACAAGGCGTATATCGCGCTTGCGGAATTTGATGCAAAGAAAGCAGACAGTATTATGGATGCTGCCTTGTCGGAGTTTTCGGATAACGCTGGTTTCCTCTTTGAAACTGCGCAGTACCATGCTCGCAAATGCGAATATGAGAAGGCGATTGCGTTCTATGAACAGTCCTGGGAAAAGGAAAGCAATCAAAAGCCAAGATTTACCGATGCCTTGGATGGTATTGCAACGATATATGTCATCATGAATAATGTTGACAAGGCTATTGAAACCTATGACAGATTGATCGCTTGCCTCAAAAGCGAATGGGGCTATAAAGATGACGATTCCGCTGTAATAGGCGTAGAGCGAAAGAAGAAAGCATTGAGGAAATAATACATAGGCTTCGTTTGCAAGTATGACGTTGTGCCCCGGAAGATTGCGGTCAAGTGCAACTCCCATCATCGCCAAGGGGTCAGTGTGCCCTCTGTAAAATCAGCGTGCATCTCATCACCGAAGGTGTATCTCCTGCGGAATTGATGATATACACGGCTTTCGCCGTGATTTATGTAAGAGTCTGAATTCATACGCAAAACTGCCGAAAATATCTTTTTCATAGCCCTTGCCGATTCTGCAGCAATGGCTTAGGAGATTGTCATGTTACGTACCGTTTTCCCGTTAACAACAAACCGCCTCTCCATTCGCTTCGTCCGACCGGAGGATTGGCGGGCGATTCGTGAGATCTGGCTTGATTTCAACGCTTCTTCTTATTCTCAATACGATACGCCCCATTCTACGGAAGCGGAGGAGGTGCGTCGCCGTATTGTCCGTTGGGCAGCACGCAACGGCGACATTGAGCATCTGTTCTTTGTCGTGTGTCTTGGGGAATCCGTGATTGGATACGTGGCCTTTAACCTTCGGGAGACGGGCTATGAGATCGGCTATTGCTTCCATTCGGATTACCACGGTAAAGGGTATGCAAAGGAGAGCATTCAGGCGCTTTTGGGTGTTTTGTGGATGATCGATGTTCGGCGTATCACCGCCGGGACAGCCCTTGCAAACACTCCTTCCGTTCAACTTCTTCAGAGCCTTGGATTCCGACAGGTGGGGACGGAAAAAGTCTCGTTTTATCGGGATTCCGATGGGAAGGATATCTTCTTCGACGGTGGCGTTTTTGAATTGATTCTATAGAATTTGCGACAGATCGCTTTGGTCTGTCGCCATTTTTTTTGCGAATCGTCTTTCTTTTGGCGGTCTATATTATCTGATACGTCATGAAATATGTATTTTTTACAAAATACACGGCTTTATACTTGAAAAAAAAGGTTTTTTATGATATAATAAACTATCAAGACTTTGGGGGACTTTGGTTATGGAACACCTTCTTTTTGCTGCGAAAAATAAAGGATTCTGCGAATGCTTGACCGGTAAGGTCCTTGCGACGATGGTCTTCGTTTCCGATATCAAATCCAGTTGGACTCCTTTGGATAAAAAATCAATGCTGGACCGTATCCGCAAATTTGAGCAGACCGTCAATCGTGAGGCCCGTTCCCGGGGCGCTTCTTTGGCGCTCACCGTTCGTTGCGTGGACGTTTCGATTCCAATTGCTGCAGAATGGAATAACTCGAAGGCTCTTGTGAATGCCGCTTGCCGGGAAATGGGGTATTCCTCGGAGATCGCCGCTCAGGAATTTTTGGAAAAGACCGGCTATTGCGCAGCCCCCTTCATGTATATTCTTAATCAGGATGATCGCTCCTATGCTCGGATGTCTGAATCTGCTTACGGAAGCGAATCTGCGGTGATTTTTGCCAAGGACAAGCGGGTCGCAACTCTTTGCCACGAGTTTTATCATATTTTTGGCGCTCAGGATTATTATTATCCCGAGCAGATTCAGAAATGCGCGAAGAAATATTTCCCCAACAGTATTATGTTGAATGCGGTGGACACCAGCGAGGTGGACGATCTCACGGCCTATCTCGTCGGCTGGACCGATACGCTAACTCCCGTAGCACAAAAGTTTCTGCGGGAAACGGCAGGGGTCACGGACGAGGAGGTGGACGCGGCATTGCAGGCTGCGATCAAGACCGGAAACGGTTCAAGACAGTGGTCTAACGGTTCTTACGTCGGAGATCTCGTTCGGGGCAGACCTCACGGCCACGGCGTTTATACTTATGATAACGGAAACCGCTACGAGGGCGAGTGGAATAACGGCACCCGGCACGGCTGCGGAACGTTTTTTTGGTCTTCGGGCGTGAGATACGAAGGATATTGGAACAACGGCGTCCGTTCCGGTGCAGGAGCTCTGATTTGGGATAGCGGAGACCGCTTTATTGGTCTGTTTCAGGATAGCAAACGCGTAGGTCCCGGGATTTTTGTTTGGGCCGACGGTACGCGTCTGGAAGCCTTCTGGCAGGACGACTGCTGTACCGGCCACGGTGTCAAAACCTGGCCCGACGGGAGACGCTACGAAGGCGCGTTTGATAAGGATTCTTATAATGGTTACGGCGTTATGTCCTACCCCTCCGGCGAACGCTACGAGGGAGAATGGGCGGATGACCGCAAAAACGGGCAGGGAACCTATTATTTTTCTGATGGCAGTCACCACGATGGGGGTTGGCTGAAAGGCAAGCGACACGGGTCCGGAAGCTTTACCTGGAGCAGCGGAGACCGCTTCGTCGGCGTCTGGAACAACGATAAGCGGGAAGGGCCGGGAATTATGGTCTGGAACGATGGCACGCGCCTGGAAGGATGCTGGAAAAACGATCAGTGTACCGGTCACGGCGTTAAGACCTGGCCGGACGGCAACCGCTACGAGGGAGATTTTTGTGACGGCCATATGACCGGTTATGGAAATTATTATCTCAACGACGGTGCACGGTATGAGGGGCAGTTCCTTGCCGGGAAATTTCACGGAAGAGGAACTTATTACTTTGCCGACGGGCGTAAGGTCAGCGGCGTTTGGGACAACGGAAGCTATAAAAAATAAATTCGTGCAGGGGTGGTTATGATAATTAAAGGAATGATTCGCAGAGTTTTGGCTCTGATTCTTTGCGGGATTGCGGTTCTTTGTTCTTCCGGATGCACTGGAGTCCTGGACCTTATCACCGGGGAGGATCATTATTATCTTGAGGCACGGGGGAAGGGGTATTGTGAGACCTTCTCCGGGGACGTCGTGCTGAACTTCGTCTTCGTCACCGACAGTGAAAGCGGTTGGACCTCCGACGAAATCGCGCAGGCAAAAGTCGATTTGGACGGATACGTAATCTCCGTCCGGGAGCGGGCTTCGGAATACGGCGTACCCCTGAATCTTTCCTATGAATTCAAAGAAGCCTCCATCTCGGTTGCCGCCACGCAGGACGATACGGAGAAATGGCGGAATAAGGTGGCCGTTGCGCTGGGGTATCTATCTGAGGACAACGCTCAGTTGGCGCTGGAAGCGATTCAGGACTGCGATTCTGCGCCGATCTTCTATCTTCTGAATAAGAAAGGACGTTCCGTCGCCAATATGGGGCTTTCCCGCACGGGCGGAGAATCCGTGATTTATTACGTCAAGGACGGCAACGCAGGAGCTTTTACCCACGAACTGCTCCACGTTTTCGGCGCAAGGGATTTTTATTATCCGGAATCGGTTCAGACCCTTGCAGATGCTTATCTGAGCGGCAGTATTATGATTTCTTCCGATGCGGAGGACGGAGTCGACGATCTGACCGCCTACCTCGTCGGTTGGCGGGACGATATTTCTCCCAACGCGCAGGCCTTTCTGGACGGAACTGCTGATCTGACGGAGCAGGATTTGGAGGATGCGCGGGAATTAAATACGCTGACCGGATTCGGCACCAAAAAAATCGGCGAGAATACGTATACCGGGAATATGGTCTACGGCGTTGCCGAAGGACAGGGGAGACTTTCTTTTCCTTGTGGAGACGAATATCTCGGTGCTTTTGTGAACGGGGAATTTCACGGTTACGGTATTTTGACCTGGGCAAATGGCGATAAATTTGCCGGTCAATGGGTTGAGGGTGACCGGAATGGCTACGGCATTCTCACCTGGGCCAACGGCGACGTATACGAAGGCGATTGGGTCAATGACGTGCGTACCGGAAAGGGGACGCTGACCTGGGCCGACGGTACCCGATACGAAGGTGATTGGGTTGACGGTGTGCGCCACGGTCACGGCGTTCTGTCCTGGCCCGGCGGATCGAAATACGATGGCGCTTGGGACAACGGTGTTCGTACCGGAAAGGGAACCTATTATTGGGCCAACGGAGACGTGTACGAAGGGGATTTCGTGGATGGAAAGCTTCACGGGTACGGAACGATTACCTATGCGGACGGCCGCTCCTATTCCGGTCAATGGAATGACGGGAAATTCGTGAGATGATCCTTTCCTCCGTTGACATTGGGCGAAAAATATGATATAATAAACGGTAGGGATTGCCGTAACAGGAGTAAATATTATGGTAGAGACGAATATTGAAAAATTGCTTGCCCGGGACGGCTTCGTCTGTGATTGCGGCAAGGCTCACTATGCGAAGGTAAAGGACGTCCTCATCGATTTTGGGGCTTTGAAAAGGATTCCCGATCTTTTGAGGAAATACGGTGCCAAGAAGGTATTCGTGTTCTTTGATGAAAATACTTATAAGGCCGCAGGGGAGAAGGTTCTTGCGATTCTGGACGATGCCGGGATTGAACACGGACAATATCGGTTCCCCGGGGAACGGTTTGAGCCGGACGAGCGTTCCGTCGGTTCTGCTATAATGCATTTTGATCCTTCTTGCGATATGATCGTTACCGTCGGCACCGGTTGTCTGAACGATATCGGAAAGATCGTTGCCAACGTATCGGATAAACCCTATATGATCGTTGGTACCGCCCCTTCTATGGACGGCTATTCTTCCGCCACTTCCTCTATGATCCGGGATGGATTGAAGGTTTCTCTGGACAGTAAATGCCCAGAAGTCGTCGTGGGAGATCTGGACGTGCTTTCCGCATCTCCGTTGCGCATGATTCAGGCCGGGATCGGCGATATGGCCGCAAAATACGTCAGCATCGGAGAGTGGCAGTTGTCCCGTATTATCAATGGGGAATACTACTGTCCCACCGTGGCCGACATGGTTTCCGCTGCGCTGAAGAAATGCGCCGACAATGCAGACGGTATTATGAAGCGCGATCCCGAAGCGGTTCGTGCCGTTATGGAAGGGATGGTTCTTGCCGGTATTGCCGCCAATTATGCGGGGATTTCCCGTCCCGTGTCCGGCATTGAGCATTATTTTTCGCATATCTGGGATATGCGGGCGTTGGAGTTTAACGCACCTTCCGACCTTCACGGCATTCAGTGCGGTGTGGCAACCCTGCTCTCCTTGAAGATCTTCGAATACGTTAAGTCTGTCGTTCCTAATAAGGAAAAGGCCCTGGAATACGTCAAGAATTTTGATTACGAAGAATATAAGACGTATCTCGTTTCTATTCTCGGAAAGAGCGCCGAAAGCATGATTGCAAACGAGGCGAAGGAGGGGAAATACGATCCCGCCAAGCACGCCGCCCGGCTGGATCATATTTTGGAGCATTACGACGAGATTATGGCCGTAATCAATGCTATGCCTACCTACGATGAAGTCTACGCAACCCTGAAGGCGGCCGGCTTCCCCCTTACTGCAGAAGAGATTGGATTCTCTGCAAAGGACGTTCACGACGCCTCTGTCGTTGCCAAGGATATCCGTGACAAATACGCCGTGACCCGCTTGCTGTGGGATCTTGGCCTTCTGGAAGAAGCTTGCGACGAGCTGTTTCCCTGTTAAATGAAAGGAGTTTTTCTATGGTTCTGTTTGGTCCTGCCGGGACTCCCCAGGGATTTTTTGACCGAGGGTATAAAAAATCCATTCAGTTGCCGGATTATCTCGATGAGATCGGTCTGGAGCTGTTTGAATATCAATGCGGAAACGGCGTTACCGTCGGAGAAGCTACCGCGCGGAAGTTGGGTGAAGCCTTTCGGGCGAAGGGGAAGATCCTTTCCGTTCACGCTCCCTATTTTATTTCGCTTTCTTCCGTGGAGCCGGAGAAGCGGGATAACAGCATCGGTTATATTCTGAAAACCGCTCGCGCCGCCGATTGGATGGGGGCAGATCGCATTGTGGTTCATAGCGGAAGCTGTGCAAAGATCAGCCGGGAAGAGGCCTTGGTGCTGGCGAAGGAAACTCTTTCCCGTGCCGTCGACGCCCTGAAGAACGAAGGGCTGGAGCATATCACCGTTTGCCCCGAAACTATGGGGAAGATCAATCAGCTGGGAACCCTTGACGAGGTTTTGGAATTATGCCGCGTTCACGATTCCTTCCTACCTACCGTGGATTTTGGTCATCTGAATGCCCGTACCCGGGGCGGTGCTTGCACCGGGGAAGCTTTTGCTGCGATTCTCGACCGCATTGAAGACGTTCTGGGGGTTGACCGGATGCGTAGGATGCACGTACATTTTTCCAAGATCGAATATACCGCCGGCGGGGAAAAGAAGCATCTTACCTTTGAAGATACTGTTTACGGTCCCGATTTTGAGCCCCTGGCGGAGCTGCTGGTAAAGAAAGGTTCCTCCGCCCATATTATCTGCGAATCCGACGGCACGATGGACGTGGATTCCCTGGCGATGAAAAAAATGTATCTTGCCGCATTGGAGGCTTAATTATGAATGAATTTGCTGAAAAACTGCTTGCCAAATTGCCGGAAAACTCCGCATACGTGTCCTTCCGTCCGGAAAACCGCCGCTATCTGACGGGAATCACGTCCTCTAACGGAATGGTTTTGATTTCTGCGGAAAAGCAGGTGTTTTATACGGATTTTCGTTATATTACGATGGCGCGCAACGATATCCGTCCCGGTTACGCCGTGGAAATGCTGTCAAAATCCTTTTCCGCCACTCTTTCCGAGGATCTGCCGGAATCGGTGAAAACCGTGTATTTTGAGGATGAATTCCTGACCTACCGGGAATTCCGTGCTTTGTCAGACGCTCTGTCCGACCGCTTTGAGCTGGTAGGGGACGAGAAGGTTCTTTCGGATCTTCGCATGATCAAGTCCGAAAAAGAGATTGATAAGATCGTTACGGCTCAATCCTTTACTGACCGTGCGTTCTCTCATATCTGCGATTTTATCGCCGCCAATTGGAAAAAGGGCGATCTGACGGAGCAGCGCATCGCTACCGAAATTGATTACGCCATGAAATGTGCAGGGGCCGCGAATCCGTCCTTTGATACGATCGTAGCCGCCGGTGAGAACGGCTCTAAGCCCCACGCCGTACCGTCGTCCCGTATCGTCCGGGCAGGGGATATGATTACCATGGATTTCGGTTCCGTGTTTGACGGCTACTGCTCCGATATGACCCGTACCGTTGCCGTGGGGTACGTATCCGACCATCAGCGGGAGATCTACGATATCGTGCTTTCTGCCCAGCAGAACGCTTTGGAGAATCTGAAAGCCGGCATGACCGGCGTTGCGGTGGATGCCCTTGCCCGGGACGTGATCGCAGCGAAGGGATACGGCGAGGCTTTCGGCCATTCTCTCGGTCACGGGGTCGGGCTGATGATCCATGAGGCCCCCAATTTCTCCGTCCGCTCGGAAGGAGAGATCCCCGCCTATTCCGTGATGAGCGTGGAGCCTGGGATCTATCTTGCCGACGATTGCGGCGTTCGCATTGAGGACCTTGTTGTGGTTTTGGAGGGCGGATGTCGGAATATTACCAAGAGCCCCAAAGAGCTTTTGGTTCTTTAAGGAGGGGTTGCCGTGAAAAAGAAAACTCTTCGCATCATTGGCTCCGGCTACAGCTACGGGGCGCTGATCGGCATGATCCTGTTCCTGTTCAATACTCCTGCTGATTCGGTGTTCCTGCAGACCTTGAAAATTCTGTTGGTTGCCGTAATTTGTGCCGCCGTGTCGGGTACGGTTATCACCGGGGTCCTCTTTCTTCTCGAGTTTTTCCGCGCCAAAACCTACGACCCCTATCGACAGGAGTTGAAAGCGGAGGGGGATATGATTCTGGAAGATTCTGCGAGACGGTTGGTATCGGATAAGATGGTCAAGGGCTGGCTTTTCCTGACTCCTTCGTCGCTGACGTTTTACGATACGGCAAAGCAGGCTCGTAAGATCGCCGTCAGTGAAATCGAATCGGTTCAGATCACCGATCCGAAAGCCGGAAATATTGCCGTGGCTACCGTCTCCGGAGCCTCGGAAATCTTTTCCGTAGCAGACGCTCTTGCCTGGTTCAACGCCATTGGAGACCTGAAAAACGATTAAGTTCTTTTGCGATATCCGCCCGCATCGACGGGCGGATGTTTTTTTGCATATTTTCGTAAAATCGGTGAAAAATACTCCCATGGAAGGGGAGATGAACCGTGCGAGCGGAAGATTATCAACAGCTGGTCTGGAAAAACACACCGAAAAAACCCCTGTGGAAGGGTTGCCTCGGCGCATTTTTGGTGGGCGGAGGAATCTGTCTTTTGGGGGAATGCCTGAAGCAGATCTACTTGTTCTGCGGTGCTGAGGAATCGGTTGCGGGGACGCTGGAATCGGTTTCGCTGATTTTCCTCAGCGTGTTTCTGACGGGGCTCGGTGTTTACGATAAAATATCCCGGGTGGCCGGAGCCGGAACCCTGGTCCCGATCACCGGCTTTGCCAACGCAATGTCTTCTCCGGTAATGGAATACCGGGTCGAAGGTATGGTGCTCGGGATCGGTCCTAAAATTTTCTCCGTGGCCGGATCCGTTATTGCTTATGGAGTGGCGGCGTCTTCGGTGTACGGTTTGATCTATTATATTCTTTTTCGAATCGGGGTGGTTTGATGGGCAAAAAGAAGATCGGAAGCGGAACGTTCCGGTTGAATTCTCCGGTATTTCTGACTGCCTCCGCCGCCGTTGTGGGGCGCAAGGAAAAGGAAGGGCCTCTGGGGAAATACTTTGACCATTGGCAGGAGGATGAATATTGCGGAGAAGACAGTTTTGAAAAAGCGGAAAGCTTTTTGCAGAAGGAGGCCATGAAATATGCTCTTGAAAAAGCCGAAATATCTCAAAAAGATCTTGACCTTGTGTTCGCGGGTGACCTTCTCAATCAATGTATTGGTTCTAATTATAGTATTCGTGACAGTGGCGTACAGTTTTTCGGCCTTTACGGGGCGTGTTCAACGATGGTGGAAGGTCTGATCCTCGGCTCGATGTCCATTGACGGTGGGTTTGCGAACCGATGCGGGGTGGTGACAAGCTCTCATTTTTGTTCTTCGGAGCGGCAGTACCGGTTTCCGTTGGAATACGGCGGCTTTCGTCCGCAATCTGCCCAATGGACGGTTACCGGAGCGGGATGCGGAATTCTCGACCGGCAGGGGAGTGGCGTTCGGATTTCCGGAATCTGTCCCGGAGCTATCGTTGATATGAGCATTACCGATATGGCCAATATGGGGGCTGCCATGGCTCCGGCGGCGGCCTTGACGCTGAAACGCTTTTTGGACGATACCGAAACCTGTCCCTCCGATTACGATCTCATCTTATCCGGGGATCTGGGTAGGATTGGGTCCACTCTTTTGCGGGAACTGATGATGGAGGATGGGATTGCGTTGGGGGAAAACTACTCCGATTGCGGATGTATGATCTTCGACCCTTCTTTTCAGGACGTCCACTCCGGCGGTTCCGGTTGCGGATGCGTTGCCTCGGTTCTTTGCGGCGTGGTACTTCCGCAGATGGCAGAAAAGAGGTGGCGAAGAGTCCTCGTTATGGGGACGGGGGCGTTGATGAGTCCTACCAGCATTCTGCAAGGAGAATCGGTACCGGGAATCGCCCACCTTGTGGAATTGCAGATGGAATGAGGTGTATTATGAGTTATATATCATCCTTTCTTGTGGGCGGGCTGATTTGCCTGGTCGGCCAGATCCTGATCGAACGAACCCGTCTTACCCCGGCCCGTATTCTCGTGGGTTACGTGGTGGCCGGGGTTGTTCTGTCTGCCGTGGGGCTGTTTCAGCCCCTGAAGGAGATCGGTGCCTCCGGGGCGACGGTGCCTCTGATTGGCTTTGGCCATCTCCTCGCGGAGGGTGTGAGGCAAGGCGTTGCGGAAAAAGGCCTGCTTGGAATTTTGACCGGAGGGCTTACCTCTGCGTCGGGAGGAATTGCCGCCGCAATTGTGTTTTCCTTGCTTGCATCGTTGATTTTTAAGCCAAGAATGAAATAAACGCCGATCCGGGGCTCCCGGATCTTTTTTTGTTCTAAACCTGTCCCTGCCGCATAAACTGGAATAGAACGACGGGAAGGGGTGTTGAAAATGGATTCGGTCTTGCAGGAGATATTGCCCTATCTTCCTTCGGAAGGAGAACGGGCGATCTGTGCGCTTCCCGATCGTGAGCTTCCGGAAATCCGGGAAATCCGCGTCAAAGTAGGACATCCTACGGTGCTGATGACGGCTACGGGGCGAAAAATCTGTGGGAGCATCCAGTACGACTTCCCGCAGATCGAAGGAGCGTTTCGTAGAATTTGTGCTTCCTCTGCCTATTCTCATCGCAACGAAATCCGTTCCGGATTCGTTACCATTCCCGGTGGCCACCGCGTAGGGATCATGGGGTCTGCCGTGCTTGGTGCAGGCGGCACCGTGGAGGGGATGCGGGAAATCTACGGGCTCTCTTATCGGGTTGCCAGGGAATACCCCGTGGATACCTCCCTTTTTTACCCGGAGCAAGGGCGGGATCGCCCCTTGTGGAATCTTATGATTCTGGGACCTCCGTGCAGTGGGAAGACCACCGTCTTGCGAGCACTCGCCAAGGATCTGGGGGAACGCTTCCCGGTGTCCGTCATTGACGAGAGGGAGGAACTGTTTCCTTCCTGCCGTCCGGTTCCGCTTGGATGCGACGTTTTGCGTGGCTATCCAAAGGCGGTGGGGGTTCAGCAGGCGTTGCGGACACTGTCGCCCAGAGTGATGGTGTGCGATGAGATCGGTACCGGAGCGGAAGTGTCCGCTTTGCTGGAAGGACTCCGAAGTGGCGTTGCTTTCATTGCGTCCGGCCACGCATATTCGGAAAAGGATCTTTTCTTCCGGCCGCCGGTGCGGGAGTTGTTCCTCTGTGGCGGAGTGGATCGCGTAGTTTTTCTGGATCCTCTCCGTCCGAGTCGTATTTTAAAAATCAGGGAAAGGGAAGATCTTTGTGCTGAAATGGATGACGTTGATTCTCACGTTTCTGCTGTGCGCCGGGACGGGCGGCACGATCGTTCTTGAACTCATTTCCCGCCGCAGACAGCTTCTTTCAATGTTGGAATTGATCCGCTATCTTCGTCGGGAAATCCGTCTTTCCGGACTTCCGTTGAATCGGCTCTTTTCTTCGTCTTCCTGTCCGAAGGATCTGCCCCTGCTCGAGGCTATGAACTGTGATGAGCCCTTTGATCTTTTGGAGAATTATCGGAAAGGAAAGGCACTATCCGTGGAATCGTCGTTCTTTTCCCCGTCGGATTGGGAGGCTTGCGACGTTCTGTTCAGCGCTCTGGGGCAAGGAGATCTGGAGGAGCAGGAGCGCCGGCTGGCGGCTGCTGAGGGGTATTTTTCCGACGCCGCAGAAGGGGTTCGCCGGGATATTTCAGGGAAAGGACGCTCCGCGCTGGTGCTGGGGTGCTCCGTGGGGGCGGTTCTGGTTCTGATTTTGATGTGACGGTGATGGAATGGAGACCGATATTTTATTTCGTATCGCCGCCGTAGGGGTGGTTGTTGCGGTGTTGAATTTGATTTTGAATAAATCCGACCGGTCGGAGCAGGCGCTGATGGTTACCATTGGGGGCTTGATTATCGTTCTTGCGCTGATCGTCAATGAAATTGGTGATCTCTTCGATACGATTCGGGCGGTGTTTGAGCTGTGAATATGCTCTGGATCTTTGGAATCGCTTTTCTTTCCGTGGTTGCGGTATCGTTTTTGCGACACTCTTCGCCGGAATTTGCGCAACTGTTTCCTGTAGCGGCGGTGATTCTGCTTCTTTCCGTTCTGATGCCCACTCTGATTTTCGTGTTGTCAGCAGCCGGGGATCTTGCCGACCGGGCGGGGATTGCGGAAGAGGCTGTCGGTGTGGTTCTCAAGGGCGCTGGGATCGGGCTCGTTACGCATTTCGGCGCCGGCATCTGTAACGATTGCGGTCAACGGGCTTTGGGAGAAGCCGTTGGATATTGTGGTCAGGTTGCGACCGTTGCTCTGGCTGTTCCTATGATCCTGCAGTTAGCCGATAAGATTTCGGAGATTCAATTTTGAGGAAGGTATGAAAAAGCGGTTTTACATAATTCTCGTTCTGCCCATCGTTATTGCGGTTGCTTCCGTTTCTGCATCTGCGGCTTCCGATCCTCACGAAATTTCGGACGCCGTGGAGGATGCAGTAGGGTATGAGTCGTTTCTTGAAGCTCTTCCGGAAGAATGCGTTAGCCTTTTGGAGGAATATGAAATTGATCTGTCCTCCAGCGCTCCTGCGCCGGGCTTGATGCAGGTGATATTCCTGATCGTCGCCCGCTTTTTTTCTCTCCTGTCAAGCTACGTACCATTGTTTTCCGTGGGAATCGTTTTGATTCTCGTTTTGAAGCTTTTGTCTTCCGTGGCTCCGGGGGAGGGCAGAACGGTGGAGGCGCTGGGATATCTTTCCGTGGTTTCGTCCGGCGTTTATTCCTTTGCCGTTATTGAGGAACTTTTAGCGTCGTTGACTGAGGTTACGGAACAGACGGCGTCGTTTATGACGGCGGCGTTGCCCGTTTTGTCAGCAGCTCGGATTTGGGCCGGCGAAAATGCCGGTGCCGCCACCGTTTCCGCATCCTTTCCCGTTGTTTTGACGTTGATGTCTTCCGCGGTGTCAGCGCTTTATTATCCCTTATGTTGGTTCTGCTACGCCGCGTCACTCAGCGGTTTCGTTCGCGGTCAGCTTGCACTTCGCCCGGTCGTTTCATCGGTCAAAAAGATTTGCGTGCGAGGCGTTGAGATCCTGTCCGGCCTTTCGGTTGGGGTCTTTTGCGTTCAGCGAGCGGCTTCGGCTTCTGCGGACAGCCTGGCGGTAAAGGGAGCCCGTTTTGCATTGATCCGGCTCTTGCCATTGGCCGGAAATGCATTGACGGACGGGCTGGAAACCGTATATTCCTGCGGAAGATCGGTCAGCGGAAGGGTCGGCGTCGTCTGTGTGATCGCCGTGGCGATTTTGTTCGTAACTCCCTGCGTACTCGGTGTATTTCTCGTATTTTTGTATTCGATGCTCGCTTCCGTGGCCGCCGTTCTGAAGGTTCCGTTGTTGGAGGATTTCTACGGAGACGTAAAAGATACCTTTGCGATGATGACCTCTTTTGCCGTTTGCTCGCTGGTGGTTCTTTCGTCCGGGTTGTTGATCTTGTCAGGAGGTTGAGATGCTGAAAGCCGTTTTGATCGTCTGCCTTTTCTTTGGACTGATTTCGATGGTGGCCGTTGGCGGGAAAAAGCAGGAATGGATATATCTTTTGTTGCTTTTTACCTTGGTTTTGAGTGTCGGGGCGGATTTCGTTAGAAGAGAAATTTTCTTGCCGGAATCCGACGGGGACTCTGTGGAAACATATCAAGCTCTGCCCGAATCTCAAGCGCTACATTCCGCCGTTGCTTCTCACGTCCGGACTTTGACCGGAGAATATCCGTTGTCTGTTGAGAGCGATCTGGCGGTCGACGGAGAGGAATACCGACTAACGTATATCCGTGTGGTGATCCGCACCGGAGATGAAAAGGAGGTGGAACGTGCTCTTTGCCAAACTTTTTCCTTTCGGGGATTCTCCGTCATCCGGTCGTCGGAAGGATCCGGCAAAAATGTCGGTCTGGGTCCGTAAATACAAATGGTACGTCGTCCTTGTCGTTTTGCTTCTCGTTGTGGGCTCTCTTTTTCTTGACGGGAACGAGAAAAAGCAGGGGAGATCCGATGCCACCGGAGATCTCAATACCTATTCAGAAACTCTCCGAAATGAATTGAAGGACCTTCTGTCCGGGATGGAAGGGGTCGGGAAGTGCGACGTTTTCGTCACCTTTTCCGACGGAGGGGAGACGGTCTACGCCTGTGACGAAGAGCTGTCTTCCTCCGGGGACAAAAGTGATTCCGATCGGCAATACGTATTGATTTCTTCCCGGTCGGAGGGGCTGGTATTGAAGGTGTATTCCCCCGCTGTCCGGGGCGTTGCGGTGATCTGTCAAGGTGGGGACAGTACTCGCGTCAAGAACGACGTGACGGAGGTTTTGTCGCGGATTCTCGGCATAACGCCGGATCGTATTGCTGTAAAGAAAATGAATTGAAAGGTGAAATTTATGAAGAAAAGAACGATTTTTACTATTGTCGGAATGACGATTTTCGTATTGGTTGCAGTTGCATTGAACTGGAAGTTTTCGCTTTTGAGCAATCTGTTTTCCTCCGGAGATGCTGCGGATCCGGACGCCCCGTCCGTAGAGGCCGGTGCCGGTGCTGAAGATTCCTATTTTGACAACGCCCGATATACCCGTACTCAATCGCGCACCGAGGCGGTATCAATGCTGAACTCAATCATCAACGACGATTCCGTCGACGAGGAGACCCGGAAGAAGGCTTACGAGGAGGTCGCGGTTTACGCCCGAATCACCGAAGGGGAAGCAACCCTGGAAAGCGTGCTGAAGGCGAAGGGGTTCGAGGAATGTATCGTTTTTCTTACCGAAGATACCGCAACGGTCGTGGTGGGGATTCCGGAGCTG
This sequence comes from Eubacteriales bacterium, assembly GCA_045543655.1. GTDB lineage: Bacteria > Bacillota > Clostridia > Oscillospirales > UBA644 > RGIG995. The sequence continues at coordinate 16,010 of JAZPXN010000078.1, forward strand.
ACCGGCCCGCAGTCTGCGCAGATCTTTGATGCGATCCTCGCACAGACCGGTTTTGACAGCGGATCGGTCAAAATTGTGACGTATCCGGAATAAAATGCAGAATTTTTATACAAAAATTCGGAAAAAATTCCATTTTACCTCTATACAAAAGGGTGAAAATATGATATAATATTATAAATAAGAATCATCGATTCAATTTGCCCATGGAGGTTTTTATTATGGAAGAAGTCAAAAACGGATCGATCCGCATCGCAGACGAGGTCATCGCCGACATCGCCATCAAAGCCGCTCAGGACGTTGAGGGCGTCGCTAACGTTCATCAGCGTCTGTTGAACAATGCGAAATCCTTGATGTCCTCCCGCGTTACGTTCGTCAAGGGGGTCACCCTCGTTCCTTCGGAGAACGGTCTTGAGCTGACCGTTCAGATTTCCGTTCTTTTCGGCAGCAAGATCCAGGACGTCTGTGCCGTGGTTCAGCAGGAGGTCGCCGGAGCGGTTTCCGATATGACCGGCATCGAAGTGAAGTCGGTCAACGTCGCTGTGGTAGGCGTTGCCGTTGCGAAGCCCGTCGTCAAGAAATCTATGAAATAACGGAAAGGCTTTTGAATTATGAATCGCTCCGAAGCCCGGAACAATGCTTTTATTTTGTTGTTCGAATGTTCTTTCCAGGCCGAGCCTGACCGGGAGGAAGTACTTCGTCTCGCAGAGGAGAATCACGAGATCTCCGTGGACGATTTCGTTCTCTCTTTATTTCACGGAGTGCTTGACCGCCGTGAAGAGATCGACGCCGCCATTTCCCGTCTCAGCAATAAGCGCACGCTGGACCGTCTCTCAAAAATGCTGCTGACGGCGCTACGCATCGCTTTTTTTGAGATCGATTGTACCGATACGCCTGATCCCGTGGTGATCAACGAGGCAATCAATCTTATCAAGACCTACGATTCTCCGGAATCCGCTTCCTATGGGAACGGGATTCTCGCATCCTACGTCCGTGAAAAGTAAATATCTTGGTATCGATACCAGTAATTACACGACCTCCGTTGCCCTTCATACCTCCGATGGGATGATTAGCCGCAGAAGGCTTCTGCCCGTCCGGGAAGGGGAGCGGGGGCTTCGTCAGGGTGACGCCGTTTTCCTGCACGTCCGGCAATTCCCGGAACTGTTCGAGTCTCTTCCGTCTTTGGACGGTCTTTCTGCGGTAGGCGTTTCTTCCCGCCCCCGTTGGGCGGAAGGATCTTATATGCCCTGCTTTCTTTCCGGTGTGTCTTACGCACGGACGCTGGCTCATTCCCACGGGTGCCCTTTGTACGAGTTTTCCCATCAACAGGGGCATATTGCCGCAGGGCTCTGGTCTGCGGAACGGGAAGACCTTCTGCAAGGGCCTTTTCTTGCGTTTCACGTTTCCGGTGGGACTACGGAGTTGCTTCTTGTTAACGGGATCAAGGATATTTCTCTGGTCGGACACACGCTGGACCTTCATGCCGGTCAGCTGATTGATCGCATCGGCGTTATGTTGGGGTACTCTTTTCCCTGCGGCGCAGCCATGGACCCCGACGCCTTGCGGGCAGAGCACCCCGTGAAGCATAAGATTCGCCTGCAGAATGGATGTTGTTCTCTTTCCGGATATGAAAATCAAGCGCAAAAAATGTTTTCCGAAGGCCGAAGCCGGGAAGAGATCGCCTATTTTGCCGTTGATTCGGTTTCTTCGGTATTGCAGGCAATGATCGATTACGCTCTCTTGACCTATGCAGACCTTCCGATTTTGATGATCGGCGGGGTTTGCTCCAATACGATAATCCGCCGCAGGTTGACCGAAAGATACGGCGCAGTTTTTGCTGCCGACGGTTTTTCCTGCGATAATGCGGCCGGGATCGCCCGACTGACCCGGCTCTGTCACGAAGGAGTGATCCCATGAATCCACCGCTGGCTCTTTCCGTGGCCCAGTTGAATCTGTACGTGAAGTCTCTTTTGGAGAGCGACCGAAATCTGAAGTCCGTGTGGCTTCGGGGGGAGCTTTCCAATTTCGTTCGTAACTCCAAAAGCGGGCATTGCTATTTTTCCGTCAAGGACCGTGACGCCGCCGTGAAAGCGGTGATGTTCAAGTGGCAGGCCTCAAGCCTTACCTTTTCACCGAAGGACGGGATGCAGGTTCTGCTGCGGGGGCGCGTTTCTCTTTACGAGAAGGACGGGCAGTATCAGTTTTATACGGAAGAAATGCTTCCCGACGGATTGGGGAGTCTTTATCTCGAATTTACCCGCATTAAGGCGAAGCTTGAGGCGGAAGGTCTCTTTGATCGGAAAAAGCCGCTGCCGGCCTATCCCCGGGCCATCGGTCTTTGTACGTCTGTGACCGGAGCTGCCGTTCAGGATATTCTCAGCGTCTGCGGACGCTTGGCCCCGTCGGTCAAAATTTGCATCTATCCTTGCTTGATGCAAGGGGCGGATTCTCCCCGTTCCGTGGCGGAAGGGCTTGCTTATTTCCGAAAGCGGCCCGAGACCGATCTCGTTATCATCGCCAGAGGTGGCGGTTCTTACGAAGATCTCGCCGTATTTAACGACGAATCCCTTGCCCGCGCGGTGGCGGACTATCCCTTGCCCGTTATCAGCGCCATCGGTCACGAGACTGATTTTACGATTCTTGATTTCGTTTCCGATTTTCGTGCGGCTACTCCTTCCGTTGCCGCTGAAGTTGCCGTGGGACAGGCCTCCGCTCTTTCGGAGCGCCTCGACCGCGCCCGTCGATCCGTGAACGTACTGGCTTCCCATCGGTTGCGGATTGCAGAGGAAGCGTTGAGGACTCTTTCTGCCCGGATTGATCCCTCCCGCAGTTTGCAGGATCGGGCTCAGGCATTGGATCTGCTTGATTTTCGGCTCCGCTCTGCCGGGGAGTCTGCAGTGCGGGACAAGTCCTCGTCTTTCGCAAATCTCACTGCACGGCTTTCCGCTCTGAATCCGTTATCGGTGCTGTCGCGAGGATACGCACTTGCGGAGGCCGACGGGAAACCGCTCCGCTCTGCGGATCAGGTTAAGGCCGGAGACCGTTTGACTTTACAATTATACGATGGAGTGATTGGCTGTGTCGCAGAATACAAAAAAAACCGCAACCTATGAAGAAATGATCTCCCGTCTGGAGGAGATCGTGCAATCAATGGAATCCGGAGAGCTTTCTCTGGAGGAAACGATGAAGGTATATAAAGAAGCGTTGACACTTTCTGAAAAATGCTCCAAAATTCTGGAAAAATTCCGTGGCGAGATTACCTTGGTACGGAACGGAGAGGAGGTCCCGCTGTCCGATGACGACCTTCGATAACGCATTCTCCCGCTACCGTGAAATGATCGAAGAATCCTTTTCGGTCTTTCTTCCGGAAGAGAAAGAGAACGTCCTCGTGGATTCCATGCGCTATAGCCTTCTGGCCGGGGGAAAACGGATTCGCCCCGTACTGACTCTCGCGTGGTGTGAGCTTTGCGGGGGAGACGTCCGTTCTGCTCTCCCTGCCGCCGCTGCGGTGGAAATGATCCATACTTACTCTTTGATTCACGACGATCTTCCCTGCATGGATAACGATACCTTGCGGCGTGGCCGGCCCACGAACCACGTTGTTTACGGCGAATACGTTGCGCTTCTTGCGGGGAGCGGACTATACGACAGAGCCCTGGAAACGGTTTTGGATTTCGGGCCGGAATACGGTCTTTCCCAGACGGGAATTCTGAAGTCTTTGAAAACGCTTTGCTCTGCCTCCGGAGTTGACGGGATCCTGACCGGACAGGTTCTGGATATGAAAAATAACGATATCACCGTGGATCGCGCCTATCTGGAGAGGGTCAACGACCTGAAAACGGCCTCAATGCTTTCCGCCTCCTGCGTTTTGGGGTGCATTGCCGCCGGTGCTGACGATAGAACTCTTGCTTTTGCAGATCGGTTTGGACGTGCTTTGGGACAGGCGTTCCAGATCCGGGACGATATCCTTGACGTGATTAGCACCCCCGAAGCCCTGGGCAAGACTCCCGGTAAGGATTTCGGGGAAAACAAGACGACCTTCGTTGCTCTTCTTGGAATGGAGGGGGCTCAGAAGGAAGTGGAACGCTTGACCGATCTTTCCCTATCGATCTTGGATGAGTTTCCGTCTCCCGCATTCCTGCGGGAGCTGACGTTGCGGATGTGCGGCCGTGAGGCTTGACGTATACCTCGTCCGCTCCGGTCTTGCGGAAACCCGGGAGCGTGCGCAGGAGCTGATCCGCATGGGTTCGGTTCTCCGTAACGGGATTCCCTGCACGAAGAACAGTACCGACGTCTCGGATACGGACGCCGTAGAGGTTACGGAGTGCTTGAAATACGTGGGGCGCGGCGGACATAAACTGGAAAAGGCTTTGGATACCTTCCGTATTTCATTGGAAGGGAAGACCGTTCTTGATATCGGCGCTTCCACCGGTGGATTTACCGATTGCTCTCTGCAGCGGGGTGCTTTGGAGGTATTTGCGGTGGACGTGGGACACGGACAATTGGCCGAGTCCCTCCGTAACGACCCCCGGGTTCATAATCTGGAGGGGATTCACGTAAAAGATCTGCCTCAGTACTATTCCGGTATGCCCGATTTTATCTGTATCGACGTCTCCTTTTTGTCCTTGACTAAGGTGCTTCCCTGCCTCGTTCCCTTCAGCAGGGATGCGGACGTGATGGCTTTGGTGAAGCCTCAGTTTGAGGTGCGGCACAAGAAAAGCGTTATCCGGGATGCGAAAGTGCACAGGGAGGTTCTTCGTACCGTCACCGAATGCGCCCGTGCCCTCGGCTATGCCGTACTGCATCTGGATTTTTCTCCCGTTCGCGGGACGGAAGGGAATATCGAATATCTTTTGCATCTTCGTTTCGGTGGAGTCGATGCCCAGCCGGATCTTTCGTCCGTGGTTCGCTCTGCCCATACATTATTATAATAAGTAGTAACGGGGTGATTTCATTTGAGTCAACGCCTGAAAATTTTGTTGGTTCCCAATCCTCAGAGGGATCTTGGCCTTGCCGTTACGGCTTCCGTTGCAGAGATCCTTTCCGGGTTGAACGCCGATCTTCGTTGTACCGAACTGTTACCGGGGGTGGAGATCCTTTCCGGAGAGTCCGGGGCGAAATGGGCGGACGTCGCCGTCGTTTTTGGCGGAGACGGCACCATCCTTCGCTTTGCCGGTTATGCTGCAATGGCCGATTTGCCGATTCTTGGAATCAACTGCGGGAATCTTGGTTATATGGCAGAACTGGAAGGACACACTCCGGAGAAATTGCAAAGGCTTTTTACCGGCGAGTATTCCGTAGAAGAGCGGATGATGTTGACCGTGAACGTTCTGCGAGACGGACAGCCGGTGTTTCGCGCAGATTGTCTTAATGACGCCGTGGTGTCTTACGGGCAACTGCCGCATCTCGTTACGTTTGAATTGTCTGAGCGGGGAGTTCCGTTTGCTTCGTATCACGCCGACGGGATGATCTTTTCTACCCCCACGGGTTCCACCGCCTATTCTCTTTCGGCCGGCGGTCCTATCGTGGATCCGGTGTTGAAGGCCATCATTGCAACGCCGGTCTGCGCCCACTCTCTTACCGCCCGGCCCACGGTATTTTCCGCTCAGTCTATGCTTTCCTTGAAAGTGTGTGAACAAAAAAAGGGGGAGGCCTATCTCACGTCCGACGGAGAACATAATTTTCTCCTCGTTCCCGGAGATGAGGTCCACGTCTCCGAATCCCCTCTGACGACCCGGTTGATCCGCTTTTCCCACGCACCGTTCGGCACCGTGCTTTCCGCAAAACTGAAGAATAATTAATTAGGAGAAATAATGATGAAAGTCAAAGAAAAACGTCAGGCGCAGATCTTGAAACTGGTTTCTTCCACGGAGGTTGAGACGCAGGAGGAAATTACGCTCTATTTGCAGAATCTCGGCTTCAAGGTGACCCAGGCCACCGTTTCTCGGGATATCAAGGATTTGAATCTGGTCAAAACGTCCGGACTTCAGAAGCGGTATAAGTATATGGCTTCCGATCAGATCAGCGTGGATATTCCCGACCGGAAGGATCGGTTTTCGGTTCTCGTTCACGACGGCGTGATCGACGTGCGTGCCGCTCAGCAGATCGTAGTTATCCGCTGCCATTCCGGGATGGCGCCTGCCGTGGCTGCCGTGATTGACGGAGTGGAGCATCCGGAAATTATCGGCTCCATTGCCGGGGACGATACTATATTTCTTGCTGCCGAATCCCTGGATGCTGCCGTGGCCCTGCAGAACGAATTCCGTCAGATCATAAAACAAGCCTGAGGTGATACTCCTTGCTGGAACGTCTTCATATAGAGAACCTTGCGGTCATCGAATCCGCAGACCTTGATCTTCGCTCCGGCTTTTCCGTTTTGACGGGGGAGACCGGTGCCGGGAAATCGGTGCTGATCCATTCGTTGAACCTGCTTCTTGGGGAACGTGTCAATAAAGATATCGTCCGTTCCGGATGCGCAAAAGCCGCGGTTTCCGGGCTTTTTACCAACCTTTCAGAGGGGACGGTCGCACTTCTCAGCCAGTTGGGCTTCGATACCGACGGTGAGGTTCTGGTGTTCCGGGAGTTGACCGCTGACGGAAGATCCTCCGTCAAAATCAACGGGCGCCCCGCCACCGTGACCATTCTGCGGGAATTTTCCGGGCGATTGGTCAATATTCACGGGCAGCATGATAACCGTGCTTTGCTCGATCCTTCCACCCACGTTCGATATCTGGATGCCTTTGCCCGTAATAGCGCCTTGCGGGAACGCTACGAATCGATCTTTTTGGAATTAAAAAAGGTCATGCGCAGTATTTCCGAGATCGGCGCCGACGAGCAGACCCGGATGCAGAAGATCGACCTGCTTTCGTATCAGATCAACGAGATCGATTCCGCCGATCTGAGGCCCGGCGAAGAAGAGGAACTTTCCCAGCGCCGCACGGTTTTGGCCAATGCGGAAAAAATTGAATCCTCTCTGACCTCTGCTTTCGCCCTTTGCTCCGAGGAAAACAACGCCCGGGACAAGCTGAGACAGGCTTGCTACGATTTGGAAAGCGTTGCCTCCTTTGATTCTCGGTTGGACGATCTCTCCAATCGCCTGACCTCTCTTTCCGACGAGTTGGACGATTTGTCTTCGGAATTGCGGGAATTTTTGGACGGCCAGTCCTTTGATCCCTCGGAGTTGAACGAGACCGAGGAGCGCCTTGATCTGATTTATCGTCTTAAGCGTAAATACGGGTCCTCCGTGGAGGAGATCCTTGCTTTCCGGGATACTGCCGCAACCGAACTGGAGAGACTCAATTCTTCTTCCGAACAGATGGACGCTCTTCTTACGGAGAAGGAGCGGTTGTACGGTTTGTTGAAAAAAGCCGCTGCCGAGCTGACCTCTTCCAGAAAAAGGGCGGGGGAGGCCCTGGAAAAGGACCTTACCGCTCAACTGGCGTTTCTTGATATGCCGAATACCGGTTTCAAGGTGCAGATTTCCTCGGCCGGTTCTTATACCCCCAACGGTGCGGATGCGGTAGAGTTTTTGCTCTCCGCCAATCTGGGAGAGGCGTTGCGCCCCCTCTCGAAAATTGCTTCCGGCGGGGAATTGTCCCGCATTATGTTGGGGATGAAAACGGTGCTGACCCTGGAAGATGACGCGCAAACCTTGATCTTCGACGAGGTCGACACCGGAGTAAGCGGCAAGGCCGCCGAAAAAATCGCCATGAAGCTTAAGGATATTTCCCGGGGCAAGCAGGTCGTGGTCGTCACCCATCTGGCGCAGATCGCATCCTATGCGGACGAGCATTACCTGATCGCAAAATCCGTTTCCGACCAAAGAACCTTTACTACCGTTACTCCTCTTGACCGCTCCGGTCGTATTGCAGAATTGGCCCGGATCATCGGAGGAATCTCTCCCACCGACGCTACGCTGGCCGCGGCGGAGGACCTTTTGCGGACCGGAAGTAATTATCATTCGTAATTTATATACCTTACTATAGAAAGGACCGTTTCCCATGCAGAATCTGGAAAAGAACTACGATCCCGCGTTGATCGAAGACAAGATTTACAAAATGTGGAACGAGAGCGGCTGCTTCAAGGCCGAGATCGATTCCGAGAAAGACCCCTATACCATCGTGATTCCTCCGCCGAACATTACCGGCCAGCTCCATATGGGCCACGCTTTGGATAATACTCTTCAGGATATCCTCATCCGTTATAAGCGGATGTGCGGTTTTGCTACTCTCTGGCTTCCCGGTACCGATCACGCCTCCATTGCTACCGAGGCAAAAATCGTGGAAGCTATGCGGAAGGAAGGCGTTTCCAAGGACGATCTGGGGCGCGACGGCTTCCTGGAACGGGCCTGGGCCTGGAAGGAAACCTACGGCGGGCGGATTATCGAGCAGTTGAAAAAGCTCGGCTCCTCCTGCGACTGGTCCAGAGAACGCTTTACTCTGGACGAGGGTTGCTCCAAGGCGGTTCAGGACGTATTTATGCACCTTTACGATAAAGGCCTGATTTACCGCGGGGAACGTATTATCAACTGGTGCCCCCACTGTTTGACCTCTATTTCCGATGCTGAAGTGGAATTCGAAGAACAGCAGGGCCATTTCTGGCATCTGCGTTATCCTCTGGAAGACGGTTCCGGCTATCTTGAGCTTGCCACCACCCGCCCCGAGACGTTGCTTGGCGATACTGCCGTTGCCGTCAATCCTAAGGATGAACGTTATAAGGATCTTGTCGGTAAGTACTTGATCCTTCCTTTGGTTGGCCGTCGGATTCCCATCGTTGCCGACGATTACGTGGAGCAGGATTTCGGTACCGGCGTGGTTAAGATCACACCCGCCCACGATCCCAACGACTTTGAAGTCGGTGCCCGTCACGGTCTTGAAGTGATCAACGTCATGACCGACGATGCGAAGATCACCGCCGATTATCCCAAATACGCGGGGATGGATCGTTACGAAGCCCGTAAGGCCATCGTCGCCGATCTGGAAGAGGGCGGTTTCCTGGTTCGTATTGAGGATTACGGCCATAACGTCGGCACCTGCTATCGCTGCGGTACCACCGTGGAGCCCCGGGTTTCCAAGCAGTGGTTCGTTGCGATGGAAACCTTGGCGAAGCCTGCCATTGACGCCGTCCGCAACGGTGATATTAAGTTTGTCCCCGAGCGGTTTGAAAAGAACTACTTCCATTGGATGGAAAATATCCGCGATTGGTGCATTTCCCGTCAGCTGTGGTGGGGGCATAGAATCCCGGCGTACTACTGCGACGATGCGGATTGCGGGGAGATGATCGTCTCCCGTGAACCCGTTACCGTTTGTCCCAAGTGTGGCAAGCCTATGCATCAGGATCCCGATACCCTTGATACCTGGTTCTCTTCCGCTTTGTGGCCCTTCTCCACGCTGGGCTGGCCCGAAGATACGGAAGATCTGAAGTATTTCTATCCCACTTCTACCCTCGTTACCGGCTACGATATTATCACCTTCTGGGTTTCCCGTATGATCTTTTCCGGTCTCGAATATACCGGGAAGGCTCCCTTCAGCAACGTTCTCATCCACGGACTTGTCCGGGATGCTCAGGGGCGTAAGATGTCCAAATCCCTGGGCAACGGTATCGATCCTCTGGAGATTATCCGGGATTACGGCGCCGACGCGCTCCGCTTTACCTTGGTTACCGGCAACGCACCCGGGAACGATATGCGCTTCAGCACCGAAGGCGTGGAGTCCTCCCGGAACTTTGCCAATAAACTTTGGAACGCTACCCGTTTTGCTCTGACCTATCTCACCCAGGACGAAGTGGAGCTTCCCGCCGATCTTCAGCCCGAAGATAAGTGGATCCTTCACAAGCTGAACGGCGTTATTGCCGATGTGCGTGAGAATCTTGAGAAATTCGAGCTCGGAATTGCTGCACAGAAGCTTTACGATTTCGTTTGGGACGATCTGTGCGACTGGTATATCGAGCTGATTAAGCCCCGTCTCTTTGAGACCAATACCGATGAAGCCACCCGCGCTTCCGCCCAGAATACCATCGGGTACGTTTTGGTCAAGACCCTGGAGCTCCTCCATCCCTTCATGCCCTTCATCACCGAAGAGCTTTATCGTTCCGTTCCTCATATCAAGGGCATGGGAGATATCCTGATGATGCAGGAATATCCCTCTTACTCCGAGGATCTTGAATTCCCTGCAGAAGCGGAACAGATGGGCTACCTGATGGATCTCATCAAGCAGGTTCGTCAGCTGCGCCAGAAGATGGGCGTTCCTTTCTCCCGGAAGACGAATCTTTATCTGGTCACCGAGCATCCGGACACCTACCGTGCCGGTAAGGAATATCTCAAGCGCCTTGCCGCTGCTTCGGATATTTCCTTCGAAGCCCTCTCCGGAGACGTGAACGCCGCTACCGTCGTCACCTCCGATGCAAAGGTCTTCATTCCTCTCGGGGAACTCGTTGACGTCGAAAAGGAAAAGGCTCGTCTTGAAAAAGAACGGGAAAAACTCCTTGCCGATATCGCCCGCATCGACGCTAAGTTGAACAACCCCGGCTTCGTCAACAAGGCTCCCGAAAAGGTGGTCAACGACGAACGGGCCAAACGGGAAAATCTTGCCCGTCAGCTTGCCAACGTTGAGGACGTTTACGCGAAACTCTAAGTCTCATTCGGGGGAATGGGTCGGACTCATTCCCCCGTTTGTGGTTTTTTTGTATCAAAAGTGAAAAGATTTCTGGAAACCCTTGCTATTTTCTTTATAATATGTTAAAATATATACTATAGGTGATTTTACCGTGAGTGTAGTTGTCATCGGCGCCGGTGCGTCCGGCATGATGTGTGCCGCCACTGCTGCCATGAACGGCGCAGAGGTCGTTCTCGTTGAGCGCAATGACCGTTGCGGCCGAAAACTTGGAATCACCGGGAAGGGCAGATGCAACCTTACCAACGCCTGTTCCCGGGACGAACTGATGAAGAATATCGTTTCCAACCCCAGATTTCTTTACAGTGCGCTTTCGGTTTTTTCATCGGAAGATACCATGGCGTTTTTCGAATCCCTCGGCGTCCCTTTGAAGGTAGAGCGGGGAAACCGGGTTTTCCCGGTCAGCGATAAAGCCTCGGACATCGTTTCTGCTCTTCAGCAATTCTGCCTTGATTGCGGCGTTGATCTCCGGAAGGGGACCGTGACCCGCATCTTGCAGACCGACGGTTCCGTATCCGGAGTCGTCCTTTCCGACGGTTCGACCATTTCCTGCGATTCTGCCTGCATTGCCTGCGGCGGTGCATCTTACCCCGTCACCGGCTCTGACGGAATCGGGTACAGACTTGCCGAATCCTGTGGGCACAGCATCGTTCCTCCCCGTCCCTCCCTCGTTCCGTGGGAGACGGAAGAGACGGATTTCTGCCGTTCGCTTCAGGGCTTGTCTCTTCGTAATTGCGGTCTTGAGGTCCGGCGGGCAGGGAAGACGGTTTTCCGTGATTTCGGAGAAATGATGTTTACTCATTTCGGCGTTACCGGCCCTATGATCCTGACGGCCAGCACCGTCCTTGAGCCCGGGATGGAGATTTTGCTTGATCTTAAGCCCGCTTTATCGGAAGAACAGTTGGATAAGCGCCTTCTTTCGGATTTTGAAAAATATCGAATGAAGAATATCGGCAACGCCTTTGACGATCTGCTTCCTTCCAAATTGATTTCACCCTTTCTTTCTCTTTGCGGTTTGGATCCCGTCGCTAAGGTTCATTCGATTACCAAGGAGCAACGCAAGACGGTTCTTCGGTATCTCAAAAATCTGCCCTTGACGGCGAAGCGCTCCCGTTCTCTTTCGGAGGCTATCGTTACCGCAGGTGGCGTCTCCGTTTCCGAGGTCGAGCCCGGGACGATGCGCTCCAGGATCTGTGACGGTCTCTATTTTTGCGGTGAAGTTCTGGACGTAGACGCTTATACCGGCGGGTTTAACCTGCAAATTGCATTTTCGACCGGTCATTTGGCCGGATTGGCCTTGGCGGGTCTCCGCTGAGAAGTATTGGAGGTGTTCTTCTGTGATCAATATCGCCGTGGACGGCCCCAGCGGATCGGGGAAGAGCAGTCTCGCGAAAACCATTTCCCGAAAACTTGGGATTCTTTATCTTGATACCGGAGCCCTTTACCGGGCCATCGGGTATACCGTCCTGCGCACCGTTGGCGACGATTTTTCCGAAGATCAGGTCTGCGCAATGTTACCCTCCCTTTCGGTAGATCTTCAGTACGACAGCGGCGTGCAGCACGTGCTGGTGAACGGGGAAGACGTTTCTCCTTTCATCCGTACCCAGTCGGTTGCTATGGCCGCCTCCCGCGTATCTGCGTTTCCTCAGGTTCGTAAGTTCCTCCTGGGGCTTCAGAGAGATATTGCCGCTCGCAACGACGTGATTATGGACGGCCGTGACGTGGGTACCGTGATCCTTCCCGATGCGGATGTGAAAATTTTCCTGAACGCAAAGCCGGAGGTCCGTGCCGCCCGCAGAGTCGGTGAACTGACCGAAAAAGGGGAAAAAGCCGATTTTGAGACGGTTCTGCAGGAGGTTCTTCGCCGGGATCATAACGATATGACCCGTGCCGTTGCCCCGCTCCGTCAGGCAGAAGACGCCGTTTTGCTGGATAATTCCGATTTGAATGAGGAAGAAACCGTGCAGGTTGCATTGGATCTCATAAGGAGCAAGGTCTCGCTATGATCGTTTATAAAATTGCAAAAGCAATCTTTACCTTTTACTTTTATTGTTTCAACCGACTTATCGTTAAGGGGAAGGAAAATGAGGTTCCCGAAGGTCCTATGATCGTATTTGGGAATCATTACTCCAATCTGGACGTTTTCCTTATGACCGTCGTTCTGAAGCGGCAGATCCGTTTTATGGGAAAGCATACCTTATTTAAAGCCCCCGTCGTTGGACCTCTTGCCCGTGCTTTCGGTGCGTTCCCCGTAGATCGCTCCCGTACCGACATTACCGCCATGAAGACCGCGCTGCGGATTCTGAAGGACGGTGGAGTTCTCGGAATCTTTCCGGAGGGCACCCGTATCAAGGGTGGGAAAATCTCCGACCCAAAGGGTGGAATTGCCATGTTTGCATGGAAGACGAAGTCTCCGGTGCTTCCCATTCACGTGGAATACCGCCGCCGCTTCCATTTTCTGAATCATATTGAATTGACCGTAGGGGAGCCTATCCCCGCTTCGGAGCTGGGCATCGAAAAAGGCACGTCGGAAGAATATACCGCTGCCAGTGAACGGTTGATCGAAAAGGTCTATTCTCTTTGAGGCCAAGCATGGAATTGATTGTTTCCAAGTATCTCGGTTATTGCTTCGGTGTCAACCGGGCAATCACCACGCTGTTCAAGACCATTGACGAGCAGCCCGGCCGGAAGTGCTATACTTACGGTCCCATCATTCACAATAAGCGTATCACCGACCAGCTGGCCCAGCGGGGCGTAGCGGTCATTGATGATATTTCCCTTGCCGAACCCGGCTCCCTCGTTTTTATCCGTACCCACGGTGTTTCCGGATCCGTTCTTCGCTCCTTGAACGAGCGGGGAGTGGAGTACGTGGATCTTACCTGCCCCTACGTGCAGAAAATCCATAATATTGCTAAGAGATCTGATTGTCTTCTGATGGTTGGAGATATCCGCCATCCTGAAGTAATCGGGATTCTGGGAGATGCGAAGGGGGAGAGCCGTGCCGTCACCTCTCTTGAGGAATTACGCACCGTTCTGCGGGAGGACCCACGGAAGACCTATACCATGGTCGCCCAGACAACCTTTAACCTCGAGCTTTGGCTGGAAATGAGGGCTTATCTGGAGTCTTTCCGGCAGACCGATTCCGGTCTTCTGGATTCCGAGGGATATCCGGTCAGCGCCGTTACCGTCTGCGACACGATCTGCAGATCCACCTCCGACCGACAGAAGGAAGTGGAAGAAATGGCGAAGAACTGCGATTATATCGTCATCGTTGGCGATAAACACAGCTCGAACACGAAAAAACTCTATGAAATTGCGAGAAATTACTGTTCCGCATGTTATATAGAGGAAGCAACTGAGTTACCACAATTTTTAAGTGAGTATAAAAAAATCGGATTGTCTACCGGAGCTTCGACACCCGGCAGCACAATCGAGGAGGTCATAAACATCATGATGAATGAAAACAACAACGTCAATCTTAACGAGGAGGACATCGACTTCGCAGCAGCGCTCGAAGCATCCCTGCAGGTAACCCGCGTGGGACAGCGGATCAGCGGGACCGTTTGTGTCGTAGGTACTAATGAAGTCCAGGTCGAACTGGGCGGCAAACATACCGGCGTTATCCCTGCTTCCGAGTTCAGCGAGGAAGAACTTGCTGCGCTCAAAGTGGGCGATGAAGTAGAGGCTTTCGTGATCAAAGTCAGCGAACTTGAAGGTACTGCTCTTCTTTCCAAGAAGAAGCTGGATTCCATCAAGGGCTTTGAAAAGCTGGAAGCTGCCAAAGAAAGCGGCGAAATTCTTACCGGCACCGTTTCTGAAGTCGTTAAGGGCGGTCTGGTCGTGTTCGTAAACTCTGTTCGCGTCTTCGTTCCCGCTTCTCTTGCTTCTCTGAGAAAGGACACCGATCTGGAAGTGATGAAGGACCAGGAAGTCCGTCTGCGTATTATCGAGCTGGAAAAGGCTGGCCGCCGCACCAGAATCATCGGTTCCATCAAGTCTGTTCTGAAGGAAGAAAAGGACGCCGCTCAGGCAAAAATCTGGGAGTCTATTGAAGTTGGCAAGAAGTACGACGGTGTCGTCAAATCCCTCGCTTCTTTCGGCGCCTTCGTCGATATCGGCGGCGTGGACGGCCTCGTCCATATCACCGATCTGGCCTGGACCAAGATCAAGCATCCTTCCGAAATCGTCAAGGAAGGGGATTGTATCGAAGTCGAAGTTAAGGCTTACGATCCTGAAAACCGTAAGATCTCTCTGACCTTCAAGAAGGCGAACGAGGATCCCTGGACCATCCTGCCTCAGAAGTATGAAGTGGGCGACGTTATTCCCGTCACCGTCCTTAAGCTCATGCCCTACGGAGCCTTCGTCTCCGTTATTCCCGGAATCGACGGTTTGGTTCATATCTCTCAGATCGCCAATCACCGCGTGGAAAAAGTCGGTGATGCCCTGAAGGTTGGCGACGTAGTTGATGCGAAGATCATCGAAATCAACTACGAGACCAAGAAGATCAGCCTCTCCATCAAGGCCGCTCTCCCCGAAGAGGACGCCGTGGAAGACGCTGAGGCCGAAGCCCCCGCTGAAGACGGTTCCGTGGAAGAATAATCCATCCCGTCCGGCATAAAATCGTAATATGTCAGTAGGTGTGCGGCGGATCGTATCTGCGGCACACCTCATTTTTCCATTGGAGGCGACGATATGGATAAATTTGTCACCCTCGATAAGATCATTCAATCGGAACACCTTAAAGTAGTTTATCTTCCCGACTCCGCCGGAGAAAACGGTGCGAAGCGGGCAGTTTACAGTACCGACGTGAATCGACCCGGTCTTCCGCTGTCCGGCTTTTTTGATCATTTCGATCATGCCCGGATCCAGATTCTCGGAAACGTTGAAATGAGCTTTCTTTCGGAAAAATCGTCGGAGGAGCGTCTGCAGATCTTTGACGGGCTTTTCTCCCGGAATATCCCCGCTATCGTGGTTACCCGGGATCTTCCTATTCCGGATGAATTGATCGAAAGTGCAACGAGATACGAGATCCCCGTTCTTGCGTCCAACCGTGCCACGTCCCGCTTTATGTCTTCTTTGATCAACTATTTGAACGTTCAGCTGGCGCCTTGCATTACCCGACACGGCGTCCTTGTTAACGTTTACGGTGAAGGAATTTTAATTCTGGGTGAAAGTGGTGTTGGCAAGAGCGAAACGGCTATGGAACTGCTCAAACGCGGTCACCGCTTGATTGCCGACGACGCCGTGGAATTGCGGGCGGTCTCCGATCTTACCATCGTTGGCTCTGCTCCGGAATTGATCCGCTATCTCATTGAGCTTCGCGGGATCGGGCTTGTGGACGTACGGCATATCTTTGGTATGGGTGCGGTCATGGAAACCTCCCGCATCGATTTCGTCGTTCAGTTGGAAAACTGGGACGAAAACAAGCATTACGATCGCTTGGGGCTTGAGACCCAGGAATACGATATTCTTGATCACAAGATTCCTTCCGTCACCATTCCCGTTTGCCCCGGTCGAAACCTCGCCATTATCATCGAGGTTGCCGCCGCTAACAATCGGCAGAAACGGAGCGGTTACAATGCCGCGGAAGAATTTAACCGCCGTCTTTTAAAGCATATGAGCGAATCCGTACCGGAGTCTGACGTATGATTAGATCTTTCTGTGAAAATCATAATATCTTATTGGAGACCGACGTTATTTTGGCGGAGAAAACGACCTTCCGCATCGGCGGTCCGGCTGATTATGCCGTTTATCCGGAAAATACGGCGCAAATGGCGGCGCTAATACGGTTTTTGAATGAAAATCATCTGCGCTATTTTGTTTTGGGTCGGGGATCGGATATCCTGGCCGCAGACGAAGGCTATCGCGGAATCATCGTGATGACCAAAGCGATGAACGCCCTCCGCTGTGAAGGACGAAAGATTTTTGCCGGCGCCGGCTGCAGTATGACGGCCGTTTCAAATTTGGCTCTGAAAAACTCCCTTGCCGGGCTGGAATTTCTCCACGGAATTCCTGGAAGCGTGGGGGGTGGCGTCTTTATGAACGCCGGTGCCTACGGGTCGGAGATGTCCGAATTTCTTGAATCCGTAGAATGGGTTGATATGAAAGGGGAGATTCACGTTTCCCCCGTGGCTGAGCTTGATCTTTCTTACCGTCATTCCCGTTTTGTGAATCATCCCGGAATCGTTTGTTCCGCCGTATTTTCCTGCCCCGTGGGGGACGTCGAGCAGATCAAAGCGACGATCGCCGACCTCAACGCCCGCCGCAGAGAGAAGCAGCCCTTGGAATACCCCAGCGCCGGCAGCGCCTTCAAGCGCCCCGTCGGTCATTTTGCGGGAAAGCTTATTGAAGATTCCGGCTTGAAGGGTTATTCCGTTGGAGATGCTTGGGTCAGCGAAAAGCACGCCGGTTTTATCGTCAATAAAGGCCGTGCGTCCTGCGCTCAGGTGAAAGAACTGATTTCTCACGTGATTGAAAAAGTTCGGTCGGGTACCGGCATTACGCTGGAACCGGAAATCCGCTTTCTCGACGAGTAAATATCATTTTGGTGGAAAGGAGGGAGACCCGTGTCCTATTCTTACGACGTAAAAAAACAATTGCTTCAAATGGAAGATCAGCCTTGCTGCCAAAAAGCAGAGCTTTACGGGTTTCTGCTCTTTTCCAATACGGTATCCGAAGGGGAGATCCGGCTTTGGACGGCGTACCCCGAGATCCGCACCCGATACCTCGGGTTTCTCATGGAAGCCGGGGTGAGAAAGTTTGAATTGTCCTGTCAAGGGAACGTGGCGAAGAAATATATCTGCCGCATTACCCATCCCCGGGATATTCGCTGTTTGCGTGAATTTCTCAGCGGTATTTCGTTTCAGTCTCCCTTACGGCTCGATCGGCGCCTTTTGGAATCGGAGTGTTGCCGCAGAGCCTTTTTGCGCGGGGCATTTATGGCCAACGGCGTCATGGTGTCTCCTGAGAAAAATTGTAGTATCGAGTTCAAAACGGCTCACCAACTGATGGGATCTGATTTCTTTGATTTTTGCAAGGATGCTTTCGATCTGCTTCCGGGCTCTACCGTCCGAAACGGTAAGAAACTGATTTATTTCAAATCCTGGGATTCTATCAAGGATTTCGTTGCATTGATCGGCGCCAGGGATACGGTTTACGATCTTGCAAACCGGGAAATTGAGCATTCCTTCCGTAGTACGGCAAACCGACAGTTTAACTGCGATAACGCCAATATCCAACGCTCGGTGGATGCAGCGGACCAGCAGCTCCGTGCCGTATCCTTTTTGTTGGAGCATAAGATTTCGTTGCCGGCGCCGTTGGAGGAGATTGCCCGCCTTCGTCTGGAGCATCCGGACGATACTCTGTCCGCTTTAGGACAGCGGTGCGACCCGCCGATTTCCAAGGCCGGAGCCGCTCACCGTCTGAAGAAAATTTGTACCCTTGCCGCAGAAAAGGGAGGTGCCTGATATGGGGTTCGTTCATCTTCACGTCCACAGTCAATTCAGCCTGCTCGACGGTATGTGTATCGTTGGGGAGGATAAAAAGCATAACGATAAAATGATGGATCTGCTCCACGAGCTTGGACAGGACGCCATTGCCATTACCGACCACGGTAACATGTACAGCGCCATCAAATTCTATAAATCCGCCAAGAATCACGGGATCAAGCCGATTCTTGGATGCGAAGTATACGTTGCGAACCGCAGCCGCTTTCAGAAAGAACGGGGCCTTGACTCCGGTTACGCCCATTTGGTGCTTCTTTGCGAAAACAATCAAGGCTATCAGAATCTGATTCAGATCGTTTCCAAGAGTAATACCGAAGGCTTTTATTACAAGCCTCGCGTTGACCACGAGCTTTTGGAAGAATATCACGAGGGGTTGATCTGTCTTTCCGCTTGCCTGGGCGGCGAGATCCCTCAGCTGATCCTTAACGGTCAGTATGAAGAGGCAAAAAAATTGGCCCTGTGGTATTACGGCGTTTTCGGAGAAGACCATTATTATCTTGAGATTCAGGATCACGGTCTCGAGGAACAGAAGCCGGTCATTGACGGTCTGCTTCGAATTCACGAAGAGACCGGAATCCCTCTCGTCGCCACCAACGACGCCCACTATATGCGGAAGAGCGATGCAAAGGCTCAGAAGGTGCTCTTGTACGTGCAAATCAAAAAGACCATTAACGAAGAATGCGGCATGGGCTTTGAGACCGACGAGTTTTACGTTAAGTCTGAAGAAGAAATGCGGTCTTTGTTTGAATATATTCCCGAAGCCTGTGATAATACGGTCAAGATCGCAAACATGTGCAACGTGTCGTTCAAGAATCTGGACGATCCCGATCACCGTGAATATCACTTGCCCGACTACCGCACCCCCGACGATAAAGATCACTACGAATATCTGCGGGAACTGGCCTATCAGGGCTTTGACCGTAAATATCCCGAGCGAACCAAGGAACTGATCGAGCGTCTGGAATACGAATTGAGCGTCGTTCATTCGATGGGGTTCGTGGACTACTTCCTCATCGTCAGCGACTATGTCCGCTACGCCAAGCGTTCCGGCATCCCCGTCGGCCCCGGCCGCGGCTCCGGCGCCGGCAGTATCGTTGCGTATTGCATTGAAATTACCAATATTGAGCCGATTAAGTATAACCTGCTTTTTGAGCGCTTCCTGAATCCGGAACGCGTTTCCATGCCCGACTTTGACGTGGACTTTTGCGTGGAGCGTCGGCAGGAGGTCATCGACTATTGTATCAATAAATACGGTCCCCAGTGCGTTGCCCAGATCGTTACCTTTGGTACTATGAAGGCAAAAATGGCGGTCAAGGACGTTGCTCGCGTATTGGAATTCACACCTCAGGAAGCAAACTCTATCGCCAAGCTGCTTCAGGATAATATGAAGATCATGGAATCGGTGGAGCTGATGCCCGAGTTACGGGAAATGTACCACAACGATCCCCGGATTCACGAATTGATCGATCTTTCCGCCAGTGTGGAAAACGCGCCCCGGCACACCTCCGTCCACGCCTGCGGTGTCGTTATTACCTATCCTTCGGTTGCTACCCACGTTCCTTTGGCAGTTCAGGACGGAATGCCCGTGACGCAGTACGATATGGTCATCAACGAGGAATTAGGGCTTTTGAAAATGGACTTCCTGGGCCTCCGTAACCTGACGGTGATCGAGGACGCCTGCAGTCAGATTCGTAAAAACGCCCCGGGGTTTGATATCAACACCGTGGATATGGACGACGCTGCCACTTATCGGATGCTGTCCAACGGGTTTACCGACGGTGTCTTTCAGCTGGAATCCGGCGGCATGAAGAAGACGCTGATCCAGCTTCAGCCAAAGAATATTGAAGATATCACCGCCGTTATTTCTCTTTATCGTCCGGGTCCCATGGACTCCATTCCAAAATACGTGTTCAACAGCACTCACCCCGATCAAATCACCTATCAGCACGCTCTGATGAAGCCGATTCTTGAGGTTACCAGCGGATGCCTGGTTTACCAGGAGCAGGTTATGCAGGTGGTGCGTGATCTTGCCGGTTACTCCTTTGGCCGCGCCGACGTCGTTCGCCGTGCCATGGGTAAGAAAAAGATGGAAGTTATGGAACAGGAGCGGGAATATTTCCTCAACGGAAAATTCTCCGCCGACGGGAAGATGGAGTTGCCCGGTGCTATCCGTAACGGCGTTCCTGCGGAGGTCGCAAACGAGATCTACGATGAAATGATCGAATTTGCAAAATACGCTTTCAACAAATCACATGCTGCCGCATATGCTTTCGTTACTTATTATACGGCTTTTCTGAAGTGTCATTATCCTCGGGAATATATGTCTGCCTTGCTGACCAGCGTTCTGGACAAGCCCGATAAGATGGTTGGCTATATTTTGGAGTGTAAGCGTATGGGGATCCGGGTTCTTGCCCCGGATATCAACGAATCGCAAATCAATTTCTCCGTATCCGGAAGCGATATCCGTTACGGTCTCTCCGCTGTGAAGAACGTGGGACGTACCGTGGTGGAGCAGATCATTGAAGAGCGTGAAAAAGGCGGAAAATTCCTTAATTTTTACGAATTTTGCGAGCGCTCCATGAAGGCGAGCCACGACGTTGACTCCCGTACCGTGGAAAGTCTTATCCAAAGCGGCGCTTTTGATTCCTTCGGTTTAAAGCGGAAGCAGTTGGTTACCGCATATGCGGATATCCGAAAATCCCTGCAGATTTCCATCCGTGAGGAGCAGGAAGGGCAGATCTCCCTCTTTGGAATGGCTACGGAAGAAGACCGGAAGAACAGTGCCGCCGCTATTTACCGTTATCCCGACGTTCCGGAATATTCCAAAAAAGAGCTTCTTGCTCTGGAGAAGCACGTGACCGGGCTCTATCTTTCCGATCACCCAATGAACGAATACGAGCCTATGTTTGAATCCACCGAGGCTGCCCGCATCGCTTCCTTCAACGATGAAGACGCCGGATTCAAAAATAACGATAAGGTCAGAGCCTTCGGAATTCTGACCAAGGTGACCCGAAAAATGACCAAGAGTGAAACCATGATGGCCATTCTTCAACTGGAGGATCTGACCGGCTCCATGGAGGTTCTTGTTTTCGGTAAGGCTTACGAGCGTTTGTCTCCTAAGCTGAACGAAGACGACGTGGTCATAATTTCCGGGAAGCTTAGTATTGAAGACTCTCTTCGGGACGAGGACGACGGAGAAGGTCGGGAGCCCGCTCGCCTCATTGCCCAAGAGATCGAGACCGTCAGTAATCCCAACGAGCCGGTCGTAGTTCAGCGGGTGCTTCAAGAGGTTAAGCAATTGTACGTTCGGGTCAATTCCGATGATTCGGATCGGATTCGGGAGGCTATCGAATTGCTTCAGCATAATCCGGGAAGCAGCGAAGTGTTTTTCCACTTCCCCGATGAAAAGCGCACCGTTCGTTTTAAGGCGCAGACGGTGGATCCCAACTGGAATTTGATCAGCCAACTGAAGGAAGTTCTCGGGGACCGTAACGTTGCCATAAAGGTGGTGAAGAGATGATCCGGATTTTACCTCTGCAGTTGGATCGGGAAATGTTCTGCCTGTATGAAGATGAAAAACTGCTCGCAAAGTGTTTTTATTCTTCAGAGACGGGGGAAATCTTTTCTATTGAGGACGTGGATCCCGTTGCCGCAAAGCCCTGGCACGTGGCGATATTGAAGGCTACGATGAGCAGCATGGATTACGCCGGCGTAACCCTCGCGTGGAGCCGGAATGAGGATCTGTTTGATTTGCTGAAGATTCTTCGGTTCAATGCCGACGGGTCCGGTCGCATGACCGTGCCTCTTGCCGGATACTTTGATACTGCTTGTGAATGCGGAAATCACGATTAAAGAACACACCGTTCCTGCATTGATGCGGGAACGGTGTCTTTCGTTATTTGCGGATTTTAATGACGTTGGTCGGGCATTGTTCTTCTGCAGTCTCTGCTTCGATCTTCACCTTCGCCGGGATTTCTTCGACCCGTACGCTGGCGGCTTCGGAGCCCTCCTGGCGGAAGACCGTGGGACAGATGTCTGCGCAGAGGCCGCATTTGATACAGCCGGATTTATTGATTTCTGCTTTCATTTTTATCACCTCACCAACCGTAGTTTTGCCCGGAAGAGGAGAATTATAATTGCCGAAAAATACCGCACCCGAACCGGATGCGGTATTTTATCTGTTAACCCTTGTCTTCGGTGAGTGTCAGTGTCGTTTCCACCGTTTTCCCGGTGCGATATTGGTAATAAGTGATTTTTACCGAATCTCCCACCTCGCGGTTTTTCTTTAGCGCTTCGATCTCGTTTAACGTCGAAACGCTCTGTCCGTCAAAGGAAAGAATCACGTCGTAAATCCGGATTCCGGATTGCTCCGCAGCGCTTCCTTTCGTGATTTCGGTCACGTAAAACCCTTCCGGCAGACGGTATCTTCTTGACAGGGAAGCGGTGATTTCCGTTCCTGCGGCGATGCCCGTAGCGGGGCGGTCCTTGACGTATCCGAATTCTTTCAGCGAAGTGACGATCTTGATGGCGTCGTCAACGGGAATAGCAAACCCGATTCCCTCCACGTCGGTGGAGGATATTTTTGCGGAAACGATGCCGATCAGCTTGCCTGCGGAATCCACCAGCGCACCGCCGCTGTTTCCCGGATTGACCGCCGCATCGGTCTGGATCATGGTGGATACCCCGTTTTCACCGGAAACCTGTCGGTTCAGACCGCTGACGATTCCTACCGTTACGCTGTTTGCGTACTCCACGCCCAGGGGATTTCCAATGGCAATCGCCGATTGTCCTACCAGAAGATTTGCGGATGAGCCTACGGTGACGGCCGGGAGCTTCGTTTCCGTTTCTACCTTTAACAGTGCAAGGTCCGTCTGTTTGTCCGCCGCAATCAGCGTCGCTTCCGCTTCGGTACCGTCGTCGAACAGAATGGTAATAAATGCGGTGGAGTATTGCTGGGCGTATTCGATTACGTGCTGATTGGTGATGATATACCCGTCCTCCGACCAGATCACGCCGGAGCCGGTAGAGGTTGCCGCTTCGGTTTGATAATAGGTAAACCCGTAGTCGATTTTCTGAGACGGAACCGTCACGCAAACGCAGACGACGGAGGGACGAACTGCCGAAACGACGGTGGTGACGGCTTTCGAGTTTTCATCAATGACGATCTGTGCATTCGTAAGTTCTTCCTCCGTCACGGAAGACGGATTCTGCAGTCCGCCGTTCTGGGCAATCTTTAGTTTCTCCTCGTATTCCGCTTTCAATCTTTGGTTTTCTTCTGTGAAATGGGCGACGGTGCTCCATAGCGCGACGGCCAGCCCAACGGATATGATCAGGGAAAAGATGGCAAGCACCGTGCCTGCAGAGGGCTTCCGTTGTTGCTTTAATATCCGCGTTCCGTCCGATTCATAGATTTCCGAAGGTTTGAATTCCATCAGATCAAGTCCTTTTTTTCATTATTATATGCACAGTATACCGAATTATTTCGGATAAATTATTTTTCAAAATCGGCGTTTTTGTGTCAAATAAAAATTGCGGAAAGGTTGTTTCCCTCTCCGCAATTGGTCTTTATTTCGTGCCGAAAATACGGTCGCCCGCATCTCCGAGGCCGGGTACGATGTATCCGTGATCGTTCAGATGATCGTCCAGGGCGGCGCAGTAAACGGGTACGTCGGGATGATCCTCGTTGATCCGCTGTACGCCTTCGGGAGCCGCAAGGATATTGACGCATTTAATGTTTTTGACCCCCTTCTTCTTCAGCAGAGCGATGGCTGCCGAAGCAGAACCGCCGGTAGCCAGCATGGGATCCAGCAGGAATACGTGACGGTCCTCGATATCGGCGGGAAGCTTGCAGTAGTATTCCACGGGTTCCAGAGTGTCGGGATCCCGGTAAAGGCCGATGTGACCGACCTTGATGTTGGGGATCAGATTGACGACTCCGTCTACCATGCCAAGGCCTGCGCGCAGAATGGGAACTGCTGCAAATTTTTCATTGGCAAGGACGTGAAGTCTGGCCGTCGTAATGGGGGTTTCGATCTCCACTTCCTTCGTTGCCAGGTCCCGGGTGATTTCGTAGCACAGGAGCATGGCAATCTCACTGGCCAGTTCCCGAAATTCTTTGCATCCGGTTTCCGTTTTTCTCATGATGGCCAGCTTGTGCTGGATCAGAGGATGGTTCGTGACGTTGATATTCATAACAGCTTCTCCTTTTTATCAGTCTTCAAGCATATTGACTCTTCTCAGGTGCTTTCCGCCTTCGAAGGGGGTAGACAGGAATACTTCAATCAGCTCCAGGGCAAGGCCTTCGCCCATGACCCGGGCGCCGATGCACATAACGTTTGTGTTATTGTGGGCTCGCGTAAACTTGGTGGAGAAATAGTCGGAGCAGACTGCAGCGCGGATGCCCTTGACTTTATTTGCCGCCATGGACATCCCGATGCCGGTTCCGCAGATAAGAATTCCAAGCTCGGCGTTTCCGTCGTTGATCTCTTTGCAGAGCGCTTTTGCAAAAATGGGATAGTCGCAGGAGGCCTCGCTGTCGGTTCCGCAGTCGATGACCCTGTGCCCCTTTTCTTCAAGATACTTTTTTACCGATTCCTTCAGTTGGAATCCGGCGTGGTCGCTGGCAATAACAAGATTCATGATATCTTCGTCCTTTCGGAATTTATTTTTTCGTTTCCCGTTCCATCCGTTCCCGTTCCGCTTGGGGTAGCCTGAGGTAGCAGGGCTCCAGTTTCTCCGGGGAGACCAGAGCATTCTCCTGCATTTCAGCGCAGATCATTGCTACGCTTTCTGCCCGGATAAGCGCCCTGTCCGGGCTTGCGGTGAAGGCCGTCCGCCCGGCGTCCGTGGCGGCGCGCATTGCAATCTCCATACCGTCTCCGCAAAAGAGGAGGGGGCCCTCCGTATCGTCCAGGAGATCCCGTACGGAGATCTGACGGTCCTCACAGAGCCGCTGTCCTGCCCGGAAATTTGCGTTGTAAAGCATGCTTCTTCGGGCATCCTCCACGGCGCAGACCGTTCCGTCAAAACTGACGCCGTAAGCCAACGCCAGGAGGGAGGAGACGGGTGCGCAGGGGGTATTGTTTTTATGGGCCAAGCCCTTTGCGGTGGCAACTGCGATCTTGATTCCTGTAAATGATCCGGGGCCAACGGTGACGGCGATTCTGTCGACGTTGTCTATGGTAATGCCGGCGTCTTTCAAAACGCCTTCGATCATGGGGAGCAGAGTCTGGCTGTGAGTCAGTCCGGTATTCTGATATCGAGACGCTACAATTTTTCCGTCCAGCATCAAACAGGCGGAGCAGGCGAGGGTAGAGGCGTCAAAGGCAAGAATCGTCATGATTCGTCTCCTGTTCTGATGATCCGGTCGTCCGGTCCTTCCCCGTATTCAAAATAGATGCGCAGAGCGTCGTCCGGAAGATATTCCTCTGCATTTTCACTCCATTCCACGAGGCTGACCGATCCCGGTTCCCGGTCGAAAAACCCGATGGAATAAAGATCGTCATAACCCGAAAGACGGTAGAGATCGTAATGATAGACCGGCTTGTCCGCATCGTAGCGGTGGCATAAGGCAAACGTGGGGCTGGTTACGTCCCCGGTGTATCCGAGTCCGGAGAGAAATCCTTTGACGAATTCGGTTTTTCCGCAACCCATCTCCCCGAACAGGCAGATCGTTTCCGCCTGAACGGATTTGGATAAGACGCGGCCGAATTCCTTCGTTTCCTCTTCGGAGCGGCTGTGAAAAATCATGGATTACTCCTTTGGTTTTTTCTTTTTGAATTTTGACCCGATGCAATTTTTGATTTCGGCATACGTCCACCTCTTTGACGGAGGATCACGATCCGTTTCGTCGTCCAGCGAAAGCCCCTTTTCATAGGTGCGGCGGGATACTTCCTTTCTGGTCAGCGTATAAAGCACGGCGCAGAGGGGGACGCTGAACAAAAATCCCAAAAACCCAAACAGGCCGCCGCCCAGGGTGATCGAGATCACGACCCAGAGAGCGGGAAGCCCCGTGGCTTCGCCGGAAATGCGAGGATCGATGAGGTTGCTGTCTACCTGCTGAAGCACGATAACGAAAATGATGAACCAGAAGCATTGTGCCGGATTGACCAACAAAAGAAGAAGTGCGGAGGGAATTGCGCCGATAAAGGGCCCAAGCATGGGGATGATATTGGTAACGCCGATGATGAAGCTGATCAGCGCCGCATACTCAAAGCCGAAGATCTTCATAAAGACGAAGCATATAATTCCCACGATAATGGAATCCAACACGCGGCCGGAAATGTATCCGGTAAAGGTTCTTGCAGTCAGTTTTGCTACTTCCCGGATTTGATCCGCAATTTTGAGAGGGAAGAATGCATATACGAGTTTTTTGATCTGCCACTTCAGGTGATTACGGCTGAGCATGATATAAATGGAAATGATGATGCTCAGTATCGCATTGGTAAGGCCTCCGGCAATGCTTTTCGTAATGTTAAAGATTTCCGGCAGACGGGTCACGACTATGTCGGTCACTTTACTGATCAAGGCCGTGATCCACTGTCCCCATTCCGTGAAATCGAAGGGCTCTACGTTTGCCTTCAGTATCTCGTATTTTTCAATAAGGTCGTTGAGAACGTTTTCAATATTCTTAACGTAGGAATTTACGTTTGCAATAAGAGTAGATACGCTGGTTGTGATCTCGGGGATGACGGCGACGAGAAATACGGTGATGAAGGCCAGAACTACGATATAGGTCACTGCAACGGAGATGCCGGAAGCAATGCTGTTCTTGTGCCTTGATTTCCGAAATAGATGCAGGAAAAGCTTGCGGAACAAGGTGAAAGGTCTATCCAGTAACAGGGCGATCAGAATGCCCGCAATGACGGGGGATAGGATTGACGTCAGAAGTTTTATGCCGGAAACGATTGCATCAAACTTTATGACCGCAACTGCTAAGATTGCGGCAATGACGAGTATACAGATTATGCTTCGGAATAATTTCTTGTCCATGGGTTCCATCCGTTCAGCGTTTTTTATTATTATAGCATAATATGACTATAAAATCTATAGGTTTCAAAAAAAATTCGGAAAAAAACCGATTCTCGGAGATATCCCCGTCGGAATTCTCAAATAATTCGAAATCTTTTGCGAAAAAGGCTTGATTTTTTCCGGAAAATTTGCTATAATAGTTCTATTATATGTCCTCATGGACAAATTCGTGCCCATTTGCACAAGGAGGTTCCTATGTCGAACAAGAAAAACACCTTTTACATCACCACCCCGATTTACTATACTTCGGGGCATCTTCACATCGGCAATTCTTATACCACCGTCGCCGCCGATACTATGGCTCGCTATAAGCGAATGTGCGGATATGATGTAATGATGCTTACCGGTACCGACGAGCACGGTCAGAAGGTGGAGCGCAAAGCGCAGGAGGCAGGGAAGACCCCCAAGGAATTTACCGACGAGATCGTTGCAGATATTAAAAATATCTGGGAAGTTCTCGGCATTGAATATGATAAATTTATCCGCACGTCTGACGATTATCACGTTGCCGCCGTGCAGAAAATCTATCAGAAGCTTTACGACAAGGGCGAGATTTACAAGAGTGAATACGAGGGGCATTATTGCTCCCCCTGCGAATCCTTCTGGACGGAATCTCAGCTGGTGGACGGCAAATGTCCCGATTGCGGCCGTCCCGTAGAGAAGGCCAAGGAAGAGAGTTATTTCTTCCGTCTTTCCAAATATCAGGATAAGCTTATTGATCTTTTGGAGAACAATCCTTCCATTCTTCAGCCCGAGGCCCGCGCCGCGGAAATGATCAACAATTTCCTTAAGCCCGGATTGAAGGACCTCTGCGTTTCCCGAACCACCCTGAAATGGGGCGTGGAGTTGCCCTTTGATCCCAAGCACGTTGCCTACGTTTGGGTGGACGCGCTTTCCAATTATATCAATGCGCTGGGCTATATGTCCGACGACGACAGCTTGATGAAAAAATACTGGCCTGCCGATATCCATCTCGTCGGGAAGGATATCGTCCGGTTCCATACCGTGATCTGGTTTGCAATTCTTATGGCTCTGGACGTGGAACTGCCTAAGCAGGTCTACGGTCACGGTTGGTTGCAAATGAACGGGGATAAAGTTTCCAAGAGTAAGGCTTCCGGCTCCGCCTGTATCGTTGACCCCATTTTCCTTGCGGAACATTTCGGTCGGGATGCCGTCCGTTATTTCCTCCTGCGGGAAATGCCCTTCGGCTCGGACGGGGAATATACCTACGACGGCCTCATGAGCCGCATCAATTCCGATCTTGCCAACGATCTTGGCAATCTCGTGTCCCGCTCCACCGCCATGGCCGTCAAGTATTTTGATGGGAAAATCCCCTCAGATCGGGTTTGTGAGCCCGTAGACGAAGAGCTTCTTTCTCTTGCCCGCGCCACCGCCGCCAATGCGAAGCCTTATATGGAGGCCATGTCCTTCTCCGTGGCTTTGACCGAGATTTTCAAACTGGTCTCCCGCGCCAATAAATATATCGACGAGACCGCTCCCTGGGCCCTCGCGAAGGATCCCGGGCAAAGTGCCCGTCTTGCTACGGTTCTTGCGAATCTTTTCGAAGCCATCCGTATTATTTCCAATCTTCTCATGCCTTTTATGCCCGACACCTGCGAAAAAATTCTTGCTTGCATCGGCGCCAAGGCCGTGGGTTGGGAGGAATGCGTGTCCCAAGGATGCCTGCCTTCCGAGATCAGCGTGACTGCTTGCGAGGCTCTGTTCCCCCGCATTGACATCAAGAAGGAAATGGCGGCTGTCGGTCTTGGAGAAGAAGCGCCCGCCCCCAAGCCCGCAAAAAAGGAGAAGAAGAAAAAGTCTTCCGATCCCGCCCCCGCGGAAGAGATTTCCTTTGACGAGTTCATGAAGGTCGATCTTTCCGTTGCAAAGATTCTGGAATGTGAAGCCGTGGAAAACAGCGAAAAGCTGCTGAAGCTGAAGGTTTCCTTCGGCAAGGAAGAGCGCCAGATCGTTTCCGGGATCGCCAAGGCCTATGCACCTGCCGACCTGATCGGTCATAACGTCGTAGTGGTCAAAAATCTGAAACCCGCCGTGATCTTTGGCTTGGAGAGCTTCGGCATGATTATCGCTTCCGGCCAGGGAGAGAATATCCGCGTGATGTTTGCAGACGATTCTGCTCCCGGTGACCGCGTACACTGATTCAAATTGAGAAGGACCCCTTGCGGGTCCTTCGTTTTTGAGGTGCATTATGTTATTTGATACCCATGCCCATTTGGATGATGAAGTCTTTGATCACGATCTTCCGTCGCTGATTCCTTCCCTTTCCGCTGCCGGCGTCGGAAGGGTTATCGTTCCCGGTTGCTCCGTTGCGTCCTCCGAAAAGGCGAAAAGGATTGCTGAAAATTACGATAGCGTTTATTTTGCCGCAGGGGTGCACCCCGGAAGTATACTTTCAATGGATTACGGCTCCATCGATCAACTTGCGGAATTGGCGACCCATCCGAAATGCGTCGCAATCGGTGAGATCGGTTTGGACTTTTATTGGGAGAAGGATCCCGTGGTGCGGGATACCCAACGGTATTGGTTTCGCCAGCAATTACATTTGGCTTACGAGCTGGGAAAACCGGTGATTATCCACGACAGGGAGGCTCATCAGGAGTGCTTTGACGCCGTTCGAGAGTCCGGAACAAGGGGTGTATTCCATTGTTATTCTTCCTCTGCGGAAATGGCGATCGAGTTGGTTAAAATCGGGTTCTATTGCTCCTTTACCGGCGTCATAACCTATCAGGGAGCAAAGAAGGCTCTGCGCGCGATTTCCGAAATGCCCCTGGAGCGGATTTTGATCGAGACCGATTCCCCCTATCTTGCTCCCGTACCCCATCAAAGGGAGCGGAACGATCCCCGAAACGTCCGTGCGGTTGCGGAAAAGATCTCCGAAGTTCGCAAAATACCCGTAGAAGAGGTTATTCGCATTACGACGGAAAACGCCGCCCGATTGTTCCACGTTGAATTGTGACAAAAATGAAACGGCACGGTTTCAAAAGGATGACAAGTCTCGAAAATAATCTTAATATTTGTCTTTTTTCCAACGTTTTTTCGTTTGCGACTTGCAATTCTTATATCATTATGGTATAATAACCTACGAAGAGCGGAATTTTTTCCGCTCTTCGAGTTTTGTATAGACAAATTTTTGGGGAAAGGATGAGATTATGGCGGTATCAGACGTTGTAAGAGCCCTGGTTTTGCCCATCACGGAAGCGTTGGGGTTGCTCCTTTGGGACGTTGAGTTTGTAAAAGAAGGTTCCGAGCATTTTCTGCGGATTTATATCGATCGGGAGGACGGAGGAATCGGTATTGAGGATTGCGAAGCCGTTTCCCGGACGCTGGATCCGATCCTGGATGAGGCGGATCCTATTTCTCAGAGCTATCACCTTGAGGTTTGTTCCGCCGGGTTGATCCGGGATCTGAAGACCACGGAACATATTCGCCGTTTTCTCGGTCTGGAAGCGGAGGTCCGGCTCTACAAAGGCGAGCAGGATCTTCCCAAAAAATTCCTTGCCCGGTTGGATAACGTCACCGACGACGTGCTGACGGTGACCGTAGCAGACGCTGCGTACGAAATCAACCGGAAATCAATTTCAAAAATCAAAATCGATCTTATATAAGCGGAGGTAATCAGGAAAAATGAACGAAGAATTTTATAATGCACTCGCCCTGCTTCAGCAGGAAAAAGGCATTCCCCAGAAGTATATGCTGGAAAAAATCCGCGCAGCGATTGCGTCGGCGGTGAAGCGTGACCGTAGCGTCCCTGCCGAAAACGTGGACGTGGTCTTTGATGAAGAGAAGAAGACCATCAGCGTATTTATCAAACGGCTCGTGGTTGACAACGTGGAAGATCCCTCCATTGAGATTTCCGTGGAGGATGCTCAGGAGCTTTCTGCAAATTATCAACTCGGCGATTTCGTCCGGGAAGAGGTTGACCCCGCTACCGTTGGCCGTATTGCTGCAAAGGTCGGCAAAAACGTTATCGTTCAGGGGATCAACGAAGCCGTAAACGGCTCTCTGATCAGCGAGTTCGAAGGCCAGAAGGGATCGATCGTTACCGGTACCGTGGATCGGGTAGACGAATTCAACCGGGTCGTTTATCTGAACGTCAACGGCTATTCTCTTCCCCTGAACCTGAAGGATCAGATCCCCGGCGAAACGTTCCGGGATGGAGATCACGTTAAGGTCTGCGTTTCCGATATCCGCCGTAACGCCAAAGCACAGGAGATCGTTCTTTCCCGTACCAATGCGGAATTCCTGCGCCGGCTGTTCCAGGTGGAAATTCCCGAGGTGGCCGACGGCACCGTCCGCGTTATGGCCATTGCCCGGGAGGCCGGCTCCCGCTCTAAGGTTGCCGTCTGGTCCAAGAATCCCGACGTGGATCCCGTGGGGGCCTGCATCGGACCGAAGCAGATGCGCATCAATTCCATTCTTTCCGAGCTCAACGGGGAGCGTATTGATTTGATCAAATATAGCCCCGAGCCGGAAGAATTTATCGTCTCCTCTCTGTCTCCCGCCTCCGTGCGGATCGTTGAAATCAATAAGGAAGACCGTACTTGCCGCGTGGCAGTTGCCGCCGATCAGCTTTCTCTTGCGATCGGTAAGACCGGGCAGAACGTCCGTCTCGCCGCAGGTCTGACGAATTATCATATTGATATCGTGGCGGAATAAACTATGAAGAAAAGTATCCGGCATAAAGGAGCGAAGATCCGCATGTGTGCCGCGTGTGGAT
Source organism: Eubacteriales bacterium (assembly GCA_045543655.1). GTDB lineage: Bacteria > Bacillota > Clostridia > Oscillospirales > UBA644 > RGIG995. Next base: position 47,950 of record JAZPXN010000078.1, read on the forward strand.
TGCGTGCCAGGAAGGACGAGGCCGATTACGTCCGGATCGTGCTTTCCAAGGACGGTACGGTCTCCATCGACGGGGAAGGGATCCTGCCCGGCAGAGGCGCATACGTCTGCAGATCCGCAGATTGCGTCCGGAAGATCTGCAAGACCCGCCGCCTGTCCCATCTTCTTCGGGGCCCTGTTCCGGAGACTCTATACGAAGAACTCCGGAGGGAGGTCGGCATCGATGGATAACCATTTCCTTTCGACTTTGGGCCTTGCCCGTCGGGCGGGGAAGCTTCTGCTCGGCGTAGATTCCGTCCGGGAATACCGTAAGTCCGCAGCGCTTCTGATCTACGCGTCAGATGCGTCTCCCCGTGTGGAGAGGGTCCTTGCGGATCGGAAGGATCCCGCCATCCGGCCGGAACTTACCAAAAAAGAGCTTGGCAGCGCCGTTGGGTGCAAAGAGGCCGCCGTCATTGCGGTCATCGATGCCGGTTTTGCCGGTATTATTCGGAAAAAATTCGAATCGCAGGAGGATAACGCATGAGTATGCAGAAATACCGTGTCCGTGAAATCGCAAAAGATTTCAATTTGAAACCTCAGGATATTACGTCCTTGTTGGAGGCTCGTTTCGGTGAGGCTCCCGCCAATCAGCAGGCGGTTCTGAACGCCGATCAGCTGAATTATTTGTTCGATTATTTTATTCAGAAGAATCAGATCGCTTCCCTTGCTTTCTATTTCCAGGCTTATCAGGGGCAGGAGCCCTACGCCGTCAAAAAGCGTCGCGCTATGAAGGAAAAAGAGGAAAAGGAAGCGGAAGAGCGCCGCAAGGCGGAAGAGGCTGCCGCTGCGGAAGCTGCCCGCAAGGCAGAAGAAGCTGCCCGTAAAAAGGCAGAAGCCGAAGCCGCGCGGAAGAAGGCAGAGGAAGCGGAAAAGAAGGCTGCCGAAGAGGCCCGGAAGGCGGAAGAAGCCGCCAAGAAGGCCGCCGAGGACGAAGCGAAGAAAACCGCGGAAGCCGCCCGTAAGCAGCAGGCGAAGAAGCCCGCCGCCAAGCGTGACAACTTGAAGCGCGTGGAATTCCCTGCAAAACAGGATCAGGGACAGGGCAGCGTCAATATCGTTTCCGGAGAGGATAACCGCGCCGGATACGGCCGTGACGTGATGGTCGTCGATACCCGTAACGCCGCCGATTTTAACCAGGCTAAATACGACTCCCGCCTCGACGATATCGTCGGAAATAAGGGGAACCGGGATTACGGCAAGAGCAAGCAGAAGATCAACAAAAAGAACAACAAAAAGCAGAACTTCCGGAGCAAGAAGGAAGACGAACAGGCTAAACTGAAGCGTATGGAACAGTATGAAAAAGATAAGAAGAAGCATCTGAGCAACGTGGTTCTTCCCGAAAGCCTCTCGGTTTCCGAGCTCTCCGCAAAGCTACGCACCACCAACGTGGAAGTGGTGAAAAAGCTGATGGAGCTTGGCATTATGGCCAGTGCCTCCCAGATTATTGATTACGATACTGCCGCACTCGTTGCGGAAGAATTGGGGGCGAAGGTCTCCAAGGAGGTTGTCGTTACCATCGAAGAGCAACTTTTCAACGATCACGAAGACGAAGAATCCGAATTGGAAACCCGTCCTCCCGTCGTCGTCGTTATGGGCCACGTTGACCACGGTAAGACGTCCCTGCTCGATGCGATCCGCAATACCAACGTTACCGCCGGCGAAGCCGGTGGGATTACCCAGCACATCGGCGCTTACAGCATCCACGTCAACGATCACGACATCACCTTCCTCGATACCCCCGGTCACGCCGCATTTACCGCCATGCGTGCCCGCGGTGCGCAGGTTACCGACGTTGCGATCATCGTCGTTGCCGCCGACGACGGTATTATGCCTCAGACCGTAGAAGCAATCAACCATGCGAAAGCGGCAAACGTTCCCATCATCGTTGCCGTAAATAAAATGGATAAACCCACGGCAAACTATGATCGGGTGCTTCAGGCTTTGACTGAGCATGAGCTGGTTCCCGAAGAATGGGGCGGCGACACGATCTGCGTCCCCGTTTCCGCTGCAAAGCACGAGGGGATCGATCAATTGCTGGAAATGATTCTTCTGGTCTCCGAGGTTGCCGATCTTAAGGCAAATCCCAACCGGGAAGCCAAGGGTACGGTCGTGGAAGCTAAGCTGGATAAGGGGCGCGGTCCCGTTGCCTCCGTTCTGATTACCAACGGTACGCTCCACTCCGGTGACGTTCTTGTTGCCGGCGCTTCCGTCGGCCGCGTCCGCGTGATGACGAACGATAAGGGAATGCGTATCAAGGAAGCAGGTCCCTCCACCCCCGTCGAAATCATTGGTCTCTCCGACGTTCCCGCCGCAGGGGATCAGTTCGAGGTCGTTAAGGATGAAAAGATGGCCCGAGAACTGGTAGAAAAGCGTAAGTTCGAGCAGAAGCAGGAGACCTTCCAGGATCGTGCGAAGGTATCCCTCGACGAACTGTTCTCCCAGATCCAGACCGGAGATGTGAAGACGCTGAATCTCATCGTCAAGGCCGATGTTCAGGGGTCCGTGGAAGCCGTCCGCTCTTCTTTGCTGAAGCTGTCCAACGACGAAGTAAAGGTAAAGGTGATTCACAACGCCGTTGGCGCCATTACCGAATCCGACGTTATGCTGGCGCAAGCCTCCAACGCTATTATCATCGGCTTTAACGTTCGCCCCGACGGGAACGTTCGTGCCCAGGCCGAAAAGGACAAAGTTGATATTCGTCTCTACCGTATCATCTACGATTGCATTGAGGAAATGGAAGCCGCCCTCAAGGGGATGCTGGCGCCCAAATTCACCGAAAACGTGCTTGGTCATGCGGAGGTCCGTCAGACCTTCCGTGTCTCCGGTGTCGGTACTATTTGCGGTTGTTACGTGAAAGACGGTAAGATCGTCCGTTCCGCCCAGGTCCGCCTGGTACGCGACGGTATCGTAGTGTACGAGGGCAAGATCGACTCGCTGAAGCGCTTCAAGGATGACGCCAAGGAAGTTGCCGAAGGCTTTGAATGCGGTATCGGTCTTGATAAGTTCAACGACGTCAAGGAAGGCGACGTGATCGAAGCCTACCTGATGGAAGAAATCAAGGATTAACCGATTTTATCGGAAAGGATAGTTATGGGATCGAATTTTAAGCAGAATAGAGTCAATGAAGAGATCAAACGTGCCGTGGCTTCGATCCTTTCGGAAGTCAAGGATCCCCGGATCCCTCCCATGCCCACAGTGGTCTCCGTGGAGGTTTCGGGGGACTTGAAATACGCTAAGATCTATCTCAGTTTTCTTGGGAATTACGACGAAGCTGAAGTCCGCAAGGGGCTGAAGGCCTGTACCGGGTACGTGCGCCGCCGGATCGGAGAAACGGTTCGAATGCGCAGTACTCCGGAACCGATCTTTATTCTGGACCACTCTCTCGAACAGGGGATCCGGATCAGTGAGATTCTCAAAAAATTGGATAACGGAAACGATTGATTATGAATCAGGAGTATATTAACGCTTTCCGGGATCTGATGGATATGGACGACGTTCTCATCCTCGTCCATCGGAACCCGGACGGCGACTGCCTCGGTGCAGCCTACGCGCTGAAACGGGCCTTTGAAAACCGTGGCCGTCGGGTTTGCGTTGCTGCTACCGGAACCGTGGATCGTAATCTGCGGGATATTACCGACGGTGCAGAAGAATTGAAGCCTCGATTTTTACCTTCCGCCATCGTTTCGGTGGACGTGGCTACGCAGCAGATGCTGGGGCCGGATCTTGCTCAATATGCGGATTCGGTGGATTATAATATTGATCATCATTATACGAATACGGAATACGCTCGCACCAATATTGTTTTTGGCTCCGCTTCTTCTGCGGGGGAGGTCCTTTTTGACCTTTTTGTTGCCTGTGATATGGAGATCGACGACGTAATGGCCGAAAAGCTTTACGCCGCCATTGCCTTTGATACCGGCTGCTTTCGGTATTCGAACACGACGGCGCACACCCACGCCGTGGTTGCGGAATTGATGAAGCACTCTTTTGACGCTCCTGCTGTGGTGCGAAAAATGTTTGACGTGGTGCCCCTGCGCCAGTTGAAGATGGAGAGGGCGGCTCTTGAAGCTTTGCAGATCTTTCATGACGGTGCCGTGATCCTTTTGCCCATTACGCGGGTGATGCTGGAGGAGAATGGGGCTGCCGACGAGGACGTTTCCGGAATGGTTTCCCTGATTCGTCGTATTGAAGGCGCCGTTGTCTGCGCCACCTTGAAGGAGACGAAAGAGGGCGACGTCAAAGTATCTCTCCGCTCTGCAGACGACGTATTCGACGTATCTGCCGTTGCTGCCGTATTTGGCGGTGGCGGTCACGTGAAGGCTTCCGGATGCCTGATCAAGGCCTCTATGGAGGATGCGACCGCCCGGTTGCTTGCCGCCATCGAAGCCCGTCTGCCCGGAAAGGAGTAAGCCGTGATTCTTCTTGTGGATAAGCCTGCCGGGATGACCTCCCAAAAGGTCGTTGCAAAAATCAAACACGCCTCTGTGCATAAGTTAAAGATCGGGCACACGGGGACTCTGGACCCGATGTGTACCGGTCTTTTGCCGGTTTTAACTGATCGGGATACCAAACTGACCCAATATTTCCCCCATCGCAAGTCGTATCTTGCTTCCGTCCGCTTCGGTCTGAAAACCGATACCGGGGACGTAACGGGGGAGACGCTTGAGACCTCCGACCTTCCGACGGAAGATCAATTTCGTGAGGTTCTGCCTAAAATGGTCGGGCCGTGCCTCCAGATCCCACCCATGTATTCTGCCGTTCACGTGGAGGGAAAGCGACTTTATGAGCTTGCCCGCATGGGCGTAGAGGTGAAACGGGAGCCCCGGCAGATTGAAATATTTGATCTTGCTTACGTGGATCGGCTCGCAGAAGATGAGTTCCGTTTCTCGGTTACCTGCTCTACCGGTACTTATATTCGCACGTTGTGCGAGGATATTGCCGCAAAAATGGGGCTTTGTGCCACCATGTCAGCCCTTCGTCGTACCCAGTCCAACGGGTTTGCTCTTTCCGACGCCCATTCGCTTGATGAGGTTCTTTCTCTTGCGGAGCAGGATCGGCTTCGAGAGATTGCGGTCCCCACCGAGTCTGCGTTTTCGCATTTACCTGCCGTTACCGTGCCGGAAAGCGGAAGACGCTACTATTTGAACGGAGGGCTTCTTACTCTGAACCGGCTGTCCCCGGTTCCGGATTCCGTCGGGCTATATCGCGCTTATGCCGAAGACGGCCGCTTTATCGGCCTTCTTGAGGTGAAAGACGGAGTTTCAAAATCCGTATTTTCCATTGACTGATTTTTTAGAGGGGAGGTCTTTTCTATGTCCGTTGTCACGGTTGGTGATTTTGACGGGGTTCATCTTGGACATCGAAGCTTGCTCCGTGCCGTGGTGTCTATGGCGGAGACTATCGGGGAGCCTTCCGTTGCCCTTACCTTTGATCGCAATACGAAAACAGCCCTGGGAAAGACTCCGGAGCTTTACCTGACCGACAGGGAAGAGAAATGCTCCTTGATTTTGGGTGAGGGAATTGAGGACGTTTGCATCGTACCTTTCGACGAATCTTTTCGTGAGAAATCTCCGGAAGAATTTCTGATTTTTCTGAAAGAGCGATGGGGGTGCAACCACCTTGTAGGCGGAGAGGATTTCCGCTTTGGCAAAAACGGCATGGGGGGCTTGACTGACGGTGCCGTGGTTTGCGGGATTCGTCAGCACGTGGTGGATCTAAAATCCGATCTGGTAAAAATCTCTTCCTCTGCCATCCGCGCCGCCTTGGGAGACGGTTTGATTGAGCGGGCCAACTCCTGGCTCGGCCATACGTATTCAGTCTCCGGAAGGGTGATTGAGGGGAAGCATCTCGGTCGCACGATCGGATTCCCAACGGTAAATATAGAAGCGCCGGCCGGAAAGGTTCTGCCTTGCAACGGCGTATACGTCACCGAAACCCTGCTTGATGGGAAGATCTACCGCTCTGTGACGAACGTAGGAGTTCGGCCGACGGTGGGATCCTCCAACCTCAGGAACGTGGAGACTCATATTCTCTACGCGGACGGCGATTTTTACGGCAGAGAAATTACGGTTCGCTTTCTTTCACGACTCCGGGACGAAAAGCGTTTTTCGAATCTTGGAGAGCTGATGCAGCAGCTTCGCATCGATCGGGATATGGCTTTTTCTTGGCACAATCCGGAACATTTTTCGTGATTATGCATAATAAACGAAGTTTTCGGGGTGTTTTCGGTAATATGTCACAAAAATAACCTTGATTTTTTGTGTAAAATATGGTATACTATAGTGGAAGTTGACCAACATATTTGTATTTCAGCCTACCAAGCACATCAATTTTCACAACTGCGTTGTCTCTTCAAAAACGGGAAAAAAGGATTGGGAAGAAAAAATGTCAACAAAAATTTACCAGGAATTGATCCAGAAAACGAGGGACGTCACCGACCGTGTTATCGGCGTTGTGGACGAGACCCGCTCTATCGTGGCCTGCAGTGATCTCGCTATGATCGGCCAGGTGGTTGATGCGAACGTTGCGGAATATTTCACGATGTCCGACGTTGCGGTGATCAACGGCTATACATACCGCGTGATCGGTTCCCGGGTTAAGTGCGAGAGCTTTGTTTTCGTGAAAGGGGCGGATTCCGCTGCGGAAACGTTGTCCGGAGTTCTTTCTCTCTCTTTCAATACGATCAAAGAGTATCACGATGAAAAGTACGACAAAGGGAACTTTGTCAAAAACGTTATGCTTGAAAATATCCTTCCCGGTGACATCTACCCGAAGAGCAAGGAGCTGCACTTTAACGGGGACATCCCCCGGGTCGTGATCCTGATTCGTCTCGTGGACCGGACCGAAGTTTTTGCCTACGATATCGTCCAGAATCTCTTTCCTGAAAAGACGAAAGATTTCGTCGTCAACGTTGGGGAGAACGATATTGCTCTCGTCAAAGAGGTCAAGGCCGGCGTTCAGCAGAAGGATCTGGAGAAACTGGCCCGCTCCATCGTCGACACCTTAAACTCCGAGTTCTATACTCGCGCCGTGGTTGGGATCGGGACGGTTATCAGCAATCTTCGTGAACTTTCCCGTTCGTATAAGGAGGCACAGGTTGCAATCGAGGTCGGCAAGGTCTTCGACGTGGAAAAAGTCATTATGAGTTATTCCAACCTCGGGATCGGCCGTCTGATTTATTATCTTCCCAATACGCTCTGCAATATGTTCCTTGCTGAGGTCTTCAAGAAGGGCTCCATTGAATCCCTGGATCACGAAACGCTTTTCACGATCCAAAAGTTTTTTGAAAATAACCTAAACGTGTCCGAAACTTCCCGCAAACTCTTCGTTCACCGCAATACGTTGGTGTATCGGTTGGAAAAGATCCGCCGCCTGACCGGATTGGATTTGAAGCAGTTTGATCACGCTATCGTATTTAAGGTGGCCCTGATGGTGCGGAAGTATCTGGATTCCAACCCGACGAAGTATTGATCGGAGGCTCGTTTTGATCCAGTTTATCAACGTTTTCAAAAAGTACCCGAAATCGGGGACTATGGCGTTGCGCAAGGTGAATCTCACCATTGAAGACGGAGAATTCGTCTTCATTACGGGGAATTCCGGCGCCGGGAAATCCACAATGGTGCACCTTCTGACCTGTGAGGATTTTCCGTCGAAGGGTGACGTGATCGTGGACGGTGTGAATACCCGTCACCTGTCCCGCCGTCAAATTCCCAAGTATCGCCGCAGAATCGGCATCGTTTTTCAGGACTTTCGTCTGATTCCCAATCTTACCGTTTACGATAATATTGCCTTTACGCTCCGCGTGGTGGGGCGCCGTCGGAAGGAGATTGCCCGCCGGGTTGAGCGCGCCATGGAATTGGTCGGACTGACGCATAAGGCGAAGGTGTATCCCGATCAGCTTTCCGGCGGTGAGCAGCAGCGTGTTGCCGTTGCCCGTGCCATCGTCAACAGTCCCTCCCTGATCATTGCCGACGAACCCACCGGGAACGTAGATCCATCCCTTTCCGTGGAGATTATGAATATGTTACTCCGCATCAACGAAATGGGAATTACCGTCGTCGTGGTCACTCACGAGCAGCATCTGGTTGACCAGATGGACAAGCGTGTGCTTCGTATTGAAAAGGGACGTCTCGTTTCGGATACGTCGGAAGAACCGGAGGAGGAAGAAGCATGAGTTTTGACAGCCTTTGGTTCCTCATTAAGAGTGCGGTGAATAATCTTTACCGTAATTTCCTTCTTACGGTGGCCTCCGTCACGGTCCTCACGATCTGCCTTACCTTGCTTGGATGTACCACGTTGGTTATTCAGAACGTAAATCTTTTCGTGGAAGAGATCGGAGAGAGCCGCATCGCCGTTTTTTTGGAAGAAGATATGGACGATCTGGATACCGTCCGTTTTAAAGAAGAATTGATTGCTATCGGAAACGTTGGGAACGTTACCTACGAGACGAAAGAGCAGGCGCTGTCCAATTATCTGGAATCTCTCGGCGACGGTACCGGCATGGAAGAAGCCCTTGACGCAGATACCTTCCGCGCTTCCATGATCTTTGAAATTATGGATCTTTCCAAGTACGATCAAACCCTTTATGAGATCGGAAAACTGGACGGCGTCGGAGAAATTCAGGAGCGCCGTGACGTGGTAGAGGGTATTCTTGAGATTCGCCAGGTCATCACCTTCCTCTCCATCTGGGTCATCGCCCTGTTTTTCGTGGTTTCCATGTTTATTATTATGAACTCCGTAAAGCTTTCGGTCTATGCCCGGCGGTTGGAGATCAACATTATGAAATACGTTGGTGCTACCGACTTTTTCATTCAGTTGCCTTATTTTATTGAAGGTATGATTATCGGTCTTATGGCCGGCGTAATCTCTTTCTTCGTTCAGTTTTACGTTTATACTGCCGTTCTGTTCCCCATTCTTTCCGAGTTTTTTACCCCCATTTCCTTTACGGCCAATCTGACCTATTGGATTCTGTTCTTCCTGGTAGGCGGGGTTTTGATCGGCATTATCGGTTCCGTTTACCCGGTGAAGAAATATCTTAAAGTTTAATCCGTTTCCTATTTTTTAAGGTGGTTTTATGACGAAAAAAATCCTCACGCTCCTAATGGTTCTTGTCCTTGCTTTGTCTGCCGTTCCGCTCTTTGCGGTTGCGGCTCCCGCCTCGTCCGTGGACGACGCCCGGGGGCAGATCAGCGCCTCCCAGAACAAGCAAAAAGAGCTGGAGGCAAAGTTGGAAGCTTCGAAAAAGCAGGAGAAGGCCTACTCCGAGCAGAAAGAAATTCTGGAGCAGCAGTTGGGTGAGTTGAATACGGAAATCAGCGCTTACGATCTGGTTATTTCCGAATTGGACACTCAGATTGCCGCGATGGAGAAATCCATTGCCGATGCGGAGACTTCCTATAACGAGAATATCGACAAATTCAAGGCTCAGGCCCGAGCGACTTATGAAAAAGGGCAGGTGTCTTATCTCGACGTTCTCCTTGGTTCCGGAAGCTTTTCCGATTTCCTCCTGCGCCTCGATTACGTCAAGCAGGTCGCTCTTCACGAACGGGAATTGCTCGATACTATCACCACCAGCATCGCCACCATTAAAAATAACAAGGCTCAGGTCGAGTCGAAGCGCACGGAGCAGGTGGAAGCCCGAACTGCCGTTGCAGACCGCAGAGCCGCCGTAGCCTCCAAAAACAACGATCTCCAGTCCCTCATCAATAGGATGAATTCCGATCAGGCTTATTATGATAAACTTATTAAGGCCGAGCAGGAAAACGAGGAGAAGCTGAATCAGTGGATCCAGGATGAGCTTTCCGGCAGAGGAGAGTCCGACGTAGTTTACGATACCGGCGAATGGCTCTGGCCTGTAGCGAGAGGAAACAGTTATCATTACGTTTCTTCCGGTTACGGTTGGCGCACCTTGAGGGGGAAACGCAGTTTCCACTATGCCATTGATATTGCCGTTCCTCAGGGAACCAACGTTCTTGCCAGTAAATCCGGAGAAGTGATCTATTCCGGCTGGAAGAATGGCGGTTACGGCTGGCTTGTTCAGATCGACCATGGCAACGGTTATGTTACTTATTATCTCCATCTCAATTCCCGCCCCATCGTGAGCGTGGGACAGCACGTGGAGAAGGGACAGGTGATCGGTTACGTTGGCATGACCGGCGGCACCAGCACCGGCTATCACTTGGATATTCGCTTTTACGTTAACGGTCAACCCCAAAACCCCTTGAATTATCTGAAAAAACCCAGTTGGCTGACACGCTGATCGGAGGTTCTTTATGAAGAAGTCCACCAAAAGCATTCGCTACGGGACGATGTTCTTTCTTTTGGTTGCGGCTGTCATTCTTACGGCCATCGCAACATATTTTTACGTGAGCCATAAAGTTGACAATCTGGGCCGCAACCAGCAGATCTATACCAAACTGAACAAGGTAAACGATCTGATCAATAAAAACTATATCCTTCCCATTGATCCCGTTTACGGCAACGATCTGATTCTTGACGGCATCGTGGAAGGGTACGTTGACAGTCTCGGAGACGAATATTCCTACTATCTTAACGAAACCAACTACCGTCTTTCTTCCAATGCGGCCGGGTCCTCCAGCGTGAATATCGGCGTCCGGCCTGCTTACCATAAGAAAAGCGGTGGCGTTCTGGTGGAGTTTGTTAAGAATAATTCCCCCGCCCAGTCTGCCGGCATCGAGGCCGGTGACGTGATCGTCTCCGTGAACGGTACCGACGTTACCGAGCTTGGTTATCGCAACGCCGTGGCAGCCCTTTCCGGGGAAGAGGGGTCGGAGGTCGTTCTGTCCCTGATGCGGGATGGTGAGGCCTCTCCCATTACTTTGACCGTCACCCGGAGTGCCTTTGATCCGGAAACGGTTCAGCACCGCTTGTTGGAGTCGGGAATCGGCTATTTGTATATCAATGATTTTGACGTTTCCACGGTTTCAGAGTTCTCCGCAGCCGTTGAGACGCTCCGTGCCGCCGGAGCCCGTGGGTTGATCCTTGATCTTCGTTTCAACGCAGGAGGCGATCTTTCCTCTGCATTGGACGTTTTGGATAAGGTCATGCCTGCCGGCATTATGTGTTCCGTTAAGGAGCTTTCTGCCGAGGAGCAGGTCTCCTATTATTCCGATGAAGCCCATCTTTCCGAAAAAATCGTAATCTTACAGAATTTTGCCACCTCCGACGTGGCCGAAGTATTCTGCGGGGCTCTTCGGGATACCGGCTTTGCTACCGTTGTGGGCGACGTTTCCCGGGGGAAGGGTGTCGGACAGCGGGATATCCCATTGTCGGACGGTACTGCCATCCATATTTCCACCTACGAGTACCTTACCCCCAACGGCACCGAATTCCATGAGGTTGGTATTACGCCCGACGTCAGCGTAGCTCTTTCCGAAGAGAAGATCAGCGGGTTTTTGACCTTGGCCGCCGCAGATGACGATCAGCTTCAGACTGCACTTCAGACCCTTCGGTCTCAACTCGGAACATCCTGATGAACGACGCTTCGATTCGGCTTTAGATTAAAGCCGGATCGATTCCTTTTGTTGTTGGAGGCATTGATTTTTGAAAAAGTTTTTATCTATCCTTCTTGCCGTTGTCCTTACGGCGGCCGTGACGTTTTCGTTGACGGTTTTCGGTCTGACTTCTATTTTTCTTTCTTCGGAGTCCGGTGATATTGCTTCGTCCATTGATGAAATTGACGATTTGATCGACAAATACGCCGTGTTTGATTTTTCGGAGGAGGATGCGGAAAAGGCCGCAATTTCCGGGTATCTTTCCGGAATTGACGATTCTTATACGCAATATTGGACCGAAGAGGAATACGAGGCTTATCTCTCCTCAAACGAAGGTCATTTTTCCGGCATCGGCATTACGTTACTGTCAACGCAAACCGTCTCCGACGGTCTTTTTATCCGCCGTGTTCTTGGAAATTCCCCCGCGGAAAGCGCCGGTCTTGCGGCCGGTGATCTGATTACCGCCATTGACGGGGTCTCCATTCTCGGAAGGGACTACGATCAGGTGTACGAGGAGCTTCGCCGTGATTCGGGAGAGAGCCTTTCTCTGACCGTTCTGCGCGGAACGGAAACCATGAACGTGACCGTAACCTTTTCGGATTTCGTGCAGAATTACGTTTCTTCCCGAATGATCGGAGAGATCGGATTTATCCGTATTCATTCCTTTACCATGCTTGCTGCCCAGGAATTTCAGGCTGCGTTGAACGATCTTCTCTCCAAGGGTGCAAAGGGATTCGTCTTTGATCTTCGGAACAATTTAGGCGGAAGTCTTGATGCAGTCGAGGATATTCTTGAGCTGTTGATCCCCAAGGGGGAAGAGATGGTAGTGATTCAGTATAAAGATTCGGAAACGATTGATTATTCCGAGCTGGAGCCGTCTACCGATGCCCCCATGGTTGTTTTGATCAACGGTTCTTCTGCCAGCGGAAGTGAACTGATGGCCTCTTGCCTGCGGGACGTTAACGGATCTTCTCTGATCGGAACTCGCTCCTACGGTAAGGGAATCGGCCAAACTACCTTCCGTCTTTCTGACGGTTCTGCGGTCAAAATGACTACGTTCCACTATCTTACCAAGGCTCGGACCTACTATCACGGGATCGGGCTGGAGCCGGACGTTACCGTCGAACTGACCGAAGAGCAGGATAAGTATTTTTACGCTCTCGATGAGAGTAACGATCCTCAGCTTCAGGAAGCACTGAAGCAGTTAAACAGTAAAATTTCCGGTTGATTACAACGGATCTAATATCATAATTTTTTAAAGGAGACTCAGTTATGTCCCAGCCGATTTATCTGACCCAGGAAGGGTTGACCAAACTGCAGGAGGAACTTCATTATTTGAAGGCCACCAAGCGGGGCGAAGTTGCTGAACGCATCAAAGAAGCGCGCGGCCACGGCGACCTTTCCGAAAACAGCGAATACGATGCTGCCTGCGAAGAACGCGCTATGGTAGAAGCCCGTATCAGCACGTTGGAAGAACAGTTGAAGTACGCTCAGGTTCTTGACCAGAGCGAGTTGAAGAGCGACGTCGTCAACGTTGGTTCCGTCGTTCGCGTTTATGATTTTGAATACGAGGAAGAGATCGAATATACCATCGTCGGTATGACCGAATCCGATCCCGCACAGAACAAAATTTCCGATCAGAGTCCCGTGGGCAAGACCCTTTTGGGTAAAAAAGTAGGTGAGACCGTCGTGGTCACTGCCCCCGGCGGCGAATACACTTACGAGATCCGCGCCATCGTTCTGCCCGACTGATCCGTTTATAAGAGGTTTCCTATGTCCTTCCGTTCCAAAGTCGAAAATATCTGGTATCACTATAAAACCTATATCATCGCCGGTATCTTCTTGATCGGCACGCTTGTCGTTTGCTTTCACAGCTGTGCCACGAAGCCGGAATTTGACGTGCAGGTCTATTACGTTACGGCTTCCTCTCCCATGTATAACGAACAGCTTTCGTGGATCGAATCTTCCGTTGCTTCCCATTGCGGGGACGTGAACGGGGATGGTGAGATTACCGTCGCGGTGACTGGGCTTCGGGTCGGGGAAAACACCGATCCCTCCGAGCGGGCAAAGTATATGAATGCCGTTCAAGCCGGGGAAGTGATGCTTCTTTTCGGCGATGAAGGAGGGATCAATTATCTCCATCGAAACGGTTATATCCAGCCCCTTCACGACTTTTCTGACCGCTTGGACGGAGAAGGATACGCCTGGAAGGTGACTGGGACACCAGTCGCTTCCGAGACCTCCGGGTTTGAGGTTTTTACTGCAGATCTTTACGTTTCCCTGCGTATTTTTGACGATACCTGGTCTTCCGCTTTTAAAAGCACCAAGGACAATTTCCGTGCCGCCTGCGACGTTCTTAGCTCCATGATCGGCACCCAACCGAAGGAGGAATAACCGTGTCGTCTCTTGCATACCATTTTGGTGACGGCCTTTATTTGAACGTGACCAACCGCTGTACCAACGCCTGCTCCTTCTGCATCCGTAACGGTCATGATACCGTAGGGGACAGTGACGTTCTCTGGATCGACCGGGAGCCGGATGCGGCGGAGCTTTTCCGCGCGCTGAAGGATGAACTTTTGCCCGAAACGAAGGAGATCGTTTTTTGCGGCTACGGTGAGCCGTTGATGCGTCTTGACGTGGTGTTGGATCTTTGCCGCATGATCCGGAAGGAGTACGATCTTCCGATCCGCATCAATACCAACGGTCATGCCGATCTGATTGCAGGCCGGAAGACTGCCTCGGAATTCGAGGGGCTCGTCGATGTGATTTCCGTCAGTCTCAACGCTCCTGACGCCCGTCGTTACGATGAGATTTGCGCTCCCGTATATAAAAATGCCTTCGAAGCCGTGATTGATTTTGCAGTTGCCTGCAAGCAATTCGTGCCGAAGGTTGTCTTTTCCGTGGTGGATCTCCCTCTTTCGGAGGAGGAAATTTGCCGTTGCCGTGAGTTTGCTGATTCCGTTGGAATTCCCCTTCGCGTGCGTGCTTTCGAGTGATTGAATTTTCTTTGAACTATTTCCGGATTTCAGCAATTCCGGAATAACTTCCCCTGCTTAGGCAATACTTTTCCTATACTGATCTATGGGAAAAGGAAGGGAAGTTATGAAGGCAGTTATCATGGCCGGCGGGTTCGGAACCCGGCTGAGGCCTCTCACGGAAGGCGTTCCGAAGCCCTGCGTTTCCGTGGGCGGCATTCCGTGCATCGTGCGGATGGTTCGAAAGTTGGCTTCGTTCGGGATTCGTGAATTTCACGTTTCCCTCTGTTATCTTCCGCAGCAGATCCGGGCGGTTTTGGAAGTACCGGAATTTCGCCCGCTGAGCATTGTTTTTCATGAAGAGACCGTGCCTTTAGGGACGGCCGGTTCGGTGCGGAATTGTTTGCCCGATTGTGACGACGATTTTATTATAGCCAGTGGCGACGGCGTTTTTGATTTCGATCTTACTTTGGCCTACGATTTCCATCGCAGGCACGGAGGACCGTTGACCGTATTGTCCGCAAAGGCGGAGGATCCGGGGGAATACGGCGTTATTTTGTCGGATTCCGAAGGAAAGATCCGTCAATTTTACGAGAAGCCCGATTGGTCGCACGCCTATTCCGACGACGTAAATACGGGTATTTATCTTTGTTCTCCATCGTTTCTGTCTCATATCCCGGAAGGTGTGTGCGACTTTTCCAAAGACGTTTTTCCGTCGATGCTGTCTTCCGGAGTTCCTCTGTACCAATATTCGATTCACGGGTATTGGTGTGATATCGGAACGGTTTCGTCCTACCTTGAATGCAACCGGTATCTCCTTTCCAACGGGGAAGACCGGATTCCCTCGTCGGTGGACGCCGAAAGCGTGATTGAACCACCCTGTTATATCGGTGAAAACGTGCATCTTGAACGATGTCACATCGGCCCTTATACCGTCATCGAAGACGGTTGCCATCTTCGGCAGACTCGTTTGGAAGGCTCGGTTCTTCAATCCGGAGTTCGCTGTGAGGCCGGTTCCCGGATCCGCAACGCCGTTATTTGCAAGAACGCCTCCGTCGGACAGGACGTCCGCATCGGTGACGAGTGCGTTATCGGTGCTGATTGCGAGGTTGGTGCCGGTGCTACCGTGCCTGCCGGGGTCAAGATTTTTCCCTCGAACCGAATTCCCGCGAAGACCTTTCTTGTGGGAAATGTGCATCATAAACTCCGGCCGCTTTTCCCGGAAGACGGTCGGATACTGTTCCCCTTCGGTGAAGATTTCGGTGGGGCGTCGATTTATGAGATCGGCCGCGCCCTGTCGGAGTTGTACGGCGGAGATCTCGTGGTCGGCCGTGCAGAACCGAGGGATGCTTCCGCCGTGATGACCTTTTGCGGCGGGGCGCTTGCCTGCGGAAAAAACGTATACGATACCGGCGTGAACGATCTTTCTCAATTTCGCTTCACGGTGCGTAATTATGCCTTTCGCGGCGGTGCGTTCTTTCAGCGTAATTATTCCAATCTCGTTTTGCGTCTTTTTGACGGAAATGGGATGCCTCTGCCGAATTCAGCGGCAAAATCGCTGATGCGAAATCTTGCCCAAGAATCTTTTTGCGGTGAGAACGACGGTCTTTATCGGATTTTTCGGGGCGGTGCTAAGGCGTATCGCACTTATCTGCGTTCCTTCGGATTGCCGTCGAAGTTATTTCTTCGAGTTGCCGCTTCTCCGGTTCTGTCACCGCTGTTGCCGCATCTTCCGGAGTCCGATGCTCGGGAACGGATGCAGATTGGGCCTGAGTGGGTTCGCATTGAACGAAGCAACGGCGATCCCTACGACGAGGATCTTATCCGTTTATGTGCCTGCATCGGCCTTGGACGGAAGCAGTCTCCCGTTCGGTTTCCGGATCTTTTTCCTCAGGTCACCGAGTCCGTAGCGGAGTCGTTTCGCTTCCGTGCTCTTCGCTGTTCCGATGACGGGATTGACGGGAGAAAGACCTATCCCTTGACCGATCCTAACGTTCAGGCTCTGCTGATTTTGAATTTACTGGAAAGCGAGAAATGCTCTTTTGGGCAATTCGTGGCCCGTTTGCCGGTCTTTTCTGTGAAGCGGCGGGAGGTCTCCTTGAATATCCCCCGGGGAACGGTCATGCGCCGGTTGGTTTCCTCCGGCGGCGAATTATCCTCTGGGATCCGTTTTTCTGATGCAAGGGGCATCGTTCGCATTTTCCCACTGCAGAATTCCAATGCCTTCCGGATTTGCTCCGAAAGTCGCGATGCGGAATCTGCGGAAGAATTGTGCAATTTTTATTCCATGAAACTAAAAGGGCTAAAGCCCGATTGATCGCCGGTTTTCCCGGCTACATACGAAGATTTTATAAAGGAGGATCATTTTGAAAAAAATCGAAAAAATCAGAATTATTCCGTTGGGTGGTCTCAATGAGATCGGAAAAAATATGACCTTGATCGAATGCGGAAAGGATATTATCGTCGTGGATTGCGGGATGGCGTTCCCCGATGAAGATATGCCCGGCGTTGATTACGTAATTCCCGACGTTCAATATCTCGTTAAGAATAAAGACCGTGTGGCGGCTATTTTTCTGACCCACGGCCATGAAGACCATATCGGGGCCTTGCCTTACGTTCTTCGGGAAGTTAACGTTCCCGTCTACGGAACCCGGATGACGCTTGGTATCGTGATCAATAAATTGAGGGAGTTCCATCTGGATAAGAAGGTTTCCCTGATGCAGGTTTCAGCCGGAGATTCGGTGAAAATCGGCTCCCTTTCCGTAGAATATATCCACACAAATCACTCCATAGCCGACTCTGCGGCGCTGGCGATTCATACTCCTTGCGGCGTTATCTTCCATACCGGGGACTTTAAAGTGGACGTCAGCCCCATCGACGGCGATATTATTGACCTCCCCCGCATCGGAGAACTGGGAAAGGAAGGGATTCTTGCTCTGCTTTCCGACTCCACCGGCGCGGAAAAACCCGGCCATTCCATGAGCGAAAGCAAGGTCGGTTCTTCTCTGAGCGATATTTTTCGCAGAGCGGATAAAAAGCGCATTATCGTTGCAACCTTTGCTTCTAACGTGCACCGGGTTCAGCAAATTATCAACCTTGCCGCCCAGTACGGCCGTCGGGTTGCGGTCAGCGGCCGGAGCATGATTACCGTTCTGGAAGCGGCAATGCAGTTGGGGTATACGAAGGCCCCCAAGGGCGTTCTGATTGATATTGACAAGATCAAAAAGATTCCTCCCGAACAGCTGGTCGTTATCACCACCGGGAGTCAGGGAGAACCCATGTCCGCCTTATATCGGATGGCCTATTCCGAGCATAAAGTGGTAGAGATCAACGATAAGGATCTTGTTATCGTTTCTGCCTCCGCCATTCCCGGCAATGAAAAACCGGTAGGCAATATGGTCAACGAGCTTTTCCGCTCCGGCGCTGAAGTGGTATACGAATCCTATAACGATATTCACGCTTCCGGTCACGCTTGTCAGGATGAGCTGAAGATGATGCTGGGCATGACGAAGCCCAAGTTCTTTATTCCCGTTCACGGTGAGTATCGCCATTTGCATCGCCATGCAAAATTGGCGGAGGGCATGGGAATGAAGAAGGAAAACGTTCTCATTGCGGAGATCGGAGACATCATCGAGCTGGATAAGAATTCTGCCAAGATCGTCGGTACCGTTCCCTCCGGTCGGGTGCTCGTGGATGGGCTTGGGGTTGGAGACGTGGGGAACGTCGTTTTGCGGGATCGGAAGCATCTGGCCCAGGACGGACTGATCGTTGCCGTTGCCGTGGTTGATTCCAAGTCCGGAGTTCTGCTTTCCGAGCCGGAGATCGTCACCCGCGGGTTCGTATATATCCGCGAGAACGAGGAATTGATGAATAACGTCAAGAAAATCACCGCCGACGTTATTGCGCGTTGCTCCAAGGCGAAGCAGGGGGATTGGGTCAACGTGAAGAATAAGGTACGGGACGAACTTGACAAATATATCTTTGATCAGACCATGCGTAAGCCGATGATTCTGCCCGTCATCAAATATATCTGAGAAGGTGCCTTTATGGAGAATATCCGTGCTTATTTTGATTCCCTGAAGGGAAAAGAGATTTCCGTTGTTGGGCTTGGCGTCAGCCATCGCCCCTTGATCGGTCTTCTTTTGAAGGAAGGCCTTTCGGTGACGGCTTACGATAAAAAGTCTATGGAAGAACTGGGCGAATTCGGCCGTGAATATGCGGAAAAGGGCGTTCGGTTCGTTCTCGGAGAAGGGTATCTTGACGATCTGAAGGGCGACTTGATCTTCAAAACGCCGGGAATGCGCGGGGATCTTCCTCCCTTTGAGAAGGCCCGCGCCAACGGAGCGGAAGTGACGTCGGAAATGGAAGTCTTCTTCCGGCTTTGCCCCTGCCCCATCTATGCGGTTACCGGGAGTGACGGAAAAACCACCACGACGACCCTGATCTCCAGATTTCTTTCCGCACAGGGGAAAAAAAGTTATCTTGGCGGAAATATCGGAACGCCCTTGCTTCCGCAGATTTTTGAGATTTCTCCTGACGACGTGGCCGTGGTGGAGTTGTCTTCCTTCCAGTTGAATGATATGCACCGTTCTGCCCAGACCGCCGTCGTTACCAACGTTGCGCCCAATCATCTGGATTGGCACGTTGATATGGCAGAATACATCAACGCAAAGCGGTGCGTTTTCAGTCACCAGAATTCTTCCGGCCGTCTGATCGTCAATTACGATAACGATATTACCCGCGGTTACGCGGAAGAGGCCAGGGGAGAGGTTCTCTATTTTTCCTTCAAAGGCCCCGTTCCCAAAGGCGTTTATCTGGACGATGACGGAAATATCTGCATTACTGATGGAAATACCGTTTCTACGCTGATGCATCGCTCGTTGATTCGTATTATCGGTGATCATAACGTGGAAAATTACATGGCTGCTATTGCGGCGACTCTGGGCGTTGTAGATGCAGACGTGATCCGAACCGTTGCAGAAACCTTTGGCGGCGTGGAGCACCGTATGGAATTCGTTCGGGAGTTGGACGGAGTCAAATGGTATAACGATTCCATCGCTTCGAGCCCGACCCGGGTCATTGCAGGGTTGAAGGCACAGACCCAGAAGATTATCATGCTTGCCGGGGGATACGATAAAAAGATCCCCTTCGAGCCCATGGTGCCTTACGTGATCGACAAGGTAAAATATTTGATCCTTACCGGCGCTACTGCGGAAAAGATCCGGAACGCTATCGTCTCTGATTCCGCATACGACCCTGAAAAGCTGGTCATTGAGATGAGTCCATCCTGGGATTACGCGATTCATCGGGCAAGAGAAGTTGCAAATGCCGGTGATATCGTATCCTTATCTCCTGCCTGCGCTTCTTTTGATTGCTTTGCCAATTTTGAAGTCCGCGGCGAATACTATAAAAAAATGGTCAATGAATTTTGACCGACGAAATGCACCGGCGTTTGCCGGTGCATTTTACATTGTATGTTATTTGGTTATTCCATGACGTTGGAGGTGATCATGTCTACGTTCAACTCTTCCGCCATGCGGATGCCGTCCTCCGGCTTATCCACCGTCCAGACGTTGACCACCTTGTCTGCGGCGTGAACCGCATCGGTCAATTCTTTGGTTAACGCTCCGAAATAAATATCAAGGTCAAGATTATACTGGTTCAGGGTTTCCATCAAGGACTCTACGGTACCTCCGCGGTCAAAATATCCTCCGCCGATCAAGTACTGCGCCGACTGATCAGGATAAAGCTGGCGGAGAAGAATCAAGTTGTTCAGTCCAAAGGCGATAAAGGTGGTCTTGTCAAACCAATCCTCCTCTTTGATGATATCGCAGATGGCGCTGATCTCGTCAATCGTAAAGTCACTCTTCAGCTCCAATACCGAAATCTTTCCGTAATGCTTGCAGATCCGGATATAATCCTGCAGGGAGGGAATGCGGACGTCGTTGCGGTCTTTGTCACCGTTGACGCCGCAAAGAAGAAGGCTTCGAACGGTGTCGTAGGTGCAGGTCTCTACGTTAAGATCGTCAATGCCGACGCGCTTGGTGGATGCATCGTGAATACAGACGAATTTCCCGTCGGCGGTGCGATGGACGTCGGTTTCGATGCCGTAATAGGAACGGTTGCCGGCGGCAATGAAGGCTGCGTGGGTGTTTTCCTTTTCCAAGGCGGAAAGCCCTCGGTGAGCCACCATGAGGGGTTTATTTTTGCAAATAAGCTTGACAGTATCGTTCATATTGAAATTCTCCCGAATTTTTTTTCAGTATAACACAGAACCGGGGAAAAGTCAAGAGATTTTTTCAAATAACTATAAAATAGGTGCTTGACAACCGGCGTAAAAAGTATTATAATAGAAAAAAAAGAAAGAAGGATGTCGTATGCCTGAATTTTTTAGTTCCATTCTCAGTAAGCTGGGAGAATTTGCCTCTACTGCCGGTCTTCGTCTGATCGGTGCTTTTTTGATCCTCATCATAGGATTTAAGCTTTCCAAATGGTTGATGAAGCTACTGAAGAAGACCCACGTTTTTGAGAAAATGGACGCCGGAGTAGCGACGTTTATTATCAGCCTTCTCAGCATCGTTCTGAAGATTATGGTGGTATTAAGTGCCGTTACGGTGTTGGGTGTGCCCATGACGAACTTCGTGGCCCTGCTTGCCTCTGCCGGTGTTGCCATCGGTGCTTCTTTACAGGGGTCTTTGTCCAATCTTGCGGGCGGGATCATGATTCTTTTGTTCAAACCCTTTAAAGTCGGTGATTATATTGACAGTGCCCAGGGATCCGGCACCGTTACTGAGGTTACCATTCTTTACACGATTCTTACCACGCCCGACAATAAGCGTATCGTCATTCCCAACGGCGCAATTTCCAATGAGGCCGTTACCAATTATTCCTATCACGACACCCGTCGGCTTGATATTGCCGTTTCGGTCTCGTACGATTCCGATATCGAAGTGGTTAAGGAGCTTCTTCTTGAGAAGGCAAAGGAGCATTCCATGGTTCTTAACGAGCCTGCCGAGCCCTTCTGCCGCCTGACGGAGCACGGTGAATCTTCCTTGAATTTTGCTCTTCGCGTGTGGGTCAAGAATGCCGATTATTGGCAGGTCAATTTTGATCTTAGGGAAAATATCAAGAAAGCTTTGGACGAAAAAGGGATCGAGATTCCTTATCCCCAAATCGACGTACATCTGGACAAGTAACGACAACAGCGAAAATTCCCGGGATCCCTTGGTGCCGGGGGATTTGTTTTTTTTGGGTTATTTTTCCGGGGGGGGGAGGGGCACCACGGTGGGGGAAGCC
>JAZPXN010000079.1:0-26010 GCA_045543655.1 Eubacteriales bacterium
GCCGTTGGCGTTGGTCAGGGTATTGATGCAGAGGTGGTAGCCGGTCTTTGCTCCCCCAAGATTTTTGACGGCAAAGGTATAGACGACCACGGGGCCGGCGTAAGAGGTCATGGAACAGGTGGAGGATCCGGTAACGGCCACGAAATTGCAATAGCCGGCGGCGTTGGACTGGGAGAGATCCCGGTTTCCCACCACGAAATCGAAGCCCCGGGCACGGGCGGAGGAGATCTTTGACCCCTCGGTGACCGAAAGAAGCGTCATGGCGGCGGGATCAAACTGAATGCCCAGGTCGGCGGCGGTCCATTTCAGACCGTTGGTATAGATCTCCACGGTGAGATTGGTCTTGTCGGCGTTCATGATGGGACGCATATAGACCGACGGCACGGTGGCGGCAGTAGACGAAAGGCCGGGCATCAGAACCAGCACGAAAACCGTCGCGAGAGCGAAGGATATCACTTTTTTCAAATCAGTCCGCCCCCTTTTTCACGGAAGGTGCGGAGCCGCTTCCGGTCAGATATGCAATGATTGCCAAAGCGTCGTTTTTATCCACGACGCCGTTTCCGTCGATATCCGCGCCCTCGGTCTGCCGGGCGGTGAGGGTAATCTCCCCGGAGGCGGCCCAGACCAGCAACGAAGCGTCGGCGGCGGTGACGGCCTTATCGGCGTTCAGATCCCCGAAGGGCAGAAGATGCATGGGGAAGGAGACTGACTGATCCCCCACGGTGACGGTGGCGGTATATTGTCCGTCGGCGGGGGCAGAATAATGCAGAGCGTATTCCCCGGCGGGGACGGTTTTTCTGGAAAGATCGGCCTGTAGGAGGGTCACTTTCATCGACGAAAGATCGGTCGCAACGCCGTCGTAGGCGTAAAACCGGTCTTCCGGAAGCTCCACCGAAAGAACGGGGAGCGTGTATTCCAAAAAGATCCAGCCGGCCTTGCCGTTATATTCTACCTTACCCCACTCGCCCTTCAACTCGGTAACGTTCAAAAGGGTGGTGTGGGGGATGAGATCCAGTTTTTCCGTATCGGTGCCCGCTCCGGCGCGAAGCCGCAGGCCTGCGGAGGTATTGACCCGAACCTGCCCCACCCGGTATTCGGGAACGGAGGGACCCTCGGAAACGGTGGGAGGCACGTAGACCCCGGAGGATTCGGGATAATTCACAGGCATATGAACGTACTGGATGCCGTAACTTTTATAGGTGGCAGTCAATTCCTCCCACGTCCAGAACCAGCCGTCCACCCGGCAGGGGATGCCGGTATTGCCGTGATAGATATACATCCCCTCGTCGTTGGTGGAAAGGACGATAAAGGAATGCTTCCCCGTGGTGCGGACGTTTGCCCCGGTCTTCACGTCTTTAAAGAGGGTTTTCACGTTCTCCACCGTCATCTGGGCGGGGGTGAGAGAGCCTAAGGAATAGTATTTATCGGCGGTTTCCGGATAGTTCTGAGCCCGATCCACGAAGCCGAAAAGCTTGTAAAACATATAGTGGGCAAAGCCCATGCACTGGCAGGAATAGAGCCGCACCAGCTGACCGCCCTTTTCCGGGTCGTTATAGTCGGAAATGCAATCGCATCCCCCTACGTAACTGCACTTGTTATGGCAGGTGCAGGGCTCGCCGGTATAGGAAAAATAGGAGCCTACGGGGAATTCGGAAAAGACCACGTCCAGCCGCCGGGCAACGTAGGCGTTGTCGGTATAATCCCCGCCGTTGCCTACGATCTCCTTGACGACGGCTCCGGTTTTATGAGGATACCAGGGGAAGGCGAGGGCACAGAAGGTCACGGTCAGCGCAAGACAAACGCTGACGGCTCTTTTCCAGTTCGGGAGCATTTCCGGCACCTTCTTTCCCTTCTAAAGATTATAGTACGACTCCATTATAACAAGCAAAACCCCAACTGTCAACAAATTTCGGACAAAAGTCACACTTTTTTTGCCGAATTGCACCGAATCCGGAGGAAATATATGGAACAGACCCCGCCGCCGCAACGCCGGAATCCCCTTCCGCTTGTCCGGGCCGTAACCCTTCTGCGGGAATCCCAGGTAGGAGCTTTTGGCGCTCAGGCCGCTTTTTTCGTGCTGTTGTCGGCCATTCCTTTCCTGGTGTTTCTGACGGCGATCCTGCATTACGTACCCTGGGACGAGGGAGATCTGATCCGCTTTCTGCCGGAGGAGCTGGGACGGATCCTGCCGGAGTTATTGCCCGGATCGGTTCCCTCGGCGGCGGTGCTGTCCCTGTCGGCGGCAACGGCGCTGTGGTCGGCCTCCCGGGGAATCGTGGCCTTGACCCGGGGGCTGAACCGAATGTACGGCCGGATCGAGACCCGGAATTATTTCCTTCTGCGTTTTTTCGCTCTCGTGGAGACGTTGATTTTAGAGATCGTTCTGCTTTGCACCCTGGGGGGAGCGGTGCGGGGCGAGGAGCTGTGGCGCGCCCTGGGCATGGACGGCACCGGATGGGATCTTGTTCGGACGGCAGGGGGATTTTTCCTGCTGACGGCCTTTTTCCTCTTTTTATATACGGTTCTCCCCGATCATTCCCCCCGGATTTGGAGTCAGCTGCCCGGAGCGGCGGCCGCGGCGGCAGGATGGTTTCTGTTTACGGAGGGATATTCCTTCTACGTGGAAAAAATTGCCAATTTTCCCCGGCTTTACGGGGCTCTGTCCAACGGCGCGATGCTGATGCTGTGGCTGTGGCTCTGCCTGTGCATTTTGTTTTTGGGCGCGCTGTTGAATCGACTTTTAGGGGAAGAGTAGCGTTTTTTTACCCGGAATCGTTATTAAAAAGTCACAAAACAGCCTTGCAAGCGAGAGCAGGTTATGATATAATAGAAATAGAAAATATCAACCCCGTTTGCAAAGGAGTTTGACGATGAACAAGACGATTTCCGATTTTTGCGCACCGGGAACGGCCTACGCCCCCCGGCAGAAAACCGACGTTCTCTTTCCCCTTCCCGCCGGAAGCGCCCGGTGGAGAGGTCTGATCGACGGCGTTAACCGCCGCATTGCCGCGCAGGATATTCACGATCCCGCCCTGTGGAAGACCTTCGTGGATCAGTTCCGCAATCAGGTAGACGGAGGAAACAATCTGTGGCGCTGTGAATTCTGGGGCAAAATGATGCGGGGCGCCTGCATGACCTACCAGTATACCGGCGAAGAAGAATTATACGCCGTTCTGGAGGATTCGGTGCGGGATCTGATCTCCGCCGCCGACGAACGGGGCAGAATCTCCACCTACAGCGTGGAAACCCAGCTGGACGGCTGGGATATCTGGGGCCGGAAATACGTACTTTTGGGGCTTCAGCATTTCCTGGAGATCTCCAGGGACGAAGCTCTGAACCGGGAGATCGTCGCCGCGATGAAGGCCCACGCCGACGTATTTATCGCCGATCTTCACGCCTCCGGCAAGCCCATTTATCTCTGCTCCCGCCATTGGCTGGGCATCAATTCCTCCTCGATCCTGGAGCCCATCGTCCGGCTGTACAATATCACCGGAGAGCAGCGGTATCTGGATTTCGCCACGGAGATCGTGGAAGGCGGCGGCGCAGAGGGATTCGATCTGTTCAACGCCCCCTTTACCCATCCCGACGGGCCTTCCTCCTATCCGGTCAACAAGGCCTACGAAATGATGTCCTGCTTCGAAGGACTTCTGGAATACGGCCGCGCCACCGGAAATCAGAAGCATATGGATGCGGTCATCCGGCTGGGCAAGCAGATTCTGGAGACCGAGATCACCGTCATCGGATGCGCCGGCTGCACCCACGAGCTGTTCGACGGCTCGAAGGTAAGACAGTTCAACGAGGAGCTGGCCGGCACCATTATGCAAGAGACCTGCGTTTCGGTGACGTGGATGAAATTCTGCCTGCAGCTGCTGGAGCTGACGGGGGATCCCGCCTACGCCGACGCCATTGAGACCGCCTTCTATAACGATCTTATGGGTGCGGTCAATACCCGGGATATCGCCTACGAGGCCGATCCGGGCAAGCACAATCCCAAGGAAGTTTTCCATATGCGATATACCGACCTGCACGAGCCGGAGGTCTTCCCCTTCGACAGCTACTCCCCCCTGATGGCCGGGGTGCGGGGGGAAAAGCAGGCGGGATACCGTCCCATTACCGAAAAGCGCAATTATTCCTGCTGTGCCGCCATTGCGGCGGCGGGGACGGCGCTGATGGCCCGTCACGCGGTGATGGCCACGAACGACGGCGTTGCGGTGCTGTTCTACGAAGCGGGCTCGGCAAGCTTCGTGACCCCCAAGGGGCAGGAAGCCACCCTGACCGTGAAGACCGCCTATCCCCTGGACGGGCAGATCTCCGTGTCCCTTTCTCTGAAAGAACCGGAGGAATTCACCGTGGCTCTTCGCATTCCCGAAGGGGGCTGGCAGACCGAGACCCGGCTTTGGAAGACCGGCGACGGCGTAACCCTCTCCCTCGATATGACCGTAAAAATCCTCTATTCCGCCGATCTGACGGTGAACGATACCGATCCCCACTATTCCCTGCGCAAGGGACCCATGGTGCTGGCCGTGGATACGGAGGTCGCTCCCTTTGACTTTGCCGACCGCACCGAGCCGCTGGTGGAAAACGGCGCCGTTCCCGCGGTGGACCTGCCGGACAAGGGCGATTATCTGATGAAGCTTTCCGTCCCCATGGCCGACGGCCGGGCGGTGACGGTGGTGGACTACGCCTCCGCCGGGAAATCCTGGGACGACCAATACCCCTTCGCCTGCTGGATGAGAAGAGGATAAGGGCACCTTCGGTGCAGGAAGCGTCCTTCGGGCAGGAAGCGGCCTTACGGCCATGAAGACGGGATTTGATCCCCGAACACAATAAAACTCCACCCGAAGAAGAGATCTCGTTCTTCTCCGGGTGGTTTTTCTTGATTATTCGGATTTCCAGCCCAAAAGACGCTCTGCGTCCGAAAGCTTATAAACGTTGAACAGTGCCAGCTTATCTTCCCAATAGGGATCGGTCTCCACGAAATTCCGGCGGATCTGCCAGGTCGTTTCGGAGTCGTAGGCGATGCCGTGGTTCTCCAGCCCAGCAAAGCACTCCATCATTTCTTCGGGCCCGTCGAAGAGATAGGCCGCTCCGGAATCGTCCCGTCCCACCGGGATCGCCGTTAAAACACCACTGTCGTATACGTCGGAATAGTCTTCAAAGCCGGCGGGCTTTAAAAAAACCAGAAGCTCGTTTCCGTAGGAATAGAGGGTGGTTCCGTAATGGGTCTCCGCCGACGTCCCGGTCTGCAGAAGCAGGATCGTCTCGGGGAGATCCCCTTTGTAGGTCTTCTCCACCATCGCAAAATAGGCCGTCTTGCCATTCCCAAGATCCTCCCCGACCCAGCTGCCGACGGTGACCACGGCAACGGCCTCGGCCGCCTCCACGGCTTGCTCCATAGAAGGATAATTGGCCCAGTTGGTTTTATACCGGATTTCCCCTTCCCGGCAAGGAGGCAGAATCACCTCGTCGCCCGGAACCGGAGGACGCAAAGAACCCTCCCCGGGGGCGGTGCAACCGGAAAACAGCAAAAGGACGAGCAAAAGCGGGATCAAAAGTTTCTTCATAAAATTCCTCCTCTTCTCAAAAATCCTTCCGCGCCCGAAGGATCTGCTTATTTTCAGTATACCAGAAGCGAAACCGTTTGTCAAGCACCCCCCAAGAAAAAAACGCCCTTCCGGATTGGGGAGGGGCGTTAACGCTTAATTTTCGATTTTTCCCGGGCTTATTTCAGGCCGATGGCGCTGTCGATGGGGAGGGACAGAACCATGCCCTTGGCCTCGCTGTGGATGCCGCAGGCTTCGCCGATGGCCTGCATGATCTGCAGCTTATCCTCCTCCCGGGCGGCGATGAGGATCATTTCCCGTTCCTCCTGAACGCCCAGGCCCATGGCAGCGGTGGCCTGCTCGTCGGCAATGCGGCGGCTGTGGAGAACCGTACCGCCCCGGGCGCCGGCGCTGCGGGCGGCGTTCATGACCTCTTCGCTGTAGCCCTGATTGACGATGGCAGTGATCAGGGAATATTTTCTGTCAGGCATAACCGTTTCTTCCTTTCCTTCCGACGCTTGCGCGGTTCGTTCTTCCATCTCTCCCATCATGCGGAGAAGCAATTTGTTCAATCCGTTGAGGGGGAGGGTGAGGGCGATGCCCCGGTTTTTCTTTTCCAGCTCCTCCAGCCCGTCGTTCAGCCGGGCAAGGGCCAGATTGGCGGTGGTGCGGGGAGCAAAGCAGATAACCACGCTCTTTTCCGCCGTACCGAGGCCGAGAAGATCCATCATTTCGCTGGTAGCGGTTCCGATCCCCCGGAGGTGATACCGGATGGGAACGCCGCATTCTCCCAGAAGATCCACGGCCGTTTCGGCAAATTTGGGGGTTGAAATCAAGAGAAGCATCCGGGAGGGGGCCTTCTTTTCGGTCATAAAAATCATTCCTCCTCAAGTTCGACGATTTCGTCACTGTCTGCAGGGATCAGATATTCGGGCGTGGCCTGCTTCTGCTGCTTGCTGAGCTTGATGCGGTAGCTGAGTCCCATGATCTGAATGGCGATGAGGGGCGTCATGGCAACCAAAGCCACCACCCCGAAAGCGTCGGTCATTACGTTGCCGCCGGCGCTGACGCAGGCACCGATACAAAGGGGCAGAAGGAAGGTGGACGTCATAGGACCGCTGGCCACGCCGCCGGAGTCGAAGGCGATCCCCACGAAGATCTTCGGCACGAACCGGGACAAAACCAAGGCGATCAGATACCCGGGAATGACGATCCAGCGGATGGGAATGCCGGTAAGAATGCGGAGCATGGCAAGACCGATAGACACGGCAACGCCCACGGACAACGCCGTATTCATAGCCTTTTCGGACACGATGCCGTCGGTGACCGATTGCACCTGCTTATTCAGGATCTGAATGGCCGGCTCGGCCTTGACGATGAAATAACCGATGATCATGCCGATGGGAACGAGAAGCCATTTGGTATCCCCTGCGGCCAGCTCCTGCCCCAGCCGGCTTCCCACGGGGGCAAAGCCCACCTCCACGCCGCAAAGGAACAGAACAAGGCCGATGGCCGTATAGCCGAAGCCCACGGAGATCTTCCAGAACTGGCGCTTATGATACCGGTGGCTGATGATCTGAAAGACCAGGAAAACCACCAGAATGGGCAACAGAGAGATGGCCACGTCCTTGATGAAATGGGGGATCTCCACCGCAAAGGCACCGGTGACGTCCTTCATGGTCTCCACGTCGGGCACGGGAGTGGCCTCGTAAGCACCCCCCTCGGTGCGATAGAAGCACCCCAGCACCATCACCGCAAGAATGGGGCCGATGCTGGACAGGGCAACGAGGCCGAAGGAGTCGCTGGCGGCGTCCCGGTCGCTTCGCATGGACGAGAGACCCACGCCCATGGCCATGATAAAGGGAACGGTCATAGGGCCGGTGGTGACCCCGCCGGAGTCGAAGGCCACGGCGAGAAATTCTCCGGGGACGAAGAAGGAAAGCACCAGCACCCCAAGATAAAGAATCATCAAAAGGATGGAAAGATCGATCTTAAAGGCGACGCGCAGCACCGCCAGCAGCAGAAAAATACCGACCCCCACCGCCACCGTCAAAATCAGGGTGAGATTGGGAATTCCGGGCACCTGATTGGACAGAACCTGCAGATCCGGCTCGGCGATCGTAATGAGAAATCCCATCAAAAAGCCGATGAGCGCCGCAAGAAAAACGCTTTTGGATTTGGCGATCTGCACACCGATGCCTTCCCCCAGGGGACTCATGGACATTTCCGCCCCCAGCTGGAACATCCCCATGCCGATGATCAGCATCACGGCGCCGGTAAAGAACATGGCCACCGTCCCCACGTTCAGGGGGACGACGAAAACGCTCAGGATCAGAACGATAAAGGTTATGGGAAGAACGGCGGCAAGGGATTCCGTGATCTTCACTTTCAGCTGGGGATTGAGGGAGAACGCCGGGAATTTCACGTCACCGCCTCCTTTCCGTATATTTAATATAATATATTCTATTATATCGGATTTCTTCTCCTTTGTCAACCGGAAGGGGGGATTTCTCAAGATTATTTCGGAATCTTTCCGTTTTTGCGAAAAAAAAGAGAGCCCCTTTGCACAGGAGCCCTCTGAAATGATTTTATCGTTTTTTTTGTACTTACAGCGCGTCGGCGATATCGAGGATGAGACGCTCGGTCTTTTCCCAGCCAAGGCAGGGGTCGGTGATGGACTGACCGAAGACGTATTCGCCTCCGTCCACCTTCTGGGCGCCGTCCACCAGATAGCTTTCGATCATCAAGCCCTTGACCAGCTTGCGGATATCGGGGTTCTGACGGCAGGAATGGAGGATATCCTTTGCGATACGAACCTGCTCCAGATGCATTTTTGCGGAGTTGGAATGGTTCGTATCCACGATGACGGCGGGATTGGCCAGGCCGGATTTTTTATAGCTTTCGTCCAGCCGGCGCAGATCCTCGTAATGATAATTGGCGATGGCGCGGCCGCCCATATCCACATACCCCCGCAGAATGGCGTGGGTCAGGGGATTGCCCGAGGATTTGACCTCCCAGCCCCGGTAAATGAAGGTGTGAGAATGCTGGCCGGCGGTGATGGAATTCATCATAATGGACAGATCGCCGCCGGTGGGGTTCTTCATTCCCACGGGGATATCCAGTCCGCTGGCAGTGAGGCGGTGCTGCTGATTTTCCACCGAACGGGCGCCCACGGCCACGTAGGACAGAAGATCGGACAGATACCGATGGTTATCGGGATAAAGCATCTCGTCGGCGCAGGAAAGGCCGCAGTCCCGCAGGGCGCTCATGTGCAGATCCCGGATGGCAACGATGCCCTTCAGCATATCCGCATCCACGGTGGGGTCGGGCTGATGGAGCATTCCCTTGTAGCCGTCGCCGGTGGTGCGGGGCTTGTTGGTGTAGATGCGGGGGATGATCAGAATCTTGTCCTGCACCTGATCCTGCACCTTGCGCAGGCGGGAAATATATTCCAGCACGGGCTCCTTCTGGTCGGCGGAGCAGGGGCCGATGACCAGAACGAATTTATCGCTCTTGCCGGTAAAAACGTCGGCAATTTCCCGATCCCGGGCGGCCTTGACGGCAGCCATTTCGTCGGTAAGAGGGTATTGCTTTTTGATCTCCTGGGGGATGGGTAATTTCCGAAGGAAGTTCATGTTCATAACGGAGGTTCTCCTTTATCACTTTTTACGTAAAATCTTATTTTCTGTCAAATTTTGCCCGGCGGGCAGTGGAGACGCGCATCATTTCCCGCAGCCCCTCCCGATCGTCGGAGGCCAGGTACCCCCGCATTTTTTCCATCTGGGCGGTGAAGGAATCCATCTGTCGCAGCAGGGCCTCCTTGTTCAGCAAAAACAGCTCGCTCCACATCTCGTCGTTGATCCGGGCGATGCGGGTCAGATCCCGGAAGGAGTCCCCCGTATAGGCCACGAGACGGTCGTCGTCGCTGGCGCACATAAGAGAAACGGCTACGCAATGGGTCAGCTGGGACAGGAAGGCAATCATATCGTCGTGCTCCTCCGGAGAAAGGCGGGAGATGCGGGCAAAGCCCAGCTCCGCTCCCAGATCCTCGCAGAGCCGGATGGCGTGCTCCGTATTTTCCGGGGTGGGCACCACGATATAGTTGGCGCCGTTGAAGATGGTCTCGTCGGCGTTTTCAATCCCGCCAACCTCTTTTCCCGCCATGGGGTGAACCGAAACGAACTCCGCGCCGGCGGGAAGCGCCTTGGTAACGGGGTCGATAATGCAGGACTTGACGCCGGTCACGTCGGTGACCACCGTGCCGGGCTGAATGAGATGGCCGTAATCCTCCATCCACTTCAGAAGCACCGTGGGATAAAGAGCGAAGACGATCATCTCCGCCCGGGCGATCAGCTCGGCGTCCACCTCGGCAGAGCCTTCGTCGATCATCCCGTGCTCCAGCGCGTAATCCACCGTATCCTGCCGGCGGGCAAAGCCGTAAATACAGCGGAAGCCTTTCTTTTTCAGGGCGAGGGCGTAACTGCCCCCCAAAAGGCCAAGGCCCACGATCAAGATCCGGGTATCCCGGTGTAAATGCATCATAATTCTTCCAACCTGACTTTCAGATTCCGTAATACTTCAAAGAAATCGGGGTAGCTTTTCCGGCAGGCCTCCGCCCCCTCAATGACGCCGCCGTAGCGGCAGGCAAGCACGGCAAGAGACATGACGATCCGGTGATCGTTATGGCCGTTCAGAGGGATTTCCGGAGGATAGAGGGGGGATTTTTCAATCTCGATAAAATTCTCCTCCACCCGGATCTTTGCGCCGAATTTGGCCAATTCCTCGGCCATAACGGCGCCCCGGTCGCTCTCCTTGATCTTCAGCCGCCGGGTATCGGTCAGTCGTCCCCCGTGACAAAGAGCCGCCACGGTCATAAGGATGGGGGCAAGGTCGGGGCAATCGGCCACCGACAGGACGCAATTTTCTTCGGAGAGGCGTCGGAAGCAGTCCTCCCACACCCGGTCGCCCTGCAGGGTCTCCGGAGCCCGGCCCCGGAGAGTCACGGCGCCGCCCACCAGATTCAGCGCGCCCAAAAAGGCGGCGTTGGATTCGTCCCCCTCCACCCGGCCGCGCAGAGCGCGGTATCGCTGATTTCCGGGAATGAGGAAGGTCCTTTCATCGGGCCGCTCCACCCGGATGCCGGCCTGCTTCAGCGCCGCAAGGGTCAGAAGCAGATAGGAGGCGCTTTCCAAAGGAGTGGTGGAAATGATCCGGCTGTCCTCCGCAAGCAACGGCAAGGCAAACAGAAGACCGGTCAGAAACTGACTGCTGACGTTGCCGGGAACGGCAAAATCCCCCGGCAGAAGGGTCCCGGAAAGGGCAATGCGCCCGGCGGTACGTTGCAAGGAAACGCCCCGGGGAAGAAAAAGATCCTCGTAGACGGTCAGGGGGCGTTGGGGCAAGCGCCCGGAGCCGGTCAGCACTCCTCCTCCGGACAAAAGACACAGAGGAAGGAGAAACCGCAGCGTGCTTCCGCTTTCCCGGCAGGGCAGGACGTCCGCCGCTTTGGGGCGGCCGGCGCATCCCGTGACGGTGACGGTGTCACCGGAAATTTCAAAAGAGGCGCCCAGGGCGGTCAGACAATCGACCGTAGCCAGAATATCTTCGGAAAAGGCCACGTTTTCGATCACGCTCTTCCCTTCCGCCAAAGCCCCGCAGATCAGCAGGCGATGAGCCATACTTTTTGACGGGGGAACGGCAACTGCGCCCTGAGGAGTCGAAGGAAGCAGAGAAACGGTCATTGGGCGCCCCCGTGCTTCAAGAGAAGATCCACCGCCTCCAGATAGCCGTCGGTGCCGTGGCCGATGACCGAAGCGATGCAGGCGGCGCGGACGTAACTGACCTGCCGGAAATCCTCCCGCTGTTCCACCTTGGAGATATGCACCTCCACCGTGGGGATCGCGACCGACTTCAAGGCGTCGAGAAGGGCGATGCTGGTGTGGGTATAGGCCCCGGGATTGAAGACGATGCCGTCGGTATTCCCGTAAGCCTCCTGAATTTTATCCACCAGGGCTCCTTCGTGATTGGATTGATAGAAGGACACCTCCACGGACCGTTCGTCGCAATAACGCTGAATTTTCTCCAGAAGAGAGGCGTAGGTCTCTTTGCCGTAGATCCCCGGCTCCCGGATTCCTAACATATTCAGATTGGGGCCGTTGAGAACCAAAATTTTCATAGCTCAAAATCCTTTCGGACGGATTGTACCGTGTGTTCCACCACCTCGTCCACGGCAATGCAGACGTCGCAGACGGAACGGTAGCGGCCGTAGCGCTCTTCGTACCGCTGACGGATCGCCTCGGCCGTCGAGGCCGTCGGACGGTCGGGGGTGGGAAGAAGATATTGCAACTGCCGATCCAGAAAATAGAGTCGGCCGGTCCGCTTCAGGGCGCGGACGTTTTCCTCCCGCAAAATGGCGCCGCCTCCCGTGGCAATCACCGCGCCGGCAGATTCGTTGGCCACCCGACGGACGGTCTCCGCTTCCAGAGCGCGGAAGCCAGCCTCCCCGGATTCCGCGAAAATGGCGGAAATTTCTTTGCCGGCAGTCTTGACGATCTCCGCGTCGGTATCAATAAAGGGACGGTTCAAGGCCTTTGCCAACGCCTTGCCCACGGTGGTTTTGCCGCTGGCGGGCATTCCGATGAGAACGATATTTTCCTTTTGAGCGGCAATTTCCCGATAAATGGCCTCGGTCTGCTCCTCCATGCCCTCGGGTTCCCGGTCCAGGAAGATGCGGCAGGCCTTGACGGCCTGAGCCACCAGCATATAAAGCCCTCCCTCGGCGGGAAGACCGGCGGCCTTGGCATCCAGGACGAAATTGGTGCGCAACGGATTATAAACCACGTCCACGGCGCCGCAAAGACGGGGGAAACGGGAAAGATCGATGGGTGTCCCTGCCCGGTCGGGGGTGCCGTCGGCGTAGGGATACATCCCGCAGGGGGTCGTGTTGATCACCACGTCGGCGTCGGCGTGAAGATCGTAGACCTCGTCGTAGGTCACGTCGGCGTGATCCTCCGGGCGACCGACGGTAACCACCAAAGCGGCGTCTGCGGCCTTGGCTACGGCCTGGGCCGTATGAGAGGTGCCTCCGGTGCCTAAAATCAGAACCTTTTTCCCGGTCAGGGAGAGCCCGATGCGCCGGATCAACGCCTCCATGCCGTAAAAATCGGTATTGTACCCGTATAATTTCCCGTTCCGGTTGACCACCGTATTTACCGCACCGATGGCCTCGGCGGCAGGGTCGATATAAGACAGGTAGGGGATCACCGTTTGCTTATAGGGAATGGTCACGTTGATGGCCTTGAAGGGACGGGCGGTCATGAACTCCGCCACCTCGTCGGGCGCAAGCTCGGTGAGGGTATAATCGTAATCGGCACAGCGCCCGTGGATCTCTTTGGAAAAGCTGTGGGGCAGATGCTCCCCGATCAATCCGTATTCCATAAAAAATTATTCTCCTAAATAATCGGTGCCGTACCGCAGCGCCAGAAGATCGCAGAGGCACAGAGCGGTGACGCTGTCGATGACCACCCTTGCCCGATGGGCAATGCAGGGATCGTGGCGGCCGGAAAGGGTGAAATCGATCTCCTCCCCGGTGGTGAAATCCACGGTCTTCTGGGTTCGGAAAATGGAGGGGGTAGGCTTGACGGCACAGCAAAAGCGCAGAGGCATTCCGTTGGTAATCCCGCCGTTGACGCCGCCGTTGGCGTTGGTTTCGGTGACGATACGGCCGTCTTTCATGCGGAAGGGGTCGTTGGCCTCACTGCCCCGACGGTCAGCCAGGGCAAAGCCGTCGCCAAATTCCACACCCTTGACGGCAGGCACGGAAAAGAGCATATGGGAAAGAAGACCCTCCACCGTATCAAACCAGGGCTCTCCCACGCCGGCAGGAAGGCCGGTGACGACGGTTTCCAGGATTCCGCCTACGCTGTCCCCGTCGCTGCGGGCGGCGAGAATTGCTTGCTTCATGGCCTTTTCCGCGGCCTCGTCCAGCACGGGGAAGGCCTTGTCGGACAACAGAGCAAGGTCGGCGGCAAGATCGGAAAAGCTCCGATCGTCGATTCCGGCACACCGGGAAAGATGCGTCCCCACGGCGATTCCCTTTCCCTTCAGGGCGGTCAGGGCGATGGCGCCGGCGGCCACGAGGGCGGCGGTGATGCGGCCGCTGAAATGACCTCCGCCCCGGGGATCCTCATGGGAATGGTATTTTGCGTAAGCCGTATAATCGGCGTGCCCCGGACGGGCCTTGCCGTAAAAGGCGTAATCGTCGCTCTTCGGCGAGGTATTGGGGATACGGATGCACAGGGGCGTTCCGGTGGTTTTCCCCTGATAAACGCCGCTTTCGATGACGAAGGGATCGGGCTCTCTGCGGCCGGTAGAAAGATCGTCGGCCGGGCGGCGCAAGGTCAGCTGATGGGCAATGAAAGCCTCGTCCACGGGAATGCCGGGGGCAAGACCGTCGACGACCACCCCCACGGAGGGGCCGTGGCTTTCGCCGTACAGAGTGACCGACACCGAAGTACCAAAGGTATTTTTCATGGTCTACAAAACCTCCCTCATTCGTTCCGCCAGCACCTCGAAGGGAACGCTTTCCATGGAATATTCGCCGATTTCGGGGCAGCGGATGACGGTGATACTGCCGCCGGCGCATTTTTTATCGTGAGCCATAGCGGCGATGATTCCTTCCCCGTCTCCTTGATAGGACGTGGGCAGATTCAGGGCTTCCAGCACCGTCTTCAGCCGGTCGCGGGCGGCCCCCTCGGTCATGGGGAGCATTCCCAGCGCAACGCATTCCCCGTGAAGCAGAGAATAGCCGCTGACCGTTTCCACGGCGTGGCCCACGGTGTGGCCGAAATTCAGCACCCGCCGAAGCCCTCCTTCGGTCTCGTCGGCCTCCACCACCTTGGCTTTGGCCTGCAGGGAGCGGTAAATGACGGCCTCGATCTCGTCGTAGGCCTTTCCCGCCTCAAACAGAGCGAAAAGGTCGGCGTCGAGGATCGCGCCCACTTTCACAGCTTCGGCTATCCCTGCGGCAATCTGCCGGGAATCGAGGGTAGACAAAACGTCGGGGTCCACCAACACGCCCTTGGGCTGATGGAAGGCGCCCACGGTATTTTTATATCCCCGGTAATCCACCGCCACTTTTCCGCCCACGGAAGAATCGATCTGGGAGAGAAGGGTGGTGGGGATATTGTAGAAATCGACGCCCCGCAGATAGGCCGCGGCGGCAAATCCGCTCATATCTCCGCAAACGCCGCCCCCGACGGCGACCACGCAATCGCTCCGGGTGAAATTATGCTCGGTCAACGCGTCGAGAAGGGTCATCCAGGTCTCAACCGTCTTGCTGGCCTCCCCCTGAGGGAAGGTGACGACGACGGGGTCTTTGCATTGAGCCGCCACGGTTTTTGCATATTCGGCAGGAACGCCGGAGTCGGTGACCACCAAAACCTTGCGGTTCAG
Organism: Eubacteriales bacterium; assembly: GCA_045543655.1. GTDB lineage: Bacteria > Bacillota > Clostridia > Oscillospirales > UBA644 > RGIG995. Next base: position 14,997 of record JAZPXN010000079.1, read on the forward strand.
ATCCAGCAATTCTCCCGCCCGGGAAAGACAGCCCCGCTCGATTACCACGTCGTAGGTGCGGGGGCCGAGATGAACGGTAAGCGTCATAAAAATTATTCCTCCTTGAGGAGCTTCTCCCGGTCGTAAGCGCCGGCGATTTTGATGGAAGAGCAGGTCTCCTTCAGCTCCGAAAGCATCTTTTGCCCTCGCTCGCCGTAAAGAGAGCCTTCGCCCTCCACGTAGAAATAGTATTCCCAGTTTGCGTTTTTGGTGGGACGGCTTTTCAGACACCGCAGGTTGAAGCCGTTTGCACCGATGACCGACACCGCCCGGCCGAGAGAGCCGGCCTCGTGCTTGACGGTGAAAAACATGACGAACTGATTTTCCTTGCCCGTGGGCCGATTTTCCACCCGGGAAAAGACGGCGAAGCGGGTCGTGTTGCTGCTGCTTTCGTTGATATGCTTTTCCATGACCTGAAGGCCGTAGAGACGGGCGGTCTCCAGGCTTGCCACGGCGGCAATATCGTGCCGTCCCGATTCGGCCACCCGGGCGGCGGCGATGGCGGTATTGGTGGCGGAAACGGTCTTGAACCCCTTCTCCCGCAGGTAATTGGCGCATTGGGACAGGGCTTGGGGATGGCTGACCACCTCCTTGATATCGCTCATGGAGGTGCCGGGAACGGCCAACAGATTCTGGACGATCTCCAGATCGTAAATGCCGTTGATATAGAGGCTTCCCTCAAAGGCACGGTCCACCACCTGAGTCACGTCGCCGGCGTAGGAATTTTCAATGGGAAGAACGGCGCAGTCGCATTCCCCTGCCTCCACCGCGTCGTAAGCGGCCAGAAAATCCGGATAAGCGACGGCCCGGGCGTCGGGGAAAATACGGGTGGCGGCAATATGCCCGAAAGCACCGTTGACGCCGCTGTAGGCAACCTTCATCCCCTCCAGAAGACGGCTCTGGAAGGCCCGGGAGACGGCCATATTGGAATTAAGATAATCAATATAATAGGCGCGAAGATCGGGGTCCTCCACCCGTTGGGAATTCCTGCGGATCACCTCCGCTTCCCGGACGGGGTCAAAGATCTGCAGACCCAACTCCTTCTTGGCCTCGGCCACCGTCTGCACGGCACGCATCCGCTGGCAGAACAGCTTGGCCATTTCTTCATCCACCCGGTCGATGATCTTGCGGGCTTCGCTCAGCTTATCCATGGGTCAGTCCTTCTTTCGGTAGGATTCGTACAGCGCCCGGAAGGCGGGAAGGGAATTTTCGATCTGTTGGGTGGAAACGCAATAGGAAATGCGGACGTACCCCTTGACCCCAAAGGAATCGGAGGGAACGAGGAGCAATTCGAACTCCTTGGCCTTTTCGCAGAAGGCGGCGGCGTCGGCCTCCAGCGCCTTGACGAAGAGATAGAAGGCGCCGTCGGGGGGCGTGATGGAATAGCCCATTTCGGCAAGAGCCTCGGACAACAGCTTGCGGTTCCGGGCGTAGACCGAAACGTCGGCGGTCGCGTCGCCGCACTTCGCCACGGCGTACTGCATCAAGGCGGGGGCGCAGACGAAGCCCAAAGCCCGTCCCGCGCCGCAGACGGCGGCGTAAACGGTCTTAGCGTCGGGCATGGCGGGGGGCACCAGAATATAGCCGATACGCTCCCCGGGGAGAGACAGCGCTTTGCTGTAAGAATAACAGACCAGAGTGCGGGCGTAGAAGGCGGGCACGTAGGGCACCTCCACCCCATCGTAGGTCAGAGCGCGGTAGGGTTCGTCGCAGATCAGATAGATCTCCGAATCACTGTCCCCTTCCTTTTCCCGGAGAAGATCTCCCAGCTTCCGGAGATCCTCCGCAGGAATGACGGCACCGGTGGGATTGTTGGGGGAATTGATGATCAACGCCTTGGTCCGTGGGGTGATGGCGTCCGCCAGAGCGGCAAAATCGATCTGGAAGGTGCCGGGCAGGCAGGGGACCTCCCGCAATACGGCACCGGCCTTCTCTACGAAAACCCGGTATTCGGGGAAATAGGGAGCAAAAACGATGACCTCGTCCCCGGGATTGCACAGAGCGTGGAGGGAAACGGTGAGGGAGGCGGCAGCGCCGCAGGTCATATAGATCAGATCGGGATCTATCTCACAGCCCGACCGGCTGGCTTCGGTCTCGGCAATCGCCTTGCGCACGGAGGCATCCCCTTGAGCGGAGGTGTAGCCGTGAAGGGCGACGGGGTCGGTATTGGAGATCAGATCCTGCAGAGTGTCGGTCAAAATCTGAGGGGCGGGGACGCTGGGGTTGCCGATGGAGAAGTCAAACACCTTGTCGGCGCCGATCTCTTCCTTCCGCTTGCGGCCGTATTCGAATAATTCCCGGATGGCGCTTCGCTTGGTTCCAAGGCCCAACATCTTCTGATTGATCATAAACATAACATCCTTTACACGTATTTTTGAAAAAAAGAAAAGCGACCCGAAATATTTCATCGGATCGCTGTGCATTCATCGAATTTTACCGCACGGAGAAGTTATCCCCGAACAGTCTTTCCGACCGAGCTCCGGCGATCCGCACAAGTATAGTAATAAAATCGGGACGTACAGATCATAACGGAAACTCCTTTCGAAAAATAGATGAACCTATTGTACACGAAAAAAGCCTCTTTGTCAAGGGTTGATTGCAATATTTTGCAAAATGACAAAGTTTTTTTGCATTTTTCCTGCAATCCGAAGAACAAACGGAGAATAATGAATAAATCCTATTCAAAAACCAGACCCTAACAGCCAATGCAGCAACGCCGACGCCGTACCGGGGAGTACGGCGAGGCGATAAGGCAAAGCATACGGAAATATTTTACCCCGCCACGGAGGGAGGAAAATTTTTCGCAGGCAAAGCCGCAGAGCCGACGCCGTACCGGGGAGTACGGCGAGGCGATAAGGCAAAGCATACGGAAATATTTTACCCCTCCGTCAGTGGATCGCCGTTCCGACGGGAACCGTATCATCGACGAAGATCACCTTGCAGCCGCAGGCGTTGTTGGTAGCGGCCAGCAGCATCCCTTCGCTGGTCACGCCGGCAAAGCGGGCGGGCTTCAGGTTGGCAAGGACGATAATCTTCTTCCCGATCAATTCTTCGGGGGTATATTCGCTCTTAATGGAGGAAACGATGGTCCGCTGACCGATGCCGTCGTCGAGCACCAGCTTCAGACAGGAATGGGACTTGCGGATCTCGGAGCATTTGACGATCTTGCAGACCCGCATATCAATAGCGTCGAAGGCGTCCATTTCGATCTGATCCTTCACGGGAGCCACGGGATCGGGGTCGCCGTAGACCACCTGCTTTTTCTCCTCCTTTACCTCTTCCACCACGACGGGCGCGGTTTCCGCTTCGGTCTTGGGAGTGGAGAAATCCAGCAGAGGCAGATATTTTTCAGCCTCAATGGCGTACAGGAACAGATAGAGACGGGGTCCCCGTTCCTTGTCGATGAGCAGACGGTAGACGTTTTTGAAGAAAGCGCCTTGAACGGCCTTCAGCGCCTTATCGTCGGCAAGATCGGAAAAGACCCGCTTGGGGATGGCGTAAAGCTCGGCGTTCAGCTCGTCTAAAGTATATCCGGGCTTGGAAAGATATTCGTGCAGAAGGGCAATCTCCTGCTTTTCCTGCTCGGTCATGGCCTCGTACACGTCCCAGTTGCGGAAGGGACGGAGCCGGTTGACCTGATCGGGAGCACACTGCTCCAGCCAGAACTTGGCCCGCTCCAGACGGTCGGCGAACTGCTCGTATTTATAATCGGAGCCGATCTTTTCAAAAACGGTCTCCAGCATGGGAACGTTGAAATCCACCACGGAGCCCAGCTGAACCAGCAGGGACATGGGCACGGTGACGGGATCCCGACCGGCAACGGTGGTGTTTTCCATGATCGACTTGGTATAATCGTTGGCCTTGCCCTCCCGGACCTCGTTCAGCATCCGGTCGTATTCGAAATACTGTCGCAGAATGCCGTCGTCAAAGCAGAAATCGAAGGCCTTCAGGGGTTCGGTCTTGGAATAGAGCCACAGAATCACCTCGGGCTGATACAGCTTCAGCAGGGTCTCGGGGGTCAGATTCAGCCCGGAGGAGCCGGACATTTTGCCGGTAGTCCCCTTGATGCCGATGAATTCGTAGCCCTGGAAGAGGGGGGCTTCGTAGCCGAAGATCTTCTTGGAAATATCCTTACTGGTATCGTAACTGCCGTTCAGAGAGGCGTGATCCTTTCCGCCGGGCTCGAAATCGACCCCTTCGTACATCCAACGCATGGGCCAGTCGATCTTCCAGGCCAGCTTACAGTTGGTATCCACGGAGAAATCGAAGGTGCCGTGATGACCGCAGGCACATTCGTACTCGGCCTTCAGACAATCGTCGGAGAGGGAGGTGATTTTGGTGGTATCCCGACCGCAGACGGGGCAGTAAATGCTGACGGGATAATAATTGTCCCGTTCCCCCTCGGCGGCGTCCTGGGTGCGGTGAGAATCGATGATATCGAAAATCTCGCCCCGCTTCTGCAGGGATTCGATGATATATTGACGATATTTTCCGCTGCGGTACATTTCAGCCTGGTGACGGAAATCCATATCGATGCCGAATTTCCCGATGGAATCCTCAAATTCCTTTTCAAAATAAGCGGCGTAGGTGGCGCCTTCCTCCCCCTCAAAGGGATTGGGCACGTCTACGTAGGGGCAGCCGATGTATTTCTCAAAATCGTCCCGGACCTTGGCCACGTTGACGGGAACCTTCCGCATCCGGTCAAATTCGTCCCAGGAGAAAAGCAGGCGGGCCTTCCGACCCATCCGGCGCAGGGCGCGAACTACGAAATAGCTGGTGGCAACGTCCCGGAAATTGCCGATATGAATGGAACCGGAGGGAGAGATTCCGGCGGCGCAGACGTATTCTTCCTTTTCCGGATTGCGGGCGATAATGCGTTGTGCGATTTCTTCAGACCAATGCATAGCGATCTTCCTTTCTTACTGTTGAGGATAGGTGGCGACGACTGCAAAGATCTTCAGCGTATCGTTGCCGATATTTTCGATGCTGTGGCTTTCGCCGTTTCCGGTCAAAACGGCGTCGCCGGCGGTGACGTCGGTATATTCCTTGCCGTCAAAGAGACGGCCGGTGCCGGAAATAACGTAATAAACTTCGTCTTCCCCGTTGTGCTGATGGGTGCCGATGGAGCAGCCCGGCTCAAGGATCAAGGTGGCACAGACCCGGCAGGGCGCGGTAATTTCGTCGGCCTTGAAGGCGTGGAGGAATTTTACGTCCCCTTTTCCGCCCCGCATTTCGTGACGGACCTCGGTTTCCATTTCATGCATCTTGCGTACCATAATATTAACCTCATTTCATCGTAAATACGTATTGGGTGGTTTGAGAATATTGCTCTCCGGCCTTCAGAACGGCGGAGGGGAAATGCTCGTGATGGATGGCGTCGGGGAAGTGCTGCGTCTCCAGACAGACGGCGTCCCGGAAGCCGTACTTCGCCCCCTGCTTTCCTTCCCGGTCGGTGAGGAAATTGCCGGTATAGACCTGAACCCCGGGCTGGGTGGTGCGGGTGGTCATAACGATGCCGGTCTTTTCAGAGGTCAAAACGGCGATATCCCGCATTCCTTCGCCGGAAAGGACGAAATTGTGGTCGTATCCCTTGCCGTTTCGGATATTCTGATCGTCGGCGTTGATCTCCCGTCCGATGGCCTTGGGGGTACGGAAATCGAAGGGCGTGCCCTCCACGGGGATAATCTTGCCGGTGGGCAGGCAGTTTTCGTCGTTCTCGGTAAAGGACTCCGCGTTGATCTGCAGCAGCAGATCGGTGGCAGTGCCGGTGCCCTGGCCGTTGAGGTTGAAATAGCAATGATTGGTGAAATTGACCACCGTATCCGCATCGCAGGTTGCCTCGTATTCCAGAGTCAAGGCGTTGTTATCGTCAAAGGAATAAGTAACGGTCATCGAAAGATTTCCGGGATAGCCCTCGTCTCCGTCGGGAGAAAGATGGGAGAAGATCAGTCGGTCGGAGGCCACGGCCGTATTCCACACCACCTTGTCGAAGCCCTTCAACCCGCCGTGGAGGTGATTGGGGCCGTTGTTGACCGCCAGGGTATAATCCACGCCGTTGAGGGTAAATTTCCCTTCCTTGATGCGGTTGCCGTGACGGCCGATGAAGGCGCCGAGATAACCGTCGTTGTTCTCATATCCGGCCACGGTATCGTAACCGAGGCAAACGTCCACGAGAAGACCGTCCCGGTCGGGAACGCAGATCGACTGCAGGGTACAGCCGTAATCGAGCACGTTGACGTAGGCGCCGTTTTTGTTGGTGATGCGGTAGACGCTGACGGTGCGGCCGTCGGAAGTCTTCCCAAACTGTTGAACCTGTACGCTCATACCGATTCTCCTTTGAAGGGGTCAGTCCCCGTAATAATTCTGATATACTTTCACGAAGCGGGAGAATTTCCCGTCTCCCGTTTTATCGCCGGTGAGGGGCAGGCGGGCTGCAACGGCGGCGATGGCCTCCCTTTCACCCTCGATCTCGATCTCAAAATCGGTCTTGCCCAGATAAATATTCTCATCCAGAGAGACGATCGCACCGGGGAATTCAAAATCGGTCCGGTGGGTGACCAGATCCCCCAACAGCCGACACTCCAGATCGGGAGCGCCTTCAAAATACCGGGAGGGGTTGACCGAGCGGGGAAATTCCGTCAGGAAGGCCTCCATCTCGTCGCAAAGAAGGGCGTCGTCCACCCGGCGGCGTTTGTTCTTATACTGAAGATACAGCCGGTTTTTCTTCCGCCGCACCCGCAGCATGGAATGGGCCCGGGACAGGGCCAGGTCGGGGGTGTCGAAATAGTAATTGACCTGCACGTACCGATCCTCGGTCCCCGCCGTATCCTCCCGCAGAAGGGAAAGGCATTCCCGAAAACCGTTTTCGTCGGTAAGAATCTTCAGCTCCAGCTCCTGAGCCATAGAAAATCCTCTCTTCCGGAAAAAAATCTTCTTTCAAGAGAGAAAAAATCCGGAAGCGGAAAGGGTTTCTCTCTTAAAAGAAGATGCGGAGCCGCGACGGCTCCGCATCCTGACGAATCAAAATCCGTTAAGGACTAAAAATTAGTCAGCAACTTCAGCGACAACGCCGGAACCGACGGTCTTACCACCTTCGCGGATAGCGAAACGGAGACCCTGTTCGATAGCGATGTGCTTGATCAGTTCAACAGACATGGTGACGTTATCACCGGGCATGCACATATCAACGCCGTCGGGCAGCATGATAACGCCGGTAACGTCAGTGGTACGGAAGTAGAACTGAGGTCTGTAGTTGGAGACGAAGGGCTTGGTACGGCCGCCTTCTTTGGCAGTCAGAACGTAAACTTCGCCCTTGAACTTGGTGTGGGGCTTAATGGTACCGGGCTTAGCCAGAACCTGACCACGTTCGATTTCGTTTCTCTGGATACCGCGGAGCAGAACGCCGATGTTATCGCCGGCTTCAGCGGAGTCGAGGAGCTTGTGGAACATTTCGATACCGGTAACGACGGTCTTGCGGGATTCTTCGACGAGGCCGACGATTTCGACTTCTTCGGAGAGATTCAGAACACCACGTTCAACACGGCCGGTAGCAACGGTACCACGGCCGGAGATGGTGAACACGTCTTCGACGGGCATCAGGAAGGGCAGGTTGTCGTTGCGTTCGGGAGAAGGAATGAAGCTGTCAACAGCATCCATCAGTTCCTTAATGCAAGCGAATTCGGGAGCGTTGGGATCGGTAGAGGTGGAATCCAGAACGCCACGGGCGGTACCCTGAATGATGGGGGTGTCGTCGCCGGGGAATTCGTACTTGTTCAGCAGGTCGCGGATATCCATGTCAACCAGCTCGAGCATTTCGGGGTCGTCAACCAGGTCAACCTTGTTCATGAAGACGACGATGGCGGGAACGCCGACCTGACGGGCGAGCAGGATGTGCTCAGAGGTCTGAGCCATAACGCCGTCGGAAGCAGCAACAACCAGAATAGCACCGTCCATCTGAGCAGCGCCGGTGATCATGTTCTTGATATAGTCGGCGTGGCCGGGGCAGTCAACGTGAGCGTAGTGACGGTTAGCAGTCTCGTATTCAACGTGAGCGGTGTTGATGGTGATACCGCGTTCTCTTTCTTCGGGAGCCTTATCGATCATGTCGTAAGCTTCGAACTGAGCGCCACCGGTCAGAGAGAGATACTTGGTGATCGCAGCGGTGAGGGTGGTCTTACCATGGTCAACGTGACCGATGGTACCAATGTTTACGTGGGGTTTAGTTCTTTCGAATTTTGCCTTTGCCATTGTAATAGCCTCCTTATTTAAGCAATGTTTTTTTATTTTGTGGATTGATCTTCAACCCTTAGTTTTTGGTTCTGCCGGCGATAATGGTTTCCATAATGCTCTTGGGAACTTCAGCGTAGTGGCTGGGCTCCATGCTGTACTGGCCGCGGCCCTGAGTCTTGGAACGCAGGTCGGTAGCATAGCCGAACATATCGGACAGAGGAACGTGAGCAGTGATCTGCTCGGTGCCGTTCATGGACTCCATACCCTGGATCTGACCACGGCGGGAGTTCAGGTCACCGATAACGTCGCCCATGTATTCGGAGGGAACCACGACGACGACCTTCATGATGGGTTCGGTGATGACGGGGTTGGCTTTCCGGGCGGCTTCCTTGAAGGCCATGGAACCGGCGATCTTAAAGGCCATTTCGGAGGAGTCAACTTCGTGATAGGAACCGTCGTACAGAGTGACCTTACAGTCGACCATGGGATAACCGGCGAGAACACCGGACTTCATGGCGCCCTGGATACCCTGATTGACGGGTTCGATGAATTCCTTGGGGATGGAACCGCCGGTGACGGAGTTAATGAATTCATAGCCCTTGCCCGATTCGTTGGGCTCGAGAATGTTCTTAACGTGACCGTACTGACCGGAACCACCGGACTGACGCTTATATTTGCATTCGTGGTCAACCTTCCCGCGGATGGTTTCACGATAAGCAACCTGGGGCTTACCAACGGTAGCCTCGACCTTGAATTCACGGAGCAGACGGTCGACGATGATCTCCAGATGGAGCTCACCCATGCCGGCGATGATGGTCTGACCGGTTTCTTCATCGGTGTGGGTCCGGAAGGTGGGGACTTCTTCCGCCAGCTTGGCGAGAGCGATGCCCATCTTTTCCTGACCGGCCTTGGTCTTGGGCTCGATGGCGACGCGGATAACGGGTTCGGGGAATTCCATGGACTCCAGAATAACGGGAGCCTTGGGATCACACAGAGTGTCACCGGTGGTGGTCTGCTTCAGACCGACGGCGGCACAGATATCACCCGTCCAGACTTCTTCGATATCTTCCCGGTGATTGGCGTGCATCTTCAGGATGCGGCCGAAGCGCTCCTGCTTGCCCTTGGTAGAGTTCAGCAGAGAAGAGCCGGCGGCAATGTGACCGGAATAAACGCGGAAGAAGCAGATACGACCGACGTAGGGGTCGGTAGCAATCTTAAACGCCAGAGAAGAGAAGGGTTCGTCATCGGAAGGATGGCGGCAGGTCTCTTCGCCGGTGTCAACGTCCACGCCTTCGATGGCGGGGATGTCGAGGGGAGAAGGCATATAGTCCACGATGGCGTCCAGAAGCTTCTGAACACCCTTGTTACGGTAAGAAGTACCGCAGCAAACGGGAACCATAGTGTTGGCGATGGTAGCCTTGCGGATACCGATCTTCAGATCTTCGATGGAAAGATCGCCTTCTTCCAGGTATTTTTCCATCAGTTCTTCGTCTTCGGAAGCAACGGCTTCAACCATTTCGGCCCGATATTCTTCGGCTTTGTCAGCCATATCGGCGGGGATATCGGTAATTTCGATGTCCTGACCGAGGTTGTCCTTATAGATATAAGCCTTCATTTCCACCAGGTCGACCAGGCCGATGAAGGTATCTTCGGCACCGATGGGCAGCTGGATGGGAACGGCGTTACACTTCAGACGTTCCTTCATCATGGAAACGACGCGATAGAAATCGGCGCCCATGATATCCATTTTATTAACGTAAGCCATACGGGGAACGCGATATTTATCGGCCTGTCTCCATACGGTTTCGGACTGGGGTTCAACCCCACCCTTAGCGCAAAGAACGGTAACGGAGCCGTCCAGAACGCGCAGAGACCGTTCCACCTCGACGGTGAAGTCTACGTGGCCCGGGGTATCGATCACGTTGATCTGATGATCTTTCCAGAACGCGGTGGTAGCGGCGGAAGTGATGGTGATCCCTCTCTCCTGTTCCTGCTCCATCCAGTCCATGGTGGCGGTACCGTCGTGGGTTTCGCCGATCTTATGGGTCCGGCCGGTGTAGAACAGAAGGCGTTCGGTGGTGGTGGTTTTACCGGCGTCGATATGCGCCATGATACCGATATTACGGTACATATTCAGCGGATGCTGTCTGGCCATAGTAACTCCTTCCTACCTTACCATCTGAAGTGTGCGAAAGCCTTGTTGGCTTCAGCCATCTTGTGGGTATCTTCCTTCTTCTTGACGGCGCCGCCCATGCCGTTCATCGCATCAAGGATTTCATTGGCAAGGCGTTCCTTCATAGTTTTCTCGCTGCGGGCACGGGCATAACCGGTGAGCCAACGCAGACCGAGGGTGAGGCGTCTTTCGGGACGGACCTCAACGGGGACCTGGTAGTTGGAACCGCCGACACGACGGGCCTTAACTTCCAGCTGAGGCATGATGTTATCCATGGCAGCCTGATAAGCCTCCAGGGCATCTTTGCCGGATTTTTCTTTTACGATGTCAAATGCGTCGTAAACGATTTTCTGAGCGACGCCCTTTTTGCCGTCGTACATTACGGAGTTGACCAGTCTGGTGACCAGCTTGCTCCCGTAAATAGGATCGGGCAGGACATCTCTTTTGGAAATGGAACCTCTTCTAGGCACTTAACTTCCCTCCTTCATTATAGTCAATGATTTCATAGGTACTCGAAGGCATTGCAGCCCCCGTTAGCGCTTCGCATAAATTCACTGAATTCAATGAAGCATC
>JAZPXN010000080.1:0-12699 GCA_045543655.1 Eubacteriales bacterium
GAAGCGAGACGGATGGGGTTCCGTGGGCGCAAAGGATTCTTTTTCAATTTTCCAATCGGCAAAATACAAGGGCGATGCGTAAACGCCCTGCCTCCCCTTAGTAAGGGGAGGTGTCACCGCAGGTGACGGAAGGGATTGACCGACCGTGAGATACTTTCCCTCCCCGCCGTTGCCGGTGATGTTTGCCTTGCGGCAAGTGAAGTTGCGGGCAGTGAAGTTTTTCAGACAAAAGTGAAGTTCGCCTTTGGCGAGAGCATTCCCCCTGCGAAACTCCGGACGAAAGAATTATTGAACGATGCGCTACTCTTTTACCTCCCCCGTGTAGGGGGAGGGGGACCACGAAGTGGTGGAAGGGTTGTTCCTGCAAAAATGATACTTTCTCAATTTTTCAACTTGCAATGCGCTATATCAAAGAGCGACGCGCTAAAATTCTGCCTTCTCCGGAGCGCCATGCGACGGGGAAGGTGGCTCGCGAAGCGAGACGGATGGGGTTCCGTGGGCGCAAATGTTACTTCCCTCCCCGCCGAAATCGGTGATGTTTGCCTTGCGGCAAGTGAAGTTGCGGGGCAGTGAAGTTTTTCAGAGAAAAGTGAAGTTCGCCTTTGGCGAGAGCATTCCCCCTGCGAAACTCCGGACGAAAGAATTTCGTCCGCTGCCGCTTTTTCTTTGGTTCTTTCTTGTTCGAGGACAAGAAAGAACGTCGTTCCCCCTGCATCCCGGCACCGTCAATTTACTCTTGACAAAATTCGGCAAAAGGTGTATAATAGAAGGCGTTTGCGGCGGAAATTTCTGCCGGAACAAAACGAGAGAAATCATATTGGAGAAACTGCTGTGAAAAAAGAATTTTATCTCACCCCGAAGACCGTCTCGGCCTTGAAGGGGTATAACGGCGCCCGGTTCTTAAAGGATCTGGTGGCCGGATTGATCGTAGCCATCATCGCGCTGCCCCTGTCCATCGCATTGGCGCTGGCCTCCGGGGTGGAGCCGGCCTGCGGAATCTATACCGCCATCGCCGCCGGGTTCGTGGTTGCCCTTCTGGGGGGAAGCCGGGTTCAGATTGCCGGGCCGACCGCCGCATTTGCCACCATCGTGGCCGGAGTCGTGGCCACCCAGGGCATGGACGGGCTGTTTATCGCCACCGTCATGGCCGGGATTTTGTTGATCATCATGGGGCTTTGCAAATTGGGCGGCTTGATTCGCTATATCCCCGAGACCATCACCGTCGGCTTTACCGGCGGGATCGCCGTCACCATCCTTTTGGGGCAGGTGAAGGATTTCTTCGGCCTCACCTACGCCGCAGGGGTCAAGCCCGTGGAAACGCTGGAAAAAATCGAGGCCAATCTCGCCGCCGCCGGCTCCTTTTCCTGGCAGGCACTGGTGGTGGGCGCCGTCTGCCTCGCCATCCTCATCGTCTATCCTAAGGTGGAAAAACGGGTTCCTCCCTCCCTCATCGCCGTGGTGGTGGGCGCCTTGATGGTAGCCTTTCTCCCCGGTTTTCAGGAGGGCGTTTATACCATCGGCGATCTGTATACCATCCCCTCCGGCCTGCCGAAGGTAGATTTCGGAGCCATGGATTTCAGCCTTTCCAAGATCGTGGCCGTCATCCCCAACGCCGTGACCATCGCCCTCCTCGCCGGGGTGGAATCCTTGCTGTCCTGCGTGGTGGCCGACGGTATGGTGAAGGATAAGCACAACCCCAACGCCGAATTGGTCGCCCAGGGACTGGGGAATATTGCCTCGGTCTTCTTCGGCGGCATCCCCGCCACCGGCGCCATCGCCCGCACCGCCGCTAACGTGAAAAACGGAGGAACTACCCCCGTGGCCGGCATGGTTCATTCGGTGGTGCTTCTGTTGGTCCTGCTCTTTTTGATGCCCTACGCCGCCCTGATCCCCATGCCCGCCATCGCCGCCATCCTCTTTATGGTGGCCTATAATATGAGCGAATGGCGCGAATTCGTGGGGATCTGCAAGAAAAAGGACTGGAAGGATATCGTCATCCTCGTGGTTACCTTCGCCCTGACGGTGATCTTCGATCTCGTCGTCGCCATCGTCGCCGGCCTCGTCATCGCCCTGATCTTCCGCAAGATCAAAAAGCAGGCTTGACCGGGGAGAACGGCGTTCCATCCACCCCTCGCCCACTGCGCGCGAAAACGGAGCAAGAGAAATCTCTTGCTCCGTGATTTTTTGGGGAATTTACTTCTTTTTGCGCAAAAGAAGGCCGCAACCCGGCTCCAGCATCAGATCCGTGCGGGCGCCCCGGCCGTTGGCCAGGCGGGGAGAGACCCAGGACTCCGATTCGGTGTTATAGGTCTCGATCTCGCCGCCCAAATCGGGGAAGATACGGGTGGGCTTGGTCAGATCCTCGTTCACGACCAACACTGCGGGCGTGCCGTCAAGATCGGTATAATGACCGACGGCGCAGGCTCCGTCTGCCGAAAATCCCTTCAGCGCCGGGCATTCCGCCACGGATTTTGCCCCTTCCCGCAGGGTTTTGGGATCGGTAAAATACAAGCCGTTGAATTCCATACCGTATAAAACCGTGCCCAGAGCCAGAATCCGACGGTTGACCTCCTGCAGAAGATACCACACGGGGGTTTTGACGGGGATTTCGGAATCGTAATCGTCGGTGGGGCAATACACGTAAAGCCCGCGGGGACGGTAATAGAACCAGCTCAGCGCCCGTGCCCCCGCCGCCAGCGCCCCGTAGGCCTGCAACGCAAGATTTGGGAAGGTGGGGATCACGCGATCGGCGCGCAGTTGGCAGCAGCTGGCCACGAAATGAAAGGGAAGACCGTATTTTTTGCAAACGTCAATACATTGAAGCATATTGTTCCAGAATTTTCCCCGGCCGCCGGGCCTGGTAAATTCGTTGGAAAAATGAACCTGGTAATTATCCACGCTGACGGCGTGGGGATTCACCTCGGCGCAGAAGCGGTCGAGGTATTCCTCGTAGGTCTCGGCCTCCAGCTGAGACAGATCCTTCGCCCCGGCCACGGCGTAATTGGGAAGGAGATTGATATGAGTTTGGGTATTGGGACGGATGCGGCGCACGCAATCGGCCAGAACCCGAAGCTCCGGATACAGACTCGCCCCCGGCTCGTCGGTAATATAAATGGAGAAAACGTCCTCGTCCAAATCCCGCAAGGTCGGTTCTATAGCGGCCTTCAGAGCCTCCGCCGCCTCGTCTGCCGTCATATTTTTCCGCTGCTGATAGAGAATCGACTTGACAGCCTCGTGGCAGGGCAAAACGCAGAAGACCGTCAGCCCCAGCTTGCGGCAAAGCTCGAAATCCTCCGGCCGCACGAAGCAGGACGCGTTAAAATTGCATTCCTTGATGCCCGTCAGAAGGGCCTCGAGATCCTCCCCCCGGGAAGACAAAACGCCCCACGGGAAAATGAGAAAACGATCGTTGTTCATAGTGTTCCTCCTCGCTTTTCAACCTTTCGGAGAACCCGCTCCTCCGTCCCCCTCATTATACCCTACGCCCGCACCTTTGTCAACCCCAAAAACGGCTTTTATTTTTTATGATTTCGGACAGTAGCCAACACCAACGGCGCTGGAGGTGGGGACGAATCCTCTCTTTGGCATAGAGAAATTCCCCCTGCCCAATTCCAACGCAAGCATTGCGTTGGCCTTCGCTTTTTCTTTGGTTCCTTCCGGCCACGTAAAACCGGTCGGGAAGCCATAAAAACACCTCCGTTGAAAAAAACCGTCTCCGAAAAATCCGCGGAAGAGAAGAATTTTCGCAACCCCCTTGCAATCGGCGAAAAAGTGTGCTATAATAAGAAGAGAACCGATAAAGGAGTGCTTGATTATGAAAAAAATTTTGGCCCTGTCGCTGGCCTTGCTGATGATCCTCGCCCTTGTGGCCTGCAACGGGAAGTCCCCCGTCGATCAGACCGACGATTCCACCGAATCGGGCGACTACACCGCAAATCTCGACGCCGCCCCCGATAACGGCGATATGAGCGACCCCATCGATTACGCCTGGGGAACCTCCGATCTGCAAAACACCGTGCCCGAGCCCCCCTTCGAGAATTGGCAGGTGCTGGAATCCGGGGACGCGGTCTGCCGCATGGAATGTGCCTCCGGAGAGCCGGACACCACGGTTTTTTACGGTAAATGCAAGGCCTACGAGGGCAATCTGCGGACGATGGGCTTCGTGGAAGCCGACGATTCCAAGGATTATTTCTTCAAGGGCGTGCATTCCTCCGGCGCTAAGGTGGAATTCAAGTACGGCGACGGCTATTGCTGGCTCACCGTCTACGCCGGCCCCCTCGCCTGACCGAAAGGCAGTCACGATCCCCCAAAAAGCCCATAAAATCAACGAAATTAAACGGCAAGAGTGCCGGCCCGAAGGCCGGCACTCTCTTTTTGCGCGAAGAAATTAAAAACCCGGATCGGGCCGTCTTTTTCTACGCCTCCGGCTTCTCCCGGAGCATATAAACGAGATCCCCCATCCCGGCAGGGGCGGCGTCGGGGAGTATTTCCTCCCGGCGAAAGCCGCACTTGCGATAGACCGCTTCGGCTCTCGGATTTTCGGAAAAGACCTCCAGGGTCACCTTATCAAGCCCCCAAAAATCGAAGGCGTATTCCAGGGCGCACCGGGTCATCCAAGTGCCAAGTCCCCGGTTGCGGTGAGCAGGGGAAAAGATACAAATGCGGTAATTGCAAGCATTTGCGGCCTCGTCATACTCGTTCAGCACGCTCTCCCCCAGGATTTTGCCGTCGGGGGAGATCAGCAAAAAATCCGCCCGGTCATTCCGGTCAATGCAGGAAAGAAAGAAGGGGATCACCTCATCCCGGGAGAAGGAGCGGCTCCCCGTCAAGCGGAGGGATTCCTCGTCCGGCGCCGCAAAGCCGGCCTCAAAATAGGCTTCCGCCTCTTCCGGACGGCCGATGCGCAGGGTATATCCCTCAAATTCCCGGATAAAATCACGCTTCCCCACGGCTCAGCCTTCCAGAAGGGCTTCGATCTGCCTTGCGAGGGCTTCGGGATCGATGGTTGAGGGGTCGGTGGCGTCCAGATCGATGCGGGGGGCGTTGATGCGGAATTCCGCCATGCCCATTTCCTCGAAAACCTCCCGGAACAACTCCCGGCGCATGGTCTTCGGCACGTCGCCGGGGGCAGGGGGATAAACGTCCCACAGCTCGTTGACGGGATCCCGCTGATGATTGGCGTCCCGCTCCACGTAGCGCCGATGCAAAACGTCCGGATCCCCGTCCAGAAAGACCATCACGCAGCGGCACCCGGTGGAATCCACCAGATCCTGCACCTGCCCGGTCATGGAGGGGTCGAAATTGTTGACGATGAGCAGGGAAGTGCCGCTCTGCAGAATATTTTTGGCGCATCGCAGCAGGATGGCGTTGGCCACCACGTCGGCAACCGCCCGGTCCTCCAGATTGCGATAGCCCTGGATTTTGTACATTTCTTCCTTGATTTCGTCCTTTTCCAGCAGGGGCATCCCAAAGCGGGCGGCCAATTTTTTGGAAAGGGTGGTTTTTCCGGTGGCGGGCATCCCCGCAACGATGATCAGATCCATAAAAACTCCTTATTTTTTGGAAAGAAGGCTCAAGAGAGCCGTTTTTTCATTTTCAACGCGGCCGTCCATGACCGCTTCCAACAAAAATTTCAGCCTCTCGCCGATCTCCCGGCCCCGGTAGCCCAGGTCCTGCAGATCGTGGCCGTCGACCGCCAGATCCTTCAGAGAAAAACATTGCTTTTCTGCCAGAATTTCTTCGGCAAGGGCTTCCAAAGTATCATATATCGCCTGCCGATACCGATATTCCGGGGCTTGTGCCCGATTATCGGCCCGCATCAAGGCGATGAGATCGAAAAATCCCTCCGCGCCCAGCTTATTCAACTTTCGGCGCAGGGCGGCGGGGGTGGGCTCGATGGGGGCGTCGTGGTGCCGGATGAGGGTGACGACGGCGGTACGGGTGTCGTTATCGAAGCGCAGGCGGCGCAGAATTTCGTTGGTCATTTCGGCGGAGCGGGGGGCGTGGCCGTAAAAATGGCCGGTGCCGGTCTCGTCGGCGGAATAGCAGGCCGGCTTTGCAATATCGTGAAAAAATGCGGCAACCCGAAGGGTTTCCACCGGGGGGACGGCGGCGGTGGCGTGGGCGAGGTGGGTATAAACGTCGTGGACGTGGTGAAAATTGTGCTGATCAAAGCCCACGGCGGGCAGAATTTCGGGCAAAAATACGCCGAGAATCTGCCAATATTCCATCAGGACGGACAAAACGTTTTCGCCGCAGAGCAATTTGACAAATTCCTCCCGGATGCGCTCGGCAGAGACCAATTTCAGCCGATCCCGCAAGGCGAAGGCCGCCTTGCCGGAGGCCTCCTCCAAGGGAAAGCCCAGCACGGAGGAAAAGCGGAGGCCCCGCAAAATGCGCAGAGCGTCTTCGGTAAAGCGCCGCTCCGGATCCCCAACGCACCGCAAAACCCCTTGTTTCAGATCGTCCGCGCCGCCGAAGGGGTCGACGATTCCTGTATCCGGAGACCAGGCGATGGCGTTGACGGTAAAATCCCGCCGGGCAAGATCCTCCTTCAGCGAGCGGGTGAAGGTGACGGCGTCGGGGTGGCGGCCGTCGGCGTAATCGCCGTCCACCCGATAGGTGGTGACCTCTACGGGCAGGCCGTCCCAGAGAACGGTGACGGTGCCGTGCTTCCGCCCGGTCTCGACGACGGGGCAATCGGGGAAGACCTTTAACGTTTCCTCCGGCAAAGCGGAGGTGGTGGCGTCGTAATCGTGAGCTGCAACACCGCGCAAATAATCACGGACGCAACCGCCCACGAGAAATACTTCGTAACCGTGGGATTTCAAGCGGTTCAACACCGCCAATGCTCTTTCATCGATTTGCAACTTTTTCACCTCGATTCGATGGGGAGGGGGAGGGGGACTCTCGCCGAAGGCGAACTTCACTTTTCAACGAAAAACTTCACTGCACCGCAACTTCACTTGCCGTCAGGCAAACATCACCGGCAACGGCTTGGAAAAAGTAGCATCTTCACCGGAACAACCCTTCCACCACTTCGTGGTCCCCCTCCCCTTACACAGGGGAGGTCGGTGCGGGGGCGCATCGCTCTTTGATTTTGCGCATTGCACTTCAGGGAATTGCAAAGAATAACAACAGAGGGCGGACTTCCGATCTAAGAAGCCCTCCCTCCGATTCCGGCCGTCTCCGGCCTTGCTTTTTCCTTTCGACGAAGCGATGAGATCCCCACGCGCCTCGGCATTGCGGGGCCAATTATTTCCGCTCGATCTTGTCCTTGCCGCCCATATAAGGTCTCAGAACCTCGGGGATGGTGACGGAGCCGTCGGCCTGCAGGTGGTTTTCCAGGAAGGCAATGAGCATCCGGGGAGGCGCAACGACGGTATTATTCAGGGTATGGGCCAGATATTTCTTGCCGTCCTCGCCGTTAACGCGGATTTTCAGACGGCGGGCCTGGGCGTCGCCCAGATTGGAGCAGGAGCCCACTTCGAAATATTTCTGCTGACGGGGAGACCATGCTTCCACGTCAATGGATTTGACCTTCAGATCGGCCAGGTCGCCGGAGCAGCACTCCAGAGTGCGGACGGGGATTTCCATGGAGCGGAAGAGATCCACCGTATTCTGCCACAGCTTATTGAACCACATGGGGGATTCTTCGGGCTTGCAGATGACGATCATTTCCTGCTTTTCGAACTGGTGAATGCGGTAAACGCCCCGTTCTTCGATGCCGTGAGCGCCCTTTTCCTTGCGGAAGCAGGGAGAATAGCTGGTCAGCGTCTGGGGAAGGGAGGCTTCGGGAAGGATCTGATCGATAAATTTCCCGATCATAGAATGCTCGCTGGTGCCGATCAGGTACAGATCTTCCCCTTCGATCTTATACATCATGGCTTCCATTTCCGCAAAGGACATAACGCCGGTCACCACGTCGGAGCGGATCATGAAGGGGGGCACGCAATAGGTGAAGCCCCGGTCGATCATGAAATCGCGGGCGTAGGAAATAACGGCGGAGTGAAGCCGGGCGATATCGCCCATCAGATAATAGAAGCCGTTGCCGGCCACCCGGCGGGCGGCGTCAAGGTCGATGCCCTTGAACATTTCCATAATTTCGGTGTGATAGGGGATCTCAAAATCGGGAACGACGGGGTCGCCGTAGCGCTGAACCTCCACGTTTTCGCTGTCGTCCTTGCCTACGGGAACGGTGGGGTCGATGATCTGGGGGATGACCATCATTTTCTTGGTCAGTTCCTCGTCGATGACCGCTTCCCGCTTGCTTAACTCTTCGATGCGGGCGCCGTCGTTGGCCACTTCGGCCTTGACCTGCTCTGCTTCCTCCCGCTTTCCCTGGCCCATCAGCATGCCGATCTGCTTGGAGATCTTGTTGCGCTTGGCCCGGAGAACCTCCACCTCCTGCTTGACGGCGCGGAGCTCTTTGTCCAGCTCGATGACCTCGTCCACCAGAACGAGCTTGTGATCTTGGAACTTTTTGCGGATATTTTCCTTGACGATCTCGGGGTTTTCCCGTACAAATTTGATGTCCAACATGATTTTATTCTCCTTCTTCGGGGATGAGCCGGGCGATGAGATCGTTCAGATCATCCGTATTATAAAATTCGAGTTCGATTTTGCCCTTCGCCTTCCCCTTGGGCGCCTGGATCTTGACCTTGCGGCCAAAGGAACGGGTCATGGAATTTTCCAGCTCCGTCAGATATACGTCCTTCTTTTTGGGGGGACGGGGGGCTTTTTTCCCCAATTTCGCCTTGACCAAGGCCTCGGTCTCCCGAACGGTCAGAACCTTGTCCGACACTTCCTTGGCGATTTTATAGACCTCCTCGGGGGGCAATGCGTCGCAGAGGGGCAACAGCGAGCGGGCGTGGCCGGAGGTCAGATCCCCGGTCAGCACCAGATTCAGCACGTCTTCCGGCAACGCCAGAATCCGCAGGGCGTTGGCCACGGCGGGACGGGATTTGCCCACCTTTGCGGCAACCTGCTCCTGGGTCATGGAATATTCGTTCATCAAAATGCGGTAACCTTCCGCTTCCTCCACCACGTTCAGATCTTCCCGCTGGAGGTTTTCGATCAAGCCCAATTCCAGCGCGGCCCGGTCGTCTTCCTCCCGAACCACCACGGGGACCTCCTGGAGACCGGCCATGCGGCAGGCTCTCCAACGGCGTTCGCCGGAGATGATCTGATAGCGACCCCCGTCTACGGCCCGAACCACGATGGGCTGCAAAAGGCCGTTGGCGGCGATGGAATCGGCCAAAACCTGCAGAGCTTCTTTATCAAAATATTTCCGGGGCTGCTTTTTATTGGGCTCCACCGCCTGCAGAGACACGGTGCGGATGGGGCCGTCGGACAGGACGTTGTCGGTGGAATTATCAAACCAAAGCGCGTCCAATCCCTTTCCTAATCCTTTTTTCGACATGGCTTTTCCTTTCGATGTTTCACGTGAAACAATATTGAATTTTTCCGGTATTTGCAAGGGTTACGCCTTGTTTTTGCGATCGTTCTTCAGCACCTCGGCAGCCAACTCCCGATAGGCGACGGCGCCCTTGGCGTGGCGATCGTAATAGTTGATGGGCTCCCCGTGGCTGGGGGCTTCGCTGATACGGACGTTCCGGGGAATGACGGTCTTAAAGACCTTGCCCGCAAAATATTTCTTCACTTCCGCCAGCACCTGAGTGGTCAGGTTCAGCCGTCCGTCGTACATGGTGATCAAAATGCCTTCGATATCCAAAGAGGGATTATAAAGGCGGCGCACCTGCCGGATGGTGTTGGTCAACTGGGAAAGGCCTTCCAGAGCGTAAAATTCGCATTGGATGGGGATCAGCACCGTATCGGCGCAGACCAGCGCGTTCAGCGTCAAAAGCCCGAGAGAAGGGGGACAATCGATCAGAACGTAGTCAAAATCCACGGAAACCGACTGAGACAGCGCCTTTTTCAAGCATTGCTCCCGCTTTTCCATTTCGACCAGTTCCACTTCCGCTCCGGCGAGATTCATGTCCGACGGCAGGATCCACAGATTTTTAAAGGAAGTTTTCTGCACGCCGTCTTCCAGAGGATGATCGCCGATCATAACCTGATAGAGGGAAGTTTTGATCTGTCGCTTATTGACGCCGCACCCGGAGGTGGCGTTGCCCTGGGGGTCCAGATCGACCAACAAAACCTTTTTCCCCGCTTCCGCAAGGCAGGAGGCGAGATTGACGACGCTGGTGGTTTTCCCCACGCCGCCCTTTTGGTTGGCCACAGCAATTATTTTCATGAATCGAGTCTCCTTCGAGGTAGTGTACTTATTCTACCATATCTTACGAAGAAAATCAAGAGGGCGCGGAAATGTTTCACGTGAAACAATGCCGAAAAATGCGATAACGCCAACGAAAAACGGTGTTTTTAAACTATTTGCAAATTTTCATGAAACAAAAAAATCTCCGGACCCGATGCAGGCCCGGAGAAAGCTTCTTCGGTTATTCCGCCACGATGCGGGCGGCCAGCGCCGTTTTCAAATCTTCGGGGAACGCCGTCCCGTCGGTCGAAAGTAGGCTGACCTTTCCAACGAGTTTGGTCTCGACGGAAGAAAAGGCGTCGGCAAAAGCGCGGGAGACCGGCACGGAACCGTTGATATTCCCGGCATACAGGGCGGTCACACCCTCCAGCGAGACGTCCCCGGAGGCCACCTGTCCTTCGGTGACGAAGCGCACCCGACGGGCGCCGTTTTCCGACAGTGTCGACCAAACCTCGCCGTAAAGCGCGTCGTAGGATTTGGGCGGATCGACCTCAACGGCGGCGTTACTCAGAATCAGAATCCCCTTGGTGGGGTCGCATTCTCCCAGAGCCTCCCCCTCGGAAAAGAGGGTGGGATATTGGGCAAGGGTGGCTTTGTGAGCGTCCAGTTGAGCGGTGGTAAAATTGGCGGTAGAAAGGGAAAAAGCCTTGTAGGTTCCGCAAATTTTGACCTGCGCCGCCACGTCCCGTCCTTCTTCCAGGGCCCAGGCGCCGTCCACCTCCACGGCGATTTTCTTGGTAGTCAAAGAGGTGGCCAGAGCAAGCATCATTCCCGGATCGGCACCGTCGCAAACCGAAAGACCGAGAATATCAACGTCCGCCCCGTTCACCGCAGTCCACAGATCCACCACGCCGGAATAGGCCACGTTCATGCCGTTCCCGAAGGTTCCCAAGGGAAAGAGAATGGGGACTTCGGGGTCGGCACTGCGGAAGATGGC
Source organism: Eubacteriales bacterium (assembly GCA_045543655.1). Lineage (GTDB taxonomy): Bacteria > Bacillota > Clostridia > Oscillospirales > UBA644 > RGIG995. The sequence continues at coordinate 11,217 of JAZPXN010000080.1, forward strand.
GGTGACCGCGTCCAGCAGATCCAACAGCTGCTCCTGCCGGAAGCGGCGCCAATCGCCGTAACAGGCCTCCACCACGTCTCCGTAGGCCATTGCGTCCAGCTCCTCCCGGGAGGAGACGGTCAGCCCCCGAGCCTCGGACAATTTCTGCCACGAGCCGTAAACGTCCTTAAGATAATCGTAAAATCCCCGGATAAAAACGCCGGAATAGTCGAGATCCTCGTTGACGGAATAATCAAATTCGCCGAAGCAGGAGAGACGCACGCCCCAACGGGTGAGATGCTCCCCGTATCCGGCGGCGTGGAGGGCAAAATTCTGCAGAGTATTTTCCACGGTCTTTCGGGTTTTCGCATCCGCGAAGGAGACGAAGGAGCCCCGGCCGTCCACGGCGTAATCCTTGCGGCTCTCCATCTCCTGCAATTCCAGATCCTCAGCCCAGGACAGATCCTTCGTCCAAAGCAGAGGTTGCAGAGAGATCTTCAGCCCGGCGGCAGTAAAGGAGGCGACCACGCTGTCAAGATACGCCCAGTCAAAGTGCCCTTCCAGGGGTTCGAAATTCGCCCAAAGCACGGCAAAATCAATGGCCGTAAAGCCGGAATCCTTGGCCTTCCGGGCATATTCCGCAGCCGCTTCCGCCGTAGGAACCTGCCACGACCACAGAGTCAGATAGATCTGCCGGGATTCCCGGTTTTGCTTGGCAATTTCAGCGTCGGTCTTGTCGCCGCCCGCGGGGGCAGAGGGGGCGCATCCGCAGGTCACCAGCAAAATCGCCGCCATAATCAGGGCGAGAATGGGTCTTATTCTCATATTTTTTCTCTCCTTTAGATTGGATTGGAGGGGGATATAGACAAGGGAAATAAACGAAGGGGACGGCGTTCTTTCCTTTCACGAGAAAGGAAAGAACCAAAGGAAAGCGGCGGCCAACGCAATTCTTGCGTTGGGAGGTGGGTAGGATTTATTCTTTCGCCAAAACGGCGAACGTCACCGGCAACGGCTTGGAAAAAGTAACATCTTCGCCGGAACAACCCTTCCACCACTTCGTGGTCCCCCTCCCCTTACACAGGGGAGGTAGATCCGGGGGCGCGCCGCTCTTTCGGGATGCATTGTCCCCCGTGATCGTTTTTATAGCGACAACGCGGGGTCAATCCCTTCCGTCACCTGCGGTGACACCTCCCCTTACTAAGGGGAGGCACGCTTATAGCGCCGCTCCTCTTTGTTGCTACCCTGTCGCAGAGCGACTCTCGAATCGTGCGCCTTAAAAAACGATGCGCACTCATTGCACCTTCCCCTATGGTAGGGGAAGGGGGACCGACGCCGCAGGCGTTGGTGGTGGGGGTAAGAAGCACCTCTTTAAAGCTAAATCTTATTTCGGATGATGCTCCCATTACACCTTCCTCTTTGGAAGGGGGACCGACCGCAACGCGGTTGGTTGTGGGGGTAAGAAAGTTCCCTTTAAGAGTAAATGTTATATAAGTCGATGCGTAAC
>JAZPXN010000081.1:0-2358 GCA_045543655.1 Eubacteriales bacterium
CCTCTAAATAATCCGCCATTTTTTTATCCTCCACATTTTATGATGTTTTGCTTGTATTATTATTTTACAATATAATACACACTTTGTAAAACCCTATTTTAAAAAATGTTGAAAAATTTCGAAATCCGCCAAAATATAGCCTAAAAACCGTTATTTTTATAGCAAAATCTTCAAAGTAGGATCGATTTTTCCAAGGCAAAGCTATAGATCTCGCGCCGCACTACCCTTAGACCCTTGACTCTTTGAAGTGCCTGCTCGTAGAGTTCCATCTGCACCCGATAGCGGCGGATCAATTCCTGCTCATTTTCCACCCGATCGGTCTTGTAGTCTAAGATCACGGCGGTGTTTCCCTGCACGCTGTAGCAGTCCAGAACGCCCTGGATCAGGATCTCTCCCTCCGCATCGGGACCGAAAAGCTCCGTAGCCGGCATCGGGAATAAAAACCGCTCCTCCTTGCTGTAATAATCCGCCGATAACAGATCACAGAAAGCGGCACTTTCGGTAAACCGCCGTAATTGCTCCAAGGAAATCAATTGACGCTGCTTTTCCAGAATAAAGCCTTCCCGAACTAAGCGCTCCAGCTCCGCCTCGGGTTCTTCCTTTAACCGCCCGAAATCGCTGAACTGCAGGGCTTGGTGCAGGGCATTGCCCACTTCATTGCCGCGGGGACGGAACCGACTGACAAAACGCGGCTCCGCCAACCGCACCCGTTCTTCCAGAAGATGCTCTGCATCCTCATCCTGTTCCCGCAGGCCTTTCAATTCCGAAACCGAAAGCTTAGCCGGCAGGCGCACCGCCGAAAGATGGGGATACTGCCAATCCAAGCGCGTCCGAAAGGCTTTCCGATCAAAGGGTTCTGCTTTCTGCTCCTCCATCGCGACGCGCCCCATCTCTTGCTCCAAGGTCCCCTCGATCCAGGCAGTCCCCAAAGCAGGGTAATCTCCCTCCGGCAGACCAAATCGGGTGCGCAGGACTGCGCCTTCCCGGCTTCCGGCCATCAAGGCGATCAGCCAATCCGCATAAGAGACTCCATTTTTCTTCAACAACCACTTGGGAAGCGCTTTTCCTAAGCCCACAGCCTCTCCCATCCGGGTTTCCAATTGCTCCGGTGCCATATGAAGCAGCACCACCGTCTTGCTGACCGCACGGGTCAACGCCACGTAAAGGACACGTTCATCCTCGCTGATGCAGTCAGCAAACATCTGATCTGCCAACACTTCCTGAGAAAGGGAGCGGGTACGCAGATAAAGCTCCGGGCGAATATTCTCCAACGCCGCGCCGTAGCGACCATGGAAAAGGATCCGCGCTTTAATATCCCGCAGATTGAGTTCTTTCCCGCAATCACCCAGGATACAGACGGGGAACTCCAGACCCTTGGATTTATGCATACTCATGATCCGGACGCTATTCTCTTCCGCCTTCAGCCGCGCTCCGCTCTCCACGCCGGAGCCGGTGAGACGAATATGCTGGACGAAGGCGTAAAGACCTCGGTAGCCTTCCTTTTCAAAACGCCGGGCATCCTCCGCCAAAAGCTCCAGATTTGCGCATTTTTCCGCCCCTCCGTCCTCGGCGGCATAAGCGGCAAAGACACCGCTTTCCTGATAGATCCGATAGAGCAGATCATAGACGTAAAGGGTGCCGGCAAGCCGCCGATAGTTCTCGATGACCGTATAGGCCCTCTGCGCCTTTCCGCCCTGCTCCGCCGCTTGGCGAAGATCATCGTAAAGGGGCATCTTGCGATGGCGCATCGCCGCCAGCTCTCCCACCGTAAACCGGAAGTAATCCCCATAAAGCAACGATACCAACGCCACGTCGTCATAAGGATTATTCAGCACCAGCAAATAGGAGAGAATACTCTGTACCTCCGGCAGTTCGAAAAACCGGGTGCTTTCATTGCGATTGACCACCGGAATTCTCAATTTTTGCAATTCTTTTTCAAAGACCGAAGCGGCTCCGGCCGTGGTGCGCAGGAGGATGGCAAAATCCCGATACTCCACCGGACGCTTCTGCCCATCGGGCAAAAGAAGCTCCTCTCCTTGCGCCACCGCCTTCGCGATCAGCTGGGCGGTATAACGGGCGTTTTGATCCGTTACTTTTAATTTTTTGCCGGTACGGGGATCCTCCGTCGGCGCAAGCCAATGAATTTCTGCGCGCGCGTCTTCCGGTCGCAAAAATGCTCGTCCGGGCACCAATTGCTCCCGTTCATCGTAGCAGACTCCGCCCAATTCCGGACTCATAATAGATTCAAAGACACGATTGGCAAACCGCAGAACGCCGGGATGGGAGCGAAAATTCGCATTCAGCTCCAAAACCGTCTTTTGGGAAAGGGTTCCATCGGCATAAGGGGCAGACTGCGCC
>JAZPXN010000082.1:0-18398 GCA_045543655.1 Eubacteriales bacterium
GTCACTCGCCTGGTTCTGTTTTCTTTCAAATTCTTACCTCACTTTCTTATAGGGGTGTGGGCTTAGCCCGCATGCCGACGGGTTGACCGACAAAGGCGAAACTTGCGACGGAAACCATGCCCAATTTTTCCCTTACACTTATCCTTCTCATTTCGGGATTTTGGAGCGGTTGATTTTCACTATTTACGTAAATAATTTTCAGACCACGAAAAACCAGAGGAAAATCAATAAGATTTCGTGAAGCAATTTTATGAAATAATTTTGGCATCTCTTGAAAAATTCCCGATTTTCTGATATAATCATATTACGATATGATAAGGAGGTGAGGCAATGAACTGCAACGATTTTTACGTTGAGATGCTGGAGCGAGGCATCGACAACGAACGTCGAAACCTGCTCCGAGGAAATTCCAAGCTTGCGGAGATAACCTTCTCGGGCTGGATCGGCATCGGAAAGACCACGGCGGTGCAGGCATATTGCAAGAAACATTCCGAGAGCTTGTACTTCTCCTTTGCCAACACCGAATACAACCTTGCCCTCAAACTGTTCGCGAAAAAATATCCTACAATCTTTTCCGACCCAAAGGATTGGGACGAATTCTTTGCTCAGCTGCACGCCTTTGCATCCAAAAACATATGTACCGTCTTTTTCGATTCTCATTGCAAATCCCACCCCGAAATTCACGCCGCCATTATGAAGCATTTTTACGGAAATTCTCACCGTGCGGTTTTCGTGTTCATTGAGGACGATTACGGCAAGCGGAATTTCACGCCCCTGCATCTCGGCGAGATCAAAAAGCTTTTCCCGAAGCTGACCAACGAGGAATTGGTTTGCATCCAAGCCGTCACCGGCGGCATTGCAAGCCTCGTCGCTCTGTACGATCCAACGCTTTCCTTTGAGATAAATCTGAAACGGTTCCTGCAGCCCGATTCCTATTTCCGTCATCTTGCGGAACGGATTATCAAAGAATATTTCCGCACACCCGAAAGCTACAACACCCTGCTCTACGGAATTTCCACGGGAAAACGCAGAGTTTCCGAGTTATCCGCATTCTCGGGCTACCCCAACAACAAATGCGATAAATACCTGAAATCCTTGATCTCCCACGGAATCGTCAAGCACGTGAAAGCCCAAGGTAAGCAACCCGCACACTACGCAATCACCAACGATTACCTCAGCTTTTGGTACCGCTACGTTTTTCCCCAATCGGACTTTCGCGACGAAGACGAATTTCAAAGCATGATGCAATATATCCGCACAGTTTTGGTCAAGCGTGCCTTCCGACGGGAGTGCGAATATTGGCTTTCCAACAACGTTCGCGCCTACCGTTACATGCACGGCGACTTTTACGCAGAAAAAGACAGACGTTATAAAAACGTCCGTCTGGAACAAGTTGCCTTCGATCTGGTCAGTGAGGACTTCGGCGATTTCGTTTATGTTAAATACTTTGATACCATCGGCACCCATTGCACCAAGGCCGACTGGGACGAGATCGAGCGCGTCACCGCAAACTTCAGCAAGAACAACACCTATATTTTATTCTCCATCCACCGCTTCAGCGACTACTGCTGGAAGATGTCCGCAAACCATGACAACCTCCGCCTCGTCCAACCCACCGCCTTCCTGCCATGTTATGATTTCCAGGATCAATACCGCATCGAGGCGGACTAAAGCAGAATATAAAAATGAGGTCGAGTTTTCACTTGGCCTTTGTTTTGTTTCAACTGGTGTTAGAAAAATTCTCTCCAAATGAGTTATTGATTTTTCCCGTTAATATGTTATAATAATGTCAGGATAAGCGCTGATCCAAAACAGCATGGAGGAATCGCAATGATTAAACTTGGAGAAAAAATTAAAACATTGAGAAAACGGAAGAATATATCGCAGGAGGTTTTTGCAAATTACCTTGGGGTTTCATTTCAAGCAGTATCAAAGTGGGAAAACGGAAAGACGATGCCGGACATAACGATGATTCCCGCCATCGCATCCTTCTTTGGAGTATCTACGGACGAACTTTTTGACTTTAGTTTATTTGAAATGGAAAAACAAGTAGATGCCATTTGTGACGAAGCATATAAATATCGAATGAGCGCTCCTGCAAAATCAGAACAGGTTCTGCGCGATGGATTACAACGTTTTCCGGGAAATGATATTATTTTGAACAACCTGCTCTACACCTTAGATTATCACACTCGTTCGGATGAAGTTATTACGCTTTGCAAAACGTTGATTGAATCTACCAAGGATGACTCTGTTAAATATGATGCGTGCCGAATTCTTGCAACTTGTTATAAAGAAAACGGACAGTTCGATTTAGTCAAACCTACGCTTGAATTGATTCCTGAAATCTATTTTACAAAACTGGAACTAATGGCTTCTCTCTTAGATGGTGAAGACAGTTATGAAGCTGCGCAGAAGCAAAAGAATCTTTCCGCAGAAGACCTAATTGATATGCTTATTATCACGGGAAAACGATTAAAGGAAAACGGTGAAATTGAAAAGGCAAACTCACAATTCAAAATTGCAAAAAAGGTTATTGCTGCATTTGAAGACGACTTTCTCGAAACGAAATGGTTTTCTTTTACTATTTTTGAGTCTGTAAAAAATCAGCGTAATCATATTAACGAACTACTAAACGAATAACGAAGAGGCCGAGAATCAACTCGGCCTCTTTTCGTATTTATTACTATTTATTCGATTTTCGTGCGCATATTTCCGCTGCTCAATTCAATGGGAAGCCACAGTTCAATGTAACTATTGTCTTTGTTCAATCTGTCATAGTGATACAGTGTAATTTCCGGAGCATTAGCCAGTTGATAATCTGATCCTGTAAACCATTCTGTTACAGCGCGCTTTCGTATTTCAAGATGCCCTTGTATACATGTCGCACTATGCTCGGTCTCAACGATCAAATACTTTCTCTGAGGAATCTCTTGTACCGTTAGCATGTTCGCATTGTTTTCCCCAACGGTTTCATTCAAGTGGTCTGTAAAAAACTTAGGAATAATTGTTCCGATTGAAAAATCATATCCGTCATCATCAATGTTGGAGATAACGGAATATTCTACAGAACAGTCACTCGCCATTCCCTGTAATGCATACCTGATAAAACGGGTATTTCCATTAACCATAAAATCGTGCTGCTGATGATAACGGTTTGACGGACTTCCCGTAAACCTCTGGGTGTATCCAGTAATTGTCAAATCGTTCTTGTCTTCAATCCTATAACTCATTATGCAACCGCCCTCCAAAGAGAATTTCAGTACAAGACGGGAATAGGATTTCAGCATACGGCCGTTATTACGTGCCTGCGACGGCAATATACCGTGGAACTTTTGGAATGCTTTTGCAAAACTGTCCGGACTTTCATAGCCATACTTCAATGCAACATCAATAACCCTTACATCTCTTGTGGCCAATTCCGCACCGGCAAGTGACAGCCTGCGATTCCGGATATACTCGCCAATGGTAAAACCACAAAGAATACTAAACATACGTTGAAAGTGGTAGCTCGATGAAAAACTTTGCGCTGCGACCTTCTCGTAATCAATCGCTTCTGTCAAGTTTTCTTCGATATAGTCGATAGCCCTTTGCAAACCAATGATCCAATCCATATTACCCCTCCTTGCCTGTCATTATTATACCAAAAGGCAATCTCAATTTCCCGATGTTCCGTGCTGAGCATTATCGGGTAGCATTAATTTGCATTTCTCTGATGCTATTATTATACCACGATTATGCTCAAATGTAAAGTGTTTCCTTTTTTTGCAAGAAGAAGGCCAGCCGCCTCGACAAGCGGCAAAAATCAATTGGTCGATTGTTACAAGATGCCACACAAGATAGCACATAAGACACCCACCAAGATACCCACCAAGTATCACCCTAGTTAGCACTCTGGTTGACACCCCTGATTGCAAAGAAGTAGTCATATTTGAAGCAAAGGAGATGAGCATCACGCTCATCTCCTTTTATAAGTTGTGTGTAGGCTCCTTATACCGTGAACCTTTCCAATGCGGAGATCAGATACAACGGAATATTCAGCACCTCTTCTCCGTTCGTTTCGTTCTTCATCGAGGTCTTAACGGAATATTTGGGGGTGTACTTCTTGCGGTATTCTGCAAGAGAGCGCGGCGATGGCGGCTCGGCGGTCGAGAATCTGTTGTTAAAAATGCAGCTTTCGAAACTTCAGCGGAGTGAAGGTGGTGGCCTTTTTGAACTCGCAGATGAGTCGGGGCACGCTGTGAAATCCTGATTTATAGGCGATCACGTCCAGGGGGTAGTTGGTTTGAATCAGCAGCTTTTTTGCAAGCTCAATGCGGCGGGAGAGGAGATATTCGTAAGGAGACATTTTGGTGCAGTCCTTAAAAATTTTTGAAAAATGCGAAGGGCTGTAGTTGAGTTTGTCGGCAATTTCTTTTACGGTCAGATCCTCCGTCAGATGCTCTTCCATATACGTTTTTGCATCGTTCACCACCGTAGAGTGCCTCGGATTCACGTTCATCTCCGAATAGGAAAAAATATCACACATCAGGGCGTGAATCTTGTCGGAGAGTGCATATTCATTTTCCGAATGCTTTACCCCCGAGATGATGGACAGTATTTTGTCGTTGCTTTCTGGGCTTCCTTTAATTACCCTGCCGAAGGCGTTGTCGAGGGATTCGAACCACGGTCGGCTGGTGCCTCCGTCGAAATGAAGCCAGGTGAATTTTGTGTGAGTGTCTGTGAAATATACGTGCTCCTTATAGCAATCCACCAGCAAAATTTCTCCCTCGTTTGCTTCATAATGTTTGCCATCCTGATCCAATTGTAAGCTTCCTTCGACAATATGCATGATCAAAAAACTGTCGTAGCGCTCGCGATGGATTTTGTAGCCGCTGTCCCGGACGTTGACGCCGGTCGAGATCGGATAAAACAGGAAGTTTCGGGCGGATTCGGAAGGGGTGTGAAAGTAAAGGTGAGATTCGCTTTTGTTGCGGTTTGCATAGATTTTCATAAAAAACCGTAGGATTCATAAATTTTTTGATTCATTTTCAAAACAAATCCTCTTGATTCTATGATACAATAAAATTGGACGAATGTCAAGTGGCTAAATGAGAAAAATCGAAAATATTAAATTCGTACTTATACAACCATTGAAAGGAGTTGCTTATGGGGGAAAAATTACGCGCTGCATTAACGGTAGTTTTTATTTTCGCCCTTGTCGGGAGTCTTTTTTCTTTTTTGCCGACAAACGCCGATGCAAAAACGTTGGAGGTGAATACGCTGCATCACAATAATCAGGAAGATTTTGCTTACGTTGAGTCCTTCGAGAACTATGATGAAACAGACGTCCGATTTCGGGCACAGATCGATCTGAATTGGAAGTTTATTCAGCAGGACGTGCCCGGTGCGGAGGCGAAGAATTTTGATGATTCCGATTGGCGTCTCTTGAATCTTCCCCACGACTGGTCCATTGAGGGTGAATATTCCCAGAATGCTCCCGACGGCGGGGCCAGCGGATATTTGCCAACCGGCATCGGCTGGTACCGTAAGACCCTGACGATCCCCGAAGAATTGCGGGACGGCAGACAGGTTTCCATTACCTTTGACGGCGTGTACTGTAACAGCACCGTCTACGTGGACGGCGAAAAGGTGGGCGGCATCGGGAACGGCTGGCTGACCTTCTCCTGCGATATTACCGAACAGGTTCAGGGAAAAGAATCCGTAACCGTTGCTGTGAAGGTGGATAATTCCGTTCAGCCCTCCGCCCGTTGGTATTCCGGCTCCGGGATCTACAGCCACGTCTGGATCACCTCCACCGGGAAGGTTCACGTAGCAGAATACGGTACTTACGTCACCACTCCCGCCGAATTCAAGCAGGCGCCCCAAGGGGACGTTAATCTGGAAACGCTGATCAAAAACGACGGCGCTTCCGATGCCGACGTTACGGTCCGTTCCACCATTTACAGCAAAGCAGACGATACCCAGGTGGCTCAGGTGACGAGCAATGTGGTCACGGTTCCTGCAGGAGGAGACTTTACCGTGACCCAAACCGCAAAGGTGGAGGATCCTCTTATCTGGGGGATAAAGATGCCCAATCTTTATTACGTCAAAACGGAGATCCTTTCCGGGACTACCGTAGTGGACGATTATATTACCCAATTCGGCTTCCGTGCGGTCTCTTACGATGAGAACGGGTTTTACCTAAACGGAGAAAGCATCAAGCTGAAGGGCGTTGCCAATCACTGGGCCCTTGGTGCTTTGGGTGCCGCACAATCCACGAACATGATCCGCTATAAAATTCAGATGATGATGGATATGGGGGTCAACTGTCTCCGCACCACCGTTAGCGCACGGCCTCCTGAATTTTACCGGCTGTGCGATGAAATGGGCATGCTGGTTATGGACGAGTTGTTTGAAGGCGAAAAGGGTAAGGTCGCCGGCGATTACGGTACCCGTTGGTTTAAAGATTATTGGCAGCAGGACGTGGAATCCTGGATCCGCCGGGATCGGAATTATCCCTGCGTTGTGGTCTGGAGCATCGGAAACGAGATCGGCAGCCAGAACGATAATACCGGCATCAGCGCTTTTATTAAAAACTTTGACACCACCCGCCCCACTACCGGCTCTTATATCTACACCGGCGTTGATATCCCCGGCGGAAACGGTGCCAGTGAATCCCCTAATTTCAAACAACCCATCGACGGTCTTCCCATGATCGGGACGGAAGCGCCCCATAGTCATGCCGTCCGGGGCGTATACCGCACCCAGACCTGGTACCGCGGCACCATCTCCGACGGATTTGATATCGGAAGACAGGGGATCCCTCACCTTACCGAAAGCGAGATCTTCAAATACGACTGGTCTTCCTCTGCGGTAGGTGCCCGGATCTGGCCCTCCGATTACGATAACGCTACCAGTAACACGTCTGTCCGTCAATACTGGGAAAAGACCCGGGATATGGATTGGCGGTTGGGGGAATTCCGCTGGACGGGATTCGACTACCTGGGCGAGGCCAACTACGTTATCGGCGGCTGGCCTTACCGTATGTTCCACAGCGGTGCGGTGGATACGGCGCTCTTTGAGAAGAGTATGTACTACCTCTATCAAAGCCTGTGGACCGACGAACCGATGATTCACATCCTCCCCTCCTGGACTCACCCCCTCTTTGATGAAAATACGACCGTTCCCGTGTGGGTTTATTCCAACTGTGAAACCGTGGAGCTGTTCCTCAACGGAGAATCCCTGGGAAAAGAAACCAGAGGGCCTATGAACGAACGGGCCTCCGACGTGATGCAGTTCGATTGGGATGTTCCTTACGTCCCCGGAACACTGACTGCGGTAGGGTACGATGCGGAAGGCAACGAGGTTTTGAGAGATTCCTACAAGACGGCCTCTGCTCCTGCTGCAATCACGCTGGAAAATACTACGGGTGAAGAGCTGCCCGTGGATCCTGCGTGGGTCGGTCAGGTCACCGTTACCACCGTAGACAAGGATGGCACGTTCTATCCTTACGGTGAAAACCGAGCTTATTATTACGTTTCCGGTCCCGCCTATATCAAGGCCGCCGACAACGGGAACCCCACTGACACGGAAAGTCACGTAAACTTCAACCGCAACGCCTTTATGGGGCTGAACAAGGTCTTCGTTTGTCCCACGCAGGACGAAGGAGAGATCCTCTTCACCGCCGCCTCCATTTTGGGCGAAAAGCGTCAGCTGACGAGCAACCTGGTTTCCATTGACGTTCAGCAGCTGGCCCTCCGGGGAAATCCTGCAAAGCAAACCTTTGAAATTTATTATACCACCGACGGTTCGACGCCCACCAGATCTTCCGCGAAGTATGCGGGCCCGTTTGAGGTGGAGCTTGAAACCACCGTCAAGGCCATTGTCTTCGCAGACGGAAACGACCTTCCCATGTTCTTTATGGAAGAAAAATTCGGAACCGACGAAGGAATGTTCTGGGCAGGCACGGGGAGCGATACCACCGACGAAAACGTCTATTCCGCAGAGGATGCGATCCTGAGCGAGCATCTGACCCTGATGGAGTACGGTTACGGAGAAAAATACGTCAACTTTAACGGAAGCGCCGGCTCGGTCACCTATACCGTCAATGCCGAAAAGGCCGGGGAGCATTACGTTGCGGTCTGTTACAATAACGGCTCCGGAACCATCGGTGAAAGCTATAAGACGATGAACGTTCTGGTCAACGGTGCCGCGGCCGGGAGCTATCAGTTCAAGGCCAACGGCATCTGGGATCAATACTGGTCCTTCCGCATCGTAAAGGTGACCCTGGAGAAAGGCGAAAACGAGATCACCTTTGATTCCGGCACGTCGGTCGGAATGAACCTGAAGGAGCTGATGGTCTGGCACGTGGACGACGCCTATACCGCTGCCGACGGTGTCAGTGTTGCCAGCGGTGCAGTTACCGATCAGCCCACCTCCTTTGACGGCAAGAGCATCGACGTCGGAAGCGACGGCGGGACTGCCGAATGGACCGTGAAGGCCCCTGCCGGCACCTACAAGCTCTGTATGTGGTATTCCTGTCCCCGAACCGGTATGATGACGCTGGGGATCACTGGGACGGTCAACGGAGAAGAGGTTGCCCTCTGGAACGGAAAGAATACTTCTCCGAGCTCGTTTTACGGCTTGTCCTGGGGCTACGACGAAGTGGAGATCGAAATCGCTCCCGGTGAAAATTCCATCAAGATCAATATTCCCCGCGGGGGCGCGCTGCTGGGCGGCATTACCCTGACTCCCATCAAGCAAAGCAATACCGTAGCGAAAGCGATCGATGCCTCCTGCGTGGAGAATATTCGTCTGGCCGAGATCTCCGGTCCCTCGCTGTTGGGAACGGACGTGGTTTCCGGTCATGCCGCATGGAATATTGTGACAAACTCGGATGGTTTCTTCTATCTGGTTAATAAGGAAAGCGGAAATCTGCTGGCCTCCGACGGTTCCTCCCTTTTCACGGAAGCGGGAGACGTCAACGGAAACGCCCTTTGGATGCGGGCCGGTGAGGCGGAATACTTCGATTATCTGGTTCACCTCTCTTCCGGCAGGATTCTTGCCGTTGACGGAGACGGAAATCTGATTCTGGATGAAAAAGAGAATTATCAGGATTCCAACATGAACACGAACCGGGCGTACTGGAGGATCCACGATCTGCCGGCCGACCGAATCTGTTTTGCGAATAATCTTCCCAAAAAGCTGACGGTAAAATCCGCACCCTTTGATCTTTCCGTTCTCGGCCTGGCACCGGGGCAAACGGTCACCTATTCTCTGGTGTCCGGCCCCGCAACGGTGGATGCCGCTACCGGACGGGTCACTCTGACGGGAGAGGCCGGAACGGTTCTCGTGAAGGCCACCTCGAGCGGGGCAAATCCCCAATCGATCCTCCACTCCGTTTTCGTTTCCGATTCGGAGGTTGCGACGAAGCCGGCACAGACCCTCTCCGCAAACGATGCGGTCCTTACCGGGTCCGGCTTTGCCGTGACGGCAGACGGCACCGTCGGGGATTTCCTGAATTACGGGAACGGAACCTCCGGAAGAGCTGCGTCCTTTACCGTGACCGCGGAAGCGGCCGGAAAATATTACGTCGGCATCCTGTACAACGCTTGTAATACCAGAGGCTTGGCTCTTTCCGTCAACGGTGGGGCTACGCAGAACGTCTCCTTCCCCCAGAACTCCTCTGCCTGGTGGCCGATCGCCGGATCGGTGGGGAGTTACCGCATCGTTTCCGTCTCTCTGAAGGAGGGCGAAAACGTGATCACCCTTGCGCAGGACGGAACGAACCGCGGGCCTCAGATGCAGGGGATCACTCTGTGGACGGAGAAGGAATGGAATACGTATAAGAACAATCCTTCCGCCGCGTCCAACGTCACGCCGGTCGTTTGTGCTACCGGCTTTGACGGATACGGCTACGGCGGCGGGGACAATGATACCACCGTAACGTGGGACGTCTTCGTTCCCGTTTCCGGGACGTATAAGGTTTATGCCGCATACAGCTCCGTGAACAGCGATGCGACAATCGGCGTTCTGGTGAATGGGAAGTCCGTTGCATCTCTGACCTGTCCGAAGACCTCTGCGGCAAACGGTGTCGGCTGGGGTGTCGTCTCTGCCAAACCGATCGTCCTCCCCATAGGGGAGAAGCAGATCTCTCTGCAGCTTGACGGGGGAAGCTATCTTGGCGGAATCCGGCTGGAGCTGGTAGAGGAATGTGCCATTACCGATTTCGATATCGCATGGAAGCGTTTCGATTTTGCTTATGATAAGGGCGATTGGAATGCCACGGAGCATCGGTATGAAAACGGCGGATGGAATTCCGACGGATCCGTTACGGTGACCAACCTGGGAGAGACGGATTTCTCCGCAACCCTCGAATACGAAGCCTATGACGGAGAAGACGAATATGCCGTAACCATTCTTGCAAACGGAAAGGAAAACGCTCCCGTTACCTTGTATTCCGGGCAAAACGTGCAGTATGCGATTCTTCTTTCCGCTCCCGAACCGGAAGCCGCGTTGGATCGGATCGGCATCGGAACCGTAACCCTTGTTCTTGATTCTGTAAATTAAAAAAAGGAGCGATATCAATGAAAAAAACTCTTTTGGCAATCATTCTTATCCTGGCACTTCTGACCGGAATCCTTTTCGCGACGTTTCTCACCTCTTCCGCCGCCGAGGAATTCACCGTCGGGACGGAGAAGACCTCCATCGTTCTTATGCCTGAGGACGGCACCCCTTCGGATGACAGCTTTTCTCTCGCATCGACTCACGGAGTATCGTACTGGAACGTTGGAAACAACGGAGACGGCCGCTCGGTCACGTACGCCTTTAACGCCCCGGTGGCAGGGGATTATTATTTGGCGATCAATTATAATAATGGCAGCACGCTTGCCCGGATGCTGTCCGTTACCGTAAACGGAGGAGACAACCAGACGTTTACTGCCGTGCGGAACTCTGCCAAATGGGCGGATAATGCGGATGCCTCCACGATCACTTGGGGGTATCACATCGTAAAGGTAACTTTGGTCAAGGGGGAAAATACCCTGATCGTTGGAATGAACGGCACCACGCAGGCTCCCATTTTTTCCGATATGATGCTTTGGCCCACCTCCGAGTGGCTTACCTCTGCCGACACTTACGTTGCGGAAGGGGATGAATACTCCCTGGTGGACAGCGCCTCTGCCTTTGACGGAAAATGCTTTAACTCCGGAAATTCCCCCGCCACGGTTACGTGGAACGTAACCATTCCCAAGGACGGCTTGTACCGTGTGACGCTGCCTTATTCCACGACTCGGAATCAAACAGTTTCCGGACTTGGGGTAACCGTTGATGGTGTTGCTGTGGCAGACCTGAACACTACGACCTCTACGTATACTTACGGCGGATGCTGGCATTTCAATACCGTAGAGGTGGAGCTGAAGGCCGGCACCAACGTTCCCGTGGTGATCACTGCGTCCGGCGGTGCCTATACCGGCGGCGTCCGTCTGGAATTGGTGGATAACTCTTTGTATACTTCTACAGGAGAATTAGTCGTTTCCTATGATCCCTTAGCCACGTCCGGAACCGTTTGTTCCGTGGACGTGTCTTGGGAGAACGACGACTTTACCTTCAATTACGTCGCCGGGGAACAGGGTGCTTGGAATCCTGCCGACCATACCTTTGCCGATACCGCCAATGCGGGCTGGGAAGACGATGATCTGGTGGTCACCGTGGTCAACCATTCCAACGCTGCCGTTAAGGTCACCATGGAAGTCACCGACGGAGATGCCGCCGACGGACTGACCGTTACCTCCGACAAGGCCACCGAAACCCTTGCTACCGCCGAAGGAACTGCCGTTGCGAACGCACCCAAGGTGGAATATACTCTCACTATCACCGGCACTCCCACCGAAAGCGTCACCAAAGTCGCTACCGCAACCCTGACCTTTGCAAAAGCGGAATAAAAATATTCCCGTGATGACGGATAAAGGAGAATTTTATGAGTCAAACTTCAGAAACCAACGAAAGAAAATCAAAAAAATCCCTGATCGTCATCCTGCTTTTGCTTCTGCTGATCGTGGCTCTGGCGGCGGTCAGCGTGTGGGCGATCTTCTTCCGGGGTCCGTCGGATTCCGATATTCTGCCCCCGGATTACGCTCCCATGAACACCGATTCCAACGCAACCGACATTGAGGGAGACACCTCCGACAAGCTGGACGCACCCGAAGGAGGCGGCGCCGTGGGGTTGACCTACGCCGACGTGGTGAACGTGGATCTGTCCGACAAAACCATTACCTTGATGTTCCAGAACCCCGGACGATCGCTGAACAACATGGTTCTGCAGATCGTCGTGCAGGACACCCTGCTGGCCCAATCGGATCTTCTCGTCCCCGGCAAGCAGATTCTGAAAATGCCCCTCGACGAGGCGGCGGTTTCCAAGCTGCAGCCCGGCGGATACAAAGGAAAATTCGTCGTCAGCATCTATGACCCGGAAACGGGGGAGAAAAATATGATCGACGCGGAAGTGGAGATCACCGTCAACGTGACGGAATAAATCACACCGAAAATAGCCCGAAAACAATAACTTCTTCACGGTAATCGCAGTTGATTGTCTCGGACTATTGGAGATAAAAACACATATCAAAAAAGGAGAAAATCATTATGAAAAAGCTTGCAACCATCCTTCTCGCCATCGCTCTCATCGCTACCATGACCGTCGCCTCCTTTGCGGCTACCGTTCCTGCCTCCGAAGGTAAGGATCTGGCCGTTGATTACACCGCTATGACCGCCGCCGGCACCGTTTATTCCGTGGATATTGCCTGGACCGATAACGACTTCACCTTCGAATACGATGCCGGTGAGCAGGGTACCTGGAATCCCCAGACCCACGCCTATGACAATGTAGTAGCCGCCTCCTGGACCGACGACACGGTCACCGTTACTGTCACCAACCACTCCAATGCCAAGGTTGCCGCAACTCTGACTCTTTCCGAAAAAGCCGACGGCTTCACCTTCACCGGTGAAGGCAGCGACACTCTGGACGCAGGTGTTGTCGGTGGTTACGATACTGCCGACAAGGTTGTATTCAACATCGTCATTAGTGGTACTCCCACCGCTGCTGTGGACGTAGTTGCTAAAGCCACCGTATCCTTTGCCGCCGCCAATTCCTGATTTCGAATCAATTTATAATTTGCGATCACTGTGACCTGCATTTATGCAGAGGCGGAGTTTTCCGAAGCCCCGCCTCTGCCTCTGATCCGTATCCCTTTCCCAAAGAGCTACAGATGAGAGAAAGGTGGAATTCAATGAAGCGTACCGTTTTAATTTTGGCCGGTATTTGCCTGATTATGGCGATCGCCACCGGCATTATCCTCGCCGTGACCGGAAATCCTTCCGGAGAACAACCGGATTTCGTACCCCCGGAATTCGATAAAAACGCCGTGGCCGGCACTCCCTCCGTTCCCGAAAATCTCGGCTGGTACGAGGTATACAAGACCGGAATGTCGTTTAAGGCCTCGGTCTGCGGAGAGATTAAAATTAAAAATAACACCACCAGAATTTATTTTACAAGCCCTTCAGAGAATGCTTTATGGCTTAAGCTCCGCGTTCTCAACAAAAAAGGCGAGATTTTGGGGGAGACGGGACTGATTAAGCCCGGGGAATATATTCCCGAAATCACCTTTGAGAAACTGCCGAAAAACGGCGAAAAGCTCGTCTTGAAAATCATGTCTTACCAACCCGAAACCTATTACAGCGGCGGCTCCATTTCCCTAACCACGGTCGCGCAGATCGAAGGAGGCTGACTTATGAAAAGGATTCTGTCCATCATTCTTTCTTTGCTATTCATTTTTACCGTAACGTCCTCTCTTTTTGCTGCGGAATTGCCGAAGGAATCCAAGGATCTGTCCGTGGTTTATACCAACAACTGCAACGGGGTTACCGTGCCCGTTTCTGATGGAAAGGCCTCCGGCGAGCTCCCCGACGGTACGGAATTCTCCGTCGAAAACATCCCGGGAAAAGCGGTCACCCTCCGGGTCTATCCCGTCCAGGCCGACGAAAAAGAGGTCAAAAAATGGATTGAGGATAATCTTGCAAAGGAGATCAACGCCGTTATTACGTATTACGTTGCCTGCATCGATTCCAATGGCAAGGAAATTTCAAATAACGGCGTGAAGGTTACCATCGCCGCCCCCGACACCGACGAAGCCATCTCCGTCTATGCTCTCGATTCCGCAGGAAAGGCTCAACCCCTCACCGCCTCTCAAGGGGACGGCAAAATAACCTTCACCGCCACCGGCACCCAGTTTTATCCTCTCTGCATCGCCGCCCAAAACCCCGGAACCGCCGACACCAACACCATAGCCTTCGCTATACTCCTCTTAAACTCCGCATTCGCTGTTGCCGCCCTTTTCTTCGCAAGACGCAGGATGCAGTTGATTCAATAATCAAGATAATCTCTGCATTTTATCGCGAATTGAATAATCAATTCTATACAGAAAGAAAAAAGGCCTTGTTCATCCGAACGGCTCTCTGTCAATAGTTGGGGTAAAAAATCCTAAGTAATGTAACAAGTGATGCTCTGTCTGTCCCCTGGGGGTACCCCCAGGGGGCGAATTTGTATAAAGAAAACCACGCGATAGTCGCGTGGTTCAAAAAAGGCTATTGCCGATGAACATTGAAGAAAAACTCCTGATGTGTTATAATAGAATCGTGACCTGCCAGTTGCGAAAAAATAAACACATCAGGAGGACATTAAAATGTCGGAACAAAATAATGCCGCTTTATGTTGATACAACAGGCAAAAATACAAAAGCTATAAAGGAGTACATAGAGAATCAGCTAAAACAAGATAAAGAAGCGGATCAGTTGAGCCTGTTTGACCCCAGAGACCCGTTTACGGGTAGCAGGTAACCCTATGCACGAATGGCAGGTCAATCCAAAGGTTCGGAATGTTTTTCCAAGCTTTCAATAAACGTTCTGCGCTATCGGAGCAAAGGCGAACCTCTTCTCTGTGATCGCCACAGATCATTCTTGCACCATTTGAGACCACAAGACCATCAAAATCGACGACATCGCAAAAGGGTTCTGCATCACGCTGAGGGCGAGCCGTCGCGACAATAATTTTAATGCTTCGCTCCTTGCACCTGTTTAACACATCAACGGTATATTGAGAAATCGTTTTGTCCGAACGAAGCAAGGTACGATCAAGATCCACCACGACGGCGCTCGTGTTTTTCATTCTGTTCATTAAAAATCACCTATCAGCGTTTCCTTCGGAAATCTTATTCAAGCTATCCTGCCGGACCTCATCACGAAGGACCTTTACCCATTCCGACCATTCGCAATTCTTCTGACCGTATGTAAGGTTTAATTCATATTCAAGAGGAAGCCAAGATGCAAGATCAGCTTCATTGTGCGATATCAATGCTTCCAGATTATCGAGAGATTTCAACAACTTCGCTTCCGCAGTTACCCCTGATTTCATTTCCTCAAGCAGAGTGGTCCATTCTTCAAAATGAGGCGAAGGCAAATCGTTCAAGAGTTCCAGAATGGCATCATCCTCGTAAGCTTCATCGCGTTCGGTTTTCCTGAATGCCGGGATATCGCCTGTTACCGCTTCGCCAAGATCATGCACCAAGCACATTTTCAGAAGTTTTTCGGTATCCAATTCGGGGAATTCATCTGTACACAGCATCACCATGACGGCAAGCCTCCAGGAATGCTCCGCTACACTTTCCTGCCTGCCCGACGATGTCCAGGAATGACGGGTATTGCATTTCAACTTTTCGATCTTATTCAGAAAATCAATTAACGTTCGCTGATCCATACTACACCTTAGATCTGATCATCCGAAAAGAACGTAATCCTGTTCTGTAGCAGACTTTGGAATATAATCATTTTTTTGAAGTCCGCCGTCTTTGTTCTTCAGATAGGTTTTCAGCAATTCACGACTCATATTCGTAATATCTTCACGCAAAACTGCTTCTTCGGGAGGGAGTAGCAAAATCTCGCTGTTTTCATAGTGATCCGATTTCGGTGTACCGGAAATATAGTCTAACGTATAAATAGCACACCATTGATTTGACTTAAACTGCATGGAAAGCAAAGATTTTGTACGAACGACCACACCCGTCTCTTCTAAAACTTCCCGTTCAATGGCTGTAGTGGGCAATTCGTTCTCTTCAACGTATCCACCCGGACACAAAATGCGGTTTTTCGCAGAACCGTAAGTATGTCGAACAAGCAATACTTTTCCATCAATCTCAACGATTCCGCATACGGTAAAAAAACCGTTTCCCATAATTCACACCTCAATTTTAACACTTTCGGAAGATATCCAGCATATGAGAGGATGCTCCAACCATATCTTTGCGTTCGCAAATGCAAAGATGGAACTTCATATACATCTCAAAAGTCTTTTCATCCATTTCATCTACCGCGCTTCCAATAAAGCGGGTCAACATATCTACCCCAACGTAATGGAGTCTTTCGACGGTAAAACGTTTCATCAATTCATCAATGTCTTCTTGTCGATAGAGCGCAAAAACTTCCTTTGGTGTGGAGGTTAGCTTGAAGGTATTAAAATCAATCAGTTCGTCATGCTCTCCACTTTTGAATCCACCACGCAAGAAACCGAAGTGATATGCCGTAATATCGTTGTTGCAATAAGCCGCGAATACAATCCCGCCCTTTTTCGTTATACGAATGGCCTCACTCATTGCCGAAATCTTATCCTCATCCGTATAAAGATGATACATAGGCCCTAACAAAAGAGTAATGTCGTATTGTTCAGAAGCGATATTCGAAAGATCAACTGCATCACCTTGTTGAATAGTGATTTTTTCACTATCTTTTGTATTAGCCTTAAACACTTCGATGTTACAATCCATGAGTTCGATAGCATCTACCGTATATCCATTTTGGGCAAAATAATGTGAATATCGTCCCGTACCTGCGCCAATCTCAAGGATACGCATGCCGGGCTTTAAATACTTTTCAATATAATGAACGGTAGTCAAAAATTCCACCATACCGCGCTTTGGGGCTAAACGTGTATCTTCATTGTGCGTAATATAATAATTTGTCAGCGCAGCCATTCTTTCCATGGATCAAACTTCCTCCTTCCGGCAATTAGTTATTGTTTTTTCCATTATATCATAATTTTGTTCAAAATGCAAGTGTATTTAAAAAAAGGCATTATCCAACTCACAGTTGAGAAACGTAACAATTTCTCCATTGTATCAAACGGAAAATTGTGATATAATTAAGCCACACCGGTGATATCATGTTAATTACGGAGGTCTTCTATGGGAATTAGAATTGGAGAAAAAATTGCTATATACAGAAAAGCGAAAGGCTACACTCAAGAACAGCTTGGAGAATTCGTAGGTGTTTCGGGACAAGCCGTGTCAAAATGGGAAAACGGTGGTGTGCCCGACACATATCTCTTACCCGTAATATCGAAGGTATTGGAAGTGTCTATAGATGCACTGTTCGATACCGAAAAGAAAATATCGGAGTATACCCAAGACGAAATGCTTGATATTCTATTTAAGTTTTGTCTGCAAAAAGGAAGCGGATTCAATATATTTGAGTTTATGTTTGAAACACTTTGGGCACTTCAAAGTGCGTATTTCGGAAACGAATCCCGTCCCTTATTAAGTGAAGTTATTGAAAAAAACAGCGGCAATCCGCAAATTACATCACAGATCATCAACAATAACGGAACCACCTATTTAAGTCTTGTAAAGGACTTCCCGTTCTTTTGCGCCGTTTGGGACACACCTGAAATTTCAAAAAAGATCTTGTCCGAGGAAAAATTTGAAAAATTCTTTTCTTTACTTGGATCGGAGGACGGTCTCAAAGCTGTCATCTTTACGCAAACCTCAACCGAGTCAAGTCAATACACCGCTGAAATGATGGCAAAAAAGATTGGTATATCATCGGAAAGATTTCTTGAAATTGAACCATTACTTGTAGAATACGGACTGTTGAAGGAAGACACTCTAACCATCAACGACAATATCATTAGAGTTTATCATAAGTGGAGCAATCCCGAAATCCGTCCGATTCTTATAATGGCATATCAATTCATCAATGCCAGACAGTGCTATTATAATTTCACTTGCAACAGGACCAAGCCCTATTTTGAATACGAATAAAAGAATACATCCGAGAGTAACAGAGATTGTGCACTCTCGGATTTCTTGTTATTCGCAACCAAACATCATCACTTCGGTGATGATCCTGGCGCCCAATGTAAACCCGCGCACGAAGGCATCCCGCTCTCCGATACCACACATCTCGTTCGTACATTCCGAGAGCCTTTCCAGAATTTCCGAATCCTCATCGTTCAGCCGATCCCGCAGATCCTTACTGTGCTGAAGCACCTCATGCAATGCCGCCGCATATTCACTGTCCTTCTCAAAAAATCGCTC
>JAZPXN010000083.1:0-6403 GCA_045543655.1 Eubacteriales bacterium
GTCCCCCGCCGCTTTTGCATAAGTTTAGAAAAACTTCCCACTTTCGTCCACAAAATAATACAGATACCGCATATAATAAAGATATTACAATGAATTACCATATTCAAAAACCGGAGGTAATCCCCATGAATCATCTTATGAACGCCATTCTTCTCGCATCCGACGTCGCCACCGACGGCGCTTCCGAACTGACGGCCGGCCAGCAGATCCTTCAGCTTCTGCCCACCATCGGTACCTTCGTTCTGATCATCGCCGTGTTCTACTTCTTCATGATCCGTCCCCAGAAGAAGCAGCAGAAGGAAACCGAACAGATGCGTTCCTCCATCCAGGAGGGCGATCAGGTCACCACCATCGGCGGGATCGTCGGCACCGTCCGTCAGATCAAGGACAACGGTGAGTTGTACGTCATCGAAACCGGCGCAAACAACGACCGGCTGACCATTCACAAGTGGGCCATCCAGAGCAAAGATACCATTTCCGAATAATTTTCCCGTTCTAACCGATCGCACCGGAGCATAGGATATACCAAAATGCTCCGGGAGTTGATCTGTCATGAAAACGGTAAAGGGAACCCTGATGGGAGTCGCCGCGGCGGCCGTAGGGATCACGGTGCTGATCTTCGCCTTCGCCGGATTGCTGGCCTTGGGCGTTCCCGACGGAACGGTCCCCCTGTTCACCCACCTCTCCGTCCTTCTCGGGACGGCGGCAGGCGGCCTTGTTGGGGGAATCAAAACCAAAGAAAAGGGCATTCTGACCGGCCTTCTGGTCGGCGGCGGGATCGCCGTGATCCACCTTGCCCTGACGGCCTGCTTCGGGGATTTTTCCCTTGGGGCCCTGACCTATCCGGCGGTCGAAATCCCCGGAGGAATCCTGGGAGGGATCTGGGGGGTCAACCTGGGCCGGAACTGAAAAAACGAAAATCCGCTTTGGGTCTCCCGGAGCGGATTTTTTCAAAAAAATAAGAAGAATACACGAAAAAAAGGGAATTTTCAGCTATGGACAAGTTATTTCAGGAATGCTACACCTCCCGGCTGAGCGAGACGGGATATATGCTTCCCTTCTTCTGGCAGCACGGGGAAGATCACGAAACGCTGAAGGCCGAAATGGACGCCATCCGGAACAGCGGCGCCAACGAATTTTGCGTGGAAAGCCGCACCCACGAGGAATTCTGCAAGGAGCAATGGTGGGAGGATTTTCGGTTTATGCTGGAATATGCCCGCCAACGGGGGATGCGGGTCTGGCTTCTGGACGATAAGCGCTTTCCCACGGGCTACGCCAACGGCACCGTCGACGCCCTGCCCGCAGACTCTCCTCTGCGCCGGAAGGATCTCCGGCTGGAATACCGGGATTTCGTCGGTCCCACCGTCCACACCCGGATTCCCCTCGTCCGCCGGAAGGAAGGGGAAACCATTGTTGCGGTCTCCGGATGGAAGCGGGGCGAGGATTTCACCGAGGTCGTGGGACAACCCGTGGATCTGACCGAAAAGGTTACCGGCGATTTTCTGGATTGGGACGTGCCGGAGGGGATCTGGCGGGTCTATTACGTCATCCGCACCCCCATCACCGCCTATCGGGGGCATTATATCGATATGCTCAACCCCGAATCCTGCAAGGCCTTGATCGAGGGGGTCTATCAGCCCCATTACGAGCATTTCAAGGATTATTTCGGCAACACCTTCCGGGGATTTTTCTCCGACGAGCCCGGATTCCAATCCTCCCACGGCCCTTATCACGATACGGTGGGGGTGGACGGACTGCAATTCCCCTGGCGGGACGACCTTCCGGAGCTGATTGCCGCCGAAATCGGAAAAACCGCCGACGAGGTGCGGGTCTATCTGCCGGCACTGTGGCATACGCTTCCGGCCTTCGCCCCGGCCGTCCGGGCGGGCTATATGGACGCCGTCACCAAGCTTTACGATGAAAATTTCTGCAAAATGCTGGGGGATTGGTGCCGGGAGCGGAAGGTGCTGTACATCGGCCACGTCATTGAGGACAACAACAGCCACCAACGGCTGGGCTTCAGCGCGGGACACTATTTCCGGTCGCTGCGGGGGCAGGATATGGCGGGCATCGATATCGTATTGCATCAGATGCTTCCCAAAAATCCCGATACGGTCCACACCGCCCAGCTGGGGGGCAAAAAAGCGGATCCCCATTTCTTCTATTACCTTTTGGGCAAGCTGGCCGCCTCCCTGGCCCACACCCATCCCCATATGGAGAACCGGGCCATGATCGAGATCTTCGGCGCCTTCGGCTTTGCCGCCGGAGTGGGGCATATGAAATATATGGCCGATCATTTCCTGGCCTGCGGGCTGAATCATTTCGTGCCCCACGCCTTCACCCCCAAGTATCCCGACCCGGACTGCCCGCCCCATTTCCATTGCCACGGGCTCAATCCCCAGGAGGAGGCCTTCGGGCGGCTGATCCGCTATATGCAAAAAATCGCCCGGCTGACCGACGAATCGGTGCACAAAGCCGACGTTGCGGTCTTCTATAACCCGGAGGCCGAGTGGACGGGCGGCAAAAACACCCTATGCCAGGAGACCTGTACCCGGCTGACGAAGCATCAAATCGACTACGACGTCCTTCCCGAGGATATTCTGGTGGAAGCGGAGGTCGCCGACGGCCGGCTGTCGGTGAATCAGGAGACCTACGGGGCGTTGATCGTGCCCTATTGCCAGATCCTGCCCGAAAAGATCCTTGCTTCCTTCGCCCGGCTGACAGAAGAGGGCTTGCCGGTGATCTACGAAGAGGGCGCGCCGGAAAAGACGGCCTGCGGCAAGGACGCCAAGGAAATTTTGGGAGAGGTGACGGTGGTCGCCCCCGAAAATCTGGCGGATCTTCTGCGGAAAACGGATCTTTATCACGTGCTTCCCGAAAAAGAAGCTCCCTATCTTCGCACCTATCGGGTGGACCGGGATCAGACCACGGTCTACCTGCTCTTCAACGAAGGCATTGCCGAAATCGACGAGAAGGTAACCTTCCGGGGCGCCGAAACGCCGGTCTTCTTCGACGTATGGAACAATAGAGTGACCAAGCCGGAGTCCGACGGCGACACCGTCCGTATTCAACTGGCGGGCGGGGAAGCCATCGTTCTTCTCTGCGGCGAGGGCCGGGACGCGCTTCCCCATAATTACAACAAAAACGCAACCAAGCCCTTGGCGCCGGTCTGGAAGATCTCCCGGAAAAACGCCGGCGAAGAGACGTGGACCGACGCTGGCGAAGCGACCGAGCTTCTGCCCTATAACGTGGCGGAAAATCTGCCGGACTTCTGCGGCACGGTAAAATACGAGGCGATCTTCTCTGCCGACGGCAACGAGACGACGCTGGATCTGGGAACGGTAGGCGAAATCGCCTCCGTAACCCTGAACGGGCGCAGCTGCGGCCTCTGCGTGGCGGCCCCCTACCGGTTCGAGATCGGAAAAGCGGTGAAAGCGGGCGAAAACACGCTGACGGTAGAAGTGGTGAACAACCCGGTCTACCGGGAGATTGAAAACGATCGCTTCTCCACCTATCTGACCGTGTCGGCGGGCGGTCTTTTGGGACCGGTAAAAATTGGATAACCGGACGCAATGATTTTTCCGTCCTTCCGGAGAACACTATCAACGGAAAGGACGGGAAAATTGCATGGAAGGTATTTTTTATCTGCTGGTCTTCTGGCTGGGCGGAACCCTGTATCAGACCCTGGAATTATACTGGCGGCGACGCACCCACGGGAGCATGTTCCTGGCCGGGGGCGTCTGCGCGGTATTGCTGGAATTTTTGTGCAACGGCGTCTTCTTTGCTCTGCCGCTGTTTTTCAAATGTATTTTGGGGGCGGCGGTGATCACGGGGGTGGAGTTCGCCTTCGGTTGCGTGGTCAATCTGAAAATGGGGCTGAAGGTCTGGGACTATTCGACCCAAAAGGGAAACGTATTGGGACAGATCTGCCCGATCTATTCTCTGATGTGGGGGATCGTCTCTCTGCCGGCACTGCTGCTTCTGGACCTGCTCCGGGGGCTGATCGTATAGGAGAAACAATGAAATATTCGCATATTTTATGGGATTTTAACGGAACGATCCTGAACGACGTGGATATCGGCATCGAGGCCATCAACGTTTTGCTGGCGGCGGAGGGGTTGCCTTTGCTGACCGACCGGGAGACCTACCGGGAAAAATTCTGCTTTCCCATCGAAGAATATTACCGGAACGTGGGGCTGGATTTCTCCAAGACCCCCTATTCGGTTTACGCCCATCGGTGGATCGACGAATATCGGGCGCGGGAGAAAACGGCGCCCCTGTGCGACGGGGCAAGGGAGGCCCTGGAATACATAAAAGCCTTGCAAATACCGCAAATTCTCTTCTCGGCCACGGAAAAAGAGATGCTGACCCAGCAGGTTTCGGCCCTGGGCATCGCAGATTATTTTGAGACGGTTTTAGGGGCGGACAACGTCTACGCCGAAGGAAAAATCCCCATCGGGAAGCGGTGGATCGCGTCGGTGCGCCCCCGGAAGGCCTTATTGATCGGGGACACGGAGCACGATGCGTTGGCGGCGGCAGAAATGGGCGTCGACTGCGTGCTGATTGCCAACGGACACCGCGCCCCGGAACAGCTGCGCCGCACCGGACGACCCGTCTACCCGGATTTGTTCCGCTTTATGGATGAGATGAAGTAAGTTGAGCGGGGGCGGTGTTCTTTCTTGTTCGGGAACAAGAAAGAACCAAAGAAAAAGCCAAGGCCGGCACAATCCTTGTGCCGGGGAGTATAGGGATAAGTCTCTCGCCGAAGGCGAACATCACTTTTCTCCGAAAAACTTCACTGCCCCGCAACTTCACTTGCCGAAGGCAAACATCACCGGCATGGGGAGAACGGGTATTATCATACTCCCGGGCAATCCCTTCCGTCAGGCTCCGCCTGCCACCTCCCCTTACTAAGGGGAGGCAGAACGGTTGCTCATCGTCCGAAAGAAGATTTTACTTTAAGGGCAATTTCTTACCCCCACCACCAACGCCTGCGGCGTCGGTCCCCCTTCCCCTACCATAGGGGAAGGTGCAATACAGCGCATCGTTTTTTAAGGCGCACGATTCAAAAGGAACTTTCGGATAGAAATACAAAAAGAAGGCGGCGCGTAACCCTTGCCTCCCCTTAGTAAGGGGAGGTGGCGCGGCGTGTTCGGCCGCCGTGACGGAAGGGATTGACCGGGAGTGAGAAACTTTCTAATCTCAAAAATAGAAATGATATTCTTGAAGAGCGATGCGCCCCCCAGATCTACCTCCCCTGTGTAAGGGGAGGGGGACCACGAAGTGGTGGAAGGGTTGTCACCGCCTTGTCACTGTTTAAAACTATGACAAGGAACAAAAACTTCCCGAAAGAGCAATGCGCCCCATAAATACCCCCCCCACCTGCGAAAAGCCGGCAGGCCGGCGTTATCATAGCAGAAAGGATGATCTACGTGAAATTACTGTTCAAACAGCGCTTTTTTTCCTGGTTCGATTCCTACGACGTATACTACGAATCCGGCGAGGTGGCCTACACGGTGAAGGGGGAGCTGAGTTGGGGCAAATTGCTGCGCATTTACGATGCGAAGGGCGAGCACGTGGGCACGGTGGAGCAGCAGATCTTCACCTTTTTGCCGAAATTCGATCTTTACAGGGGAGAAGAACTGTTCTCCACCCTCTGCAAGGAATTGACCTTCCTGACGCCCCGGTATTATTTTGACGGCGGCCCCGGCTGGAAAATGGAAGGGGATTTTATGGGCTGGGATTACGATCTGACCGACGCCGGCGGCTATCCGGTGGCCTCCATCAGCAAGGAGATTTGGAACTTTACCGATACCTATACCGTCTCGGTCTCCGACCCCGACGACGCCCTCACCGCTCTGATGGCCGTCATTGCCATCGACGCTGTCACAAGCTCGAATAATTAAAAGGGAGCCGGGGACGGGAGACGAGGGACGGGGAACGGCGTTCTTTCTTGTTCGGGAACAAGAAAGAACCAAAGAAAAAGCGAAGGCCGGCACAATCCTTGTGCCGGGGGGTATAGGGATAAGTCTCTCGCCGAAGGCGAACATCACTTTTCTCCGAAAAACTTCACTGCCCCGCAACTTCACTTGCCGAAGGCAAACATCACCGGCATGGGGAGAACGGGTATTATCATGCTCCCGGTCAATCCCTTCCGTCAGGCTCCGCCTGCCACCTCCCCTTACTAAGGGGAGGCAGAACGGTTGCTCATCGTCCGAAAGAAGATTTTACTTTAATGGGAAATTTCTTACCCCCACCACCAACCGCGTTGCGGTCGGTCCCCCAGCTACGGCATAAGTGTCGACCATCGAAAAATCCTGCGCCGTTGGCTTGAATTTTTCGGGTTTCACTTGTTCCCCTTAAGTCGGAGGCCAAGCGGGCTTAGGAAGACAACTGGGGCTAT
>JAZPXN010000084.1:0-122115 GCA_045543655.1 Eubacteriales bacterium
ACAGCAGCGGCATCAGCGGAACGGTCAAGGACATCGGTATCTACTATACCATGATCACCACCGTTGACAATCAGGATATCTGCATCCCGAACTCCACCCTTGCCAACAGCACGATCACCAATCTTTCCACCGAAACGACCCGCCGTCTGGACTTTGATTTCAGCATCTCCTACGATGCGGACATCGATGCCGCCAGAAAGGTGATCCTCGATACGGCGGCCGCCGATGCTATGATTGCCAAGGATCCGGCGCCGGTTGTCTTTGTCACTGCGCACGGCGATTCCGCGATCACAATGAAGCTTCGCGTATGGTGCGATGCCGCCAACTACTGGACGGTCAATTTCGCCATGTGGGAAAATGTCAAGAAGGAGCTTGACAAGGCCGGCATTGAGATCCCGTACCAGTATGTCAATGTCATTATGAAGAATCAGTAAGATTCGACAAAAATCCCCGGATCATACGGTCCGGGGATTTTTCGCTTCATCAGCCGATCAGCGTGATCGGCACCAGTCCAACCATAGGGCGGCGGGGCGTCGAGAGCTCGAGGATGACACGGTTGGTGATGTCAACCTGCTCGCCGGCTTCGATTTCAAATTCAATGGTGGTTTCGGGAGCGGTGTAGCGGCTCCAGGTGCAGAGCAGGCAGGTCTTGGGCGCGCCGTTGACCTTCCAGCCCTCGGGCAGATGCCACTTGAAGTGAATGTGCTTGGGCTGCGGATTGTGCTGGTTGGTGAGCTGCAGCTGTACCTTGACCGCCTTGCCGGGCGCGATGTCCGGACCGTCGGGCAGGATGACGCGGGCTTTGGCCCACACGAAATCCACATCGAGGGAATAGCCGGGGATGTCAAGCAGCTGCTTTGACACCTTGTCATCGTAGAATTTTTCGATGTCGGCATCGTCCCAGGAATCATGGTCGGACAGGCAGGCATGGCCGCGGTTGGCGGCGATGACGTGCGGGATCCGGTTGAACACGCGCTGGGTGAGCTCGGTACAGGTGGTCGGCAGACCGTAGCAGGATCCGAGGTCAATCGCCTTGGAAACAATATTGTCGCCGATGTGGTCGATCCAATCCTTCGGGATGCCGGCGGTGCCGTAGAGGATGCCGAACAGCGAGCCGAGCGTTGCGCCGGTGCAGTCGGTATCGTCGCCGCAGTTGATGGCAAGGATCATCGACTTCTTGAAATCGCCCTCGCCCCAGAGTAAACCGAGCATCGCAAAGGCGACATTGGCGGGGGCCTGGAACCAGCCGAGCTCCTTGGTGTAGTCAACCAGCATCTGGCGGGTTTCCTTCCAATCGATGCCCTTGTCGCGGCAATCGAGGAGCAGACGGATGGTTCTGGCCATCCAGCTTTCGGCGGGGATCTTGGTAAGACCCAGATCGATCAGCTTCCGGAGATCCGTGATGACGAAGGCGGCGGCCTCGATGGCGGCCACGAACATCGCGGCATAGGTGCCCTCGCCGGAGCCATGGTCAACGCAGGCATCCATCTGTGCGTACTTCATGGCGATATCCGGGCAGCCGGGTGCCATGCAGGCCCAGACCTCGGTGCGGATCCAGGCTCCGTTGGAGTGCTTCCAGACATTCTTGTATTCGCCGCACATCGGAGCCTGCAGACCGATGTGCATATTGTTCTTGCAGAGGCCGTATTCGTTCCAATGCGGCGGAATATAGCTGATCCAGTATTCGCCGAGGATCGGGGCGCTCAGATTGTACGGGCCGATATCCTCCATGGCCTTGAGCCAGACAAGCTGGAGGTCCAGATCGTCATTGGCCAGAACGGTTCCTTCAGGCGTGGTGAAGCCCTGAATATCGTTAAGCTCTGTTTTGCCCTCGAAGGGGGTTCCCATAGTGCCGCCGATGTTCTTGCCGAGCCAGCAGGCGTAAATTTTGTCTTTGACGGTATCGCGGTTTAAGGTGATCATATTGGATTCTCCTTACACTTGATTCGGAGGCATTGACCTTCCGTGATTTCATTCTATCATATCCGATGCTGCCTGTCAATAATGAATCGGCCATTTGATGCAGTTCTGTTCGTAAATCGTCAAATTGAGCTTTGGAGCGAACAAAAAATCCGCCGTCATCAGACGGCTGATTCTTTTGGATCGGAATTATTCCTTTACGATTTCTGCATCCTCGGCGTTCTTGCGTACGCTCTCGATGCCGTTCATGCAGCTGTCCTTGGCAACATAGCCCTCGGAGGTTGCGATGATCTGGCCGTTGCGGGCCTTCAGACGGAAGCGGAACTCGCCCTTCTTGTCGGTGTAAACTTCGAACTTGGGGCAGGTTGCAGCTGCGACTTCTTCGACGGTCTGGTCCTCGAGGTTTGCGATCGGAGCGTTCTTCTTTACGCTCTCGGCGCCCTTGAGGCAGGCAGACTCGGACTCATAAACCTCGGAGGTAGCGATTACCTGGCCGTTGGTGGCCTTGAGGTCGAACTTGATGCCGGAGGCAACGGTCTTAACAACGATTTTTCCCATGATACGATTCTCCTTTTCAGGTTAAAAATAAAGGTACTATCAATATTATACGATATAAGTGCGCAAAAGTCAATGATTTATCGACATTTTTTTGCCGGAAAATTGTAAATAAATGCGGAATTTCAGGAGCGGATCCAGATCGGACTGCTCCAGGCGGCACGGCCGTCGGCCAGTTTGACACGGATGTAGTAATAATCGGTTTCCCGTTCGGCACGCGCACCGCTCCGGTAATCGTACCACAGCGCTTCGGTTTTGCTGCGCAGGATCAGATAATCCCGCCCGTTTTTGATGACGGTAACCGATTCCACCGGCGCGTCGGCATCGATCCGGAACCAGACGGCGCGATCGCCCGCATCGGTGAATTCCTCGCCCATGTAATGGCCGTTAATCCGGAAATCCAGCGTGATGCGGCCGCCCATGAAGCCGTAGCACCGGCGGGCCTTCAGCGCCGAAAAGATCGACTCGCGGGTGTTATCCTCGGCCCATACACCGGTAAGCCCCGGATACATCCGGGGATAGCCGAGCGATTCGACCGTCAGTCCCGGCGTGCCGGCATGATCGTCGGAGGCGCCGATGACACCCATCCGCGCGCCCTTTTCCAGCGCATCCCGCCAATGACCGCCCTCGCAGTCATCGCCGGTGTGGAGCGGATTGCCGAAATATTCGGTGCAGCTGTCCCGTGAATAGATCTGGATCAGCGGGGTCATGTCATCCGTATCCATCGAGAGAAAGTCACAGCCTGCCGAAAGGAAATTGGTATCGTGCGGCACAAGGAGAAGATCCTCCCGCGCCAGCCAGCGGTGAAGCTCCTCTCTCGTGCATTCGCCGTCGCGGGTGCCGCGCAGCGGCACTCCGTCATCGGAGGCAAAATAGATGACCAGATTGTTGTACCAGGGATAGGAATCCCGCTCATAGCCGAGAATCGCGGTGAAGCGGCCCGGCTGATTGTATTTTTCAGCTGCGGCGGTCAGCTGCTTCCATTTGCCGGAGCACCAGAGCTCGGGCTTCCCGACACCGCCGTGATCGTGATCGGTCAGCGCGCCAAAATCAAGACCGGCTTTATCGCGCAGGGTTGTGTAGTATTCATCGGGAGTTGGCTTGCCGTCCGAGAGGCAGGAATGGCCGTGCAGATCGCCGAAATAGACCCGATAAGCCGGCGAAGCGGGGAAGCGGGCACGCTGATCGGCACGGATGGCATCCCATGTGCCGGATTCGCCTGCATAAACCTGATCGGTGAAATACTGTGCCCGGCCGGGCGTGTCAATGCGCTTGGCCAGGTAACGTTCCGGATGCTTCATGGCTCAGACAAAGGCACCGAAGCCTTCAAGGAAGCTGTCGAAGGCGCCGTTATCGGTTGAGAAGCGGTGGCCTCCGCCCCAGCGGTTGCAGCGGACATGATCGGGAACACCGGCCGCATCGAAGAATGCCTGCACGCGCGGGAACAGCTCGTTGACCTCGCTGTTGTCAAAAACCGAATCCTCGGTGCCGACATCGATCCAGAGCTTTCGCGGGGCGCAGAGTCCGGCAATTTCGGTATCAAGGAATTTGCCGCAGGAATCCTTCCAGACAAAATCCCGCCAGCCGTATTTGATCCGGTCATTGAAGAAGGCGGCCGACCATCCGCTCTTGATCCGGGTTTCGTATGCCATTGTATAGAGGGTATAGAAGCCGCCGTAGGAGAGGCCGCACATACCGATCTTTTCGGGATCAATAAAGGGAAGCTGGGTCAGCGCATCCAGCGCACGGGAAATCTCATAGATTTCAAGGCCTGCGATGCTGGCGCCGCACTGCTTGAGCTCCTTGTCGCTGTCATGACGGTTATAGGGCGTGGTGTAGGAGGGAATATTCTCCTGCGGAACCTGAAAGCTCCAGAGGAGCATCTGCGGTGCGAAGACAACAACACCGCGTTCCACCATCCGACGGGCTACACCGCCGTAATTGTTGGGGCCGATGATATCACAGCAGAGCTGGGGCGATCCGCCGCCGCCGTGCTGCATGATGGCAAGCGGGGCTCTGGCAGCCTTCTGCTTGGGAATCAGCAGGAGGCCGGTGAAGGTGACACCGTCACAGATCGGAAAGAGGACCCGCTCCACAAAGCAGAGCGCATCCTCGCCGAGCGGGGTGCGCTCGACGGCCTGCGGGCCTCTGCCAAAAACCTCACGGCAGACATCGATGCCGAGAAGGGAGGCATATTCCGCACGGAACTTCTCCCGTTCGGCGGCCATGCGCTGAGGCGTAACGGTCTGTTCACGACGCATATTGGCGGCCACGCGAAGCACCGCGACGGCATTGGAAACGCTGTCGGCATAGAGCTTGCGCACCGGCTCGGAGGCGGAAATCGGTTCGGTATAAATCGATTCTGGCATGGAATCACTTCCTGTTCGTATTAAGATATCATAATAATAGCACAGACGTCGGTTTTTGTCAAGGTCGGAATTGGGCAAAATCCGGAGCCGTTTGCTCATGGGATAAATAAAAGGGAGTCGAAGCTGCCTCCATACGGAAGGAGCCGCTGTGCAAAAAACAGAGCGGCTCCTTGTAAACGGATTCAGCAAAGCGGTTTGCCTTCCCATTCGCGGGCGGCGGGGGAATCCAGCAGGCGGGCGATTGTCGGGGCAATATCCTTGATGGATACATCTTCCAGCTCCCGCCCTGTCTCAAAGCGGGGGCCGCAGAACAGAACGGGAATGGTCATATCCTCGTCGCAGGCGGATCCGTGCACCCGGTCATGGCCGCCGTGATCAGCACAGACAATTAGTGTATAGCCATCCGGGAGATTCCTATGAAGCTTTTCGATGCAGGACCAGGCCTTGACCAGGCTTTGCATATATTCGGGACTCATCCAACCGTGATCGTGTCCGCCGACTTCGTCGGTTTCGCCCAGATACAGGAAGAGAAAATCCGGCTCCTCGGCTTTGATATAAGCGATCGCTGCATCGGTGATTTTTGGATCGGTGTCGGCCTGCTTGTGCTGATTGATGCAAAGACAGGTATGCAGATGATCGGGACGGGTCAGATCGCGGAGCTCCTCCCATGTGGTGAAGAAGGCACACTTTTTTTCGCTTCGGTCCAGCTGCTCAATCAGGCCGTCGATCGGGCGGACCTGCGGGACATAGGTGTTGGTCAGAATGCCGTGGCGGTCGGGATCCACGCTGTGGAAGAGCGACATATGGCAGGGAAGGGTCGAGGACGGCAGGACGGTGCGGGCCTTGAGGCAATAGGATGACTGCTCAAGCAGCGCTCGCACATAGGGATGGCCGCAGGCCAGCATCCCGTCGGGGCGCATCCCGTCGACCAGTACAAGAATCACTTTTTCGGACATGATTAAACCTCCGTTTGATGTATTTAAGCGGGCAGACAGACCGGATCCGATCGGCTCAGAGAATCCGGACCGGGAATTCGGGGCCGGCCGGATCCTGACGGCAGGTTTCGCTTCCGTCGGAGAAAATGCACTTGCAGTCAAGCTCCAGCCGATAGCGGGCATAGGGTGAGCCGTTGGCGGCACAATCGGAAGAAAGCTCGATTGCCAGCGTATTCTCGCCGGCGATCAGGAGCCGCGTAATATCGTAGGAAGGATAAAGGTCCGGCTTGCCCCGATCCCGGACAGCAATTTTTTCGTTGATAAGTACCCGGACAAAGCCATTTCCGGTGATGTACAGCTGGGCCTGGATCGGCATACTGCCGATATAAAAGCGCCGGATCAGAATCGGCGCATCGGATTCCCTGGCAGGTGCGACCGGACAGGCACGGCGAAATCGGTTCATGTACAGCCTCCATCGTTTTTTTCATTATAGCACAGATCTCGTTTTTTGTCAATCGGACCGAAATGAAAAATCTCCCCCGGCCGTGCAGGTCGGGGGAGAGAAAGACGGAATTATTCGCCGGAGAAGCCTTCGTTCAGAGCATTTACACGATCCTGCTGGAGCGTCTTTACGCTGTCAGCAAAGGAAGCGACATCGGTCGAGGGGTGGGCGGGATCCAGCAGCGTTTCGAGCAGCTTGAGGGCCGGACCTTCGAATCCGCCGTAGAGGTAGGAGAAGCTGAGGATGCGGTTGTCATGCATGAGGTCGATCATCCTGGCATCGTCGGTCTCATCGGAATAGCGAACCTTGAGTGCGGTTTCATAGTAAACCGGGAATACCGTGTGGTAGCCTTCGATGTTCAGCGCTTCCGTGATCAGAGCAACCGTTTCGCGGCTTTCTTCCGGAACGGTGACCGGGATAGCCGAGGGCTTGTCGGTGCAGCCGCCGTAGTAATCTTCCTGATTCTCATCCAGCTTGGGCATCGGAAGGATACCGTACTGGGTGTCGGAGAAGCTCAGGTTCTTGACAGCATCGTCAAGACGGGTGTAGCAGAAGAGCGACTGGCCTTCTGCGAACATATCGACATAGAAGGTATTGGATTCATCGGTGATGTAGGAGCCGCCGCTGGTGAAGAGCAGATCGTAGAGTGTTTCAACAATCTGGGTGTTCTTCTGCATATCAAAGTTGTAGGAGATTTCGCCGTTCTTGTCAGCGGAGAAATAGCCCATGTTGAAGGCTTCAAGCCAGCCGTAGAACCAGGGCATATTGACAAAGCCGTAGCGGTCGGTCGGATCCTTTTCGGTGTTGCCGTTCAGATCCTTGAAGCCGTCTGCGACGATTTTGTTGAACACATCCATCGTCCAGGTGCCGTCGTAGACCTTCTCGTAGAGGCTGCCGAGTTGATAATCCTCGGCCAGCTTCTTGTTGAAGAACATGGCACGCAGGTCGGATACGGGATAGTACGAGATGTTGTTGGACATGAGGAACATGGTGTCGCCGACACGCATGGTATCGATGGTCTTGCTCGGCCACCATGCGCCGTCAAAATCAAAGGACTCCAGCTCGAGTACGTTCACGAACATACCCTCCAGCGACATATTGGCCAGAGAAATATCGTGAGCCATAACGATGTCGAATTCATGCTCGCCGGACAGGATGGAGGTCGAGGTTTCGGTGTCGCCGGTGATGTCCTGGGGATCGCACATATCGGAGAGAACGATATCGCAGTTCAGATGCTCTTCAACGGCACGGATCTTGGCCGCAACAGCATCATCGATCAGGCTGCCGGATTCTTCTTCAACGAACAGGGACTTGATAGCCGATTCCTTGAAGGTCAGGATTGTGTAGGTGTAGCCGCCGAGGTCCTGCTTGGGGATGAAATTACCGAGGGAATATTCATCATCCGAGCCGGTAGGAGCGGTGTCCGTTCCCGAAGCGGTATCCGCGGTGGTTTCACCGGTGCTGGTTCCGCCGCCGCAGGCTGCCAGAGAAAACAGCATGGTCAGCAGCAGGAAGAAAGAGAGTGCGCGCTTTTTCATGGGTATCCTCCTTGAAAATATTATTTTTCGCTCCCATTATATCATACGGTCCATCGAGTGTAAAGCAACGTATGACAATTGAGCAATATCTTTCGCAATTTGAGCAACAAATTTCCTGCCCCGGCGATATGCTGCCGGTTGAGTAAAACCGTTCGCTTACGCTCACGGTGAAAGTATTCACTTTGTGAATTGTGAAATTTGATGCTTACGCATCAAGTGAAATTAAATCCACCCACTCGCCGTCGAGGCGAATTTCACACGCCGCAGGCGTATTTCACATTGCGAAGCAATATTTCACCCACCCGCAAGGGTGGATTTAGTTGAAAAACCGACAAGTCGAAACTTGTCGGTTTTTCTGGTGGAGCGTAGGGGATTCGAACCCGAACTGCACCGTTGATATTATCATATTATTTAGAATTCGTGGCAGAATTTGTGGCAGAATTTTATTCATTCTTTTTGGTGGATGTCAAATTCTTAATCATATCATAAAACCCGGCGATCGATTTTCCGAACATCTCATAAAGGCCGGTAGAGGCAAGACCGGAGACGAGACCTGACAAAAGGATCTCCGGAGTAAATTGCCAGCCACTGTTCCAGATCGCAAGAAGGATCCCCAGCAGGCCGACGATGAGGGGGATAAACTTATTGATCTTCTCCCCCGGGATCAGGTGCTTGATGATGAACCCCACACAGAGGCAGACCCCAAGCACGACGAGCATGATGTAGTTTTGCAAAAATTCCATTTTTCTTTCTCCTTTGCTTTATTCTTTGAAGCCGAATTCTTTCATTTCGGCGAGGGTGACGGGACCGATATTGCCGTCGGCCTCAAGACCGGTGCGGCGCTGGAATTCCTTGACCCAAGCCTCGGTATTTTCGCCGAAGACGGGGCCCTTGACGTCCTTGGCGTTCCGCTTCAGGACGTTGGCATAGGCGGGGAAAAATTCGTACCAGAAGAGATTGATCTTCTCGATTTTCGGGCCGTTGTCGCCCCGGCGGAAATATCCCCGCTCCGGAAGGAAGGATTCCTTCGGCGCTTCGGGTGCAAAGCCGTTCAGTCCGGCGGCACGGATCTTGGCGGGATAGTCGATCAGCAGATAGTTCTGGTCTACGACCTTCCCGGCCACGATATTGGAGCGGATCTTATTGGTTTCCCCGCCGAACTGCCAAAGACCGCAGACGCCGTCTCCACCCTTGTAGGTGAGATCCTTCGTCCATTCGGCCACCCAATGAGCGTACCGCTGCAGCTCCGCATCGTTGAGATGGGTTTCAAAAAAGGATCTGCTGGCGTAGATGCCGACCCAGTATCCCCGGCCTTCCAGATAGTCGCACCAGGTCTTTGCCACGCGGGTGAGGGCGTCTTTGCCGACGGTCTTCATCCGGGCATCCTCCATGTCGTAATAGACGGGGAGGTCGAACCTGCGGCCGGCGAGAACCTTTTCTTCAAAATATTTCGCCTCGGCCAGGGCCTCCTCCTCGGTGCAGGCCATCCCGTACTGGTAGGTACCCACAGGCAATCCCGCCGCAACGGTTTTTTCGTAAAAATCCACGAAGCAGGTATCCCGCCCGCCGCCACGAATTACCGTCGGCGCGGAATAGGCCCCTCGGGGAATGATGAATTTCACCCCCTCGGCCACGGCCTTTCCGAAGTCAAAGCCCCGCTTGTGGGCCGAAATGTCGATTCCGAATTCTGTCATAATAATTACCTCATTTCTGAATTAAGTACGTTTCCATATTATGTTTTGCAGCGCGAAGGCGATCCACGCTGTTCCCATCCAACTCGTGATCCATAATGGCCAGAAGACACTCACAGATCTGCTCCTGTCCGGTATCAATTTTTTGAAGCTTTTTGTGATCGATGTTCTGATAAGATTCCAGCTGATCGAACCGCTCCTTTAGCGCAAGGAACTCTGCCCGGTCAACCTTTCCGTCCACGTCCTTCCGCATCTTTTTAACCGGTGCAACCCACCTGGAGATCACGGCCGTAGCGCCACCCACGGTTATGATCGCGGCGGCAAACCACAGCAACCCTTCCACGGTGATAACGATCTCGTTTCCCATTGCATCACCTCCTTATTTCCATCTACCAATCGCATGAATATGCAAGTCGGAGACTACGTCTGTATAGCCTGATTGAGCATTACGATAAGTGATATACGCCGCCGTTGTGCTATTTGTATTATTGTAAGGGGCACGGTCTTTCAACCAACCGCCATTCTGCCCGGCAGATACGGTAACCACGGGAGCAGATACGAATGTAAAAGGATAGGCTACTGAACAAGATACGAAATCGGTGGAGGATGTCGTATGTTGTGCCATTCCCCAGCACTCCGCTTTCCCACTTTTCCATTTTTCCCAAGTCCAAATACCGCTTGTCCCGGATTCAACCACGAAGTCAGATCCACCCATCGGATACCAATGGCTACGAAAGACATTACCCGACCCATCCGTATTGATAGTGCGAATATACGTCGGAAATTCTGCCGAAAGAGGTCTATATTCTTGTAACACATAAGCCCACGAAGAAGTCTCCAAATCCTGATATTCCCCCGTTGAACTATATACCCGGAGAAGCCCGGCTTGTTGGACGGGGATATTGAGTATGGTAGGAACATTAGCGGAACTGTTTACCGCATACACACCCGGCGTAGTATAGGTGTCGAAATTCTCATAAGCACCGATGAGTCTATCTGCGTCACCAAGGCTATAGGGGATCTCGTACCTCCATGAAATATCTCCATCCTCGTTCAATAATCCTTTGACTACCCTATTGAGAGCAGGATCGTATTTCTTGTAGAAATTGCCGTTTGCATCTCCATCAAAGGTTTTGAATTCTTCATAGCCATCGGGATCAAACGGGGGATTCAACCATTCTCGCTCACCATCCCGGTCTCGGTATATAAAGCCGTTCAGGGTGGATTTGAGATAAGCATTTTCCCAACCGAAGGCAGATTCGAAAGTTCTGCCCCACATATTCGATCCGGAAATATGGATCGCACGATCCGGCTTCTCGGGATCAATCGTCACTGTCACTTCCGTCTTGATCGCTCCGTCCCACATCTCCTCTAAGTTGATGTTCCCGTAATATGCTTGTCT
This sequence comes from Eubacteriales bacterium, assembly GCA_045543655.1. Classification (GTDB taxonomy): domain Bacteria; phylum Bacillota; class Clostridia; order Oscillospirales; family UBA644; genus RGIG995. The sequence goes on from JAZPXN010000084.1 coordinate 10,913, forward strand.
TGCCATCTCCAAGTCATAACCGTTCACGACGCCATCGCCGTTGAAATCGTACAAGGGAATATTCGATTCTGGTATCTCATCCAGTCCCTCGTTGTGACTTCGAATAATCGATATTTCTTCAAGACCGGGCGGAATAAACGTTTGCTGAACGCTTCGAAACGTCCCGGATTTAATATGCTTTCCGTTGATATACAGATTGCCATCGTCATCCCGATACAGTCCCTGCTTCGTTCCGTTTTCTGTGAGACGATCAAACACCTCCTTACTTGTCAGCTTCTCATCCAGTTTACTTACGGCTTCCCACGAGCTATCACAGTATGGTGCAGTATACGCCGTAGTCCCGTCCGAATAAGTAATAAGGCTTCTCGTCCAAAGATATAATCCGGTATTCCACTCCGGCATGGTTTTCTGCCACTGTCCAACAGGCTGAGTCTTATCGTAAGACAAACAGAACTCTGTCTCAATACCGGACACTCCAATGCCATCTTTTCCGGGCTTGCCGGGATCTCCCTGTGCGCCGGCAATACACACAGGTTCACTTTCCGTCTGAGTCCCGTTTGCATATGTGATCAGATTTTTCTGCCACATATACATTCCATCCGCCCACTCCGGTGGCATATTCGTCCACCGGCCATCTGCAAGGGCAACTCTCGAAGAAGAAAGATAATACAGAGCAGTTACCGACGACACGGATAACCGACTTAGATCATCAACCTTCCTGCCGGCGGATTCCGCAAGTTTCCTTGCAGAGTCCGCCAAACCGTAGGCCTTCAAAAAGCTTTGCCCAAATCTCTGTTCAAGTTCGGCAAAAGATCTTGCCCCCTGAGTATCAAACCTCTTCAGGCTCATAAACACCTCCTACCATGTGACCCTACCATCGGGATGCACGGTAAAACCCAGTTCTGTCAATACAGTCTCGACCTGTTTTCGATCCATGTCACCCCGGCTATTTAAATACTCAACAATCTCAAGATTATAGGTATCCAAACTCTCATACTGAGTCTTCAGCAGTATCATTTTTTCATAAATACTGCAGTCCAGACCGTTGAGATATTCGATCACCTTTTTCTTTCGACTACCGGCAATAGGATCACCGTTCTTGTCTTCATCAGACTTGATTTCGGACAATTTCATTTGCCGCGACCGATACGCCTCATATCCGCCAATGGACTTAGCTACCGCATACTTTCCGGGATTTTTCACAGCGAAATCGAACTCCTCAAAACTGGAATAATTCTCATATCCCGTTAGATCAATAGGGGCTTTTCGATCCGCAATATTGTTGATAAGAAGATTCTTTTTCTCAATGGGAAGATCGAGACCGGCGATATAGTCCGCTTTTTGACCAATGGACGCTTGCCCGGTCTCGCTCTCCTTGTTCAGTTTGGAAAATCCCTTCTTGATGCTCCAGTATTCTTGGATCGGGAGATCTAATGCAAGAAATTCCTGCACCTGCTCTTCCGTCAGCGCATTTTGATTCCCGTCGAAATAGTCTCGTGCGTTTTTACTCGCCCATTGGCCGAAGATCGCCGCCTGCACTTTGTTTGCCGCGGTATCCTCTACGGGGAACCGCAACTTTCCGCTGTCCGTGTAAGATCCGGAAACGGGTAGATCATCGTCAAACATCTTCAAGCCTTTTGCTGTCTTCTTCAGTTGGCCGTAACCGCCGGGTAAGATATAATACGGAAGGGCTTCTGCGGCAGTCGCCCACCGACTCTTCTCGTTCCCGTATTCATCTTCTCCGTATACCAGTTCCTTGACCGGCAACGCAGAAGATGCGGGAATCCGCCCACCGCCGGTCAATACGCTCGCATAAGGCAGATCGTCCAACAGTTCGAAAAACGCCTGCTCGATATTGTCGAGGGTAGTATCCTCACTGTCTTCCTCATCGTCGTAGCCGCAAGCGGTCATGATCGTGCTGATGATATCGAAGGCCGGATTATACCCGGCAACCGCCTCATATGCGACTCCAAACAAGTGCTGCAGTACCGCCAGTTGGAACAATACGGAGCCGGCCTTTGCGGCAGTTTTAGCATTCCGCATCAATCCGTTTTCGATATGTTCATTGGAGACCTTCGCCTCTTGGATCGTATCGTAAAACTGTGCGTCAAGCTGATTCCGGACTTCCAATTGGAATTTCGTAAACATCCCCAGCGTTTTGGAATTAAAGATCAACGGCAGTTGCCCGTAAGACCGATCTCCCATCAGCCTCGATGCCCACTTGTCGGCCTCAATCGCTGCGGTTTGCTCGTCCATTCCCTTGCTCACAAATTCGTTGATCTTAGTACGGACGATCAGTTCCGTAGAAATATCATCCACGGCGCCCATCAGAAAATAGCCGGCATTCACGGCTTTTTCGTACGGCTTCTGGTAGAATTTCTCCACGCCTTTTCTCCGGATCATCGTGGGATTGCTTTCCGCAAATCCGTCACCTCTGCCGAAGATAGCGTTGATCTTATTCGCAGACGTCTGGCAAAGAGCCTTAACAAAGGCGCCTTTGTCCGATTTTGCAAGAGTCTGCATGACGGGGATGAAGTTCGTCCCGGCAGACGAGATATTAAACCCTACCATATTCCGGCCAACCTGTTGGTTGATCGTATTTAAAACGGAGATTGCCCTTCTGCCGAAGACGCCCTCCACGCCACGGTCAATCAGCGACGTCTTTCCCGCAAGCACGTTTGCTTCCTCGTTCAGGAACTGTGCAAAATTGGAAAGGTGCGCATCGCTCACCTGCTTGATCCGCTCCTGCGCCTCTTCTTCCGTCAACTCACTCAGATTTTCAAGCCCCTTGGCTTGGCCATAGGAATCTGCGACGTAATTCCGGAGCGCCCGGAGGGTCTGAATATCGTCAATGTGAAAGATTTGATTCTTTGCACTTGAAAGATATCGCTCCAAGCCTCCCAGGAGATCGTGCGTCGTCCGGAATCCCTTTCTCTGCTTTGCACTCGCAAAGAAAGGCTGACCCGGTTTCAGATCCGCCGTAACACCAGTAAGATCCGTAGGAAGATCCTTTGCCCGGATATCGTTCGGGTTGAAGGGAACGCCGATGCGAGAGAATGTGTCGGTCTGCGCCCGGAAATGGAGATGATAGTTTTCCAGACGAGGAATTTCCGGATATCCATTCCGGGTCCGGGATTCGTTAATCAGCCGCAACGTATCGTCGTAGATCTGCCGGATCCTCGGGTCGGTGGCCAGTTTTTTGATGTTATTCCGAACCTCTTCATCCGGGAAGTCCTGCGCCAGTTCCGATTCGCCGTAGGTGATCTGCACCCCGTCCTTCGTGGTGTAAAACCCTTCGGCAAACATCTGTGCTGCGGCGCTCTCCTTGCTTCCGGGCTTAATATTATAGGCCTTTGAAATCTGGGCGAGGATCCCGTCCTTACTCAGATAGCGCTTCAACCATTTGATCGCCTCGGTCTCGTGCTGAGCAACCTTATTGACGGTCGCATCCGAAAGTGCCTGCCCCGGCTTATAGCCGAACGTCTTCTCCAATACCCGCTGCGGCGTATTGTCCACGTTTGAGAGGGTAGACAGCCTCTTTCCGTGTTTGAGTACATCGTCAAGATCGAACCCTCGTTCACGCATATCCTCTCTGATCCCCTGGATCTTCATCGCGTGAACGTCCTTGCGTTTCAACCGTCCTTCTTCTTCCCGGGCGGCTTTCCGGTTTTCCTCGGCCTCCTGTTCCAGCTCGGAAAGGCGGCGCTGGTATTCGTCATCAAGATGATCCAGTTCAAAGAACGTGTCCGAATATTCATCGGAGAGCATTTCGCGCACCGTGGATTCAATTTCTGAATTGTGGTTCACCGTTTCTCCGGGGCGGTTCTTAACGTTCAAAAGTGCCGTTTTGAGGTCGCTCCATTGATAACCGTGATCCAGGAGATAGCCCAACGATTCCGAAGCGCGGACACCTTTTTTCAGGTTCCGAAGCTCTTCGTACAATTCCGAAGCACGATTGCTGACAAAATCGTTTTTGTCTCCAAGAGATTCTTCCATCGTCTGCCGGCGGTTTTCAAATTCCGCTTTGAGGTCTGCCTTTTCCCGTTCCAGTCGCTTGTCGATCCGCTGAAGCTTTTGTTCCAAGCGTTTTGACCGCTCCTCTTGGGTGTATAATGTTTCAGAACCCTCGGCGGCGGATTCTTTGGAAGTGCTTACGCTCTCTCGCATGGGAAGAGGCTCGTCCAAGGCAATGTCCTTCCCCGAAATTCGGTACCCGCGGGTCGGAAGATCTTCATTTTCTGCAGAAAGTGATTTTTTGGTATTGACATTTTGATCGTTTTGTGGTATAATATTATTAGCAGGCGTTCCACCAAGGGGCTTTGACCCCACTACGGCTATGATTTTAGCTGAAGGTGTAACGCTTGCTTTTATTTTTCCCACGTTATAGACCGTAGCTACCGTGCCTTCATGTCCTACGGAAAAAGTAATTTCATAATATTGCCCATCAAAATCTTCAAAATATGCCCGGTGGTATGTAAATCCATCCTTTGCGAAACTGTGCCCTTTACTGTCAGGACTATATTCTCGTTGTGATGATGTTTCCACAATTTCGTCTATGTGAGCCTCAACACGCAGCTTTACTGCGAACTCTCCGTCTGTTAATTTCACAGGATATCCCGAAACACTTTTATAATCATCCTTAGCCTTCCAGGCCGTGTCTCTCTTGGTTATCGTAAGAATATCTCCGCCGATAGTATGGATGTCCAATGATGGCTGTCCTTCTAATAGAGCAGAGAAGAACTTCGCAATATCCCTTCGCTGTTCTTTTCGTGTTTTTCCCCTTATGACATTACGGCTCGCCTTAACATAGACATTCCCATTATCCAACGCAACAATGGAATATTTCGTACCGCCACCTTCGGCGGTATTTTTTTGCGCATCCGTTTCCCGATACACCGTTTCAAAAGTCTTCTTGATTTTCTCCAGCTCCCGGGCTTCTTTACTCCCGGCGGTAGCAACCTTATAAAGGTATTTAACCTCGTCGAAGATCTTCTGAAAGACGTTTTGATGGTTGGTGGAAAGGTTCCGAAGAAAATCCGCATCGGTAAAGATGTAATCTCCCACCAAATCGGCGGTCAATTCGCCGTTGATGTTGGCACCTTCCACGTTGGCATACAGTTTTTCCAAGGTCTCCCGGCGGCTCTGCAGTTCGCCCTTTCCCTCGGCATATTTAAAAAGGGCACTTTGCAGTTGGGAATACAACTCCGTTCCTTCCAATACGTGGGTAATTTCGTGACCGACAACGGAATTCAAGGCTTTTGCGGAATTGACGTTGACCGTCACGGCGCCGTTGGAAACGTAACCGTTGACCGTTACCCCTTCCAAGGCAAAGCCCGATTCCTTCAGCCGTTCGTTATTGGTAAAATCGAAGTCCACGCCCTTTTCGGCAGACACCTTCGCCACCAAATCCACAAACTCGTGGGAACGGTTCGTGTTATTCAAGATCCCGCTATCGATTGCCTTTTGAACCACCTTTTTGGCGTTGCCGTTGTATCCCGACAGATCCGCCTCAAAGGCTTTCCCTTTGCGGTATTTCTCCCGGTAACTTTCCGAAAGTCGGTCGGCTGCCACCGATTCGCTGACCTCATATTCCAACTGCTCTTTCAACCGATTCCGCTGGGAGTCGGTCTTTTGTTTTTCAAGAAGATCTTTCAGTTCGGCATAACGGGTCTGGTCTGCAAGGGTATAAGATTTCTTCTTTCCAAGTTCCTCATACTCTTTGGTCAAGGCATCTTCCGAATCCACCGTCTCCCGATACTTTGCATAGGTATTTCCGCCCAAGATCTCCTCGATCTTGTCCGTGGAAATATATCCTTTTTCCATTTGGGATTCGATCTCGTTGTAGATCTTCATCTTGTCCGATGCGGTCACCTTGCCGTCGGTTTTCTTCTTCTCCGCAATAGCATCGGCATAGAGTTTGTCGAAAACCTTCTGCTCGTTTGCGGTCATGCCGGAAGTATAGTCCCTCCCGGTAGTAATGGATTGGGCTCCCTTGGCTACACCGAATCCGCCGCCCATCACAGCCCCGCTGACGAAGGATTCGATATAAGAATTAAAGGCTTCCTCCGAAGCCATCATTTCCTGCCAAGACTTCTCGTCCATATAAGTAAGCTTCTTCCCGAGCCGGGACGTCACTTCGGTGAGAACTTCTTCGTTTCCTTCTGTCGCCATATCGATCCCAAACTTTGCGAGGGTTCGAATCACCTTGTTGGAGATCTTGGAGGACAACTGTCTGGAAACCCAGTCGTCGATGGGAGTGTTTTTGAAGACCTTGATGCCGCCGATCTGTTCAAAAATCAGTTCCGCACCGGCAGAAATAAGGCCGCTGATCCGAGCCTCGGCCGGGGTAGCACCTTCCCGGTATGCTTCTTCGATCTCGCTACTATAGGCGTTGACCCCCATCGCCAAGGGGCTCAGGACGGCGCCAGCTCCGGGGATCGCCTTCAAAGCCTGCGCCCCTGCCACGTGGGTGACGGATTGAACCATACTGTCGGACTTATCCCCCAGAACGGAGGCGTCCTCAGTATTGTTTTTTACAATCCCGTTTTTCAGCGCCAAGTTGGTGACGATCCCAACGGGATTCGTCCAGTTTATTACGTTGCCGGCGACCTCGCCGACCTTTTGAGATTTCAAAAGATCTTTCGCAACGAATTCGCTGGTCTTCTTTTCGAAATTCTTATCAAACAGTCCGCCGATCAACCCCACAAAATCCGCTCCGGTGTCGATCAGCCCCTCGGTAGCCTCAGCAACGGCAACGATGGCGTTCTCCTGAACGTCTGCGGCAGTCCCAAGAACCGTCTTGGAAACGTCTCCGAATTGATAGCCGTCGGAGAAGGCGCCTTTATCGAACCATCCTTCATGCCATTTCTGGGAAGCGGCATCGTTGGTCTTTACGTCTCTGATAATTCTCCCGGAGCCTCCGCTCCCGGACGTCTTTTTCACCGGGAGCATATCCTCGGTAAAGGATGCGTTCGTTTTTGCACTTTCGGCGCTTTTCAGCATTTGCTCCAGAAGAGTCTGATCCCGTTTCTTTTTCTGCTGTTCAAAATAACCCATGAACACACCTCGTTTATTTTGGCCTTAGGTACTGCGCCGATATCCGGAGTGATAGGGCAGATATTTGTTTTGCCGCCCCTCCCAATACCAGAGAGATCCATCCTCGGCCTTCCACACGTTCTGCGTCACGTACTTATACTCACCGGAAAGAGTTTTCGTATTGAACGTATACGTCTGCCCTGACTTTGTAAGTTTTCCGTGCCCGGTGATCCCCTTCGGCTGGTACCCGTTGGCGAAAGTACCGTACTTGTGGGCATCCGCGTTGATAGCACCCTTGTAATAATCGGTGCTGACCTGTTTTACGTTTTTGGCCGCATTGGAAACTACCGTGCCGGGGGAACTCTGATTTAGGATGGAATTTTTACTCCCACCCTGGGCTTTGATTTGATCCAATATAGGAACGTCCTCCCTTGCGCCCGTACCAGCCGATACCGATCCCAACTGTGTCGGGGTGTCGATAAAGGCGCCTCCGGCTCCATTTTGACCACTCCCTACACCTTGCGCCAAAAGCTCGGAAAGATAGGAACTGCCATCGGGTTGCGTTGCATCTTCAGTAATGCTTTCTCCATTTCCATCAGAAACGGACCCGTCATCCGTCTGCAACGCAGCCTCGCCTGCCGCCCTTTCCTCCTCAATCTTCTCCAGAATATACTGGATTCTGCTTTCGTAGTCTGCGTTTACGGAATCGATACTGCTTGCCTTTTCAAGCAGCAATTCGTTCTTTGCAGAAAAACCCTGCATTGCAATCGAGAGTCCTTCCACGAGGGTCTGATATCTGATTTCTGCCAGCGCAGCGCTGTTTTTCAACTGAGCATCCTTGATACCTAACTCAAATTCCGCATCAATCTTTTCAAATGCGGCCCGTGCCACTGCGACGCGGTTCTGGTAGGCGTTGTATTTTCTGGTTTCCGAAGATTCCGCATATCCGGAGCCCGCAAGGCCTGCAGAGGCAATCTGCTCGGCGTCAACCCCATGCTTTGCCGTAGATTTCTTGAAATCCGAATACGCCGCTGCCTGCTCCTTATGATAGTCTTCCCTTGCTTCCTTTTGTTCCTGCCGGAGCCCTTCGATAGCAAGATCGGACTGCGCTTGCTGGATTTCCTCTTGCTTTTTACCCCACTCGTTTACGGCCTGCTCTTTTTTGGAGTACAGCTCCTCGGAATCCTTGATTGCATCGTCGTAGAAGTCTTCTGTCTCCTTGACCTTCGCCTTCTGTTCTGCCTCCAAGTCCACAATATCATCTTCGCTATACGCCGATGCGTAAGTGTTTGCCATGCCGTGTCACCTCACGTTCGTTTGATATATCCGCCCAAAAAGCACTCCAACGTCACCGTTTCGAGACTGAATCTCGTATTGGAGTGGAATTTCAACTGGATATCCTTGAATTTCTTTCTTTTGATCCGATTTACGAAACAGTCTGCGACTTCCTTATGCTCTGCCAGTAATTCGAATTCCGAATCCTCCGTCTTGACGGAAAGGGAGACGTCTCCAGTAGCCTCGGCCACGCTCCCTCTTTTATTCGTGGTCTTCGTGCGGTTCGGGTACTTAAACCGATCCTTGGGGGTTACCCAATAGCTGTTCACCGCTCCGGAATGATCCGTCAAGGTGTAAATACCGTCTTCCGTCCCGACGTACAGATCTCCACCATAAACCTTTGCGCTGACGACGGATCGATCCAATTCCCAATAAAACCATTCGTATTCTCGATGACCCTCATTGGAAAATGCGGTACGAGAGTCCGCAAGATAGACCTTATTGCCGATGATGACCAGAAGATACCCTTCCCATTCCTCCAAGATCATATCCTTGTAGTTCCGTTCTGCGATCAGTTTACTGTCAATGAGAGAGGAGCGGTGTGCAATGACCTGCTCGGTCATAATGTCTCCGCTGATCCCCTCCATCCCTCTATCGCTGAAAAATACGATATCGTCGCAGAAATTGATTGCCCGGCCGACGCATCCGGTAGAGATGCTGGAATGATACGACGGATACACCTTACCGTAGGCAGTATCTTGGGAGGGAGTGTAATAAAACACGGTTGTATTTGCGTCGGACGGCTCCCGGAACACCCAAAGGGCATTGTTTCCGGCGACCAGCCCCCGAATCTCGGCAGGATCCGATCCCGCAGGATACCATGCATAGTCACTGCAGTAAGACGGGTCATTCAATCCGCAATGATATATGACGTTCGGGTAATCCGGATTCCCACTAAAAAACACACGATTATCAAAAATCTGCAAAAGAGTGCATTTGCAGATGATATCCCGCTTTTCAGCATCACTTTTACGGAATTCTACGGAAATATTATCCTGTCCAGCGGTTTCCGGGGCATCCGGCGCAACCGTAAACGTGACGGTTCCCGCCTTATAGTCCACGGTATAATCGTCGGACGGCGTCATTACTTCACCGTCGATCTTCACGATGGGGGGATAGTCCTCGTCGATCTCCTCACAGTCCAGCCAGAATTCCGTCCCGATATAATCTCCGATAAATGTGTTGATCCTGCGGCCGGTCAAAAAATTCAAGCCCTCGTACTCTTCACCGCCGCTCTTGGGCTTCCGGCTGATGCTGGTCGTCGGGACGTATCCCTCAACGTCTTTGAGGACGTATGATTCCAAATCTTCGTCCCACCCGTATTGGAGATAATACTTCCCATCCTTGAAATACCAGATGTTATCGTAAATAAATGCGTTACTCCGGATTTTATTCAACCCGGATTTAAGCTCCGAAATTTCGCCGTTTTGAATCTTGTACAGCCTGTCTCCGCTATGGATCAGCTTCATATCTTTGAAAAAGAAGATCCCATAAACAGGATCAGCGAACGAATGTAAAAAGCTCAACCTCGGCCGGGTTCGGATCCCCTCCGGCTTCCGATAGTCTTTCCACATATTTAAACTGTCGGGACTTCTCGACAGATCACATTCGTCGCTCCGGAAATCTACGCCGCGAAAATTCCCATATAGTCTCGTTACGGAGTCCGCCATCAGACCTGCACCCCGCCTTCGTATGTGATCTGCAGAAGTTGATATCTCGGATCGAGCTGCTCCAACATATCCTTGTAACGTTTTGCATATGCCGTTCCAAAATCCGCAGACTCGTCACTCTTCAAAAGATCCGCCGCAATACCGTAGGGCATAATCTCCAAGACATCTGCCGAAAGATCAAATTTATAATCTTCCGGATTCACGCCCTCAGGGATCCGTCTGGGGTACACGTACACTTCAATTTCCGCAGTCCCTGGCTCTAAAAATTTATGGACGGTTCCGTCGGCTTTTTTAACGTGCCTCACGCCGCCCACGGCTTTGATCTGATACACGTCAAAACCGCATTTCTCCGCAATATCTGTGAAGGTTACGATCTGACCCGGAGCAACGTCCAGCTCCACGTATTTCGGAATCTTTTTGTGCCGAGCCAACTCGAACATGATCTGATTGGTCACCTCGATCTGTTTTGCGGCCAGATCCTCGTCTTCGGTAAGATCCTCGTGGTTCGGCGAAACCTCCTCGATAAGGCCCAAATATTTTTTTTGCATTTCACGATAATTCATTTGATCACAACCTTTCACATCCGGGACAGCGAGATTACCCCGGAATCGTTACGTTTTTGAGCGAGGCAAGATCCTCTGCGGCCTGAGCCGGGGTGCAAAAAGTATTTACGGGCAAATAGTACCCCCGTTCCTCCTCGAAGAGAAGTACGTCACCTTCATTGAGACGAATTTTGATACGACTTTCCGTCTCGTAAGAATTCAGTCCGCTGACACCGGACTCCTTCGCTTCAATATACAGCGTCAGGTTCTCCACGGTCTGCCTCCCGTGCTTGGATTCATAGGTAATCTTGGTATCCTTTTTAATGCGGATCCCGCGGTGCAGTTCTACGCTGGGTTGCCGCACAAAAACATCATGTTTCATTGTGTAATAAAACCTCCGTAATTTACGACAAAACGGGAGAGGGTAGCCGCCAGCTGCCCTCTCCCTCTTGATTAATCCTGAATGATATCTTCGGAATCCTCAGGATCCTCCTCCGTTTTTGCATCGGAGGATTTCTTCTTTTTGACGGTGCCGATCACGGTGATGAAGTCGGGGTTGACGCTCTTCACCTCGGCAATTCTGTCGTCGGACATTTCGACCGTGGATCCAGACTTATGGATCTCGCCGGTGTGACGATCACGAAAATCGGTATTTACCAGTACGATTCTGTTCATTGCTCAAACTCCTTTCCTGGACTTAGGCAGTAGCCACAAGGGGGATCTTGACGACCACCAGTTCGTCCTGATCGATGATCTTGGCGCCGAAGACGTTAAGACCTCTCACGAAGTCGCTAAACCGGTTCTGCATACGGCCGCCTTCAACTTCATGAATCTGGCCGGCGAACGCCACGCTGCGCTTGGAGCGGACGATGGCGTAGGAGAAGTTTTCGTCCCGGTAAATGTTGTTGGTTTCCTTTACCTCGTACTGATAGTACGTACCGACGACGCCTCTGCGGATCAGATCGTCGTTGCTGGTCTTCAACTCAACGAGATCGTCGCGGAACAGTGCGTAATCAGCAGGAGCAGTCTCGATAACGCCGGGATCGATGAAGTTATTCTCTTTCAGCTTCACCATAGCGGCGTCAAAGGCGGCACGGATGGCAGCCCGGGTCTTGTTCGTTGCGGTGATAACGTTTACGGCGCCGGGCTTATAGGTGCTATTCTTGGCTTCTTCATCTTCCGAAGACTGGGCCTTTCCGGCAACCAGAGCGCCGACATACTTGTCACGCTGCAACACGACGGAATTCGCCGCACGGGTCGTGTAGGAATCAAAGAGCGCAGGGTTCGCCTGAGCCTTATCCAGATCGGGAATTTCGGTGGCAAAATACTTCGAAACGTCGATGTCCAGGACAGCCTCGAAGGTCTTCATCTCTTCATAGACGATGTCCTGACCGACGTAGTTTCCGACGGTAACGTCACCGACGCCCAGGATCTTAACACTGTGGGCATACTCAACGTCACCTTCGTACTCTCTGTTGCAGTCCTGCACCAGAGCGCCTTTCTCCTCGGCCTTGTCGTAAATGGTTTTCGACCAGATGGTCGGCTTAAAAGTTTTAGAGGACATATGTTACTTCCTTTCTGTTAATTCGATGGGAAGGGCCGTTACCACTTCTGCATGGAATTCATAACCGCCCGGTACACTTCCGGATGCTTATCCAGATAATCCCGAGAGAACTTGTCCACCTCGTCCGGAGAATAATAGTCTTTCACATTATTTTCGGGGACGGAACTGGCTACGGGCCCCATGGGTTTGATTTCTTCTTTCTGTCTTGTTTTTTGATAGGTGTCGTAGATTTTTTTGATCGGAGTCCCGGAGGTGAACATTTCCGCAAAATCTCGGAAGTCAGCACTTTCGTAGACTTCCTTGGGAACGCCGATTTCCGACAGTTCGGCAACTCTCTGAGCATCCTTTTGATGCTTCGAAAGCCGCTCGAATACCGCCTTTTCCCGGCTGGACATATTTTCCGTCCCAAGATCAACCAGCCTCTTCAGTTCTTCGGAAATCTCTTCCGGGCCGGCGGAAATAATGTCCTCCGCATCACTCCGTGCCAGAACGGCAATATCTCTGTCGGTATACGGAGCTTTTTTCGGCATCTCAACACCTTTTTCTTCGTAAAACTCCTTTACGAAGGCCGTCAGCTCCGCAATCGATCTTTTTCCGGTTCCGGCCATCATTGCCTCCACCAGATCCTCCATGGGCTTGTATTCCTTTCGGATCTTGGCTTCCTTGCGTGCGAGTCGTTTCCCGAAGCCCTCGTTCATCTTGGCTCTAAACTCTTCTTCGGTATAGAGTTTTTCGGGAGTTTGTTCTGCGGTTTCCTCCGTATTTTCAGTGTCGTCCAACACAAGGATTTCAGTTTCTTCCATTGTTGATTCTCCTTCCTATTTTTTCGTTTGGGTTTGTTTCCCACAACCATATTGCTTTTAACGTCTTCAATGTTTGGACAAAAATCAAGCGCTTTCGCGCTTATTTACAGTTTGATGCCTTCAACCTCGGCCCGAACTTCGAGGCAGTAAAGATACCGCCCCATGTGCATCGCTTGATCGCGAAGTAGTTCAAGGCTACACGACGGAGTGAATTCCAGAGTTCCGGCCTCGTGCTTCACGATCATTGCGTGCAGTTTTTCGTAGCGGATTTTCGTTTGGCGATATTCCGCGCGAAATCGCTCCTTGTAGTCGGTACTTTGCATCATTTCTACAGTGTCTTTCAATTCCATATTTTCACCTCCTCAGTTGTCGTCCGGATTATTCATCAACATTGCACCGATTTCTTCCGGCGACGAGGGAGCCTGGGCCGACTGCTCCAATACTCGTTTCGCTTCGGAAATCTGCTGAGCTTGCCCATCAACGTCGGATGCGAAGAAGTTACGGACCTTTTGCAACAGACGTTGTCCTTTTGCATTAATCTGCGCAACCTTCAACTCGTTCTCCCGGATCTTTCGGCAAGCGTCTAAGATCTTTCTTTTCGGGGGCGTAGCTCCATCGTCAAGAAGGCTTGCGAAGATCTCTAATTCCCCCACGCGATCCGATCTCAGAAACCCTTGAACAAAAAGGTTTTCCAGCGTCTCTTCCTGCGCATATTTATCGAATGCGCCCTTCGGAGATATCTCAATCCGAACGCTCGCCATCAGCTGTTGCAGGGTAACCTGCCGAACCTTTTCAACTATGATGCTCTCTTTTCCAGAATCAGCATCAACGGAAACCTTCTCCATATCAATTCCGTCACGTGAATAGGCAATCAAGCAATCGAGCCAGATCCGACCAACATCCTCCACGAAATCCTTGAATCGTTCCGTTTTTTCCGCAATGGGAGCCTCCGAGGCGCGCTTAACAACCAACATCGCCCGCCCTGAGGTTTGCTCCGGATTGATTTGACCGGTGGCAATATCTCCCGCCCCGGCAAGTTCCCTTGATAAACTGACGATATCCTGCTCAAGATTTCTCGCATCCGGAGACATCTGTGCAGGAGGAACCGTCCCGACCACTTTACGCACATCATCTACGGACTGGCCATGGGTTTCCAGAACACCACCGACGCCATGCAGCACCTCCGGATTGGAAACCTTACTCACATCCACGACCTTATAGGGATACGCCTGGTTCTTCGTCGTGAGGACTCGTCGCATCAAGGTTCGGTTCACTTCGATCTGGTTCGGGATCAATCGCCGAACCTCTCCCTCGCCCCGGCTGCTTCCTTTTTTAGTTTCCCATGTAAAATGGGCAACAGGATAGAGGGTAAGACCGGTATTTACGTCCGATTCCAGCTCACAATACCGTGAGGATAACGTGTAATATACGTTCCCATTCTTCTTGTACAGCTTGTAGATTAAAGTGACCTTTTCCTCCACCTCTTTTTTAGCAGAATCTCCGGCCTGCTCGAACGAATCCCCGTCCGGGAGTATCAGCAAAATCTTTTCTTGCGGCACTCCTAACAAGACGGCCCGATCAACGGCATTTACCAATGGCAATCTGCGACGAATCAAAATATACGGCTGTCCTTGGATATCTTCACTATTCTCATTGCCGTAATAGATATCGTTCTTTTCGACGATCTCACTGACCGGCATCTTCTGCTCCAGATCGAACGTGATGTACAAGATTCCTTCACTGTTGACCGCCGCATCCCTTGTCACCTCCCGGCATTTCTTATCCATCTTGTCAGCCTCCCAGATCCGCGAGGCGTAACGGTTCAGCATATCGCAATAGGCTCCGGCAGACGCGCTGAACGCCGAATCTCCACCGCCCTGCGATTCGTAATGAACGGAAAAGAGATTATCATGGATAACGGAGAATTTATAATCAACGATAGGTTTGATGAAGTTCTCTTGTACCGGTTCAATCCCTCCCAGCTTTGCGCCTCCCCATTGATCGTCGTTATAAAACCGCCAGTTCCGGTCCGTATCGCTATAAATTCCCATCATATGATGAAAATTTTTACCCTTTTCATAAAGAGCCCATACCGGGGTGCGCTCAATCTTCTGAATGTCAGTTCTTTCCATCTACTCACCTCCTCATACTTCTTGCTGTCCGAATTCGGTTCCGTCATAAATTTCAATATTTCGCAGGATTCGCTTTTTGCGCTCCTCCTCCATATCGGATTCTTTTTTCTTACGCTTTGCAAGGGCAGAATCCTCTTTCGAGATCTTCGAAATTGCATTCCTTCCTTTCGAAATTCTTGCCACAGTAGACGATCTTCTGCCGGCCCGTTCTCCGATCAAAAAGCAGATAACATTCAAGGCTCCGACGGCAATCGCCAAAAGTACATACATCTCTGTCAACTCACTTTCCCAAACGTTTACAAATCAGATGATTTCAATTTTTTCCCCATAGTCTTTCCATCCGGATTTCTTCTCCACGTTGAATCGATGCTGGGGAGATACCGGAATCGGAGGATTATCGAAGATAACCTGATCCCGAATCTCGTGAGCGATCGCAAGTCCCATCATATCGTCATCGTGGCCCCCGGGGGGAGCCTCAATTCTTCCCCCGTCAGTCTTGATAATCGTCAGCAGTTCTTTTAAGGTCTCTTCGTCGCAAATCGTGTCCGTGTGATCACGGACGATCTCGATCAATCTGGAGATAATGGGCGAACGTGTCAACTGCGTGGTTTTGAATCCAAACCGCCGTTCTCTCTTTCCCGTAAAGGTATCCACCGATTCCCGGACGTATTGATTCGGATACCCAAGCCGCTGAAGTTCTCTGATCGGATACGTATCGAAATTCGCCTCAATGCCGATCAGGGCGTTTTTGTAATACTTTCCCAAACAATACATTTGTCTGGTATATAAATCCGGATCAAACTGATGCTTCAAGTGAGCCATTTGCATTCCCGAACGGGCGTCGACGACATGCCCCGTGTAAAAATCCGAACCATCACCCGCAGTATCGCCGCCCAGGGCATAGGAGGTTACTTGCGGACTGTCCGGCTTGTGATAGATCCGGATATACCCGTTCTTATCCGGAACCCACCGGATTTTTGTAATCCGGAGCCCGTCGTACTCGTATGCGAAATATCCGACCTTCAATGGCGGAGCCAGACGCTCCAACCTCGTCAGTATTGCGGGCGTATCGAATACGGTTTTCCCCGACAATAGGAAGGCCTCGTGCGGAGTGCATGGGTATTCTTGCTTAATAAGATCCTTCTCCAAATATTTGTCGTATTTATTCCAGTACCAATACAGCTGTTCGTCAGAAAGATGTTTTTCGGCCCGAAGCCACCGCAGACGCTCCCAGATCCAACCTTCGCCCCTCTCGACGTTATGCACAAACTCAGATCTCATCTTTTCGTTGCGAATTTCGATGCGATATTCGGCCGTTTTCCACCACTCGAAAAAGCAATTGATAAAAGCGCCGCTGTCCCACATTTTTTGATAATCATTATAGCCGTTTGCGGTGCTTTCATAGATCTTAATGCAATCCTTTGTCAACGCTTCCCCGAGCGCTGCTTGAATCGCTGCAATTCCATCGCGCCAGAAGGCACATTCGGATCCGTGAAAGAAATTTACCGTTCGGGAACGACCTACGTCTTTGGTTGCCGTATCAACGGACCAACTACTGTTGATTTTTTCAAAAAGGAATTGCCTTCGGTTGTTAAACTTCTCTGTCGGCTTTAAAA
This sequence comes from Eubacteriales bacterium, assembly GCA_045543655.1. Classification (GTDB taxonomy): domain Bacteria; phylum Bacillota; class Clostridia; order Oscillospirales; family UBA644; genus RGIG995. The sequence goes on from JAZPXN010000084.1 coordinate 27,610, forward strand.
GCTCTGGCAGCTGGGAATACGTAAATTTCGCCTTATCTTGAAAGATTGCCTCAGAGTTTCCACCTTTATCCGCAAGCGTAAAACCCTGAAAATTTCGGTTCAGAATACAACACGCCAATTGATACGCAGTTACGAGCGTCGTAAACCCCTGCTGACGTCCTTTCAGCACCAGAATGGCAATCTCCGGAATTCTGCCAGCCCTAAAATCCTCGATAGCTTGCCTTAGCCGATCAACAAACTCATGTTGTACGGCATTTAAGAAAAAGGGCACCGTCTTCTTGCTTTTATCTACGACAACGAACACCAGTTCGATCAGTTTTTCCGGATTTTCCCGGATCTGAGCCAAGAGATCCGGATCTTCCATCATCCGATCCGCAACGGCGTCTCTGAATTCCTTGTCGTAGTCGATGTCATAAGACGCCTCCCACTTCTCTTTTCTCTTCGATATCAGAAAATCAGCATCGTACTTCACAGCAAATCTTCCAGTTTCCTCGTCTTGATTTCGCCGCCGATCTCGTGCCGCTCTGCCCAGCCGTCAAAGTTGTTGGAAAGGTTAAATTTCGCCCCGTTGCAGGTCTCTTTGGAGTATAGAGCCTCTTCGTTGTATTGTTCAATGCGCGAGCGCGCACGCGTTACCGTGTCAAGAAACTCCTTCTTGCCCCGATAATTCAGCAAAGCCTGCCGGCTGGTGAATCCAAGGTGCAATGCAAGGCCCGTAACCGTTGGAGGACGGGGTTTTACGCGGTAAATGATGCCCTTTTTGTTAGTCATCGGCTGACCGTCTGGCTTAAAAAGCATTTCGCCTTCGCAAATTTTGAAATATTCGTCGATTTTCGCCTGCATTTCGCTCGATTTTTTATATTTCGGCGGCCTTCCGTATTTTTTTGCATACGTTTCAGCCTGCTCTTTTTTGGCCTTTTTTTCTTCTTCCGTCATACTTACATCCCCCTTCCCTCTTTTTTCAACAAGAAAAATGCCGCCGGCATTTCTGCCAACGGCTGATTTTAATTTTTTAAATTCGCTAACTGTGACAACTTTATTACATCTGATAATTAGCCTAAAAAACCTCTTGACAAATCACGCAATGCGTGGTATAATAATATACGTAAGGATAACCACAAAAAAGGAGAAACAGAACCATGAAAAAAGAGATCATTGAACTGCTGAATAGCACCGACGCCACTCTTAAGATCAACCCCTATTGCACCCTGCACCGCTGGACGAAGGCCCTGGGCCTGGACGTGGACAATCTGGAGGCCTGCTTCGACCTTCTCCCCGCGTATGTTGTAACCCACTACGAGATCACCGCCAGAGACTGGCGCGGCATCGTGGCCGAAGTCCAAGAGATCCAGGCCCAGGCCTTCGCGGATCTGGCCAAGCGCCTGAACTCCGATCTGGCAAACGGCCTTGGTGTCAGCCATGAGGTGAAACACGAGGGCGCGAAACAATGACCGAAAAAAAGTCCTTTTCTGAAATCCTGAAGGCCAGCCGGAAAGACGCGGGGTTGACTCAGCGGACCTTGGCAGAGGAGGCCAAGATCCCCCGCCGCACCATCGAAGATTGGGAGGCGGACAGAAGAACTCCTCCAGACTATGTCCAGCACCTTCTGTTGGAATGGATCCGGCACAGAGACGTATAAGAGAAGCACCTCAGAGATTCTGAGGTGCTTCTTCTTTTCTCCGTCGAGGGTTCCCCACCTACGGCCGACCATCTCGACGTCCCTCGCCCGCCGCAGGTCATTCCTGCGGCCCGTCCCACGGAGTACAATATGCGCCGGGATGGAGGTCACCCGGGGCAGTTTTCCACGATACCATTATAGCACATAACCATGGGGACATGCAAGGACATCTTTTACGGAATCCGGAGATGCTTAAGAGCCCTCGTGTGGATCCTCTTAACGTGGCGGTATGAATAGTGCATCTTACACGCCGCCTGCCCGAGGGTGATGAGATCGCAGTATTTGTACAGGATCACTTGCCGCTCGTTTGGATCCGGGAGAGCCTCGGCCGCCTTCCGGATATCGTCACGGAGGTTTTCCTGCTCCTCGATGGCCGTGGCCAACCGAGCGAGGATCCCGTCCATCTCTCTTTCCGTCCGGGCGATAATATCCACGTAGCGTGCATTCCCCGAGGAACTCCCCGAGGATCTCACGTCCTTTGGCGCCAGAGAGGGCAGGGAGCACCGCAGCTCCTCCACCCGTCTCTTTTCGCCCTTCAGCCATTGGACATATCGCTCCAGATCATACATCTGCGACAACCATGCCTTCGGATCCATCGTCATCACCTCAAGACGTCTTCTTCGTAGTCAGGCTCCGGGATCCTTCGGGTCCGCCGCTCGAAGTCGGCAAGGAAATCGTCCACACCGGAAAGGATCGCCTCCAACGTAGAGACGAATTCTTCGTCCGGAATCAGAGGCTCTACCTCTGCGATCTCCACAAGACCGGCCCGGAACACCAGCGTCGGGTTCTGCCAACTATCCCGTTTGAGCGTGCAAGAAACCTCCCGGTCCTTTGCAAAGGGAGCCAGGTATTTCTCCCGCACCAGATAGACCATCCCGTCGGGAGCCTTAAAGGGCACGACGGTCGACGTGGTCTCGATCCACATCGGGAGCATTACCAGAGGCTCGTCACCGGTAAGGCCGGGCTTGCCGAAGATCTCCTCCACACTGATATCCGCTTCCGGATCCAGATCGTACAAAGCGCAGAGGCTCGGCAACGTGACGGAAGGGACACCCACCAAGGCGTAGCGGGCGCCGGCGGCAGCGATCCACTGAGGGCCGCCTCCCTCCGGTTCCGAAATCAGCGTCAGCCGGCCTTCCTTTTTGCAGACGTCAATGATCTTCTTAATTTTCATGATTCAACCTTCTTTCTTCGATGTTGCGGCAAGCCTGTCCGTATTGGCATCGGCTACGAGTCATCTCGTCCAAGACTTCCGCCCAGGCCTGCCCACGGGCGGATCTTCGGGGATCTCCTCTCGGGATCTTCCTCCCCCGATCCACAACCTCCGGCGTCGGTAAGATCTTAGGCATCAACCTCACATCCCTTCCTCGATCACCATCAGTATGATTGCGACGAGCGTAAAGAATACTGTAAGTGCAATTCCGATCCAAGCCGGGGACAAAACCCACCACCAAGACCAAGAGATAACGCCGGTCAGCTTTAACACAATAAATACGATAGTCAGCAAACCAGTGAAACCTACTCCTCCGACGGTAATAGGATTGCTTTCTCTCATTTTGACAGCACCTCCCGGATCAGTGCGATTTGCCTTCTCAGCTCAGCATTTTCCGCCTTAAGAGCCTTGATTTTTTCGTCCTCGGCCAGAGAATTCATGTGTAAGACCGAAAAGAGGGTGTCTTCCGGCAAGCCGGCATCATAAAAGACTTTCAGACCGCAGATCATCGGTTGCTTCCTTCCACCAAAGGGGCTAACCAGCTCTGAATAATAGAGACGGTCGCTGATTACGACGGCATTAGCCTTTATATCCCGAATACGAGCCTCCCGTGCCGCATCCATAATTCCCTTAATAATCGATTCCATTATCGTATTTTTCCTTTCTGAATTTTTTTACGAGTTCCGGCAGATCCGATACCTCGATAACACTTCCTTCGGCCCGATCTACCAGGAATTTTGCAAATCGATTCACGCATTCCTTTTCCAGTTTCGGCATGGCCTTGATCAGCAGCTCGTACAGTTCGTCATCCTTCGGCGCAACCGGGATTCCGCAGTCATGCGCAAACTCTACGTTCTCCAGGAACGCCTCTACGTATGGCACTTGCACAAACTCTGAAGAAGATCTATATACAGGACAATCCTCGACTTGAAAATAAGTGGAATTATCTGCATACCTTACACACGCCTCTGCGTGAATACAATCCATCGTGCATTGTCTCATATCAATCCTCACCGCCTTTCTCGGTTTCGGGCGGTTCGGGAAACTTCATAAAGCACATCCAATGTGTTTTCATTTTCGCCCCAGACCTATGTCCGAACAAAGGTTCTTTTCCGATGGCATCGATCACCTTTCGGGTTGGAATCTGTACTTCCGACCACTTGAATATCAATGTCCCGTAAGGCTTCAAGACTCTCATACACTCCCAAAACCCATCGTAAATTAAATCTTCCCATTCTTCCGGCAATTTGCCGTATTTTTTCTTCATCCAAGCGTTATCTCCAACGCTGATTAAATGCGGAGGATCGAACACCACCAATTCAAACGATTCATCGCCGAAAGGCATATCGGTGAAATCTGCAATAACATCAGGTTGAACATCAATGGTTCTAACGCTATCCATTTTGATGCTTTTCCAAATTGCGGAACCGTGTTCCACCCTTTTATCGAGGAAAACCGCTCCCTCGCAATTTTTGTCGAACCATATCTTTCTCGAACCGCATGTTGCATCCAAAATGTGTTTGCCTACAATGTTAATTTCATTCATCTCTCTCACCTCGCATATCTGCTCCGCAATTGGGACAATAGGTAAATGTGCTTGCCAAGTCTTGCTGATGTCGGCAATTGGTGCATACCATCTTCTCTTTGCCATCAGACCCAATCACTATTTCCCACTCCCCACGCTCCCGAATCGTCACGCCGTTTGCGATAAGGTGGTCGGCAATATCGACTGCAACAAGCACCAGAAGTGCATCATCGGTACAGTTTTTCGAAACTATGCTTGATGGTGTGTCTACGATCAATTTCGCCATCCGTTCTCTAACTTGATTTTCATTCACGATTCTCCCCTCCTTCCAACTCCGTCAGATAATTCCGCAGCACCTTTGCAACGGCGCCACGGAAGGCCTCGGCCCGGGGATCCTCGGTCATGTTGGCAAGGCATTCCTTGATGCTGTTCAGCTCCCGCTGGACGAGATCGAAGTGTACCGCCAGTTTCTGGGCATCGGCGGAGGCGGCGGCTTTTGCCTTCTCCCGGGCGGCGTCCGCCTTTTCCTCGGCGGCGGCAACCTGCTCCTCGGCCTTCTTCACCTTGGCGACGAGGGCTTCGAACTCCGCCTTCCCCTTTTCGGATTCCTCTTTCCGGGCGGCCTGGATTTCCTTTTCCTTCTTTTTGGCAAGCGTCTCCAGAGCCTTCTTATGCTGCTCCTCGGTCTCGTCCAGTTTCCGTTGAAACTCTGCGGCAATCTCCTCCCGCAGGGCTTCCTTCTCTTCGGGGGTCATCTCCGGCGGGGAGATGGTAACCGGATGAGCGTTGGCAAGATCCTCCTTTGCGGTTTCCAGCTCCTTCCGCAGGCGTTCCGCCTCTGCAGTTGCCTTCTCCGCCTCCTTGCGGGCGGCCTCGGCCTCGGCCAGAGCATCCTCGGAAGCGGTCTCAGCGTCTTCCGCAGCCTTCTCCGCCTTCTCGGCCCGCTGGATGGCTGCCTTCAGTTCCCGGACGGACATCTCTTCCACGTTGTGCTCTTCGGCAAATTTCACCCGCCGATCCATGGGGAGGGATACGAGGGTGAGGGCCTGAGACGGGGTAAGATTCCCGAACAGCTCCAGCCGGGATTCCGCGAAGAAATCCAGCTGGCCGCCGTTGCCGTATTCCACGTAGAGCCGCATCAAGTTATTGGCTGTTGATTGGGAATAATCCACGCTGTCAGCCAGCCATTGCCCCCACTGGCCGTGGGGCACCGACTCCTTGGCCTCCGTCAGAAGCCGGCCGATCTCCACCGAGGCGTACAGCACCTGCTGCGCCGTCTGCCGTTTGATCTGATTGATCTCCGCGGCGATCACGTCGCCGGTTCTTACGCTTAATTCGTTCATACTTTTGTTCCTCCATTTTCTCTTTCACGATTTTTTTATAATTTTCAAACCACGCCATCGTCTCATCGTCCGGACGGCTGTTACATTTCCCCCGAACCTGCACACAGTTCCCACGGGGATCGAATTCCGCCGTAACGAATGAGGTCTCCGGATCGTTAGCCTTGCGAAGGAATACGATCACGCAATCCCCCCGGGCCATTTTATCCGAATACCCGCCCACGCAGTGATGCATCTTCCGTCCTTCCACCCGAAGGGCTCCGGAAGACCGGGGAAGTATGGTAACGTACATACCATCGTTCCCCTCGAAGACGGGAGCCAGCACCTCGGCCACGGCCTTGATATGTTTGGTTTTGTCTTCGTCCCGCAGATCCTGCGCCTCTTCCGCATAGCGGAAATGGATCTCCTGGAAATCTCTTGGGAAGAAGTATTTCTCCCCCGTCAGCTTAAGGGTGTCGAGATCCCGCAGATAATCGTGATAGTCCCGTGCGAAGGTATCTCCGCTGATTCCCCGATCCCGCATTACCTGCCGGGCGTATTCGTACCAGCGGGGCATGTCCCGCACTCGGATTGCGATCTCGCAGATCCCGCACTGATTTTCCCACAGATGGAAAAACTCGGCCTCTGCCGCGGTCACCGTCCGGCCGTGGGATTCCTCGACGAATTTGATATACCGCAGTAGCTTTAATCCGCCGCCCTTCTCACGTAACAGCCTCGCCCCGGCCCGGGAGATCCCCAGTGCCCGGTGGATTTCCCGCACGTTTCCCGGCTGCACAAAGTTTGATACCACGTCTCTCGAATAGCCGTGGGTGTCAACAAACAGATCGTGGATCAGATTATGATACCCGGCCTTTGCCATCGCCTCCAAGATGGGATAGACGCACCATTTAGAGATCAGGACGTCGATTCCAACCCGTCTTCGAACGTACTGAGACAGATGCCTTGCGGCACAGTATTCCCAAAAACCCTTCAAGGCGTCCCGCAGCGAGGGGCTGTATACGCTTCCGGTCAGCCCTCCGGAGCATTTAACCCACCCGTTTCGGGGAGAACCGGCCACGCTGACCGACTCACGGCTGTAGCAGATCTCTTGACCACTGGGAAAGATCACCGCTCGATACCGCAGGAATTTTGTCCGGGAAACCGTCCCTTTCCGGGTCGAAAACTCTCCCTTCCGGTAAGCGTACCCCGCTTCATATTGGGTGACGATCAGGATCTCGGTCACCGGATCCCGATCCACCACACAGAACCGCTCGTGGCAATAGGTCGATGCGCTTTGCTCCGGGGATTTGAACGTAACCCCCGCACCGCAATTCGGGCACCGTCCGGTAGTGTCCAGGAGCTTCCCGTTCCGACACGTCCCTTCCACCGGCCTCTCGCAATGACTACACCAGCCCTCGTAATGGTTCCGGTCGGTCTTTTGGTAATACAGATAGTGATGATCCTTCATCGGCACGTTGGCAATCCATCGGTCGATCTCTGGCGGCAATGGCTTGCAGGCCTCGAAGAGACATTCGATCTTCTTCTGCTCGGCGGCAAATTTCGCCTCCGCACCGTTGCGATGGATCTCAAACTGCCAACGGTACAGACGGCCTACCAGATCTCCGTCGCCGGGGAAAAGATCCTCGGCGGCGGTAGCCATGGAATCCAGGGCAAATTTGTAAGTATGGCGGTAGTAATATTCCCCAAGCCCCCAGGCATCCGGGAGGTGATTCAGCATCCCCTTCAGCCACCGGCCGGATCTGCGGTCCAGCGTGATCCATTCCAGCTTCTTCGGATCCGCATAGACCGTATACAAGAGATCTCCCTTCCGCAAACCGTAGACGTTGACGCAAAAGAGATCCCGCCATTTGTCGCAATCAAGAAGCACTCCGGGGCCGTCCCTCTTAGGATCAACCATCTCACGAGGGGGAGAGTATTCCAGCAGCTCCTTCTTTTTCATCTCGCCCCCTCCCGTCAGATCAGATCAAAGAGGTCTACAACACCGCCGGCACCGGAAGCCGCAGGAGCTTCGGCCACCGTATCGAAGCCGTAGTATTTCTCGATGATCTCAAAGCCCTCTTCGTCGGAGATGCAGGGGGTCTTCATTCGCCGAGCCTCGGTCTCCAGGGCGCTATAAGCCCCCTTCAAGGTTTTTTCTTCGTCCAGAATCTTTTCCGCCAAGGCGGGGTTCTTGTGGATCTTCTCCCGCAGATGCTCCATGATATACACGATATCCCGGCGCATCTTCATAGCCTCGGCCTCTTTTTCCATCTTCTGATAAGCCTTCTCAACCATTGTTCTTCTCCTTTCGGTACCGGATCTCTCCGCAGCGGACGGCGGCATTGCCCAGGTTTTGATCAACAGTAGCCCCGCAGGAATCTACAAAGGGGCAGGCTCCGCAGGAATCGCTCTCGAACAACCCCTTGCATTGGATCGCCGCATCGGCGAATTCATTCATGTCGTCGTAAACAATATACATTCAATCTTCCTCCATTTTCGGATCCTCGGCCGCCGGCACGTATTTGATCAGCCGGTCTCCGGGCAGGATCCGGGTGGTGTACCGACGGCGGTACCATTCGAAATGCTCGTGCCCGGAAAAGATCTTCGCAATACCGTTGGGCAACGCGCTCCCGAAGGCTACGAACCGCCCGTATCGACAAAGCAGATAGATCGGCTCTCCCGGTCTTACGTCGAACTTAATGTCTTTCTGTTTCATACTTTCCTCCAATCCCTTCGACGATCAGCATCGACCGACACGCCATAGTGCACTCGAAGCACTTCACGATCCTGCCGTTGGCGTTAACGACCAGGTCTCTGCAGAAAGCGGCACACCATTTGCCGTTCCCGACTCCTTTCTTGCGAACGGCTCCGCAGCCGTCACAGATAAATCCGTCAGGCACCTCACGGGCCCGATCGGTGTAAGTACGTATCTTCATAGTCTTCAAATCCTCCTGGTTCAAATACGTCTCCCAGGAAGGGCACGGTTCCGGCCTCGTCGGTCTTATACATGACCACCGACATATACCAATAGCCGTTATACTCATCGTATCGGGGGTAGGTGCGGAGCAGCTTATACCCCGGCGCCTTCCGTTCCCAATATCCTGCATCGTCCATCAATTTGGTGGCCATCCGCTCTACCGTAGCGGCGGAGATGCGCCCGTCCTTTTGCGAGAAGTCTGGTTTTTTCATGTTTTTCGAGCAAACGAATTTCTTCTTGCCCTTGGGAGCCTTCGCCATATACCGGGCGGCGGCCTCCGGCCCGAAGGCTTCCGGCTGAAAGTTATTACAATTCACCCGGATCCCCTTCTTCCAGATCTGTTCCATCACCCGGGCGTCAAGCCCGCCGGTAATGAACAAGTGGAAATGCCAGTTGTGCCGTCCCCGGTACGGCCCGCTGCGGTAGGTCACCTGCTCGATGGTGTACGCCACCTTCAGCGGCTGCCGGAGCTTTCGTCGCTTTGCCAACAGCTCCCGGCGGATATCTGCCAGGGCTTGGGTATCCGGGAGAGCCCGGATCTGTTTCTCGATCTTCTTCAGCATCGCCGCCCGGCGGGTCTTCACCCGGCGGATATAATTCCCGATATCCTTCCGGGCCTCGGCCTCGGATTGCGGAGCCTGAGACGACTCGTAGGTCGGGTGCATCCAATAGTCGGTGGCGTCGAAATTGGCGTTGACCAATCGCACCAACCGCTTCACCGTCTCCCGCTCGTTATATAGCGCCTTCTTTTCGGGCGGCGGCTTCTTCCGGGGGACGGCCCGGCCGGAGGATGAGAAGATCGGGTAATAATCGATTTCGAGAAGAGGCCCGCTGCGGGTTCTCTTCTCTCGGATCGTCTTCATGGTGCCTCCTTGTCCTGAGATTGCGGGGGGAGCAGGGATATTATTTCGCCCATTCCCTACTCCCCCCGCACCCCCTCTTCCCTTTGAGGCGAGAGAGATACGGAAAAAGTTTGGAATGATGCGATTCCCCGATTTAATATCGTCGATTTGTAGGGATACATTACCAGGCCGCCATGGGGGCTGTCCGCCCCCTTTTTTTTCGGCCTTTCATCGCGTCGCAGCAATGAGGGTTTTTTAAGCAGCAACAATGAGGGATATCGACTTGACAAAGACACCGTTTTATGTTATAATAAGGTTGTCTAAGTGGTGTGCTTTGTCGCATCCGTTGGAGTCCGGCTCGTCCGGGCTCCTTTTTTTATGTCTGAATCTTCTCGGGATCATACCGGGCGCGATCATGGTATTTGAGATAGCGCTCTTCCTTGATCCGCAGGATCCCGTCGCCGTGCTTTGCAAAGCACCAATACAGCTGCTCGTCCGTGGGGTACTCGTCAAAGGTTTCCTCGGCCACGAACCGGGCGCCTTCCTTGGCGGGGCTGTCGCTCCAGATCTCAACCGCATACCGGCGGCCAATATCTGCCGATTCCAGCTTTTTCGGAAATTCGATCAAGTCCGGCTCCCCATCGTGGAATACTCCGTCTCTTCCTACGTACATCACCAATCCACCTCCTCTTCTACAATTTTTTTTATGTCTTAGGCGCAAACCGCCACAAGAGATATAACACCACGTAAACGGCGGCGCTGATCGCCGCAACGTAGCCGGCTATGATCAGCAGAAAAACCGCAAGATCACCGACCACCGTAATCATCTCGGGATTCATGACGCAGACCTCCTTTTATATTTTCCGCATACCCGCCAATGAGGCAGATAGGCCGTTCCCGTGGGCGGGCCGTACATTCCGGAATATCGGATCCCCCGAACCCGGTCGCCGGACGGCAGGATGAATTCGATAGGACCGTTGGGCACGGCGTAATACTTCACCGGCTCCAGCTCGCACTTAACCTCCTCGCCCCAGGACACGATAAAGATCACCGGGGCTTTACACCACCGGCACCGCATGCTCTTGCTCACTCAATCACCCCCGATCCCGTCGGAGATCCAGCCGGAAGAGGTTTTCGATCAGATCGATCTTGTCCTCCGTCCGCCAGGCAAGCCCCTTGCAGATGTCGTTCAGCTCCTTGACCGTCAGATCCTCGGGGTGCTTCATCCGGTCATACAGCTTCGATTGCCCCATGCCGCCCATGGCGGCGATGCTCTTCGCATCCTTCCCCCGAAGGTCGGCATACTTGCCCACCAGGGCCTTGAATAAGGTTCCTTTTTGCATCGGATCACATCCTTTCCAGAATCTTGTAGCACGCATCGGTGATCTGCCGTGCCTTGGGGGTCTGCAGGCGACCGTTTACGATCAGCGACATCCGAGGGACGTCAACCGTATACCCTTCCTTAACCAGCAAATCAACCATAAGCGTGAGCGAGACCCGTTTTTCCTTCAATCGTTCCTTCAACAGAGACACCCTTCCACACTCCTTTCCGTTTTTGAATCACCATTTTGAGAGGTTTTTTGTTGATCCCTCTTGACAAAATCACGAACATCTGTTATAATAAGGCTGCCAACAATATTAAATAACACGTCCGCCTTTTGTCGGGCGATCCATTTTTATCCCGTTTTTCGGAAACAATTTTTGTTTCTGTGGATATTATATCACCAATCTGGGTGAATGTCAATACGGAAAAACGAATTTTGGTTATTTGCACAATAAGCGATAATCAAATTTGGTGAATTTGCACATCTTTTACAATTAGGAGGCTTTACAATGTTCGTCGAACGATTAGAAAAAGCACTTAAAGAAAAAAACGTCTCCAAAAAACAGTTTCTTGCTGATTTGGGGCTTAGTATCAACTCTATTACGCATTGGCGCAACCGCGGAAATGTCCCCGCCGGCAATACCCTGGACAGAATTGCTGAGTACCTCGGAGTGTCCGTGGGCTACCTCCTCGGGAAGACAGATGTCCCCGAACCGGGGAAGGTTATCAGCGTCTTCGACATTCCCGGCATTGAGCCCATGCCGCAGACAAAAAAAATTCCCCTGCTCGGAGACATCGCCTGTGGCGATCCTATTCTCGCAGAGGAAAATTTGGAAGGCTATATTAAATTAGATGAAGGCATCAACGCGGACTTCGCCCTCCGCTGCCGGGGAGACAGCATGATCAACGCCCGAATCCTCGACGGCGATATCGTTTATATCCGCCAGCAGCCCATGGTAGACAACGGCCAAATCGCCGCCGTCCTCATCGGAACCGAAGCAACCCTCAAGCGGGTTTACATCAAGGGCGACACCCTGATCCTTCAGCCCGAGAACCCCGCCTACGAGCCCATGGTCTACACCAAGGATTCCGGCGTCGATATCCGCATCCTCGGCCTCGCCGTCGCATTCACCTCGACTATCAGGTAACTACAATGAGTGATAATACAAGATCATTATACGCAATCGTAATCTCTTCATTGCTGATTATAGGAATAATCGTAATTTGCACTTTATGCTCCGGAGACTACAATACTTCAAATGCACCAAACCAATTGAGCAACACCGACCGCTACAGCTATGATACAGATGGAAACAGTTCTTCACTTTCCCTCTCGATGCAAGATTACGACAGTTCCGATAAAAGAACGGACAACTCTAAATCAAAAAAGGATGAGGCGTACTCCCCTAATTATGTTTGGTTTTCCAAAGAAAAAAGAAATAGCGATATTATGGCATGGTTCTCGAATGCACTGAATGATTCCGACAAAAAAGAAGCGGACTCCAAACGAGAATATAAAATCCGTTACGAAACAAAATTCCTGCATTATGGCGATGTGGGAAGTGAATGGGACTTTTATCTGAAAAATGAATCGGGCATTATCGAAAGCGGAGATTCTATCTCTGGCAAAGGAAAGATCGAACTCACGGTTATCGCAGTCGAATATGACGATTCTTCGGACGATATCGGGACGCAAACCATAACGATCTCACCCTCAGACAGTTTTCCGATGACAAAGACCACTATTGTCACTGTTAAGGAGAGCTATGGAAAAGGCGCAGGAAGCACTGCTGAAATCCAGTTCACCATAACCATTGAAAAAGTGAAATAATGTCCGCACCTCGGCCTCGCCGTCTCCTTCACCTCGATGATAAAATAACCATAAAAACAACTGAATGTGAAACACGAAAGGAGCCGTATATGGCATACAAAATCGAAACCCTCCCCTCCGGCTCCAAGCGGATCCGGATCAGCTATAAGGATGAACTCGGGAACTACAGACAGAAATCCGTTACCGGAAAGACCGAAAAGGAGGCCCTGCAGAAAGCCCTCCAGTTTGAAGAAGAGGTGAAACATACCGAATCACCGGACGGGATCTCCGTGATCGACGCCGTGAAGGAATATATCAACCTGAACCGCCACGCCCTCTCCCCCACCACGATCAGCCAATACGAGAGTATGGTAAAGAACCGTTTTGAAAATCTGAAAAACGTCTCCGTGGATCGGATCACAGATCGTATCGTGCAGAACTGGATCAACGATATGATCCTGCGGGGGCTGTCTCCGAAGTCCATCAAAAACACCTACGCTCTCCTTCTCCCTGCAATCCAAAGATACACGTCCTTCGTCCCCCGGATCGCTCTCCCTCAAACCCGGGAATTCATTCACCAATATCCCCAGGACTATGAGGTGGAAAAAATCATCACCGCCGCACGGGGAACCCCATTGGAGCTCCCGATCCTTTTGGCCGCCTTCGGAGGAATGAGAATGTCCGAGGTCCTGGGCCTGAAATGGAGCGACGTCAAAGACGATCATATTATCGTCCAACGGGCGCGGGTCTACGTAGACGGATTTGAGGTGGAGAAGATTACCAAGTCAAGATCCGGTACCCGATATCTTCCCCTCTTCGCCCCGATCAAAGACGCGCTGGACAGAACCGACCGAACCGGAGACTATATCGTCAACCGAACCGCCCGCAGCATCAAGAAACGGTACGAAACCCTCCTTAAGAGTCTCGACCTTCCGCCCTACCGCTTCCACGACCTCCGGCACCACGCCGCATCGGTCGGAGCAAAGCTCGGAATCCCCGACGATTACATGAAGCAATATATCGGGCACTCCACCGTCAATATGCTGAAACGATACCAGCATCATATGGAATCCGCAACATCCCAATACGCCCAGACGCTCAACACCTATTTTACCACGGCAAGCACCGGCACCGGCGATGAATAAAAAAAGCCCCCGGAGATCGTTCCAGAAAAGAACCTCTCCGGGGGTTTCGTGTCAGAATTCGTGGCAGAATCGTCCTCCAATATGGCAGAATTCCATACTTTTTTTCGTATTATTTTCCGTCCTGTCGGAATCTCGAAAAGCCAGCAAACCATTGCAAATACAAGAAAATCCCGGAATCGTTGAGATTCCGGGATTTTTTCTTTTGGTGGAGCGTAGGGGATTCGAACCCCTGACCCCAACACTGCCAGTGTTGTGCGCTACCAACTGCGCTAACGCCCCGTATTACGTTATATGAAGCAATCAAAGCAAAAGACTGACACATACGGCAGTCTTTTGCTTTGGCGGAGATGGAGAGATTTGAACTCTCGCGCCGGTTCCCCGACCTACTCCCTTAGCAGGGGAGCCTCTTCACCAACTTGAGTACATCTCCGTACTCTCGACTGCTGATACCCGTATATTATACTCGATTTTTTCGATTTTGTCAAGGGGTTTTTTGAAAATAATTGTGAACTTTTTGAAACAAGGCGAAAGGTCGATTTTCTAGAGATGCCACGCGTAAAAACGGAGAAAGATTCGGAGGTCGAAGCAGTTCAACCGTCGCTGCGGATCTGACCGGGAGTGCGGCCGAAGCGCTCTTTAAAAACCCGGTTAAAATAGGTAACGTTGTTGAATCCGCACCGCAGAGAGATATCAAGAACGCTGAGATCGGTGGTACTCAGCAGTTTGCGCGCATGATCGAGGCGCAGGGAATTGACGTATTGCCGGAAAGAGGTACCGGTCTCCTTTTTGAAGATCCGGCCGATATACTTTTCGTTGTAATGGAAGATCTGGGCCAGGTCCGAAAGGCGGATCTCGTAAAGATAATTGCTTTCGGCGTATTGCTTCAGGTTGCGGATGAGATAATCGGAGCGGTCCGGGGCGGCAGGGGGAAGCTGGGAGAGAAGGAGGCGAATATAACCGGCAACGGCGTCGGCCATCCGGCGGCAATCCCGAGGGGTGGCCGTGCAATCGACGGTATCGAGAAATTCTTCGGCAAGGTTTGCGTTTTTTGCCCGGAGAAGATCGGGATCCGGGGCGGCGTTTCCGCAATAAACCACGCAGACGACGCGGCCCTCGTATTCCACGGGGACGCAGGCTTCGTAGAGGCCGTGGATGCAATATCCCTCGAAGGGGCGGCGGGTACGCAGGGCTTTTGCGTTGGCCCGCTTTTTGCAACGGGTACAGCGGGTGTAGCCGCCGGGGCGGGATTTGGCCGCATCGCAGAAGGGGGACGAGTGCATGATATGCTCCGGGGAGGGCAATAGAAGCTCGTGGCAGACGGGATTGAAGTACCAGACGCTGATATGCAGCTTGGTACCGTATTCCAGAGAACGGATCAGATCGTTGAGGGAGACGAAATCGGCCATAAAAGACGCTCCTTTTGCAATTTTGATAGATTCCTCCTCACTATTATAGCATAAAAGTTTCTTTTGTTCAAGATAGAAGTTCCAAACTATAAGAAATTTTCAAAATTTTATGATATGATGATACTATAAAATATACCTCAGGGGGTTATTACGATGAAAAAATACGATCTGATCGTTGCGGGCGGCGGCCTTACGGGAGTTGCGGCGGCGGTATCTGCGGCACGGCTGGGACAGAACGTTCTGTTGGCGGAAAAATCCGGCTGGCTGGGCGGGGCAATGTCCAACAGCCTGGTCTTCCCTTTCATGCGCTGGTGGACGCCGAAGGCCGGAGAGGAAGTCAAAGAGCTTTCCGACGGCATTTTTACCGAAATGCGGGAACGGCTTGGGAAATACGCGCTGCCGGACAAAAAGAACCACTACGATCCGGAATACTTCAAATTCGTTCTGGACGATATGGTAGAGGAAGCGGGCGTGGAGGTGCTGTTTCACGCCGCGCTCTGCAAGGTTAACGTCGAAGGAGAACGGGTAAAAAGCGCTGTTTTTGCGGTCAAGAGCGGACTTTTAGAGATCGACGGAGATTGCTTCATCGACGCTACCGGCGACGGGGATCTGATGGCCTTTGCGGGATGTGATTTCCAATTAGGGCGGGATGCGGACGGCCTTTGCCAGCCCATGACGAACTGTTTCCGGCTGAACAACGTGGACGTGGCGCGCTTCCGCGAAGAAGTGCCGGAAATGCAGGCGCTGTATAAAAAACTGCAGGCAGAAGGAAAGCTGATCAATCCCCGGGAAAACCTGCTGATCTTCTACGGCCTGGGGGAGGGCGTAGTACATTTCAACACCACCCGGGTGATCAAGCACGATCCCACCGACGTATTTGACGTTTCGAAGGCAGAGGTACTGGCGCGCAAGCAGATCAAGGAACTGGTACAGATGCTGAAGGAGAATTTCGAATCCTGCAAAAACGCCCAGATCATGGCCATTGCGCCGGAGATCGGCGTGCGGGAAAGCCGGAAGCTGCGGGGCGTTCATATTCTGACGGCGGAAGAACTGAAGGATTGCACGAAATTCGAGGATTCCATTGCGTTGGGCAATTACGACATCGACATTCACAATCCTGCGGGGACGGGAACGAGCCATTATTATTTCGCCGACGGGGAATACTACACCATTCCCTACCGCTCTCTGGTGCCGAAGGAATTCGGAAATCTGCTGGTGGCGGGGCGGTGTCTGTCGGCCACCCACGAGGCCCAGGCGTCGGTGCGCATCATGCCCATCTGCGCTACGTTGGGGCAGGCGGCGGGCACGGCCGCGGCAGTGATGGCAAAATCCGGCAAAGACAACAAGACCGTTGACGTGGAGGAAATCCAGCGGATTCTGGAAGAAAACGGCGCCGCGATCCGCTAAGCGGTTCGATTGCGGAGGGTGTTCTTTTCTTTCGCGAGGGGGATTTCTCCGGATTTTTCGTGCTTGGGTTTCCGGCGATCCTTTCGGCGGTGAGTATCGGATTGTCCGTTTCGCAGGCTGTCCTTGCAAGGAAAGCAAAAAAGCGTTAAACTAAGCGAATATCCATAAACGGGAGAGGCGGAAGGAATTCCGCCTCTTGACTTTTTGCGGGATTTGTGCTATGCTAAAGAAAAGGGAGGGATCGCAATGACGAAGATCCTTTTGGTGGAGGACGATAAGAACATCGTGCTGAATCTGACGGAATTTTTGACGAACGAAGGCTTTGCCGTGGTGTCGGCGCCGGGACAGAAGGGGGCTTTGGAGGCCCTTCAGAAGGACCGGTTCGATCTGGTGCTGCTGGATATTTCTTTGAGCGACGGCAACGGCTTTGCGGTCTGCTCGGCGGTGAAGGGAGAATACGGGATCCCGGTAATCTTCCTGACGGCGTCGGGGGACGAATACAGTACGGTAACCGGCTTTGATCTGGGGGCGGACGATTATATTCCAAAGCCCTTCCGACCCCGGGAATTGGTTTCCCGGATCAAGAATATTTTGCGGCTGACCGGATCTTCGGGAACGGTGACCCGGCTGGGAGACGTGACGGTGGACACGGTAAAGGGCACGGCAAGCAAGGACGGCCGGGATCTGTATCTGTCGGCGCTGGAATACCGGCTTTTGCTGGTTTTTCTGAACAACCGGGGCGTGGTTCTGACCCGGGCGAAGCTGTTGGAATCGATCTGGGATATTGCGGGCGAATTCGTCAACGACAATACCCTGACGGTTTATATCAAGCGGCTGAGAGAAAAAATCGAGGACGATCCTCAGAATCCGACCATCATCAAAACGGTTCGGGGACTGGGATATAAGGTGGATTAAAATGAAGCTTTTGCGGAATAAAGAGGTATTTTTCACCGCTCTGGCGGCGCTGATCCTCGGCGTTTTGGGGACGGTGGCGGCGTGGATTCGGGATCCGGTCTGCGGAATCGTCACGGCGGCGGTCTGCGCAGGATTTTTTGCCGTGGGATATTGGAATCTGCGGTGCCGATACCGGAAGATCGGACAGTTGGCGGCGGAGATCGACCGGATTCTTCACGGGGACGAGGCCATTACTCTGGACGGATTTTCCGAGGGGGAGTTAAGTATTCTCCAGAGCGAGATCTCCAAAATGACGGTTCGACTGCGGGAACAGCAGCAACGGCTACAGGAGGATAAGATCTATCTGGCCGATTCCATTGCGGATATTTCCCATCAGATCCGAACCCCCTTGACGACCATCAATCTGCTGGTGGAATTTCTGTCCCAACCGGACCTGGAGGAAGAGAGACGGCTGCAGCTGACCCGGGAACTGTTTGAATTACTGGGGCGCATCGATTGGCTGATCACCACGCTGCTGAAAATCTCCAAGCTGGATGCGGGGACGGTGCAATTCAAGGACGAGACGGTTCCCCTCCGGGAGATGATCGACCGGGCGGCTTCGCCCCTGTTGGTTCCTATGGAATTGCGAGGACAGACGCTGATCATCGAAGGCGAAGGGACCTTCCGGGGAGATCTGGGCTGGACCTGCGAGGCTCTGGGAAACATCATCAAAAACTGCATGGAGCATACGCCCGACGGCGGCACGGTTTCGGTGACCGGACGGGAGACGGGCATCTACGCAGAGATCGTCGTCACCGACACGGGGGCGGGAATTGCAAAAGAAGATCTGCCCCATATTTTCGAGCGGTTTTACAAGGGAAAAAATTCCGATGAAAAAAGCTTCGGCATCGGTCTTGCGCTGGCACGGATGATCGTCACACGGCAGAACGGTACGGTAAAGGCGGAAAATCTGCCCGGCGGCGGCGCGAAATTCCTATTGAAATTTTATAAGGGGACGCTGTAACGTCCCGGAAGACCTCGCAGAGTGCGGGGTCTTTTTTGTTGGCGGGGAAAAATCCGGGAAAGTGACGGAATTGTTATTTTAGAGTCACGGCGGTGTCACTTCCCTATGGTAAAATAGAGATATCCAGGAAAAAGGAGACGGAATTATGGAAATTTTGCGGGTGGAGAACCTGACGAAGGTCTACGGAAAGGGCGAAAATGCGGTTCACGCGTTGGACGGCCTTTCGTTTTCGGTGGAAAAGGGAGAATTTATCGCGATCATTGGGCCTTCCGGATCGGGGAAATCCACGCTTTTGCATATTTTGGGAGGGGTCGACACTCCAACCTCGGGGAAGGTGACGGTGAACGGCACCGACGTTTACGCCCAGAACGAAGAGCAGCTGGCCATTTTCCGGCGGCGGCAGGTGGGGCTGATCTACCAGTTTTACAATCTGATCCCGGTGCTGAACGTAACCGAAAATATCACCCTTCCGGTGCTGATGGACGGACAAAAGGTCAACGAGGAGCGGTTGGAGGAGCTGCTGAAAACGCTGAAGCTGAAGGGACGGGAGACCCATCTTCCCAATCAGTTGTCCGGGGGTCAGCAGCAGCGGGTATCCATCGGACGGGCGCTGATGAATGCGCCGGCGGTGGTATTGGCAGACGAGCCGACGGGAAATCTGGATAGCCGCAACAGCCAGGAGATCGTGGATCTGCTGAAGTATTCCAACGAAAAATACGGACAGACGCTGATCATCATCACCCACGATGAAAATATTGCCCTGCAGGCCGACCGGATCATTGCCATCGAGGACGGCAGAATTACCCGGGACGAGGTGATCCGGAAATGAACGTATTTCACAAAGTAACCCTGGCGTCTTTGAAGAAAAATCCGGTGCGTACCACGGTAACGATCATCGGGATCATGCTTTCGGCGGCTATGATCTGCGCGGTGACGACGTCGGTCTCGAGTCTGCGGAATTTTGCCCTGGAAAACACCGTTTACCGGGAAGGAAGCTGGCACGGCGCCGCTTTGACGGCAGACGGAAATCTACTGAAAAAGGTGCAGAATTCCGACCGGGTGAAGCGCACGGTATACGGCCAGCAGCTTGGCTATGCGGAGGCGGAGGGGTGCAAAAACGAATACAAGCCTTACCTGTACGTTCTGGGGGTCAGCGAGGGCTTTGATCAGGTCCTGCCGATCCATCTGACGGCGGGGGAAGTCCCTGACGCATCCAACGAAATTCTGCTCCCCATGCATCTGGCGGAAAACGGCGGGGTATCCTATAAGATCGGAGACGTAATCACCCTGGCGTTGGGATATCGGATCGACGAGGGCTACCGGCTGTATCAGAACAATCCCCTGTCCTACCTGACGGTTCCGGGGGAAGAGGCGGGAGAAACGGACGTAAAGCGGACCGAAGCTCTGGAAATCCGGGAAGAACGCACCTATCTGGTGGTGGGGTTCTACGAGCGTCCTCAATTTGAAGAATACACAGCCCCGGGCTATACCGCCCTTACCGCCGCGGATAAAACGGCGGGGGACGGAATGGAATACGATATCTATTTCGAAATGAAGGATCCGGGGGACGTTTATTCCTTCATGGAAGAAGCGGGCATTTCCGGCATCCGAAATACCGACGTGCTGACCCTGATGGGGGCTTTCCGGTACGACTCCTTTTATCAGGTTCTGTGGAGCCTTGCGGCCATTATTATCGGTCTGATCCTTTTTGGATCGGTGGCTCTGATCTACAACGCCTTTTCCATTTCGGTCTCGGAGCGCACGAAGCAGTTCGGGCTTTTGTCGTCGCTGGGGGCGACGAAAAAGCAGCTGCGAAAAATGGTGTTTTTCGAGGCTCTGGCGGTGAGTGCGGTGGGGATCCCCCTGGGCATTCTTGCAGGAATCGGAGGCATCGGCGTTACGCTGATGGTGATCGGAAACCGGTTCACGATCCTGTACGGATCGGACATCCCCATGCGACTCAGCGTCTCCCCCACGGCGGTGATCGTAGCAATTCTGGTGGCGCTGATCACGGTGCTGATTTCGGCGTGGATCCCGTCGAAGCGGGCCATGAAGGTTTCGGCAGTCGAGGCGATCCGGCAAAACAAAGAGATCAAGGCGCGGAAACGAGACGTAAAAACGCCGAAGATCGTCTATAAAATCTTCGGCCTTCCGGGGATGCTTGCCAATAAATATTACAAGCGAAACCGCAGGAAATACCGGGCGACGGTGGTCAGCCTTTTCATGAGCATCGTTCTCTTCGTATCGGCCTCGGCCTTTACGCAATATCTGACCGACGCGGCCACGGGAGGTCTGGAAACGAGGAATTTCGACATCTCCTTCACCCTGACGGAGGAAGGCTTGTACGGCAACGATCCGCAGGAGGTTTTGAAGGACGTGCAGACCTGTGAAGGAGTCTCGGCGGGGATGTACAGCGTCTTTAGCCGTACCCGGGGAACGGCGGAGATCGAGGCCTATTCCGATTGGCTCCGGGGAATGATCGGAGACGCGACGGAATGGGAGGAGGACCTTTACGAGTGCTATCTGCCCGACCAAGAATTTCGCCGGATCCTAAAGGAAAACGGCTTGAAGGAAAACGACTATTTCGACCGGTCGGCGCCTCTTGCCCTGTTTTGGGACGGGATGCAGGTTTTCAACAAAGACAGCGGACGGTTTGAAAAAATCTATTATCTTTCCGACGGGAATCTGAATTTTACCGTCAAGGCCGTCCGGCGGATGGAGGGCTACGAATACGACGGCTACGAATACGACGAAAACGACGAGATCGTCTACCGCTACGTGGGGAAAGACAATACGGAGCTTCGGCTAAAGGAAGACGAGGCGCTGGAGACGATCGTCTTGCGCGGCGGCGCAAGACTGACGGGAGAACGCCCCTATTATCTTCCGTCGGAGGCTTTTCTTGCGGTGTATCCCCTGTCCATGCGGGACGCGGTACATGAAGAATCGGAGGTTTCCCGGAACTATCGGTTTTATCTGCAGGCGAAGGATCACGCCGTTGCCTTTGAGAACGTGAAAAAGGCGCTGGTGGCCAAGGGGATGACCACGAATACCGCTCACGATTACGCGGAAGCGGAGGAGGAAGACCGAAATATTATCACCATCGTAACGGTCTTCTCTTACGGGTTTATCGTCCTGATCTCTTTGATTGCGGCGGCAAACGTATTCAACACCATCTCTACCAATATTGCCTTACGGCGGCGGGAATTCGCCATGCTGAAATCGGTGGGGATGACGGCGGGAGGACTGAACCGGATGATGAATTTCGAATGTATTCTCTACGGAACGAAGGCGCTGTTGCTGGGGCTTCCGGTTTCGGTGGGGATCACCTTCCTGATTTATCTTTCGGTCAATCAGGGATTTGAGACGGCCTTCCGGCTGCCGTGGGGCGCCATTGGAATTGCGGTGGCAAGCGTGTTTGCGGTGGTCTTCGCAACCATGATGTACGCCATGAGCAAGATTAAAAAGGACAATCCCATCGACGCATTGAAAAACGAAAATCTGTAAAAGGAGAACCCATGAAAAAAAAGAACGCGATCGCTTTGCTCGTAACGGCCGCTTTAGCGGGGTTGGGGCTTTTTCTGTACGTAAACCGGAGGAAAATGCGATGAAAAAAATCAAATTGCCAAAATTTCAGAAAAAAGAAAAGCCGGCCCGACGGCAGCGGAAGCCCTTCTCGTGGAAGCGGCTGCTGGGGTGGGGGCTTTGCCTGATTCTGTTGGGCGGGTGCCTGGTCATCGGCGTGAACGAGACCGTGAAGATCGTGGGCGGGCAAAACATCGTCACCCCCGAAAAAGCCTCCGGAGGATTTGACTGCATTCTGGTTTTGGGCTGCAAGGTCAAGGAAAACGGCCGCCCCAGCGCCTTATTGCGGGACCGTCTGCAACGGGGCGTGGAGATGTATTTTGCAGGTGCGGCACCGAAAATATTGATGAGCGGAGACCACGAAGGAGACGATTATAACGAGGTGGGCGCCATGCGGGACTTTGCCCTGGAGGCAGGCGTTCCCTCGGAGCATATTTTCACCGACCACGCGGGACTTTCCACCTACGACAGCGTTTACCGAGCGAAGGAGATCTTCGGTGCAAAGAAGATTTTGATCGTGACCCAGGAATACCATCTCTATCGGGCGTTGTACATCGCAAAGGCTCTGGGGGTGGAGGCCTACGGCGTTGCCGCCGACTACCGGAATTATGCCGATCAATGGATCCGGGACGTGCGGGAGATTCTGGCCCGGGACAAGGATGCAGTCAAATGCATCTTCAAGCCCCAGGCTACCTACATGGGAGAACCGATCTCCCTGGCCGGGGACGGGAATCTGACCCACGACGGAAGCTGACGCTAAATCAAGACGAAAAAAGGGACGGAGAACGAAGGTTCTCTGTCCCTGATTTTTTTGAAGATTTATTTCTTTTTTCTTTCCACCATATCCCGAAGGGTACGGGTGACGGCGCACATATAGGTGGCGGCGGCGAGGTGGACGGCTTCGTTATCCCCGGGGAGACTCCCGTAGAAGGTGTCGGATTCCAGGGTAATATCCCCTTCGTAGCCGATATCGGCCAAGGCCTGGGTAACCTCCTCGAAATCCACCTTTGCCTGGAAGGGAAGGGTATGGAGATCGGTGACGGTATCCACGTCGTGAACGTGGAGGGCCTGGAGGCGATGGCCGAGCTTGTGGATCATTTCGGTCATATCCACGCCAACGAGGGCCACGTGACCGATATCAAGGCAAGCCACGATCCAGGGAGAATCCAGCATATCCACGTATTCACAGAATTCGTCGGGACGGGAACAGACGCTGTCCACGATGGCAGTCCCGGACTTATCGTAATAACGGCGCCACATATTCTCCACGGCGACCTTGATGCCGAATTTTTCACAGTAGGGGACCAGACTGCGGTAAAACTCCAGATTGATCTCCTTGAGCTTTTCCACGTTTTTGTGATAATAAAGATGCTGTGCGGGGTGAACGACGATAATCCTTGCGCCGAGAATGGAGGCGATCTCCATATGGCGGATCAGGGTATCGTAGCGCTCGGGATCCTTTTCGTCCCCCTTGACCGGAGGAAAAATGGCGTGCGCCTGGTTGCAGACGATGCCGAGGGAATCGGCGTAGGCGCGAACGTCCCGGGCAATTTCGCGAAAATTCTCGCCGTTTAAAGGATCGTCGGTCCCGGGCAGAGCGTGGAGCGAAACGTCGTAGGCATCGAAGCCGGCGGAATGAAGAATCCGAACCGATTCTTTCAGACCGAACCTACGGAAAAGACGGCTGTTCTGAGTAGAAGTAAGCATAATAATAAACCTCCGAATAAATTCGTAAAGAAGCAGGGTCAGTTCAACATATTCTGACCGCCGGTGACGGGAATGGCCTGCCCGGTCTCGTATTCCTGCTCGCAGGCGTAGAAGACGGCACGAACCACGTCAAGGATACGGCAGCCCCGGTTGAGGGGAACGAGTCCCTCGTAATAGCGGCGGACGTCGTCGATATTTTGGGCGCCGGGGATCTTGCCTGCCCGGAGATACTGAACGAACAGCCCCTCTTCCGGATCGTTCCAGAGAGGTCCTTCGAGAAAATTGCCGGGGCATACGGCGTTGACCTTAATCCGGTAGGGCGCCAGCTCCATCGCAAAGCTTTTGGTCAGCCCGATGCCACCGAACTTACTACCGGCGTAGGCAAAATTCTTATTACTGCCCGAAAGACCGGATTTGGAATTGATCTGAACGATATCGAAAAATTTATCGGGCGCAAAGGCGTGCTGTACCTTCATGACGGAAGAAACGTACTTGGCGCATAAGAAATAGGCGGTATAATTAACCGAAGTAACCAGCTCGAAATCCTTCTGCGTCATTTCTTCGAGAGGGCCGGAGCGGACGATGCCGGCGTTGTTGATAAAAATATCGATGCCGCCGAAGGCAAGAGCCGTCTCCCGGACCATGCGGATCACGGACTCCTCCTCGGCAACGTTGACCGAAAGGGGGATGCCCCCAATGGCGTCGGCCACGGCCTTAGCACCGTCGTAATTCAGATCAGCCACGGCAACGAAGGCTCCCTGCTGAGCGAAAGCCTCGGCGATCCCTTTGCCGAAGCCCTGGGCTCCGCCGGTAATCAGCACGGTCTTCCCTGCCATCCGGCCGGAGCGGCAGGCAGGGCGAACGAGGAATTCCGCCACGGGGGTACGAACCGCCCAAGGGGTCTCCCGCAGAGCACAATAGTCGTCAACGGCCTTTTTCAAGGAATCGAAGTCCCCAAGATCGGCCTCGGAAAGGACCAGAGTCTTCTCCCCTTCCGGAATACGGTCAACGGGACGGAGGGACAGGCTTTCCCCACCCAGAGCACTGCGCAGAGCGGCAGCAAGAAGCGCAGGATCCTTCAGCGTAAGTTCCATAAAAACCTCCTGTCATTCGTCGATATCGGGGTCAAGCGTGCCGTAATAATCTTGGAATTCCTGATCCCGGTCAAAATGAAGGGGAGGAATCTTATCATCGTCGTCGATGGGCTGAAGAAGCGGGTCGGCAGGGTCGGCGTCGGTAGAGAAGGTAAACATCAGCATATTGAACGCCACGAGACCGACCAAAAGATAGATCCCGAAGGACGTAAAGATCTGCTTGAGAGCGACGGAATTTTTAAATTCCTGCCCGTCGGGATCTCTGCGGGGGAAGAAGAGAAAGAAGGCGGCGGCAACGCCCAGCACCAGACCCATAAAGATCAGATAATTTGCGTAGGCGAGGAAATTATCGTATTGCGCAAAGATCCACCACAGAGAAACGGTAATCTGACTTGCGGCCTGCAGGACGATGCAGGACCAGACCGAGCGCACCCGCAGATAGAAAAAGCCGATGACAAAGCCGATGGCAAGGCGGACGACGAGAAGATAGGGCTCTCCGTCGCTCAAGGCGTAGGCAACGCCGGAGACCAAAACGGCGGCGATGCGGTTCTCCTCCCGCATACTGCGCAGAGCAATCCCCCGGTAGGCAATCTCGTAAGCGAAGGAGGAAAAGACGGCGGTGACGGCCACGTAAAAAATCGATTGGGCGGGGGTAGTACCGAAGGCGGGAACGGTGATGGCGGAATGCAATCCCTTCATTTCGGCAACGGACAGCAGAAGATCCGTCAAGCCCATAGCGCCAAGCGTCAGACCGGACACGGAAACCACGCCGATCAGCGTGCGAATGACCGGATGCTCCGATCGGGCCTCCTCCCGGAAAACGGGCATCAGAGGCTCCCGACTGACGCGCTGATAAGCAAAAAAGGGCAGGAACACCGCAAGGGCGTTGGCAAGAGCCGTCAGGGCGGCGGCGGGATAATAGGTCAGAGATCCGGCGGCAATGGAAGCAAGACCGCCCAACGCGAAGCGAAGAACCCAAACCGCCACGGTCAGGACGAAGATCCAGCAATACCGATCCCGGATCCGGGAACGGCGGGCCTGTTCCTCGATGGTAAGCTCTGTTTTCTGACCCCTTTTGAAGAAGCTATTTTTCGGTTTATTTTCCATAATAATAAAGCACACCTTTCTTATCTGAATACAGTATACCACACTTTGGGGAATTTTGCAAGAGGAAACGGAAATTTCATACAATTTCCCGGACGAAAAGAGGGAGTTTTCCACAAGATTATCCACTATTTTTCGAACAGATGTTTAAAATCATTCGAACACATGGGAGGAAAAACATGGTATAATAGAACCACGGTAAGGGGAGAAAGCGAAGGCGGACGGGAAATCAGTGGCGTTTGCCGGGGACTTTTCCACCTGCCGAATCAATGAAAGGAGGGACGGTTCTGAAGGAATACGGGACGCTGCGCGGCGAGATCATCCGACTGGCGCTGGAATATCTGAAGGACGTTCTGGAAGACAATTCCGAGGACTACGGCGACTACCGGGTAGAAGACGGGGAGTTTCGCTTCTGTCCGAAGGACGGGACCCACATTCCGGCCGACCGGGTCAGCGAATGGAACGTATCCAAAAGCGGAGGCGGAAAAATCCGTTTTTTCGACAAGGCCGCGGCCATTGCGCTGGCGCGCTCCATCGGCGTATTTGATCTGCAGGAAAGCGAAGAAACGGAAGACCTGAGCGACGAGGCGCTCTTTGGCGATCCCGGGCCTTGAGCATGAAACGGAGAAAAACCATACCATGGAAATTTTCGGACAAGCAGAAGGAATACCTGACCCGCTGCAGGGACGCTACCTATAATTTTGCGGAAGGGGCGGTGCGGTCGGGGAAAACGGTCTGCAATATTCTGGCCTTTGCCCGGGCGTTAGAAGAATCGCCGGACAAGCTGCATCTTGCCACGGGGGTAACCATTGCGGCGGCGAAGCTGAATTTGGGAGACTGCAACGGATTCGGATTGGAGCACCTGTTCCGGGGGCGGTGTCGGTGGCAAAGATATCACGATAATCCGGCCTTATACGTAGAGACGAAGACGGGGCCGAAGCGGATCATTTTTGCAGGCGGAGGGAAATCCGACAGTTACAAGCGTATCCGCGGAAATTCCTACGGACTCTGGCTTGCCACGGAGGTCAACAAGCACCATATTGCCGACGACGACACCTGCTTTTTGCAGGAAGCCTTCAACCGGCAGCTGGCGGCAAAAAGACGGCAGGTCTTTTGGGATTTCAACCCCGACTACCCAAAGCATCCGGTCTACGTAAAATACGTAGACAAATTCCGGCGGGAGGGATTGAACGTAAATTATATGCACTTCACCATTTTTGATAATCCCACCGTAGGAAAAAAGCAATTGGAGAGCATTTTACGGCAATATCAGGAGGGAAGCGTCTGGTATCGCCGGTGGATTCTAGGCGAGCGCTGTGCGGCGGAGGGGCTGATTTTTCCGGCCTTTACGGAGCATCCGGAACGGTGGACGGTATCGGCGCCGCCCCGGGATATCGCCTTTCTCTCCGTGGGATGCGACTACGGAGGCACCGCATCCAGGACGGTCTTTACCGCCGTGGGAATCCGGGAGGACTTCCGGGGCGTATGCGTCGTGGACTGTAAGCGACTCCCCCAGGGAAAGGGGAAAATCACACCCGACGAGCTGGAGCGGGAATTTATTTCCTTTCTGTTCGGCCTGGAGAAAAAATTTCACCTTCGTCCGCGGTACGCCTTTATGGACTCGGAGGGGCAATACCTGACCAACGGAATCCGGTCGGCCTGCGCGGCGGCGGGGCTGGCGGTGGCGGTATGCGACTGCAAAAAGGTGACCATATCAGACCGCATTGCCTGCAAGATGCGGCTGATGAACGAAGGGCGCTGGAGCGTAATGGAGGGCTGTAAGGCCGTTATCGACTCCACTGCAGAGCTGGTCTGGGACACGAACGCTCCCGATCGCCGGCTGGATAACGGAACGACGGACGTGGACACGGCGGATGCGGAGGAATACGCCTGGTCGGCCTGGATCAAACAGTTTTCCGCCCCTCCCAAAGAAAAGAGGTAACGAATGGAAACCATACTTTCCTATCTGAAAGAGCGTTACGGCTACGACGGATGCGACCGAAGCTTTTACCGGACCGTGGATCTGTGGGATCGCTGGTATACGGGGAGCGAGACGGAATTTCACCGCACCCGGGTCAACAACGGCCTTACGGTAACCGAGCGGGATCTTTCAAGAATGAACATGGCTAAAAAGGTAGCCGAAGACTGGGCAAACCTTTTGCTGAATGAAAAAACCGGGATCGACGTGGACGATCCAAACGCCGGCATTTTCCTTCAGGGGGAAGACCGGAGGGGCGGCGTTCTGGGGGAAAACGATTTCTGGACCCGGATCAATCAATTGACCGAATCCGCCTTTGCGCTGGGGACGGGAGCCGTGGTGATCCGCATGGAAGAAATGCGGGCTGATACCGACGGAAGAATCCTGCCCTCCCCCGAAGGGAGGATCCGCCTGGAATACGTGACCGCCCCCAACATCATCCCTCTGTCCTGGCAGGGAAGCCGGGTGACCGAGGCGGCCTTTGCGGGGAATATTACCCTGCTTGGGAAGAGAACTACCTATCTGCAGATCCACCGGAAGGAGGCGGACGGATACGTAATCGACAGCGTTTGCTTCGATCCGGCCACGGGGCGAAGAGTACCTCTCCCCTCCTCGGTCTGCGAGCGGGTACGGACGGGAATGCAGACCCCGTGGTTCGTTCTGATCCGACCGAACATCGTCAATAATCTGACCGATCTGCCGATGGGAATGTCGGTCTACGGAAATTCTCTGGATATTCTGAAAGGGCTGGATCTCTGCTACGACAGCTTCAACATGGAATTCTATCTGGGCAAAAAAATGGTATTTTTGCGCAAGGATCTGATGATGCAGGACCGGGACGGTCAGTTGTACGCACCTCAGGACTGCAACCGACAGCTGTTCATGTACGTGGGAGACAAGAACGTAGACGGAGATTTGCTGCCCCAGGAATTCAATCCGGCGCTGCGGGTGGAGGACCACGTAAAGGCCATCCAGCAGCAGTTGAATTATCTCTCCTGCAAGTGCGGCTTCGGGGATCGGCATTACCGTTTTGACCAGGCAAACCGCCCTGCCACGGCGACGGAGGTGATCTCCTCGGACGCGGCCCTCTACCGCTCGGTACGCAAGCACGAGATCTTGCTGGAGCAGCCTCTGATCGGGCTGATGCGGGCGATTCTGCAGATCGGACGGGAGATTCTGGGGATCGGAATGAAGGAAGACCCCAAAATCGGCGTTCGCTTCGAGGACAGTATCATCGAAGATCGCTCCGCAGAGCAAAAGAGAGACGGTGAGCTGGTCTCTCTGGGGATTCTGGCCGATTGGGAATTCCGGATGAAATATTTCGGAG
This sequence comes from Eubacteriales bacterium, assembly GCA_045543655.1. Taxonomy (GTDB): domain Bacteria; phylum Bacillota; class Clostridia; order Oscillospirales; family UBA644; genus RGIG995. The sequence goes on from JAZPXN010000084.1 coordinate 56,966, forward strand.
AGACCGAAGAGGTCGCCCGGAAGAAATGCAAGGAGAATCAAAAATGAGCGATGAAACGATAAAAAACGAGCCTTTGACCGTGGAAGAGATCACGGCACGTCTCCCCGAGGGATACGCTTTGGTGGAAAAAGACGGCTGGATCCCCCGGGAGGAGGCAGAGGCCCGGCTTGCGTCGGCGGCCTTTGACCGCACGGTGGATCTGGAGTTGACCCGCCGCGGAGCAAAAAGTCTGACGGCGGCCCGGGCGTTGCTGGATCTGAATCAACTGCGCCAATCCCCCGACGGGATCGGAGGCGCGGTGGATCAGATCCGAAAAGAAAACGACTGGCTTTTTCAGAATCAATCCACCTTTTCCAGCGGAGCGGTTCTGACGCCCCGCCGAACGGTGGACACAGAAAACATGAGTGATGCGGAATATTACGCATACAGAAAACAGATGAAAGGATAACCAACGACTATGAATCATTTTTTGACTACTAAGACCATTGCCAGAGAGGCTCTGCCCATTCTGGAAGCAAACCTCGTCTTCCCTGCCCTGATCCACAGTGATTATTCCGGAGATTTTTCCAAGCAGGGAGACACCGTTCAGATCCGCAAGCCTCCCGTCTACAACGCCAACGAATTTGACGGTGAGATCGATATTCAGGATATCAACGAAGGCGAGGTCCTGGTGAAGCTGGACAAAATCGCCGACGTTTCCGTGGAGCTGACCGCCAAGGAAATGGCTCTGAGCGCAGAGGATTTCACCAAGCAGGTCATCGCCCCCGCCATGGTTGCCATTGCCGAAAAGATCAACGCCGACGGTCTTGCGCTTTACAAGGACGTCGCAAACGTCTACGGGGAATCCGGCAAAACGCCCGCCTCCCTCGCAGATCTTGCAGGCGGCGCTAAGGTACTGAACGACAACAAGGCTCCTCTCGTGGGCCGGGGCGGCGTGTGGAACACCGACGCTATCGCCAATTTCCAAGTCCTTCCCGCCCTGGTAAATGCAGAAAAGTGCGGTTCTACCGACGCTCTGCGGGAGGGCTCCATCGGCCGGGTCTTCGGCGTGGATCATTATTTCTCCCAGCAGGTTCCCAACCACGTCAGCGGACAGACCTCCGGGAATGCTACGGTGTCCATCGTTCTCTCCGATCACGAGATCGAGCTGATGGGGATCGAAGGCGAGATGAACCGCGGGGATCTTCTGGAGATCGGCGGAAAGACCTATACCGTCACCGAAGACTGCAACGGGGACTCCGGTACGATGAACGTAAAAATCTACCCCGCCGTGAGCGGTGATATCGTGGGCGCCTCCGTCGTCCTCCTGGGCGATCACGCCGCCAACCTGATGTTTCAGAAGAACGCTTTCGGCTTCGTGACCCGTCCCCTGGAGGTGGCAAGAGGTGCGGACAGCTACGTCACCTCTTACAACGGTCTTTCCGTCCGTGTAACCATGGACTACAACATTGCCACCAAGAAGCAGACCCTGTCCGTTGATACGCTGTACGGCTTCAAGACCCTCTATCCCGAGCTGGCGGTACGCGTCCTCGGCTGATCCGAAGGACGTCAGACCGAAAGACCCGCATCCTCCTTTTGAGGATGCGGGGGAAGGAGGGAAATGAATTGAAACCGATCACGAAAGAAGAATTTGCCGCCCGCTATCCGTCGGAGGAGCTTACGGCCACGTCGGAGGAAGAATTTGCCGGAATGGCGGCGACGGCGGCAGACCTGACCGACGTGCTCTGCTTCGGTCGGGCAAGCCGGGATGAAGCAGCAGCAGGACGGGCCATGGTCGAAATGATCCGTTATTGGATCGAGCGGGGCGGATATTCCGCGGCGACCCGGGCCTGCGGCATTGAACGGGAGGCGGTAGGAAACTATTCGGTCTCTTATACCGATCGGGACACCGTTACGCTCCACGGGCTTGCAGTCGCTCCGGCGGCACTGATCATCCTCGACCGGGCGGGCCTCCGAAACCGGAACGTATAAGGAGGTGCCCATGACCGTAACGATTTTTAACCGTCTCGGAGAAGACGAGGAGGGAAACGCACGCTACAAGGCCTGCGTATTCCGCAACGTTTATATTGAAACGAAGGTGGCGGCAAATCCGGTCTATTCCGGAGAACGAAACAACAACAATTTCCGCCTGTATCTGTTTACAGAACGGGGATATCTGCCCCGGGAGGATTTTCTGAGAAATCCCGAAGGTCACTGGACGCTGCATCCGGGGGATCTTTTGACAACCGGGATCCACGAGATCCCGCCGGAGAATCCCTACCGTATCAATACGATAAACGTTTTTTATGCAAAAGAAAAATTCCACCACTGGGAGGTGAGCGGCCGTGGCCAACTGCTGGAATCGTGATTGCCGACAAACGGTGATCGATTTTTTATCTCCGGTCACGGGGCCCATTGCCACCGAATACCTGAGTAACCAAGACGGGAGCGTCTCCCTCGAGGAGCTGCGGGGAGAGCCGAATCTGATCCCCTTCGTGGACGGCGGACGGATTGCCCGTTACGATTTCAATCTCTGCGTTCGAACCCACGGCCGGGATACGGCGGCGCGGAAAAAGGCCATTGACACCCTGATGGCCGCGGCGGGGCGATGCGCAGAAATACGCCCCTTTATGGGAGGATATATCGAAATGACCGAATTTCCCTTCCTGTTCAACCGAAACATGTCCGGAAACGAGGAATATAAGGCCGGATTTTCCATGTTTTTTCGGGTGGACAGCGCCGGAAATCCTCTTTATCCCCCGGTGGCGGAATAAAGGAGGAATCGCATGATTGAAAAAAGCAGTCTCCGGGTCTGGATCTCCGACGGAGAATCGGAGAAATATTCCCTGATAGGGCCGGGCATTACCAGCATTACGGAGACCTACAAGGCCGCCATTTTAGAGACGCCGAACATCAATTCTGCCGTCAGCGGACAGGAAATTCTGTACCACGTGGGGCAGATTGAATTTTCGGGCATCTGGGTGGATGACGACGCCCTTGACATTCTGACAAGGAAAAGGGGGAAACGGGGCAAGGACGCCCTGGTCACGCTGATACTCATCTACTCCCACGAAAACTACGGACCGGACAGTACCTTTGCCGTAGCCCGGAAGGTAAGGGGGTACGTCTGCCTTGAAAATCCGGGGTCGAGAGAAAGTCCCTTCGGAGCAAGGATCAAAGGAAAAATTATTTTTGCGGGAGAACCGCAGCAAGGAGTATTCGATGAAGCAAGAGGCATTTTCGGATGAGGTTAAGGTGGATATCCACGGAACGCCGACCCCGATCCGCTGGAATTTTACGGCGGCGCTCCGATTTATGGATTACGTAGACCGCTCGACGGACGACGACGAAACCTTTCTGGATACGGTGTTGAACATCTGGTATCCCGAGATTCCGGAGGACCGGGACCTTGCCCTGACCCGCGCCATTGAATTCTATTGCGGCGGAACCGCCCCGGGGGAAGGATATTACAGTCCCGTTTTCACCCCCGGCAGCGAAGAAACGATCCGGGAAGCCTTTTTGGAGCGGTACGGCATTGATCTGTATCGGGACGACGTTCATTGGTGGACCTTTCGCCGGCTTCTTCGACAGATCAGAAGGGAGGCAACGACGTGAACGAAACCAAAACGACCCATGAGAATAACGGCGATAACGGCACGGTAATCGTTTTTCGCCCCGAACCGGAGGACGAAACCGACCGCATCGGCCGGGAGATCGTGCGGAGAATGATCGAAGCGGGGGTGATTGAGGGATGATCAATCTGGCCATCAACGGGACGGACTACGGAATCTATCTGGAGAACGGCTCCATGACCGTCCGGCAGTACGGAGCCCTGCGATCCTCCTTCCGCGCGACCCTGCATATTACGGACACCATCTATCCCGTTCCCGAGGCGGGGCAGGAGGTACAGGTTTTTGAGGACGGAAATTACGTCTGGGGCGGGATTCTGGTGGAGACGGAGCAGATCTGTCACAGCACGAAATGTGCAACCATTCATCTGAGGGGACAGGGTTACGAGCATCTGCTGCAGCGGTACTGTCTGCCGGGATTCACCCTGGCGACCCAGACCCCATCCGACGCAATGGATACCATTTTCCACAACTATATCAGCCCGGAAGATCATATTCTTCTGGGCACTCGGGCACCGGGGATCCCGATCGCAAAGGCCTATTCCTTCCCGCCCATGAAGGCGTCCGCCGTCTACGACCAGCTGGCGGCGGAAAACGGATTCGTCTGGTGGATTGACGGATGGAAGACCCTGTATATTCAACCGAACATCCCCCAAAGCACCCCGCCCTTCTGCATTGATCTTACGCAGAATGCGGAAAACCGCCTGAAGGATCTGCAATCCCTGGAATACCGGACGTCCACGGCAAACTACAAAAACATGGTCTACGTATACAATCCCGGAAACGGCGTGGAGGCGCCGGTCTATTCTAACGAACTGCAGAAACAGATGATGGGCAGATACGGCAGTGCCTGGTACGGCGTTGGAATCAAAAATTCCACCGTGCAATCCTGGAACGACGCGGTGACCGTAGGAAATCAGATCCTGGCCACCTCTCCGGGCTTCGGGGAAATCCGATTTTCCACCGATGAAAAGGGCTTCAAGCTGGGACAGATCCTGGACGTAAGAGCCCCTATCTGCGGAATGATCACGAAAAAAACCTACTGTATCACGGAAATACGGTCGGTCTATTTTTCCGACCGCTTCCGTTATACGGTCACCGCCCGGGAATCCTTTGACGGAACGCTGGCCATCAAATCCTGGGAAGCCCTGCTGGCGGCAGGAAAAAGCAATTGAAACGAGGTGAATACCTATGATCGTCAAACGACGTCTTCCCTTCCGGCATTCCCGGGAGGGCTACGCGCCGGATCGGATCCATCTCCGGTTTTGCCAGACTTCGGCAGATGAAACCGAAAGGGAACTGATCCGCACGCAAAAAACGGCCCATTATCATCTGTCATCCAACGGTACGGTGACGGACTTTGCGCCCCTTTCCGCGGCGGCGAACCGTTTGAGCCCCTTGTTTCCGGAGGGGATGGCGGAGGTCTCTCCCGCCCGACGGGGGATCCTGATCCTGATTGAGGGCAAAGAACTGAACCGGGAGCAGAAACAGCCCCTGATCCGGTTGCTGAAGGGGATCCAGAAAGAGGTCTTCCGGATCTACGGATTCCCCTTTCCCTTCCGGCGGGACGCGTTTTTCGCCGAAGGAGGCCTTCCCGTGGAAGAATTGCTGGAGGAAGGCTATCTGCCCCGGGAGGACCGAAAGCTATACCGGGTGCAGACCGGGTGCTACCGATCCCGAAGAGAAGCGGAAGAGCGGATCGAGGGATTGAGCACCGCCGGGATTGCCGCATATATCACGGAGATCAACTACGGCAGCGTACCGTTAGGAGAATAAAGGCGGTGAAACTATGTGGGAATCGGTCATAGCCGCGGCGGCGGTGGTCAGCGGGATCACGGTGCTTGGAACTGCGGCGGTAAAGATCGTAAAATTCTGGCTGGATCAGAAGAATCAGGACAGGGAGATCGAGCACGTCAAAACCGAAATGGGCGTGATCTGCTACGGCGTTCTCGCCTGTCTGGACGGACTGAAGCAAATGGGCTGCGACGGAAACGTGACCCAGGCGAAAAACGATCTGGAAAAATATCTGAACAAATCGGCTCACAAATAAGAAAGGAGCGATCCTATGAAAGAATGGCTTTACCGAGCCTTGCGGACCTTCGGCCAGGCGATGCTCGGTTATCTGGCGGCCAATCTGCTGGCGACGGTGACCCAGGCTGACGTCAGCGATCCGACGGGCTTTGCCAATACGCTGCTGGCGCTGTTTGCGGCGGCGGTGGCGGCAGGCCTTGCGGCGGTCATGAACTGGAACAAAGGAGGAGAACACGGTGAAGAATAAAGAATTCGTTGAAAAACTCAGGGAAATCGCCCAAAATTACAAGACCGTCTATATGAGAGGAACCTTCGGCGCACCGCTGACCCAGAGTCTGATCACCCAGAAGGTGAAGCAGTATCCGAAAAACTATTCGGCGGGACGGCAGAGCTTGCTGAAGGGTAAGATCGGAGACGGGCTCTGGGCCTTTGACTGCGTAGGGCTGATCAAGGGGATTCTGTGGGGCTGGAGGGGCGACCGGAGCGTCTCCTTCGGCGGCGCGAAATACCGCGCAAACGGCGTTCCCGACATCAACGCAGATTCCATGGGCAAAAAATGCCTGGAGCAGAGCGACGATATGGCTCACATCCTGCCCGGAGAGGCGGTCTGTATGAAGGGGCATATCGGCGTATACGTGGGAGACGGCAAGGTGGTGGAATCTACTCTGACGGGAAAATACGACGGGGTTGCGATCACCGATCTTTCCTACCGAAACTGGCTTTTCCACGGCAAGCTGCCCTGGATCGAATACGAAGAAGCACCGGTCGAAGCGCCGGAAGAAGCGCCCCGTACCCCGCAGGTGGGGGATATCGTCCGGTTTTCCGGCGGGAAGCATTACATTTCGTCCACGGGAAATCTGGGGTACAAGGCAAAGGCAGGCCCCGCAAAAGTGACCCGTTATCTGCCGGGACGAAAGCATCCCTATCACCTGGTGCATATCGACAAAACCTCCAACGTATACGGCTGGGTGGACGAAAATACGGTCTCTTTTTGAGGGAATCTGCGAAAAAAGTGGTTCCGTCGGGTTGACATTATAAAGAAAAGCGTGTATAATAACCTTATACCAAGGAGGATTTTCGATGGAATATACTGTCATCCGCTCCCGGCGGAAAACCATATCCATGGAAGTGCGGCCCGATCTGACCGTAGTGGTACGGGCGCCCCTGCACATGACGAAAGACAAGATCGAAGCCTTCGTCCGGAATAACCGGGAATGGCTGAAGGGGGCTGTGGCCCGGACGGCGGCCCGCTCCGGCAAGGAAGCCGCCATCGACACCCGGGAACGGGAATTACGGGCGGCGGCGAAGGCATATCTGCCCGGTCGCACGGCCTATTGGGCGAAGATCATGGGGGTAACGCCTACCGGAGTAAAGATCACCTCGGCCCGGGGGCGCTTTGGCTCCTGCAGCGGAAAGAACAGCATTTGCTATTCCTGGCGGCTGATGGCCTATCCTCAGGAGGCGGTGGACTACGTGGTGGTTCACGAGCTGGCCCATATTCTGCAAAAGAATCATTCCGCCCGGTTTTACGCCGTGGTGGAGCGGTACCTGCCCGACTGGCGGGAGCGTCAGCGGATGCTGAAAAAATAAAAAAATCACCGGCAGATCTGCAAGATACGACAGATCTGCCGGTTTTTTTGCGGCTTTAGCGGGTTTTGGCGGCGATGGAATCGGCCAATTCCCGGAGTTTCCTCTTGGTTTCCGGAGGGATCGCCCGACGGACGTCCTGCCGGACGAGATAATACCACATAGACTTCTTTTCGGGGAGATTGAACTCCTCCACCATAACGGGATAGATCATCTTTTCCGCATCGAAGGCGATGGCGACCTCGTTGAGCACGTGCTTGGACTCGGCGGCACGGGGCGTTAAGACCACGATAAAGATCTCCGTCTTCCCAAGGGCGTCCATGATGGCGTCGGCATAGGCGCAGGAGCCACGGTATTCCTTCACGTCAGCCTCGCAATACCAAGGCTTCAGCCCCCGTTTTTCCAATTCCTTGGCCAGATACCGGACGATCAGCCCGTCGCCGGTATTATAGCTGATAAAGACCCGATCGGACTCCGGAGAAGTCTGCACGGTCTCCCGGTGATAAAGGGAAATATCTTCAAAGAGACTTTCGTCGCTGATCTTATTTTCCGCAAATAAGGCACGGTCTTCCTCCAGCTTGACCAGGCGCTGGCGGTAGACCGGCTGATCCGGATCCTCGTCCCTTTTCGCCCGATATTTATCCATAAAATACTGCAGGGCGTTGCCGGTGAAATCGTAGTCCACGTCCAGCTGAGCGCCGTAGGTGATCTTTTTCCGCTGGGCGTACAGAAGGGAGGCGATGCCCAGCAAGATCCCTTCGATCATCTGGGAAGAGCCTCTGCCGAGGAAGGGCAGGGAGAAGGACGCGCCAAGGCCGGAAAATTCCCCCATCAGAGCAAAGAAGGTGGTGAGGGCAAAATAGACGGCGATGCTGAAGATGACGTAGCGGGCGTAGGTATTCTTCACCTTTGACGACATCCGGAAGAGGCGGTAAATCAAAAAGATCTCCGCGGCCAAAAGGAGCAGGAAAAAGATCCAGCCGTAGTTCATAATTCCGGTAACCGTGGGATAGTAACCGGAATTGGCCAGCCATTCCACGGCGGAGGAGCCGTTGACGGTGGCGTCGGAAGCACCGATAACTCGGCTTTCGCCCAGCGCCGCCCGTACCACCCGGGGGAAGAAGCCCATGCCGTTGGGGTCGTCCATCCCACCGGACAGAAGCATCTGCAGACGATCCTGCATCCGGTCGGAAAACAGGAACGATCCGAAATATCCCAGAACGAACAAACCCGAAAGCCCCACGGGGAACAGCCAGGAAATATGAAGGCGCTTTTCGATCTTTCCCTTATAAAGAAGGGCAAGAAACACGAAGAAGACGACCACCACGATCCGGTAGTTGGAGATCATGGCGGCGGCACCTAACTCCACGAGAAGCATCAGACTGATAAGAAATACCGTACCGATGCGAATCTCCTGCTTTCGGCTGATGAGATAAGACACGGGAAGCACCGAAAACATCAGAAGCTTGGCGGGCTCCAGTACCATGCTGCCAAGGCGGACGTAGTAGCCGTAGGTAGGAAGAAAATTGCAAAGGACGAGGAACAGCACGGTAACCACGTAAATGGGGATGGAGACCTTGATGAGAAGATCCGCCGAAAGACGGTTGATCACGAGCCAGCAGAGCAGAGCCAAAAGCAGAAACAACACGCCCCGGGCAAGGTAGGATTGCCGCAATTCCGGCACCGTCTCCTGCACGACGGCAAGGAAAACGGAATAGACCGCCAGCAGGATGATGGGGGCGATCTCTTTTTTCTTCCGGAGCATTCCGTAAGCAAGAACGGCCAAAACGAAAAGGCCGAGGCAGATAAAGGTTGGGATCATAAAGAAAAACTCCCGTCAGACAGAATAGAAACCGAGGCACCCGTGGGAGAGTGCCTCGCAAAAGCTTCAGAGGATCAATCGAAATAGCCGGCGGCCTGCCATTGATTCAAGGTAACCTTATTGGGAAGCACGTGCTCCTCGATCAGATCGTCCACGGTGACGGCACCGCGGTCAATGAGGGCGGAGACGGAAGAGGCCGTCATAAGCCGGGAGTTGATCATGGAATAGATCTCATCCACGCCGTTGGGCCAATAAGAATACTGAAGGGAGGCGCCGTCGCGAATGAGGTATTCCACGTCCAGATCGGTCTCGAAATAATTCTCACGGTAGTACTTCATGACGTCCTCGTAGGATTCGATGCCGTCAAGTCCTTCAAAGAGATCGTACATCAAAAATGCGGAATGCTCCACGTTCTGAGCAAAGACGGGGATGGCAACGGAGCAAACGTCCTCGTAGAAGCCGGTGACCATGTTGGGATCGGAGCCGGCCCACAGAGTCACGCCGAAGGAGAAGGGTGCGCCGGTAACGATCTCGTCAAACAATCCCTTGGGACGGGTAGAGCACATGGCGCACAGACCGTCCAGGAAAGGCTCGTGACCGAACCAGGGACCCCAGGGGCTTTCGGGCTGGCCGTTGTTGAAATAACGCTGATTGGTCTTGATGCTGTTGACCAACCACTGAAGGGCTTCTTTGGCCTCCGGGGTGAGCAGGCCGTTGGTCCATTCCACGCTTCCGTCGGCGTTGACCTTATCCACGGTCACCAGATCGATACCGGTGGCAAGGAAGCTGGCGCGGGTCATATGCTGGACCCGGGCGGTCAGCCCCCAGACCGTCTCGGAGCCGGAATCGTCGTAGCAGGAGGTAATGACGTCCAGCATGGCGTCCCGGTCCCAGGCCTCGTTTTCCCAGTATTCCTGGGGATCGGTGGCGTCGAACTGAACGAGCATATCCTTGTTATAGGCAAAAAGATAATAGGGCAGGGGGGTATAATCCAACCACAGAGCGGGGGTGACGCCGTAGAAGGTACCGCCGGCCATCATGGCCTCCCGGGCGGTGATGTTGCCCCATTTCTCCATATCCCAGAAGTTGATGATATGATCCACCTGCAGAAGATCCTGCATCAGCGACTCGGAGCCGCCGGTGCCGCAGGTGCGGCGCAGCTTATCGTTGATATCGGCGAAGATCAGGTCCCCGGCATTGTCGGAATAAATGCGGGACTGCATGGCGTTGACGAATTTATCCTCCGCCACCTGCTCAAATTCCAAAAGGCAGCCGTACAGCTCCTGCACCTCCAGAATCCGCTCGGCAACCTTTTCGCCCATACGGGAATCCTGGGAATATTTAAAGGGGTTGTCCACTTCCTGGAACTGAATGACGACGTACGTATTTCCCTCAGTATCGCCGGTAGGGCGGTCGGGAAGAACGAAGGATTCCACCTTATCCTGAATGCCGCCGTCGTTGCCTCCCTCGGGATTCGAAGCATCCCCCTTCCCCTCAGAATCGGTGATGGGTTCGGAACCGGGGGTACAAGCCGCAAGGGCAAGCACCATCAGCAACGCAAGGATCAAAGAAAGACTTCTGCGCAAGAGTTTCATGACGATTCTCCTTATCGGTTGGTTTTATGGACTCATTATAACACATCTGACAGGAAAAGTCAAGGGAGCCGAGAACTTTTATGCGTCAACCCCCAGTTGACAACCGTGGGTTGAAATCGGGCTCAGGGAAGGGGAATTTCCTGGTAAAAGGCGGGGATCACCCGATTGGGGGCCCGGAAGATATCGCCGGTAAAATCGTCGAACAACCCGAAATGGAGGGGCACCGCATATTTTGCGCCGGTGCGGGCAGCAAAGGCTGCGGCGTCAGTAGCGTTCATATTATTGCCGAAGCCGTTGACGGGCAGAAACACCGCTTCCAGGGGCAGGTCGGGCAGGGATTCGAAGACCTTTTCGTGATAAAGGGTATCCCCGGTGATATAATAATGCTTTCCCTCGGCGGAGAGAATGTAGCCCACGGCGTCGGGGTCGGAATGGGAGGCGTAGACCGTCCGGAGAACGATCTCCCCTTCGGTCCACGTAAGTCCGGGGGTGGCGCAGACCATCCGGTTCGGTTCGCTTCCGAACTGAGCGCGAAGCTTCCGGCACCCGCCCACGGAAGCCAGCACCAGCACCCGGGAATCGGGCAGATAATGGGCGACGGATTCGGGGTCGATATGATCGAGATGATCGTGGGTGAAGAGCAGAATATCCGGTTTTACCGCCCAGAAGCGCTCGTCCACGGGGACTCTGCGGGCGTTGACGGGGTTAATCTTCGCAACGCTGTCGGACAGATAGGGATCGACGATCACGGTCTTGCCTGAAGTCTCGAACATGAGGCCGGCCTGACCGAGCCAGGTAATTTTCATCTTATCATTTCTCCTTTCGGTCAAAGACCCGGACGTAATCCACGAGGAAGGTATCCCCCGCGTCCATGGCGGCGTAGGCCTCCGGGGTGGGGGTATGATCCTCAAAACGGTATCCCCGCATTTCGGTGGAAATCAGGATAAATTCGGGGCGGTGGGAGACGAAATCGGTAATTTTTCCGTCTTCCTTCCCGTCTACGTAGAAGGTATAGCCGGTCTCGTCCCAAAGCATCCCGAAGCGGTGGAATTCCGTGGGATCCACGTCCATGCCGCCAATCTGGTTGCGCTTCATATCCAGACCGTAGCCACCGGTAAAAACGTTGTGATGATGAACGTGTCCGGGACGGAAGCATTCCATAATATCAATTTCGGAGCCGGATTCGGCGGGATCGAGAGAGGCCCCGATGATGGGGGACTGCATCCAGAAGGCCGACCACCAGCCCAGCATCTGCTGAAAGCGGCAGCGGCATTCGTAATAGCCGTATTTGTGCTGGAATTTGGGCTCCTTCAGCTTGCCGATATTCCATTGCAGATAATCCTTTTCGAAGGTGGTTTTTTCGACGGACTGATCCATGAAATTATAGCCGGTCTGCAGCTGGGAGGAGGTGGGGCGGCCGTCTTCCCCGGGAAGGATGGAAAAGACCGCGTTGCTCTTGCCGTCCAGGGTGACGCCCTTGTCGGTCCAGGCGGGATGGGGGCGGTTCATCATGGACATCCGGTAGTCCCATTTGGTGGTATCCAGCTCGGTGCCGTCGAATTCGTCGCTCCAGACCAGCTCCCATTCCCCGTCGGGAAGAAGGCTGGGCTCGTGATTTTTCACTTCGTACTTTTTCATATCATTTCTCCTCCGGAAGAATGGGATAAAGTTGAATCGTATTTCCCCCGTCCACGGTCAGCTCCGCACCGGTGGTATTCCGGGCGTGGGCGGCGAAATACCAGACGGCGTCGGCAATATCGGAAAATTCCGCAATATCGCCGAGGGGCGTGAAATTGGAGGGAGCGTTGCGGCAATCGTTGTAATTATTCTGCCAGCGGTCGGTTTTGATCATGCCGGGAAGGACGGCGTTGACCCGGATATTGTATTTTCCCAAATCCAGCGCCAGCGCCCGCATCATCCCCAATTGCGCCGATTTTGAGGTGGAATAGGCGATGCGGTCGGGGATGGCACGGTAAGCGGTGTTGGAATTGATAAAGACCACCGATCCGTCGTTTTTCTCCTTCATCCGCAGGGCGGCCTGCTGGATCATAGCGTAGTTGGCCACCACGTTGGTGTTGATGACGTTGACGAAATCCGACAGGGGATTTTCGAAGATCTTCTGACGGATGCCCAGATTGGCGGCGTTGAGCACCAGGCAATCCACGGGGGTTTTCCATTCGTCAAGGGTGGCGAAGAGGTCGGCAATGCCGGTCTCGTTGACGGAGTTATCGTCGTTGACCAGCTCCAGGCAGAATCCTTCGATGCGGACGGAGGGGAATCTCCGACGGAGATCCTCCAGAGCCTCCCCCAGGGGTTGGGCCCGGCGGGAGGTGACGATCACGTTCCAGCCTTCGGAGGCAAATTTTTCCGCAACGGCAAAGCCCGTATTGACCACGGCGCCGGTGATAAGTGCGGTTTTCACGGTCTTCTCCCCTTTCTTAAAAATAAAATTCAGTCTTGGGGGGCCGGATATCGGTCAAGGCCCCGGTATAATGGCGGAGATTGTGCTCCACGTAGGGATGCTCAAGGCAGGCCTCCTCGTTCAATTCGATGCCGAGGCCGAGACGGTCGCCGATTTTAAGAAAGCCGTTTTCGTAGATCAGTTTTTCGTCGGTGACGTTTTTGCGGTAGTCCACGTCGGAATACATGATCTCCAGAATACAGAAATTGGGGCAGCAGGCGGCAATCTGCAGCGTGGCGGCGTTAGCCACGGGCCCCGAGGGATTGTGGGGTGCGAAGGGAACGTAATTTGCCTCTGCAACGGCGGCAATCTTCTTCAGCTCCATGATCCCGCCGGCGTGGGAGATATCGGGCTGAATATAATCGGCGGCACGGAGGCGGAACAGCTCGTTATAATCGAACCGGGTATACAGCCGTTCCCCGGCGGAGATGGCCACGGGGGATTTGGCACGAACGGCCTGAAGAGCCTCGATATTGTTGGGGGGCACCGGCTCCTCCAGGAACATGGGCTTGAACTGCGCCACCTCCTGAGCGATCTTGATGCCGGTGGGCACGTCGAAGCGACCGTGGGCCTCGATGAGAAGATCGACCTCCGGCCCAACGGCGTCCCGAACGGCGGCAATACAGCGCAAAGCCTTGTCCAGATCCTTATTGGAGATCTGCAGATAGCTCTTGCCGAAGCGATCCCATTTCATGGCGGTGACGCCCCGCTGAACGGCGATGCGGGCTTTTTCGGCAAATTCCTCCGGCTCCTTGGCGCCGGCAAACCAGCCGTTGACGTAGATGCGGCATTCGTCGTTGACCTTCCCGCCCAGCAGCTGATAGACGGGGACGCCCAAAGATTTACCCAAAATATCCCACAGCGCCATTTCCACGGCGGAAAGAGCACTCATCAATACCGCCCCGCCCCGCCAATAGGCGTCCCGGTAGGTATCGTGATAGATCTTTTCGATCTGCCGGGGATCCTTGCCCACGAGAGACTGCTTCAGATGCTCCACGGCACCCTCCAGCGCCTTTTCCTTGTATTCCAGGGTGCCCTCCCCCACGCCGTCGATCCCCTCGTCGGTATAGACCTTAACGAAGACCCAGTTGGTGCGGTAACAATCCACGGTGAAGGTTTTGATATCGGTAATCTTCATGACCCAAAAACTCCTTTGCGGCCTTTTTCTTTCATTATAAAGCAACGGGTCGGGAATGTATATCAGAATATACCCCGTTTTTTTGCAATATCTTCCGAAAATACTTGATTTTCACCAAAATATATGATACAATATACTTATTGGAGGGATGAGAATGAAGCTTTGCAACGTCACGGAATACGGCATCTTCAACACGGATTTCGCTTTTCCCGGCAAGAAACGGTCGGAGGGGCGGGTGCTTTATGATTTTCAGATCGAATATTTTATCTCCTGCACCGGGAAGGCCTATATCAACGACGACGTCTATCCCCTGGAGCCGGGGAATCTTCTTTGCTCCAAGCCGGGGCAGGTGCGCCGGAGCGAATTCGGATTCCGGTGTTATTACGTTCATTTCACCCTGCCGGAAGATTCCCCTTACCGGGAACGGCTGATGAATACGCCGGACTTTTACCGCATCGTGGATCCCCATATCTACGGCCGCATTTTCGAGGATCTGATCAGCCATCTGATCCTGGACGGATACGATCCGGAATCGGATCTGCTGAATGCCAAATTGCTGGAGCTGTTCTATTATCTCGACCGGGATGCGGAGCGGAACCGGAATTATCTGGAGCTGTCCGAGCCCAAGCAGAACCCGGTGATCCCCAAGGTGTTGGAATATCTGAAAGACAATATCGCCACACCCGTCACCCTGACGGATATGGCGAAGCGCACGGGGTATTCTCCCCATTATTTTCACGGAATTTTTACTTCGGTCATGGGACAGACGCCCCAGCAATATCTGCTGCAGCTGCGCATCCGCCGGGCAAAGGATCTGCTGGTGCGCACCGACCGGTCTCTGGCGCAGATTGCTTACGAATGCGGGTTTTCCTCCCAATCCTACTTCAATCTCCAGTTCCGCAACCAGACCGGAACCACGCCGGGCCAGTACCGGAAGGCTCATATGGAGCGGTACAATCCATAAGCGATTCAAATCGACACAAATTCCGTCGGAGCTATGGCAGCGGAATAGGCCGATCTTTTCGCTGAACTTAATTCTGCTTCTGGACGCTTTTATATTCGTCGTACCAGCGGAAATAGGGGCAGGTAGAGCCGGGGCGGGAGTAATGCAGCGCCTCGTCCTCGTCCAACGTCAGACTGCAGGCCATGCAGCCGAAGCCTTCGTCGAATTCGTAATACAGGCAGCATTCACAGCGGCTTTTCTTTTCTGCCATAAAATCACCTCGTCAGTCTTACATAAATTCCCTCCGAAGATCTCGGAGGGAATTTTCGTTTACATATTTTCCAGAACGAACTTCTCAAATGCGGCGGCGCCTTCTGCCGTTTCCGGGAATACGGCGGTGTTCTTCAGAATCTCGAAGCAGACCTCGTTGATCCGCTGACGAATCGCTTCCTTCGCCTCCTCCTCGGTCAGGGCGTTGCCGTGACGGGACAGAAGCAGAGCGATCATATCGGCGTGTACCTTCATATCCTCCGCAAGGGCGGCGGGATCGTAGGGTTTGCCGCAGAGGTATTGCACCGCTTCGGAGAACAACTGACGGTTCAGGCGGGCAGGCAGAATAAACCGACCCATAGCCTCAATCAGACCGATGCTCTCTTTTTTGATATTGTGATATTCGGGGTGGGCGTGGAAGATACCGTCGGGATATTCGTCGTTCGCCCGGTTGTTCCGAAGGATCAGATCCACGGCGTAGCCGGTTTCGGTCTTGCGGACGATGGGAGAACTGGAATTGTGGATCTCCCCGTCGGTCTCGGACAGAATTCCAAGATCCCCGTTATTATAGCCCTTCCAGGCCTCGATGACCCGGGAGGCGGATTCGATCAGCGCGGCACGGTCGGCCGATTCGAAGCGGACGGTGGAGTTCAGCCATTCCACGATGCTGACCGTAACGGCGGCGCCGGGAGCGGAAAGAACCTTCCGGACACCGGCAGACTGCATGGGCATCTTTTCCAGACCGCCCTGATAATGATCGTGCACCAAAAGGGATCCGCCGATGCGGGGCAGGGCCGCGTTGGAGCCGATGAAATAATGAGGATACTGATCGACGAAATCCACCAGCCGGCGAAGGGCGGTAGCGTTTACGATCATGGGCGTATGTTCGGTATTGATGATAATAGCGTGCTGATAATAATAAGCGTAGGGAGAGAACTGCCAGAAGCAGGGCTGACCGTCGAGCGTCACGTCGATGGTGCGCAGAGTATCCCGGACGGTACCGTGACCGGAAAACCCTTCGTTAGAACGGCAGATGGCGCAGGAGGGATAGCCGGATGCCTTCTTCTTCAGGGAAGCGGCGGTTTTTTTGTTATCGACTTCCGGCTTGGAAAGGTTGACGGTGATCACAAGCTCCCGCTTGCCGTCGTTGGCATCCCAACGGAGATTTTTCTCAATGGCAGAGCGCTTGACGTAATCGTTCTTTTCGCAATAATCGTGGAACCAATCGGTGGCGGCCACGGGGTCCTCGGCCTTTTTGGCTTCGAAGATTTTTTGCAATTCCGAGGGACGCAGAGAGACGGTATCCATCAGCCGGGCGGAAAACGCTTCGGTCTGATGAGCTTCGATCACGCCGTTTTCAAGGGCGTATTCAAGAATGGGGGCAAGAATAGCGTCGGGTCCGGTCATGCCCTCCACGGAGGGGATCTCTTCTTCGGGGCCGCAATCCTCCAGATTCAACAGAAAAAGCAGGCGGTTGAAGGCGTAAAGTTCGTCCCGGGGATCAAGCATCAGATAGGCTTTGGCGTAATTTACTAATTGTCTAAGGATAGTCTGGATCATTGGCGGTCTTCCTTTCGTTTATACCTTATTATTATACCGCACTTTTTTCCATTTGTCAACGGAAAAGATAGAAAATTCTGTTACTTTTTTGATAAAGTACGCATGGCGTTGAGAATTGCGATGACCGAAACTCCCACGTCGGCAAACACGGCGTGCCACATGTTTGCAATCCCTAAGGCACACAGAATCATCACCAACACCTTGACGCCGATGGAGAAGATCATATTCTGCAATACGATCCGGTGGGTCTTCCGGGCAAGGGACACGGCTTTGGGGAGGGCGGAAAGGTCGTCGTGCATCAAAACCACGTCGGCGGCTTCGATGGCGGCGTCGGATCCGATGCCTCCCATAGCGATCCCTACGTCGGCGGCGGCCAGGACGGGAGCGTCGTTCATACCGTCTCCCACGAAGGCAACGTGCCCCTTTCCTCCGGCGGCCAGAGCGGTGAGGGCGTTGACCTTATCCTGGGGCAAGAGCCGGGCGCGGTAATCGCCCACGCCGGCCTTCTCAGCCACTTCCGCAGCGGCAGAGGGTTCGTCCCCCGTCAGCATCACGGTGCGGCGAATCCCCAATTTTTTCAGTTCGGCCAAAGCGGCGGGGGCGTTTTCCTTTAACCGGTCGGAAATGGTGATGACGCCGAGGCATTTTTCCCCGTCGGCCAAATACACGTGAGTGCCTGAGCGAGAGGGAGAAGGTACGGCGTATTCCATGCGAATCATCCAGGCTTCGTTGCCTACGAAATACCCGACGCCGTCCACCGTTGCGGAGACGCCGGAGCCGGGGATCTCCTCAAAAGCGGAGATCCGCGCCTCCTCCAGAGGTCTCCCCCATCCTTCCCGCAAAGAACGGGCGATGGGATGATTGGAAAACTGCTCGCACAAGGCGGCAATCTCAAGGATCTTTTCGGGATCGTCCCCTTCGACGACAGAGACCTCGAAGACGCCTTCGGTCAGAGTCCCGGTCTTATCGAAGATTACCGTATCGACTTTCGCCAGCATTTCCAGCCGGTCGGAGCCCTTGACCAGGATTCCCCGCCGGGAGGCGCCGCCGATGCCGCCGAAATAGGTCAGAGGAACGGAAATGACCAAAGCGCAGGGGCAGGAGACCACCAGAAATTCCAGGGCGCGGTAGATCCAGGTCGACCAGGCGCCCCCGAATAAGGGCGGCAACAGAGCCACCAGAACCGCCGCACCCAACACCGCCGGAGTATACCAGCGGGCAAAGGAGGTGACGAAGGACTCGGTCTTCGCCCGGTGAGCGGTGGCATCCTCCACCAAAGAAAGGATCCGGGAAGCGGTGCTTTCGCCAAATTCTTTTTCGACACGAAGGACGAGAACGCCGGTGAGATTGACGCATCCGCTCAAAATTTCGTCTCCCACGCCTACGTCCCGGGGGATCGATTCTCCGGTCAGAGAGCGGGTGTCGAGAGAAGACGCCCCTTCGGTGACGGTGCCGTCGAGGGGGATCTTTTCCCCCGGCAAAACCCGGACGAGATCTCCGATCTGCACCTCGTCGGGAAAGACGGTGACCCATTCGCCGCTTCGGAAAACGGTGGCCTCGTCGGGACAGAGGGTCATCAATTCCGCCACGGATTCCCGGCTTTTGCCCACGGCGTAGGATTCAAACAATTCCCCCACCCGGTAAAAGAGCATGACGGCGATGCCTTCGGGGAATTCGCCCAAAACGAAGGCACCCACGGAGGCGATGGCCATGAGGAAATTTTCGTCCATCATCTGCCCCCGGAGGACCGAAAGAACCGCCTGCTTCAGCACCGGAAAGCCCACGAACAGATAGGGAATTACAAAAACGGCGGCCTTGAAATACCACGCGTCCGGCAAAAAGAAGGATGCCGTCAGCGCCGCAACGAAAAGTCCTGCGGAGATCAGAATCTCCCGCAGCATTCGTTTCTGCTTCTTGTTCATCCCACGATCTCACAATCCGGCTCAACCTTCCGGGCGATCCTGCGAGCATCGGAAAGCACCTCGTCCAGGCGACCGTCTTCCACTTCCAGATTCAGCTTCTGCACCATAAAAAGGATCTTGGCGTCGATGACGCCGGGGATTTTTTTAATATTGTCTTCGATCTTGCGGGCGCAGTTGGCGCAGCAAAGGTTCTGAATGCGATAGGATTTTTTCATGACGTTTTACTCCTTATTTCTCTCTTATTCTTCAATGTGATTCATGCCCTGACCGATGATGGTGCGGACGTGATCGTCGGCGAGGGAATAAAAGACGGTCTTCCCTTCCCGGCGAGATTTGACGAGGCGGGCCTGCTTCAGCACCCGAAGCTGATGAGAAATGGCCGAGGTGGTCATATTCAGGCATTGGGCGATGTCGCAGACGCAAACTTCGGCTTCAAACAGCACGTACAAAATCTTGATCCGGGTGGAATCCCCGAAGGTTTTGTACAGCTCCGCCAGGTCGTAAAGGGTCTCGTCGGGGGGCATATTGCCCCGCACCTTCTCCACCAGATCGGGGTGAACGTGGAGATAATCGCAGGTTTCGTTTTCGGCACAGAAGTGATCATGCTCTGCCATAAAAAGGCTCCTTTCGAAAAGCGTGGGGCGGCTTCGGGGCTCCGCAATTGCCGCTCCCACAAAAAAACATTTGAATAACTGTTCAACTGTATTATACTCCCCCGCCCCGCAAATGTCAATACGTTTGAGCAACTGTTCAAATGATTGTCACAAAAAACAGCACAGTTGGCAATTCATTCATTTTATGCTATAATTTTGTTAAATGGCAGGTGGGAATACACTTATGAGTTGTCTTAGAATCTAACGGTTTTTATACAAAAGGAGATCCCCTTTTTCGAGGGGATCTCCGTTTTTTATGATTGCGGTTGAGGGGTCAGGCGTCTTTTTCGCCGCGGTTGAGTTTTTCGACCAAGGCGTTCAAGGCTTTGGCCCGGTGGCTGATGCGGTTTTTCTCCTCGGGGGAGATTTCCGCGGAGGTTTTGCCGTATTCGGGCAGGAAGAAGATGGGGTCGTAGCCGAAGCCGTTTTCGCCCCGGGGGGTGTCGATGACCTGGCCGTGCATCTCCCCTTCCGCCGAGACGGTGGTGCCGTCGGGGTAGGCTAAAACGATGGCGCAGGCGTAGTGGGCGGATTTGTCCGCTTTGTCCCGGAGATTTTTGATGAGCAACTGATTGTTGGCCTCATCGTTTCCGTGGCCGCCGGAATAGCGGGCGGAATAGACCCCCGGTTCCCCGTTCAGGGCGTGGGCGCAGATGCCGCTGTCGTCGGCGATGGCACAGCAACCGGAGATTTCGGCGATCTCTACCGCTTTTTTCCGGGCGTTCTGCAGGAAGGTGACGCCGTCCTCGACGGTATCGTGATCGATGCCGGCTTCCCGGAGGGAAAGGATCTCTTCGAAGCGATCACCCAGAATCTGCTTGATCTCCCGGATCTTGTGGGCGTTATTGGATGCAATGATCAATTTCATAGCTTAGAACAACCCCGTAATCAGCCCGTCCTCGTTGACGTCGATGCGTTCTGCGGCGGGAACCTTGGGAAGACCGGGCATGGTCATAATATCCCCGGTCAGCACAACGATAAAGCCGGCGCCGGCGGAAACCTTGACGTTGCGGACGGTGACGGTAAATCCTTCGGGAGCGCCCAGCTTGGTGGGATCGTCGGAGAAGGAATACTGGGTCTTGGCCACGCAGATGGGCAGATTGCCGAAGCCCAGCTCGGTCAGCTTGGCGATCTGAGCCTTGGCCGCAGGAACGATAGAAACGCCGTCGCCGCCGTAAACCTTGCGGACGACCGCTTCGATACGGTCTTCAATGGTACCGTCAAGATCGTAGGCGAAGGTGAAATTGCCCTTCTCCTCGTCGCAGAGCCGAACCACTTCCTTGGCCAGCTCCACGCCGCCGTTGCCGCCGTTGGCCCAGACGGTGGACAGGACGGTATTGACGCCCAGCTCCCGGCACTTGGCAACGATGAAATCGATTTCCGCATCGGTATCGGTGGGGAACCGGTTGACGGCAACTACGCAGGGCAGTTGATAGACGTATTTGATATTGGAAACGTGGCGCAGGAGGTTGGGAATCCCCTTTTCAAGGGCTTCCAGATCCTCGTTATTCAGTTCGGTTTTGGCTCTGCCGCCGTGCATCTTCAGAGCGCGGACGGTGGCAACCACCACCACGGCGTCGGGGGTAAGACCGGCGGTGCGGCACTTAATATCCAGGAATTTTTCCGCACCCAGATCTCCGCCGAAGCCGGCCTCGGTGACGGCGTAATCGCCCAGCTTCATAGCAAGCTTGGTGGCGGTGACGGAGTTACAGCCGTGGGCGATATTGGCGAAGGGGCCGCCGTGAACGAGAGCGGGCGTGCCTTCGAGGGTCTGCACCAGATTGGGCTTGAGAGCGTCCTTCAGAAGGGCCGCCATCGCCCCCTGAGCCTTCAGATCAGCGCAGGTAACGGGCTTATCGTCATAGGTATAGCCTACGATAATGCGGGAGAGGCGCTCCTTCAGCTCGGTAATGGAGCCGGAGAGGCAGAGGACGGCCATAATCT
This sequence comes from Eubacteriales bacterium, assembly GCA_045543655.1. Classification (GTDB taxonomy): domain Bacteria; phylum Bacillota; class Clostridia; order Oscillospirales; family UBA644; genus RGIG995. The sequence continues at coordinate 78,500 of JAZPXN010000084.1, forward strand.
CGGAGGCGACGGTGATATCGAAGCCGTCTTCCCGGGGAACGCCGTTGACCTTGCCGCCCAGACCGTCGGTGACGAAGCGAAGCTGGCGGTCGTTCATATCCACGCAACGCTTCCAAGTGATGCGGCGGGGATCGATATTCAGGGAATTGCCCTGATGAATATGGTTATCCAGCATGGCGGCCAGCAGATTGTTGGCAGCCCCGATCGCGTGGAAATCCCCGGTGAAGTGGAGGTTAATATCCTCCATGGGAACTACCTGAGCGTAACCGCCGCCGGCGGCGCCGCCCTTGACCCCGAACACGGGCCCGAGGGAAGGCTCACGAAGAGCGACCATAACGTTTTTGCCGATCTTGCGAAGGCCGTCCGCAAGGCCGATCGTAGTGGTGGTCTTCCCTTCTCCGGCGGGGGTGGGAGTCATGGCGGTGACCAGGATCAGTTTGCCGTTTTTGCGGTCGCTTTCCTTCATGATGGAAAGGTCGATCTTGGCCTTATATTTGCCGTACTGCTCCAGATATTGATCGTCCACACCGGCAGTTTTGGCAATTTCGGTGATGGGGCGCAGCTTACACTGCTGAGCAATTTCGATATCGGAAAGATAAGCCATAGCAAAAATCTCCTTATTTCTTGAAATATTCCACCGCGGAGCGGAAGAGGTTCATATCGTATTCGCCGGGAACGTTGCGGTACAGGCCCTTGCCGATACGTTCGGAGTGACCCATCTTACCCAGTACGCGACCGTCGGGAGAGGTAATGCCCTCGATGGCGAAGACGGAACCGTTGGGGTTGAAGGAGGTATCGAGGGTGGGATTGCCGGCCAGGTCCACGTACTGCGTGGCAATCTGTCCGTTTTCCGCCAGCTTTTTGACCAATTCGTCGGAGGCCAGGAAGCGGCCTTCCCCGTGGGAGATGGGAACGGTATAGATCTCTCCCACCTTGGTACCGGCAAGCCAGGGAGACTTGTTGGTGCAGACCCGGGTACGAACCAGCTTGGACTGGTGACGGCTGATGGTGTTATAGGTCAAGGTAGGACAATTTTCATCGGTATCGATGATCTTGCCGTAGGGCACGAGCCCCAGCTTGATCAGGGCCTGGAAGCCGTTGCAGATGCCAAGCATCAGACCGTCCCGGTCGTCGAGAAGACGGCCGACCTGCTCCTTGACCGCAGGATTGCGGAAGAAGGCGGTGATGAATTTTGCGGACCCGTCGGGTTCGTCGCCGCCGGAGAATCCGCCGGGAAGGAAGACTATCTGGCTTTCGGCCAGTTTTCCGGAAACGATCTCAACGCTGCGGGCAACGTCGTCGGCGGTCAGATTGCGGATGACCACGATCTCGGCCTCGGCGCCGGCAGCCTCCATGGCCTTGGCAGAATCGTATTCGCAGTTGGTGCCGGGGAATACGGGGATCAGCACCTTGGGACGGGCGCATTTGACGGCGGGGGCAGCGGTGCAGCCGTCGGTATAGGAGAAGGTTTTCAGTTCACTTTCCGCGGGAGCCTTGGTGGGATATACTCCTTCGAGAACCCCTTCGTTGACGGCAAGAAGCTCCGCTACGGAGACGGCTTCGTTGCCCAGATCAACGACGGCTTCTTCGGTGGTGGAACCGATCTTCAGAGCGTAAGAGCAATCGGTATCCTCGGTCAGCTCGGCCACGATGAAATCGTACATCATGACGTTATACCATTCCGTGACGGCGCCGTTGGACTTAAATCCGATCTCGTTGCCGAAGGACATCTTCATAACCGCTTCGGCAAGGCCGTTTTCCACGGCCCAGGCGGCTTTCACCTTCCCCGCCTTGCAGAGATCGTGGAAGCATTCCCAGGCGGCCTTGGTAGAATCGGCGGTTTTATCCTTGGGCGCAAAGAGGTAGACGGGATGACCGGCTTCTTTAAATTCCGGAGAGATCACGTCACCGGCCTTGATGGGAGCGATGGCGAAGGAGATGAGGGTGGGGGGAACGTCCTTATCCAGGAAGGTCCCGGACATGGAATCCTTTCCGCCGATGGCGGCGGCGTTCAACTCCAGCTGAGCGTCCATGGCACCCAGAAGGGCGGCCAGAGGCTTGCCCCAGCGGGCAGGCTCGGTGCGGAGCTTTTCAAAAAATTCCTGCAGGGTCAGATAGGCGGCCTTGTAATCGGCGCCGGCGGCGACGATCTTGGCCACGGAATTATAAACGGCGGCACGGGCTCCGGTATAAGGATCCACGCACATGGTATCGGGATCCAGCCCCCAGGCCATCACGCTGGCAGAGTCGGTGGTCTGCCCGGGAAGCGTGGGCAACAGGGCGGCCATCGCCTGAGCGGGGGTGCGCTGGGTCTTTCCGCCGAAGGGCATCAAAACGGAACCGGCGCCGATAGAACCGTCAAACCGTTCCACAAGGCCGCGGCGGCTTGCCGTCTTCAGATCGCCCGCCATATGACGGAGATCGGTATAAAGGGCCTTGGAGAAAACCGAAAGATCCTTCGCGGTGACCTCGGCCACGGTATGCTTGTCCGCCCCGTTGGTATTCAAAAATGCGCGGGAGAGATCGGCGATGGTCTGCCCCTTCCAGGTCATGACCATACGGGCCTGCTCGGTGACGGTAGCCACCAGATAAGCCTCCAGATTTTCCGCTTCGGCATAGGAGATAAAGGTATCGGCGTCCTTTGCGTCCACCACGACGGCCATACGCTCCTGGGATTCGGAAATGGCAAGCTCCGTTCCGTCCAGCCCGTCGTACTTCTTGCGGACGGCGTCAAGATCGATGCGAAGACCGTCGGCCAATTCGCCGATGGCAACCGAAACGCCGCCGGCACCGAAGTCGTTGCAGCGCTTGATCAGACGGGTAACCTTGGGGTCCCGGAAAAGACGCTGAATCTTCCGTTCCTCGGGGGCGTTCCCCTTCTGAACCTCGGAGGCCATGGTGGTGAGAGATTTCATATTATGGCTCTTGGAAGAACCGGTAGCACCGCCGATTCCGTCCCGGCCGGTGCGTCCGCCGAGCAGGATCACCACGTCCCCGGCTTCGGGGCATTCCCGACGCACGTTATACGCAGGAGCGGCGGCAACCACGGCACCGCACTCCAGGCGCTTGGCCACGTAGCCGTCGTGATAAACCTCCGCCACGTGTCCGGTGGCAAGGCCGATCTGATTGCCGTAGGAGGAATAACCTGCGGCGGCGGTCTGACACAGCTTCCGCTGGGGAAGCTTGCCGGGAAGCGTATCGGCAAGAGAGGCTCTGGGATCGGCAGCCCCGGTGACCCGCATGGCCTGATGGACGTAAGCACGGCCGGACAGAGGATCCCGGATACAACCGCCGATACAGGTGGCAGCCCCGCCGAAGGGCTCAATCTCGGTGGGATGGTTATGGGTTTCATTTTTGAACATCAGAAGCCAGTGCTGATCCTCACCGTTGATATTGGCGGTAACGTGGATGGAGCAGGCGTTGATTTCTTCGCTTTCGTCCAGTTCGGGAAGGACGCCCCGTTTTTTCAGGGTCTTGACGGCAATGGTAGCCACGTCCATCAGGGTCTGAGGACGCTTTGCGGCCTTCTCTTCCCCGTAAACCTCCACGCGGGCGGCCAGATAGCGCTCGTAGGCTTCGGCGACGGCAGGATCGTCAATCTTCACGCTGTCGATGTGGGTAGAGAAGGTGGTGTGGCGGCAATGGTCGGACCAATAGGTATCCACCACCCGGATCTCGGTGATGGTGGGATCCCGCTTTTCTTCGTTTTTGAAATAATTCTGCAAAAATTTCAGGTCGTCCAGATCCATGGCAAGGCCGAGGGTATCCAGAAGCTCGGAAAGCCCCTGTTCGTTCAGACCGATAAAGCCGTCCACGGTAGCGACGGTGGAGGGAATGGTATACTCCACGGCCAGGGTTTCGGGCTTATCCAGATCGGCCTCCCGGCTTTCCACGGCGTTGATGACGTAATTCTTAACGGCCCGGATATCCTCTTCGGTCAGGTCCCCGTCGAGAATATAAAGCTTCGCGGAGCGAACGGTGGGGCGGTCGCCCTGGCTCTGCAGCTGAATGCACTGGGCCGCGGAGTCCGCCCGCTGATCGAACTGGCCGGGGAGGGGTTCTACCGCAAAAACGGTCTCGCCCCGGGTCACGACGGTATCGGTGACGATATCCAGCTGAGGCTCGGAAAAGATGGTGCGGACGGCCTTTTCGAACAAGGCTTCGTCGATATTTTCCACGTCGTAACGGTTGACGATCCGAACGTTTTTCAAGGCCTTGATGCCGACGGATTTTCTCAGCTCGGAGCAAAGCCCCTTTGCTTCGTGGGCCAGCTCCGGCCGCTTTTCAACGTAAACACGATAAACCATAGTTGTCTCCTTATTTTCCGGCTTTCAAGGCACGGGCGCCGATGTCCTTGCGCCAGAAAGCGTTTTCAAACGATATCTGTTCCACTGCAGCGTAAGCGGCAGACAGTGCTTCGGGAAGGGTATCTCCCGTTCCGGTAACGCCGAGCACCCGTCCTCCGGAGGTGAGAAGCTTTCCGTCGGACAGCTTCGCGCCGGCAACGTAGACCCGGTCGGCCACGGCGTCGGGCAACGCAATCTCGAAGCCGGTCTCGTATTTCTGAGGATACCCGGCGGAGGCCATGACCACGCAGGCGCAGGAGCCTTCCCGGAATTTGACCATATCGGGGGTCAGCGTCCCGTCGGTGGTGGCCTTCATAACGGTAAGAAGATCGCTTTCCAGCAGAGGAAGCACGACCTGGGTTTCGGGATCGCCGAACCGGCAGTTATATTCAATGACCTTCGGCCCCTTGGGCGTAAGCATCAGACCGAAATAAAGACATCCTTTAAAGGTACGCCCTTCGGCATTCATGGCGTCGACGGTGGGCTTGAAGATGGTCTTCATGCACTCTTCGGCAAGGTCGGCGGTATAATAGGGATTGGGAGCAACGGTGCCCATACCGCCGGTATTCAGCCCCTCGTCGTTGTCCAGAGCCCGCTTGTGATCCATGGAGGAAACCATCGGGACCACGGTCTTTCCGTCGGTAAAGGACAGAACGGAGACCTCGGGGCCGGTCAGGAATTCTTCGATGACGACCCGGCTTCCGCTTTCGCCGAAGATCTTATCCTCCATCATGGAACGAACGGCGTCAACGGCCTCTTCCCGGGTCATGGCAATGACGACGCCCTTCCCGAGAGCAAGCCCGTCGGCTTTGATGACGGTGGGGACGGGGGCGGTTTTCAGATACTCCAGCGCCTTGTCCATTTCGGTAAAAACTTCGTATTCTGCGGTGGGAATCCCGTATTTCTTCATCAGATCCTTGGAAAAGACCTTGCTCCCCTCGATGATGGCCGCGTTGGCCTTGGGACCGAAGCAGGGGATGCCGACTTCGTTCAGAGCGTCCACGCATCCGAGAACCAGGGGGTCGTCGGGAGCGACTACGGCATAATCGATCTTCTGCTCCAGGGCAAACTTCACGATGCCGTCCAAGTCCTTTGCGCCGATATTGACGCAGGTGGCGTCCCGGGCAATGCCGCCGTTTCCGGGCAGGGCAAAAATTTCGGTCACCTCGGGGTTTTCCCGAAGCTTTTTGATGATGGCGTGTTCTCTGCCGCCGCCACCAACAACGAGCAATTTCATAAAAAACTCCGTTCTGCCGTCCTCCGACGGCCTGAATATTATTGTACTAAAATATTTTTACTGATAAGAACCGACGAAAGCGCGCATTTTGTAAAAAGCGCCGGTCTCGGAAATATATTCCGCCGTCTGTACGTAGTTATCCCGCAGCCAGGTACCGTAAATGATGCGATCGGTGCACCAGGAGGCGTAGTTCTCCCCTTCCCAGGAGGTCCCTTTGCCGTAATTGACCTTGGTGACGAAGAAGTTTCCGTTCAGGTTATTCGAAAAACCCTTCACGTTTTTATCGCTGAGCTTTTTATACTGGGGGAAGGTGAGAATCAGCTTGTTGTTCTCTTTGTCGAACCTCTGAACCGCCGCGCCCTCCGTGAGATAAAGATAACGGGAATCGGTATAATCGGCAGACAGATCGTGGCCCCATTCATGGCCCTCCTGCAGTTTGGCGCCCATGCCGCCGATCTTGCTCAGATATTTATCCTCGCTGTCGGGACGGACGCTGTAAGCAGCAAGCTCGTAATTCCCCAAGGCCCAGAGCACGTCGTATTCCGGATCCCACAAAACCCCGTGGGCGCCATTGAACTCAAAATCCTTCCACTTGACGTCGGCTTCGTCCCCGCCCTCCGCAAGCACGGAGGTGGTGAAATAGCGAAGGGTGCATCCGGTGGAATTGGCAACGACGATATCACCGTTGGGCAGAATCTCCACGGAATGGGGATTATTACCGGGATTCTTGTGATACCAGATCTGCTTCCCTTCGGGATAGGAGATAATGCCAAGGCCGTAACCGCCTCCAAACCGGGCACCGCCGGTGGTGACGATTACGTCACCGAAGACCGTATCCTCCCGGTATTTCATATCGGCGCCAAGACCGTATTCCGTGGACCAGACGATGGCGTCGTCCAGGGTCCGTCCGGGTTCAACGGAATCCAGATCGTAAACCGACAAATCCCCCATATGAGGGCAAGCCATAACAAGATTGGGGGCATCGGGCTTCGATTCCTCTTCCACGTCTTCGTCTTTCGTTTCTTCTTTATCGGAAGATTGGTCGGAAGCATCAACGGAAGAATCGGAGCCCGGCGCCGCAGAATCGGAGGGCGCCGCTTCGCCTCCGCAGGCGGAAAGGGCAAAGGTCATAACTCCGCAAAGGAGAAGGGCAAAAATCCGTTTCAGATTCATATTATAAATACCTCCCGCAAAATGCACGGCTCTTGTAGATTATTGTACTAAAATATTTTTACTGATAAGAGCCGACGAAGGCGCGCACCTTATAAAACGCACCGGTCTCGGAAATATATTCCGCCGTCTTCACATAGTTATCCCGCAGCCAGGTGCCGTAAATCACCCGGTCGGTACACCAGGAGGCATAGTTCTCATCCGCCCAGTCGGTGCCTATTCCGAAATTAACCTTGGAAATGAAGAAATGTCCGTTCCGGTTATTGGAAAAGCCCTTGACGTTTTTGTCACTGAGCCTATTACTCTGGGGGAAAGAGCGGGCCAGCATGTTCTTCTCCTTGTCAAACCGCTGAACCGCCGCATTCACGGTAATATAGAGATACCGGGTGTCGGTAAAATCGGCAGACAGATCGTGTCCCCCGTCGTAGCCCTTCGCAAGGGAGGCTCCCATGCCGCCGATCTTGTTGAGATAGGCGCCGGCACTATCGGGACGGACGCGGAAAGCCGCAAGCTCGTAATCGCCCAAGGCCCAGAGCACGTCGTATTCCGGATCCCACAGAACACCGTGGGCACCGGTAAACTCGAAATCCTTCCACTTGACGTCGTTCGCCACTCCGCCGTCCGCAAGCACGGAGGTGGTGAAATAGCGCAGAGTACAGCCGGTGGAATTGGCAATAACGATATCACCGTTGGGCAGAATCTCCACGGAATGGGGATTATCGCCGGCATTCGAGGTTTCCCACAGCAATTTTCCCTCGGGATAGGAGATCATAGCGGCCTTACCGCCGCCGGTGGTGACGATCACGTCGCCGAAGACGGAATCCTCCCGGTATTTCATATCGCCGCCGTGGCCGTGTTCCGTCGACCAGATAATGGCGTCATCCAACGTCCGACCGGGTTCGACGGAATCCAGGTCGTAGATCGAAAGAGGACCGCCTTCGGGACAACCCATGACAAGGTTCGGCTCCGGCTCTTTGAGATCCGGCGAGGGATCCTCGGAATCCGAAGCGGAATCCACGTTCCCGGATTGAGAAGCATCACTTTCGTCGGAGGTATGGGTTGCGGCCGCAGAATCCGTCTCGGCGGGAGCGGGGGTCTCCCCGCAGGCGGAAAGGGCAAGGGTCATAACTCCGCAAAGGAGAAGGGCAAAAATCCGTTTCAGATTCATATTATAAATACCTCCCGCAAAATGCGCGGCTCTTGTAGTAAGCAGAATGATCGGCGAAATATCGTTTTTCTTCAAAACCTCCGTCGGGAAGACGGCGCACCGTTCCGATGAAATCAGTACACCAGGGAGCCTTCCACCAGCCCTCGTAGAGCTTCCGCCGCCCCTCGCAGGGGGGAGCGGTGAAAACGAAGGTCCCGTCGGACGTCTGAGTGAAGGACTTAAAGGAATAGGACTGCAGCGACGTACCGTCGGAAAAGGATCGGTCAAAGGTCCCCGTTTCCTTATCGAAGCGGAGCACGCCCCTGGCGGGGGTGCAGAACAAATACCGGCTGTCGGTCAGATCGGGAGAGAGATCGTGTCCCGAATTGCCGTATTCCGCCAGAGACCATTTCTTTCCTTCGATGGGCTCCAGAGTCTGGGAAACGCCTTCGCCGACGATGCGGTAGGCGGCAAGATCCCATTCCCCGATGACCCAAAGGCATTCGTATACGGGATCGTACAGAACGCCGTGAGTGCATCCGAAGGGATAAACGTCGAAGGTTGCGGCGGTTTCCCGATCCCCCTGCAGCAACGCAGAGGTGTGGAAGAGCCGGATATCGTTGCCGGTGGAATTGGCAAGCACGATATTCCCGCCGGGAAGAAGCTCCACGGAATGGGTGTTGCTCCCCGGCTGATCGGTGGACCAAAGAACCTCTCCGGAGGGATAAGATATCATGGAAGAGATGCTGCCGGCGGTGAGAAAAACGTCACCGAAAACGGTATTTTCCCGATATTTCATGCCGGCGGCGTGGCCAGAGGGGAAGGACTGCACCTCTCCCTGCTCCAGCATTCCCCCTTCGGGGATGCGGGAAAGATCATAGATCACCATCCGCTCCTGCAGCTGATCGTTCCCTACGACGAGCATACCAGCGTTTTTCATAGCCTTATCTCCTTGTTATGCCGTGAATACTTTATTGATAGCGTCCGCAGAAGGAGCGAATCTTGTAGAAGGCGCTTTCCGTCGCCACGTATTCCTTGGTTTCCAGCAGGGTCTTCCCCTTCCGCTCCACGATTTCAAAGTGAACGATGGTGTCGGTCAGCCAGCTTTCCTTCCGGCTATCGGCAAAGAACTTGCCTTCGCCGCCCAGATCCCCGGTGCGGAAGAAATGATTGGAGGGATTGTTGGAGAAGCCTTTGATCTCTTCGATCTGCATCTTCGTGGAATGAGCAAAGCCGCCGGCCTTGTTTTCATCCTTATCAAAGCGGAAGACGTTCCCGGCCGTAAAGTAGAGATAACGGGAATCGGTATAGTCGGGCTGGAGATCGTGACCATAACCGAGGCCCTTGAGACTGCAGCCCATACCGCCCACCTTGGCAAGCTTTTCGGAGGTGCCGGAGCCGGTCACGGCATAAGCAACCAGCTCGTAGCCGCCAAGCCCCCAAAGCACGTCGTATTCAGGATCCCACAGAACGCCGTGGGCCCCCTCCAATTCGTAATCCTTAAACTTCTGCGCACCGGCGGCATCCCCCTTCAACAGAGCAGAGGTATAGAAAAACCGCAGGCTGTTGCCGGTGGAGTTGGCAAGCACGATATTGCCGGAGGGCAGGATTTCCACGGAGTGGGTGTTGTTGCCCGGCTTATCGGTGGACCAGATCTCCCGTCCGGAGGGATATTCGTAGATGGCGGATTTGCTTCCGCCGATGATGACCACGTCACCGAAGACCGTATCCTCCCGGTATTTCAGACCGGCGGCGTGGCCGGTTTTCACAGACCAGACCTCCACGTCCTCCAGGCTGTCGCCCTCCTCGAACACATCCAGGTCGTAAACCACGGCCCGCTCCTTGATCTGATCGATGGCGAGCACCAGATTGGGAAAATCTTCCTCGACCTTGCTATCCTCTTCGGAGTCGGAGCTGCCGGAAGAAGCGGTATCGGACACCTTATCGGAGGTAGCGTTCACGGAAGCGTCGGTATCGGTGGAGGCACCGTTCCCGCCGCAGGCCACAAGACCGAAAACCAGAGCAAGCGCCAGAAGAAGAACGAGAATCTTTTTCATATTATATATCCCCTCTTTTTTGATAAGCACGCGGATTAGTGGTGGAACAGGCGCATCCCGGTGAAGGCCATGGTGATGCCAAGCTCGTCACAACGCTTGATAACCACCGCGTCCCGGATAGAACCGCCGGGTTCTGGGATATAATCGGCGCCGCTGGCGTAGGCGCGCTGAATATTATCGTCGAAGGGGAAGAAAGCGTCGGAGCCGAGCGAAACGCCCCGGACGGTGGCAAGATGGGCCTTCATCTCTTCCGCGGTGAAGGGCTCGGGACGGGAGGTGAAATAGTTCTGCCAGATTCCTTCCGCGCAGACGTCCTCTTCATTCTTGTTGATATAACCGTCGATAACGTTATCCCGGGTGGGACGGGGCAGATCTTCGATAAAGGGCAGGTTCAGCACCTTATCGGCCTGACGCAGATGCCAGGTATCCGCCTTGCCGCCGGCGAGACGGGTGCAGTGAATTCTCGACTGCTGGCCGGCGCCTACGCCGATGGCCTGGCCGTCTACGGCGTAGCAGACCGAGTTGGACTGCGTATACTTCAAGGTAATCAGCGCCACGATCAGATCCCGTTTTGCAGATTCGGGCAGATCCTTCTTGGCGGTAACGATATTGTTCAGCTGGGAGGCGTCGATGCGGTAATCGTTGCGGCCCTGCTCGAAGGTAATGCCGTAAACCTGCTTATGCTCCACGGCGGCGGGGACGGAATCGGGGTCGATCTTGACCACGTTGTAATTCCCCTTCCGCTTGGTCTTGAGCAATTCCAGAGCCTCGTCGGTATAACCGGGGGCAATGACGCCGTCGGAAACCTCCCGGAAAATCATCTGAGCGGTCATCAGGTCGCAAACGTCGGAGAGGGCGACCCAGTCCCCGTAGGAGCACATCCGGTCGGTACCCCGGGCGCGGGCGTAGGCACAGGCCAGAGGATTCTCATCCAGCCCTTCGATATCGTCCACGAAGCAGGCCTTCTTCAGCTTTTCGGGAAGAGGCGTGCCCACGGCGGCAGAGGTAGGAGAAACGTGCTTAAAAGAAGCGGCGGCGGGAAGCCCCAATGCTTCCTTCAGCTCCTTAACCAGCTGCCAGGAGTTGAAGGCGTCGAGGAAATTGATGTAGCCGGGACGGCCGGACAGGATCTCAATGGGAAGGTCACTGCCGTCGTGCATAAAGATCTTGGCAGGCTTCTGATTGGGGTTACAACCGTATTTCAGTTCAAATTCTTTCATTTCCGTAATCTCCCTTACTTATTCTTATTGACGATACGGGTCTCGTTTGCGCCGGTATCGAGATCGATATAACGGACGAAGAGAGAGACCTTATTGTCTTCGTTCAGATTGTTCCAGATCAGGTCGGTGAGGAAATCGATATCGGTATCGGGCAGCTCCAGCGTCTTGGGCTCTCCCTCGTAGGAGGGCAGAGGATTGCCGTCGCCGTTGTAGGTATGGATAAACTTGGCCCGACCGTCGATGGGGTTATTGTAGGCGTAGGTGAAGCGCTCGCAGGAGGAGTCGTCCCCTTCGGCAGACTTCAGGATGGACATGGCAAAGTTCATCTCCCCCTTTTCGTGATGGATGATGCCGGAAATGCGGGGGGTGAAGTTGGGGGCGTCGTCTTCGAATTCCCGGGTGCGCAGAGCCTGCTCAAAGGTCATCTGCTTATCCATCAGATCGTAGATCGTATCGGTCTGATCCCCGTTGGTAACGATGGTCTTATTGCCGAGGACCCGGACGGGGTAATAAATGATCAGATGGGGATCGGTCATTTTGGATTCGTCGAAGGCCTTGGTGCGCATGGCGTCCCCTTCGGCGACGAAAACGCGGTTGCGGCTGTTTTCACTGCGTCCCATAATAAAATAGGCGGTGACGGCCTTGTTACCGGACTTTCCGATCATAATACCGCGGCCGTGATAGGCAAGAGAATTGAGTTCGTTTGCTATGGTGGAAATTTTCATAACGAGATCTCCTTTCGGACTTCAGTCAATATAAACTTTGTTGTCAGCCACGCGGATCCTTCCTTCACAGAAAAGCTTGACCGCTTCGGGCAAAATCTTCCATTCCGCTTCTTCCATAATGCGCTGCTGCAGGGATTCGGGGGTATCGTCGGGATAGACGGAAACCGCCTTCTGCAGGATGATGGGGCCGGCGTCACATTCGGGGGTAACGATATGAACCGTAGCCCCGGAGACCTTGACGCCCTTGGCCAGGGCCGCCTCGTGAACGCGAAGCCCGTAATACCCCTTTCCGCAGAAGGAGGGGATCAGAGCGGGATGAACGTTGATAATGCGGTTGGGGAAGGCTTCGTAGACCTGCTCGTCGATGATGGTCAAAAACCCTGCAAGGACTACGAGATCGATCTTCTCTTCGGTCAGAGTATCGGCGAGGGCCTTGGAATAGTCGGCGATGGTCTCGAAGGCCTTACGGGGCAGGACTTTCGCGGGGATTCCGTGGTCCGCCGCCCGCTGAAGGGCGTATACGCCGGCCTTGGAGGCCACCACGAGGGCAATTTCCCCTCCGCCGAACGTTCCCGCTTCCTGTGCGTCGATCAGGGCCTGAAGATTGGTGCCGCCGCCGGAAACCAGGACGGCGATGCGGGTCTTTTTCAGCATATAGTCACCTTATCGTCGGACTTGACGATCTCGCCGATGACGTAAGCGTCTTCCCCGTTAGCCTTGGGAATCTCAAGGGCGGTATCCACCTCTGCGGCGGGGACGACGATGCTCATGCCGACGCCCATGTTATACGTATTGAACATATCCCGTTCGGGGATGTTGCCGGTCTTTGCAATCAGATCGAAGATCGGAAGGACCTTGACGGCGCTCTTGTTGATCTTCGCCCCCAGCCCGTCGGGAATGGAGCGGGGAATATTCTCGTAAAAGCCGCCGCCGGTGATATGGGAGATTCCCTTTACGTCCACCTTTTCCAGCAGAGCGAGCACCGACTTGACGTAGATCTTCGTAGGAACCAGAAGAGCCTCGGCCACGGTCTTGCCGCCCAGTTCCTCCCGGGGAACGTAAAGATCGGGATTGTTGTTATCGATATCGAAAACCTTCCGGCAAAGGCTGAACCCGTTGGAGTGAATCCCGGTGGAGGCCAGAGCAATCACCACGTCTCCCTCGGCCATACGGGTATTGTCGAGGATCTTCTTCTTATCCACGATGCCCACCGCAAAGCCGGCAAGATCGTAATCCTCCACGGGCATCATACCGGGGTGCTCCGCCGTTTCCCCGCCGATGAGGGCGGCGCCGGACTGAACGCAGCCCTCGGCGACCCCGCTGACGATAGCGGCAATCTTCTCGGGAACGTTCTTCCCGCAGGCGATATAGTCCAGGAAAAACAGGGGTTTTGCGCCCACGCAAATAATATCGTTCACGCACATAGCCACGGCGTCGATCCCGATCGTATCGTGCTTGTCCATAAGAATGGCCAGCTTGACCTTCGTGCCGCAACCGTCGGTCCCGGAGACCAGAACCGGCTCTTCCATGCCGGCCACGGGCAGCCCGAAGCAGCCCCCGAAGCCACCCACGTCGTCGAGACAGCCCTCGTTTTTGGTGCGGGCCACGTGTTTTTTCATCAGTTCCACGGCCTTGTAGCCGGCGGTAATATCAACACCGGCGGCGGCGTAACTGTCGGATTTGGATTGAGGATGCATAAGAGATTCTCCTTCCGTCTTTATATCGGTTAATAGTTTTCTGAATTATTCTTTCCCGTTCCAGCAATAGGTGCAGAGCTTGCACTCGTCGATCCCGATCGCCTTGATGATGCCTTCCAGCGACTGGAATTCCAACGACGAGAAGCCGAAGCGATCGCTGATGGCCCGGCGGAGATTCCGTCCCCGCTCGGTGGAGGCGTCGGAATACTCCTCCAGATAGTCAAAGCCGGCTTCCCCTTCCAGGTCTACGATGACCCGGCGGGCAAGCAACTCCATCTCACTGTTGGCCCGGGAGAAATTAAGGTATTTGCAGCTATACATAATGGGCGGGCAACCGGAGCGCATATGAACGCTTCGGGCACCGTTCTCGTAGAGAAAATCCACCGTCTCTTTCAATTGAGTCCCCCGGACGATGGAATCGTCCACGAAGAGCAGATTTTTATCCTGAATGAATTCCCGAATGGGAATCTGCTTCATCTTGGCCACCCGCTCCCGCTCTGCCTGACGGCTGGGAGTAAAACTTCTGGCCCAGGTGGGGGTATATTTGATATACGGACGGGCAAAGGGCACGTGACACCGGTTCGCGTAACCGATGGCCAGCGGGGTACCGGAATCGGGAAGTCCGCTGACGTAATCCAGATCGGCGTGAACGCCGTCTTCCCCGTCCTGCTCTGCAAGAAGGGCGCCGTCCCGATTGCGCATGGCCTCCACGTTGACCCCCTCGTAGGTAGAGGCAGGATAACCGTAATAGGTCCAGAGGAAAGCGCACATCCGCATCTTTTCACCGGGAGCGACGAGCTGGGTGATCCCTTCGGGAGACAGCTCCACCACTTCCCCGGGGCCAAGCTCCTTCACGACGGAATAGCCTAATTTTTCACAGGCAAAGGATTCGAAGGAGGCGCAATAATCCCCTTCCCTCTCTCCGATCTCCACGGGGGTGCGGCCCAAAAGGTCACGGGCGACGATCAGATTGCCACCCTCCTTCAAAAGCATAATCGAAGCGGAGCCGTCAATGCATTGCTGGGCAAAGCGAATCCCTTCGGCCAGACTGTCCCGCTGGCTGATAAGGGCCGCCAAAAGCTCCAGAGAATTGACCCGCCCCCCGGTCATGGCGGAATAATAGCCGCCGCCGTCGGCAAAATATCGGTCGATCAGATCCTGGGAGTTATTGATCACCCCAACCATGCAGATGGCGTAGGTGCCCAGCTTCGACCGGAAGAGCAGGGGCTGAGGATCCGCGTCGCTGATACAGCCGATGGCGGAAGTGCCCTGCATCTCGTCAAAAATACGTTCAAACTTGGTTCGGAAGGGGGAATTCTGAATATTGTGAATTTCTCTCTGCAATCCCCGCTCCGGGCAATAAGCCGCCATCCCTCCCCGGTAAGTGCCAAGATGAGAATGGTAATCCGTGCCGAAAAAGACGTCGGCGATGGCGTCGGACTTACAGACAGCCCCGAAAAAGCCTCCCATATATCGATAGATCCTCCATGGAAAATAGTAAGCGAAAGTAAGACCCGGACCGCACCTGTAGGGAGTGCGGTCCGAGACAAGTCAAAATCAGGCAAAGAAGAGTTTGTTCAGAGTCATAGGATCGACGTATTCGCCGTCCTTATAGACTCGCATATTCCCGGAAGCGATCTCGTCAATGAGCATAACTTCCCCGTTTTCGTCGTAGCCGAATTCAAACTTGATATCGTACATATCAAGGCCCTTTTCCTTCAGGTCGTCGGCAACGATCTTGGTGATGGCCTGGGTCATATTCTTCAGGGAATCGTACTGCTCGGCAGTCATAACGCCCAGATCCACCAGACCGTCCTTGGTAACGAGGGGATCGCCCTTGGCGTCGTTCTTGAAGGTGGTCTCCACGTAAGCGGGGAGATCGGCGCCTTCTTCAATATAGTCGGAGTAGCGGCGATAGAAGGAACCGACGGCCTTGTAGCGGCAGATTACCTCCAGCCCCTTACCGAAAGCCTTTGCGGGAAGAACCTCCATGGTGGTATCGGCCAGGTTTGCGCTGACGTAATGGGTTTTGATCCCTGCGGCGTTGATTTTCTCAAAGAAATAGATGGACATGCGCAGATTGACGTCGCCAACTCCTTCGATGGTGAGGCCGACGGAGTTTTCGCCGGGATCGAAGACGCCGTCCTTGCCGGTGCAGTCGTCCTTGAACTTCAGCAGATAATTGCCGTTGTCCAGAGCGTAGACGTTCTTGGTTTTGCCGGTGTAGACCAGTTTGAGATTTTCCATAGTTTTACCTCTTTCGTAAAATGAATATAACAGGGTGAATGATAAAAAACTCAGTGATTGAACTCTGCCTCCACGGCAGCGTTCTTGCCCCGGACGGCGTCGGCGTCGGCGGCGCGCTTCGCATCCAGCTTCGCAGCCAGATCGGCGTCGGAAACCGCCAGGATCTGCAACGCCAACAAAGCGGCGTTCCCTCCTCCGTTGACAGCAACGGTCGCCACGGGAATCCCGGTAGGCATCTGCACGGTGGAGAGAAGAGCGTCCACACCGCTCAAGGGACCCGACTCTGCAGGAATCCCGATCACGGGCAGGGTGGTATTGGCGGCGAGGGCGCCGGCCAGATGGGCGGCCATCCCGGCCACGGCAATGATAGCGCCGAACCCGTTGGCGCGGGCGTTGAGCGCAAAATCCCGGGCCTCCACGGGAGTACGGTGGGCGGAATAAACGTGAACCTCGTAGGGCACCTCGAAAGAATCGAGGATCGCGGTCGCTTTCCGGATGACGGGAAGGTCGCTGTCGCTCCCCATGACGATACCGATCTTTTTCATAAAAACCTCCTGAACGGGTGAAATAGCGTAAAAAAAGGGGCCATAAAAACAAAAGAGGGCACACTCCCCTTCGGAAGCGTGCCCAGACGGTCGGCGATACAGATTCTTTGTTCCACGTGGTCAATCCACTTCCGTCAGTAGCAAAGAACCGAAGAAGACGGTCAAAAAAACCATCTGCCTATATTATATCATAGCATTATAAAATTGTCAATCCGGGAAATTGCAAAAAATTTGGAACAATTTACGCCGATTTCCGGCAGTTTTCCCATTATTCCGGATCGGTGACGCCGTACCCCCGCTTGTTCAGGATATTCCTCAACTCTTCCATGAAGGATTCGGTATCCTTGAACTGACGGTAGACCGAAGCGTAACGGACGTAAGCAACGTCGTCGATCTCCCGGAGCTTGTCCATGACCAGCTCCCCGATGCGGGAGGACGAAACCTCTTTATCCAGATCGCTTACCAGGGAGTTTTCGATATCGGAGGCGCACTGCTCCAGCACGGGATAAGGAATCGGGCGCTTTCCGCAGGCCTTCAGCATACTGGAAAGAACCTTTTCCCGATCGAAGATCTCCCGGGATTTGTCTTTTTTGACCACCACGAGGGGGGAGTGCTCCACGGCTTCGAAGGTGGTGAACCGGCGTCCGCAGGATTCGCACTCCCGGCGCCGTTTGATACGGTCGTCGGCGTGGCGGGAATCGAGAACTTTACTGTCCATACATCCGCAAAAAGGGCATTTCATAGGGTTTTCTCCTTATCTCCGGCATAAAGCCGGCGAGGGCGACGTATTTATGATATCGACATTATACATTATTTTTGCAATTTTGTCAAGTGCGAGGGAGGCTTTTCCGTGAAAAAAGCGTGGAGGATGGCGGGCGCGATCCCGGTTTACCCGGCAATACTGCTGGCGGGAGGTTGGATTCTGGGGTACGGAGCGGTGCGGGTACTGCTGCTCGGCCTGCTTGCGGCGGGAGCAACCGCCCTTGCGGCAATCTTACTCCGCCCCCGAAAGGAAAACGCACTCCCGGCAGGCTTCCGCAGGGATCTTGGGGCGCTGAAAAAAGCCGTGGAACGGATCGAAAACCGGGCGGTCTTCCGAGCGGGCAACGAGATCGTCACGGAGCTGAAGCAATGCGAGACGAATCTCCCCTATCTGTCGGCGTCGGCCCGGGGAGAAATCACGGATTATTACCTGCCGGCCTTTCTGAAATATTTTTCTGCGTATGCAACTTTTGAAAAATGCAACGAGGGGAACGAAACGGTATTGTCCACCATGGAGCATATGGAGCACTCCATCGGGCGCATCGCCGAAAATTTCCGCCGCGCCTGCGACCGGAATCACCAAACTGCAAGCTTGAATCTCCGGGCGGAAACGGCGGTATTGTCCAAAAAACTGAATTCGGGAGGAATCGACGATGCAAGAGCGTAACGCCGTGGTATTGCCCCGGCTTGACGACGTGAACGCGGTGCTGAATTACGGCGCCGACGCCCAGGCGAGAGTAGCGGAGTTTTCGGAGATCGCCCTGCAGGAGCTGAACGGAACGGATCCCGATCAAATCGGCGAAAAGATGCGGGAGCTGATCGTAAGGCTGCGGGAGGAGGACCCCGGAGAAAAGTCTGGATTCATGCGGCTTTTTCACAAATATTCCACGACGGGAGAAGGGCTGAAAAGTCGCTATCGGAGGGCCTTGGGGGCGGTGGATAAGATCGCGCTTTCCCTGCAGGGACACCGGGATCTTTTGATGAAAGACATCGAGATGCTGGAGCAATTATACGCCATGAACCGGGAGCAGTACGGCCGGCTTTCCGAGTACGTGACGAAGGGCAGGGCTCATCTGGAGATCTTCCGGGAAACGGTGCTTCTTCCCCTGCGGAAGCAGGCGGAGGGAAGCGAGGATCCCGTAATTGCCCAGAGCCTGCGAGACGGAGAAGAGCAGGCGCTGCGATTTGAGAAAAAGCTCCACGATCTGGAGCTGACCGGCGCAGTATCCCTCCAGATGGCGCCTCAAATAAGAATACTACAAAACAACAATACGATGATGGCCGAAAAAATTCAATCCTCTCTTCGCAACGCCATTCCCCTGTGGAAGAGCCAGATGGTGCTGACCTTGGGGACGGAAAACACCCGGGCGGCGCTGAAAATGCAGGAGCAGGTGGCAGGGATCACCGATGAATTGCTGAAGCGGAATGCGGAGCTTTTGCGGGATACGACGGTAGCGGTAGCGCGGCAGGCAGAGGGCGGATGCATTTCCCTTGAAACCCTTCGGGAGACCAACCGGATCCTGATCGAAACCTTCGACGAGGTTCTGAAGCTGCGGGAGGAAGGTCGTCAAGCCCGGAGAGACGCCCGTCAAGAGCTGGGAAGGCTGGATCAGCAGATCCGTCTGCGGCTGATCGGATCCCCCTCCGCACCCCCTTTGCCGGGGACTCCGGAGCAGGCGCAAAAAACACCTCCCCTTGGGTAAGGGGAGGTGCAATTTTTGGCTTACGCCGCGGCTTTATACCGTTGGATCCAGCGGCCGGTGAAATAACGGATCCCGAAAAGGACCGCCCGGAAGACCCAGTCGACGTACATGGCCATCCACACGCCGGAAACGCCGAAGCCGAGGCCGGGGATTTCAAGACCGAAGAGGGCGACCGATTCCAGGGAAAGAACGTATCCCAGCGCCACCCGGAAAACCCACATCGAAGAGACCGAAACGATCATGGAGAAGCGGACGTCCGACGCCGACCGGAAAATATGGGGCGTGGTAAAGGCGACGGGCCAGATCAGCGATCCCACCGCGCTGTGGGTCAGAAGCAAAAACCGGATCAATCCCTCCGTTTCCGCCGAGGTATGATAAATGCCGATAATAGGATCGGCCAGCAGAACCATCGTAAGATTCACGAACCAAAGACAGGCGTAGGTGGAAAAGAGCAGAATACGGGAATATTTCTTCGCCTGCCCCAATTCTCCGGCACCGATGCACCGTCCCACCACCGTGACGATGGCAAGGCCGATGGCGGTCCCGGGCATATACTGGAAATTGACCAGACTCATGGCTACGGCGTTGCCGGCAATGGCGGTGGTCCCCATAGACGAGATCAGACTTTGGGTCATCAGCTTGCCGAACTGGAACATACAGCTTTCCACGCCGCTGGGAACGCCGATCCGCAAAATCCGCTTGATCACACCGAAATCCGGCCGATAATGGAAAAGCTTTTCCACGTAGACGGGATTCTTTTTATTGTGAAGAAGCGCCATAGCGATCACGGCGCCGACGATCCGGGCAAACAGCGTGGCAACGGCGGCCCCCATCGCTTCCAGATGAAAAACGTAGATCATCAGAGCGTTTCCGGCCACGTTCAGAAGATTCATGAATACGGAAATCCCCATAGACGCGCCGGTCTTTCCCATCGACCGAAGCAGCGCCGCCCCGGCGTTTTCTACCGCAAGGAAGGGAAAGGACAACGCCATGAAGAAGAAATATTTCCGGGCGTGCCCCATAACGTCGGCGTCCGCGTCGCCAAAGAGAAGATTCAAAAGCGGAACCCGGAAGATCAGCACCGTCACGGACACGAAAAGCGCCATGGCCGTAGCCACGTAGATCAACTGCTTGGAGGAATTGAGAACAAGCTCCCGTTTTCCCTTCCCCAGCGCCTGGGAAACCACGACGGATCCGCCGGCAACAAGGGAGGAAAAGAGCAAAATCAGCACCATATCCAACGACCCGACCAGCGAAACGCCGGAGACCGCCGCCTCACTGACCGAGGAGACCATGACCGAGTCGATCATGCCGATCAAAACGGCCAGAATCTGCTGAATAATCAGCGGAACGGTGATTTTCAGAAGGTCCTTACGACTGAACAGCATCGGCATTCCCCCTTTCGTACTTCGCCAGTATAGCACGGAACTATGACTTTTTCTTGCCAAAAGAGAAACTTATTTCGTGCATTGCAAGGCCGGACGGAAATCCCCGTCCGGCTTCCTTTTTTTTATTGCGGAATCAACGTCACGGTAAAGTCAAAGACCTCGCCGGGATTGATGCGGTATTTTTCTTCGGGGTGCTGTCCGCCGCAGGAATGAGACCCCACGCCGCTCATACGGTAATCCACGTACAGCTCCGTATGATCCAGCGTCGCAACGCCGTGCAGATGGCGGGCTTCGTCCCGGGAAACGGGGTCCTGCCGGGAGGCGGCAAAGGAGAAATCCCCTTCCACGGAAAGTCCCTTGACCTTCACCCAGCGGGTATGGCACCGGCTTCCCGATTCCTGAGGCTTTTCCCATTGATCGGCGGGATCGTCGGGCAGATAACGGTAGTGCCCCAAAACGGCGTGATGGCACTTATCCTCGTAGCATTCCCGGGGGCCGTAGCCGAAGTACCGGATATCGCCGGGATCCTTCAGAGGCAAAACGTACCCGTACCGGGGGAACCAATGAGGCGCGGCAGGATTGAACGCGCCGATCTGACGGATCTCCAGCCGTCCGTCTCCCCAGACGCGGTATTCCACGGTGCCTTCGGTGACCTTCCTGGCACCGGGAGTGGCGCAAAGGAAGGAACCGGAGATCACTGCACAGCCGTCCCGCACCTCAGCGGAAAGATTGCGGACCCGGGCCTGTGCGTACGCAAGATCCCCCCAGGAAAAATCCTGGCGCCATCTTGCGGTGACGGGATCCTTCCGACGGGCAACGTCGTTATCGGTCATAGCCCGGAAGCAGTTCCAGCGCAGAGGCGCGGCCAGCAATTCCTCCCCGTCCACGGCAAGTCCGGTCAACAATCCCGTATCCTTCCGGAAGGTATAACGGGACTTTCCGGCAGACATGGTATACTCCGCACCGCTTTCGGTCAAAACGGGGGCGGGAGCGGTATTTTCAACCCTCTCGATCTTCCCTTCCAAGGGATAAGAAACGGCAAACACCTCAAAGCCGGCGTCGCACCAGACCGCGCCGTTCTTCCGCAGAACCCGGTAGACGGCGTAGGCGTCGGCCCCCTTCACCGGCTCGGGGAAGGGCAGGAAGACCTGCTCCCCGGCCTTGGCGGAGACCGGGAGGATCTTCCGGGACTGCAGGGTCCCGTCGGCGTAGACCTCCAGCACGACCTCCAGGTGGGACAGATCGGAAAAGGCGTAGCGATTCCAAAGAGTCACGGCGCCGGCTTCGTCCTTCCGGATGCGGACGGGAGCAAAGACCGCTTTCGCCTCCAGCAAATTGGAATGAGGATGGCGGTCGGGAGAAACGGTACCGTCCATACAGAAGTTATAAAGATTGATCTTATCGCCGAAATCGCCGCCGTAACCGAAATAGGTCTCCCCTTTTTCGTCGGTCAGCCGCAGAGCGTGATCGCACCATTCCCAGATAAAGCCGCCCATGTACCGGGGGTCGGACTGAAAAATATCGTCATACGCCATCAGATCGCCGCAGCTGTTCCCCATGGCGTGGGAATACTCGCACAAAACCACGCTTGCGGGGTATTGGGGAGCGCCAAGCTCGGTCTTCAGACGGTCCAGGGTAGGATACATCAAGGAACGGAAATCCATATTCCGCACGAAGGTCTTTTCTTCATTGGAAAGGCCCTCGTAGGTTCCCCGATTGAAGCATCCCTCGTAATGAACGGGGCGGGTGGGATCGACGGATTTGAAGTATTCGTACTCCCGACGGAGATTCCGTCCCCAGCCGGACTCGTTGCCCAGCGACCAGATCACCACGGAGGAGCAGTTTTTGAAATTCTCGTACATTCTCTCCTGCCGGTCGTGGATCATGGGCCCCCAGACGGGATCGTCCACCAGAAGATTCCAGACCCCAAGGTAGGTGCAGCCGTGACATTCCTGATCGGCCTCGCACATAACGTAAAGACCGTATTCGTCACACGTCTGATAAAACCGGGGATCGTTGGGATAATGTGAGGTGCGGACGGCGTTGATATTATGCTGCTTCATCAGCAGAAGATCCCGGCGCATATCCTCCACCGTCACCACGTAACCGGTATCGGGGTGGGAATCGTGGCGGTTAACCCCGTAAAGCTTGACGGGAACGCCGTTGACGGTGAAGATCCCGTCGACCGTTTTCACTTCCCGAAAACCGAATTTATGGGCAATCACCTCCCCCTCGCAGGAGAGGACGAGGGTATACAGATAAGGGTCTTCTGCCGACCAGAGCCGGGGCGACGGCACCGAAAGCACCGCCGAAGCGCCGTCGAGAAGGGCGCAGGCGAGAACCCGGTCTCCTTCCAGAATTTTCGCCTCCACGGGCGCGTTTGCCCTCACGGAAAGGGCCGCAGTGCCGTCGACCTTCGTGCGCAGGGTAAAATCGGAGATTCCCTTTTCGCTCCGTTCCAAAAGATACACGTCCCGGAACAGTCCGGACATCCGGATCTTATCCTGATCGTCGAAATAGGACCCGGAGCACCACTTGAGCACCAGCACGCAGAGGCGGTTCCGTCCGTCCTGCAGGCGGTCGGTCACGTCGAAGACCGATTCACTGTGAGGCACCTCGGAATACCCCACGAAATCCCCGTTCAGCCAGACGTAGATACAGCTGTCTTTGCCTTCAAAATGCAATTCGTACCGCTTTCCGGAAGCGGCGTGATGCTCGAATTGACGGACGTATGCCGCCGCAGGGTTTTGCTCCGGAATCCGGGGCGGGTCTGCTGGAAAGGGGTAGGCGGAGGGGACGTATTGTGCGGAATCGACGCCGTGGCACTGCCAGCATTCGGGCACGGTGACGGTGTCAAAATAGGAATCGTCGTAACCCTCTTTGTAAAAATCCTCCATATCGTAAAGGGAGGGTCTGTAGGAAAATTTCCACGTTCCGTTCAAGGACCGGAAGAAGGGGGATTCCTCCCGGGGGAGGACGGCGGTCTCCACCGAGGCAAAGGGGATGAAATAGGCCCGGGAGGCCATTTCATTGACCCGAAAGATCTGCGGATCTCGGTGATAATTCAGCTCAAGCACGGTTTTCATAAGAAAAGCTCCTGTCTGTTTTAATAGGATATTAGCGCGGATTCTGAATTCGGGGAGGAGAAATAGGGCGTAAAAAAACGGGACTTGACAAAAGGATTCAAATATAGTATAATACGTCCGGGGAAAAATGTAAATATAAAATTTCTTCAAAATATAAAAATCCTGCAAAGGAGCTACTTATGTATCACGTTGCACCCTCCGACGAACGGGCCCTCCGGAATTTGCCCTTCTGCCTCATCACGGCGGGACACGGGCACGCCCAGGAAATGAGGGACCGTCCCAACGGAATGGAAAGTCATCATATCTTCGTGGTGGAAAAGGGCGTTGGAATCTTCGAAAGCGCGCAGGGCCGGCAACGGATCGAAGCGGGGACGGCGATCTTTCTGCCGAAACGGTATCCCCATAAGTATTACGGAACCGACGACACCCTGCGGACGGGGTGGGTGACCTTCGACGGATGCGGAGCGGAGGGGCTTTTGAATTATTTTCGGGCGGAGCCTATGGCGCGCTGTCCGGCAGAGGAGCTGAATCCGGGGACGGCGGAATTTTGCCGGATGATCCAGCGAAAAGAATCTCCGGAACGAATCTCTGCCGAGCTGTATCGCCTTTTGGTATCCTTTTTCACCGCCACGAAGCGAAAAGCGGAGCCCCGGCTGGAGCAAGCAAAGCAGTTCATCGAAAAAAACTACGCAAAGGATCTTCCCGTAGACGATATCGCCGCCGCTGCGGGGATCTCCCCGTCGCTTCTTTACCGGCTGTTCCGGGAAAACGGACAGACGCCGGTGGAATATCTGCGCCGCGTCCGCATTGAGAAGGCAAAGGAATTCTTATTAAACGACCCCCGAAGAAACGTTCTTTCGGTGTCTGAGGGGTGCGGATTTTCCGATTTCTCCTATTTCTGCAAGGTATTCCGGGAGGAAACCGGAGTAACACCGGGCGGCTTCCGCAAAAAATATCTTCCGTAACGAAACGCGTCCCCGATCCGGTCTTTCGGATCAGGGACGCGCTTTTTTATTCTTCCCGGCGGCGCAGCAGACTGTGCTGGGCGCGGAAAGCGTCTTCCTTCGTGGTAATCTTGAAGTTTTCCCCCTGGCAGAGGATCATCCGGACCCGTCCACCGGCGGCACGTACCATTCCGGCGTCGTCGGTATAGCTTTCTCCGGCGGCCTCGGCGCAGGCCCTCCGAAAGAGAGAGATTTCGAAAATCTGCGGGGTAGCGGCAGCCATGAGAAAAGACCGGTCGGGAGTACGGAGAATAAAGCCTTCCTCATCGATCTGCTGGATCGTGTCCACCACGGGGGTCCCGGCACAGACGGCCCCGTATTTCAAAGTATTGCGATGAAGGCGGTCGATCTCGTCGGGGAGAATCAGGGGGCGGGCGGCGTCGTGAACCGACACATAGTCAACCTCCGGAAGAGCGTTCAAGCCGCAGATCACCGAATCCTGCCGGGTCTTTCCGCCCTCCACAACCGCCGTAACCTTGGGAAAGTCTGCCGCCAACTCCCGGACGAAGCAAAGGCTTTCCCTCCGGGTGGGGATCACGATGGCAGACACGGTCTTTGCCTGCTCGAAGGCGTTAAGGGTGTGCCACAGCACCGGCTTTCCGCAAAGATCGAACATCAATTTATCTTCCCCGAACCGACTCCCGGAGCCGGCCGCAGGAATGATCACACCGAAGGTCTTGGCCATAACTACCTCCCAGATAGCAAAGTATGATTTCAAAGTTAATTTTCTTCCGAAGCATGAATTACAATGCACCTGCCCCGGCCCGTCAGGGTTGGGGAAGGGGGACCGCCCGAAGGGTGGTGGAAGGGGGCAAACGATACGCTTGCACCCAAAGCAGAATCACTACCGAAGCATGAATTACAATGCACCTGCCCCGGCCCGTCAGGGTTGGGGAAGGGGGACCGCCCGAAGGGTGGTGGAAGGGGGGCAAACGCGACGATTGCGTCCCGTATTTTATTATACCACCTGAGAGCATTTTTGTCAAGGGAATGCGGACTTTTCAGAAATGTCACGATTCCGTGGCAAAATCTTAATAATATCATAGTATTATAAAATATATACGCTTCGAAAGGATTGTTTGAAATGATCAAAATCGCCCCTTCGCTGTTGGCTTCGGATTTTTCCGACCTGAGAAATGAAATTAAAAGTATTTCGTCTGCGGATTATCTGCACGTAGACGTGATGGACGGGCTGTTCGTGCCCAATATCGGCATCGGTCTTCCCACGGTGGAGTCCATTGCCAAGGTTTCCGAAATTCCCATGGACGTGCATCTGATGATCACCCGTCCTCAGAATTACGTGGAAGCCTTTGCAAAGGCGGGGGCGAAGATTCTCTCCTTCCACGTGGAAAG
This sequence comes from Eubacteriales bacterium, assembly GCA_045543655.1. Lineage (GTDB taxonomy): Bacteria > Bacillota > Clostridia > Oscillospirales > UBA644 > RGIG995. Next base: position 104,187 of record JAZPXN010000084.1, read on the forward strand.
CGATTGCGATATCGACGAATGCATTGCAAAAATCAAGGCGGCCGGCGTAAAACCCGCGCTGGTGATCAATCCCGGCACGGGGCTGGAGGAAGTACTTCCCCGGCTGAAGGATCTGTATATGGTTCTGGTCATGACGGTTCAGCCGGGCTTCGGCGGACAGAAATGCCGGGAAGAATGCTTCGAAAAGGTCCGCATCTTGCGGGAAGAGATCGAAAAACGCGGGCTTTCGGTTCATATCGAGGTAGACGGCGGGATCACCCCAGAGAACGCCCCCAAAGCAATCGCCGCCGGCGCAGACATCCTCGTGGCCGGCTCTTCGGTCTTCAAGGCCACCGACCGTAACGCCGCCATCGCGGAGCTGAAAGGAAACTGACTATGCTTTTCTCTGCCCCTTACGAAAAAACCATCCGGGAGATCACCGTCAACATCCGCTCCCTCGTCACCGACCCCGAAACGACGCTGGTGGTGAATATGGACACGATCAACGGATTTTTCAAAAAAGGAAAGCTGGCCTCAAAGCGGCTGAAGGGAATTATTCCCCAGATCCTGCAGGTCAACGAATATTATCTGGACAGCCCTAAGATCTTCTTCGTAGATACCCACACGAAGGATTCCGAGGAGCTGGAAACCTATCCCGAGCATTGCGTGGATAAATACGAGCAGGAGATCATCACCGAGCTGGAATCCTTTGCGGCGGTGGGAGACGTGATCCCCAAAAACTCCACCAACGGGTTTTTCTCCAAGGATTATTTGGCGTGGCTTGCAAAGCACAAGGAGATCGAAAACATCGTCATCGTAGGAGGATGCACCGATCTTTGCGTGATGCAATTTGCTCTGGCCATGCGGGCGTATTGGAACGAGCAGAACAACAATAACCGCATCGTGGTCATCGAAAACGCCGTGCAGACCTATCACGACGAGATCCACAACGGCGATACGATGCACAATTTCGCCATTCTCAATATGTACCTGAACGGCATCAAGATCGCCCGGTTGTAATATGGGAAAGACGCCGATTCAGAAGCTTTACGATAAAATTCCCACCTTCCGATGCAAGGAAGGGTGCACGAAATGCTGTGATAACTGGATTCAATTCGCCCCGGAGGAGGAAGCCCGGTGCGGCGGCTTTGAATTTTGCGGCGAAAAATGCCCGAAGCTGACCGATACCGGATGCTCGGTCTATGAAAACCGCCCCTTTATCTGCCGGCTTTTCGCCTCGGGAACGCCCCTCCCCTGTCCCTACGGATACGGACCGGAGAATCCCTTGAGCGAAGAAGAAACCCGAGCCCTTCTGCGGGAATATCTGAAATTAAAACGAGAACAGGAAGAAGCCTATGGCAAAAGCGACGAATAAAACCAAAACCGTCTACGTCTGCTCCGAATGCGGCAACGATACGCCGAAATGGCAGGGGCAATGCCCCGCCTGCGGAGCCTGGAATTCCCTTTTTGAGCAGATCGTAGAGCCGGAAAAAACCGTAACCCTTGCCGCAGCAAAGGATCCGCTGAAGCGGTCTCAACCCAAAAGACTGAAGGAGATTACTGCGGAAAGCGAGCTGCGCACCTCTACCGGAATTTCGGAGCTGGACCGGGTGCTGGGGGGCGGCATCGTCAAGGGATCGCTGATTCTGGTCAGCGGGGAGCCGGGCATCGGAAAATCCACCATTCTTCTGCAGATGTGCATGAAGATGAAGGATTTCCGCATTCTGTACGTCTCCGGGGAAGAATCGCCCCGACAGATCAAATTACGGGCCGACCGGGTGGGCGAATACCCGGAAAACCTCTTTATCCTTTCCGAAACCGACATTGCAGAGGTGGTCAGCCGCACCGAAGAAGCGACGCCGGACCTTCTGGTGGTAGACTCCATCCAGACCATGTACCGGCAGGATATGACCTCCGCTCCCGGCTCCGTGCCCCAGGTACGGGAATGCACGTCGGAGCTGATGCGGCTGGCAAAATCCCTCGAAATTCCCACCTTCGTGGTCAGCCACGTCAACAAGGAGGGTGCCATCGCCGGACCGAAGGTCATGGAGCATATGGTGGACGCGGTGCTGTATTTCGAAGGAGAGCGCTCGTCGGATCATCGGATCCTGCGGGCCATCAAAAACCGTTTCGGCTCCACCAACGAGATTGGCGTATTTGAAATGACCGAAAGCGGTCTTCGGGAAATCCCGAACCCCTCGGAGCTGTTTCTTTTGGACAAGCCCGAAAACGTATCGGGCATCGCCACCCTCTGCGTCACCGAGGGCACCCGCCCCATCATTGCAGAGGTGCAGACCCTGGTGGCGAAAACCCCCTTCCCCTCTCCCCGGCGCACGGCGGTGGGCTTTGATTATCAGCGACTGAACCTGATTCTGGCGGTGCTGGAACGGCGGTGCGGCCTCTTTTTCGGCGCAAGCGACGTTTACGTCAACGTCATCGGCGGACTGCGGCTGGACGAACCGGCGGCAGATCTCGGGGTGGCGGTGGCCATGGTATCGGCGGCGAAGGATTTCGTTCTGCCGGACAAGACCGTATTTATCGGCGAAATCGGCCTTGCGGGCGAGCTGCGGGCGGTATCGGGAATCGAAAAACGGCTTCACGAGGCAGCCTCTCTGGGCTTCACACGGGCGGTAATTCCTGCGCGAAACCGGCCGAAGGGAAGCTTCAATCTGGAAATTCTGCCCGCATACTCCATCAAAGACGTATTAAACAAGATTTAAGAGGTACCCATGTCCTATTCTGTATTTTTGGATTTCGACGGAACCCTGGTCGCCCCGGGGCAAAAGAAGATCTCAGACCGAACCCTGAACGCCCTGCAGGAGGCAAGAAAGGCGGGATTTCAGCTTTTTCTGAACACCGGAAGAGCCATTTCCTACGTAGATTTCGACGCGCTGCGGGGATTTAAATTCGACGGCTATCTCTGCGGCGGGACCTACGTAAACGTAGGTGGAAAGCTGCTCATGGCCGACGGGCTTACGGCAGACGAAACCCAGCCCATTACCGCCCATTTTTACGGTCGGGGCATCGTGGTTCTGTTGGAGGGGGAAGTGGCCATGTACGCCGCTTACGACGAAGCCGGCGAATACGCCGCCGACGGAATGATCCCCGTCACCGATATGCGGGAGATTTTTCGCATCTGCGAGTTGGAGCCCATTTGCAAAATGAACGTCATGGCCCTGCTGGAAGGGGAGGATCTGGATTTCGTGCGGCAATTTGCCGATCCCATTCCCCGGGACGATGCGAACTGCACCGAGCTTCTGCCGAAGGGACATAACAAAGCAACGGTCATGGAAACGGTCATTACCTATCTGGATCTGGATCGCGCTACCGTAGCGGCGGTGGGTGACACCCGCAACGATATTCCCATGCTGGACTTTGCCCCCATCTCCGCGGCCATGGGCAACGCCTCCGACGAGGTAAAGGCTCACGCAAAGCAGATTCTTCCTTCTGCGGCAGAAGACGGCGTTGCCGTATTTCTGGAAGGATTATTAAAATGACGCCTTACGTATTTTTTCTGGATATTGACGACACCATCCTCTATAAGAAAGATCCCGCGTCCCCTTCCGTCATTTCCGACCGGGTCGTCGACACCATGAAAGCCGCCCGGGAGAAGGGACATTACGTCTTTATCAACACGGGCAGAGCCCCCTCTTATTTCGACGACCTCATCCGGTCTCTTCCGGTGGACGGCTACGTCTGCGGATGCGGTGCCTACGTGCTCATCGGGGAAGAAACGGTCTATCGGGCAAAGTACCCGAGTGAAGCAATTTATCGGTGGATGAAACGCCTTTCCAAGCCCGGAGATCCGGGAATCGTGGCCGAGGGAGAACAACGGATTTTCCGCTATCGCAATTCCTATTGGACGCCCAAGGAGGGCTGGATTTTAAGTGACGATCCCGAAGATTACCGGGCGTATCAGCAGGACGATCCGACCGTCAAGGCCAGCATCTGCAACGACCTGCCGGAGGACCGAAAAAAAGAGATCTTAGAGGAACTGAAAAAGGATTTCAACGTCATTCACCATCCTACGGAGCATTATACGGAATGTTGCGCCAAGGGTTGCTCCAAGGCCACGGGCATGGAACTGGTGATGAAGCATTACGGGCTGGATCTTTCCCGGAGCGTAGCCATCGGCGACAGCGAAAACGATCTGGACATGATCACCGCCGCCGGCATCGGCATCGTCATGGGGCAGGCCAGAGACGAGATCAAGCGGTACGCAGACCGGATTACCGACGACATCCTCCACGACGGGGCCGCGACCGCCATGGAAGCGCTGATGAAAGAAGCGGAAGGGAGCGAAGCATGAAAATATTGGTCACCGGATTCAACCCCTTTGGCGGGGACGCCGTCAATCCCTCCCGGGATGCGGTTTTTGCCCTGCCCGACGAGATGGCGGGGCACCGGATTTTGAAATACGAATTGCCCACGGAATTCGACGGCGCCGGAAAGCGGCTGGCGGAATTGGTGGAGTTCCACCGCCCCCACCGGGTTCTCTGCGTAGGAGTTTCGGGACGGGATAAGATCACGCCGGAGCGGGTGGCGATCAACCTGCGGGACGCCTCTATCCCGGATAACGCCGGACGTAAGCCTGCCGACGAACCGGTCTTTGCCGACGGGCCTGCGGCCTATTTCGCAACGATCAACGTCAAGAAGGCCTTGGAATCCCTGAAAAACGAAGGCATCCCGGCGGCGATTTCCGACACGGCGGGCACCTTCGTCTGCAACAATACCATGTATACCGCTCTGCACCTGCAGCACACCCGGTTTCCGGAAATGAAATGCGGATTTCTCCACGTTCCCCAAACGCCGGAGCAGAACGCCGGGAAAGCCTCTCCCCTGCCCACCATGGAGCCGGAGATCATCCTGAAAGGTCTTACCGCCGTCCTTCACTCGATGATTGACGGCGAATAAAGCAATAAAAAGCAAGACGCCCCTTCCGTATTGGAAGGGGCGTTGCTCGTCCGATCATCTGTCCCTGCGGCCGAACGCAGGTCCTTTAGGAGTAAAGAACACGCACTCCGGTTTTCCGGCAGAGAAAGAGCGCCTTCATACCACGCTCTTTGCCTGCCGCCCATCCCCCTCCGCAGAGAGGGATGGGACGGAGAAAGCTTACGATTTAAGATAAACCGTATTTCAATCAATAAACGTCAACGCCGTCGATTACAATGTTAAGATATCCGTTGGTCATGGAATTCTTATTGCCAACGATATTCTTGTAACCAACACACTTATCGTTTTCGGCAAAGCCGTTGAACGTAGAATTGTTAATGTAGATGTTATATTTAGGACCAACACCATCTACGCCGGTTTCGAGAGCGGATTTGGTGAATCCGGTTCCGTTCGTGCTGTCATTGAAAACGCAGTCGTTTACGTAAACATCGCAGGTCTGGTTGTAGACGAGGATGGATTTGCCATCGGTATTAAACGTACAACCGTTGAATTCTACCTTCTTAGCGCCCCAAGTCCAGATGTTGTAAGTATCACCCGTAACGTTGAGGGTGCAGTTGTTGAATACGCTTTCGCCATACAAGGTGTATGCGCCGTTGATGGTGCAGTTATTGTAGGTAGCGTTGCAACGGGCATAACCGGTGTATGTGGTGCTGTCGGTGTTAATGGTGATGTTCTCAAAGGTAACGGTAGCGCCGTCGAGGCTGTAGTCGCAGCCTTCGTAAGAGCCGTCGTCCTGAGTGGCAACGACGGTATCACCGCTGCCGACGATGGTCAAGGTCTTGCCCTGAGCAGAGTCAGGAATAATGTAATTGCCGGAAGAAAGGACGAGCGTGGTGGCCCCTTCCTTGATGGCATCGTCGAGACCGTCGTCATTCGTAGCAACCAGATAGTCTGTGAAGAAATACTTGGCACCGCCGAAGCTAGTGGCTGCGGTGGTGTAGTTGTAGCCATCCGCAATGTTCACAACGCCGTTTTCAGCAGGGATGCTGGCGCTGGGAATCTGATTCCAGATGTCTCTGTTTTCACCTTCAATGAAGCCTTCGTTGAAGTTGACGGTAGCGGCCTGCGTCTTATTATTGGCAAAAAGACGAACACCGGTGTAGGTGCTGTAAATTGTCGCGCCGTTTACGTTAAGGGTGGTTGCCCCGAGGGTGGAGTTTACGTCCACGCCGTAAGCCATGTCGGTGCCGCCGTTATTGACAACGCTTACACCTTCGCCGAGGGTGAGGGTACCTCCTTCAACAGAGAAGGCTGCCGTGAGGTTGCCCCAACCCATGTTGGCGCCGGTATGAACGTGGGATACGGTGCCAGTGCCCACTACGGTCAAATCGCCTTTAACGACGATAGAGGACTGGTTGCCGCTGTCCTTTGTAGAAGTGCCGCTGATGTTGTTGCCGTTAAGGTTGATAGTAGTGGCAACGCCCTTGGGAACGCTAATCGTAGAAACTTCAATATCGTTCATAAGAGCAATGGTGCCGCCTTCTGCGATAGCGGCAATTAACTCAGCAGCATCGGTTACGTAAGCGTCTGCATAAACGGCGTCCTTATCGTACTGATTGTCGAAGGAGTCGGATTCCTTGGTGTACTGGGTAGCGTAAACGGTGATGGAGATGCCGTCGATCGTCTTGTTCTGATAATCGTTGCCGGCTTCTTCTCTCATCTCACCGTAAAGGGTGATAGCAGCGGTTTCGGTATTAGCCAGAAGATAATTGTCCAGGCCTTCACCGTAGAGGGCGTTAAATTCCGCAAGGGGAATTTCGGTGCCGTTCCCGACTTTCACAGTGAAGTCAATGACTTCCAGAAGCTTTGCATCGCCTTCCAGGCCATTGATCAGAACCTGATACTTCAGCGCCAGATTGCCCTTGTTGACGATCTTGAAAGCGTCCAGAGCGAATTTTGCGCCGGGTTCCCAAAGGATGTCGGAACTGCCCTGGGCATTGCGGAAATACAGCTTTTCGCCGATGGCAGAACCGTCGGGCTTGACCATGTCAACGTCCAAAGTGCCGGACTGGATGGTGTTGACACCGGTGGTTACGGAGTCGGTGAACCACGCAAAAGTGGTGCCGACCAGCATAGACACGCAAAGCAGAAGCGAAAGAACGCTTGCGAGCAATGCTTTTTTGGTGTGTTTTTGCATTTGCTTTTTCCTCCTAATAAAATGAATAGAAATTTTTCGCAGAGGTATGAACTCTGCGATTTTTATTTTACCATATTTTGGATCAAAATGCAACAATTTTTCTCTTTGAAATGATATAATTTACAAAAAATTTGAATTCTTCGCTACCAATTTATTATTATAAGGCGTTTTTTTGCCACGCCGCCCCCTTGCGCCGTCTCGGTTGCCGTCGGTTTCCTCCGCCGTTTCCGGTCGTTTAAAAGAATCGCGCCCGCTTCATTGCCGTCAAAATACGCCGTCCCCGGGGAAATGGAGCGTTGCAGTTGCGGTCTTTTTCACGGATTTCATACCTCTGCGAAATAAAATTATACAACGTTTATACAAAAAAGCCTTCTCCGTCATGGGAGAAGGCTTTCGTTTTTTGATTGATATTTCAACGTTTTTTGCGGGTGGAGTAAAGCCGGGCGTAGAGGAAGATACCCACCAGAGGGAAGAGCATACCAACCAGCATTCCCAATTTCATTCCCAGCTGATCGGGTGAGAAGGAAAGGCTTGCGGCCAGATGGATCAGGACGGGACTTTCGGTGGCAAAGTCGGTGATGACGCCCACCAGCTGAGGGGCGATGGAAGCGCCCATATCACCTCCGGCGGCCATCATAGCGTAGATAAACACGCCCCCGGCGGGGAAGCGGTCGGAAGCAACGATCAGGTTGCCCGGCCAGAGCATAGAGGTAGCAAGTCCGGTCAGCGCGCAGGCACAAAGTCCAAGAATCGGCCAGGGAGAAAGGGCCGCCACGCCGTAGCAGACCGTAGCACCGATCCCGCAGAAGAGAAGAACTTTTTCGATATTTTTACCAATTTTTGCGTAAGTAGAGCGGCCGATTCCCAGAAAGAGAGAGAACATAGCCACGCCGAAAATATCGCCCCAGACCTTGGGGAGGCCGAGGGCCTGCTCCAGATATCCGGAGGCCCATTGCGCCATCGTACATTCGGCGGCGCCGCCGACAAAGATGGCGGCAACGGAGAGCCAAACGCCCTTATTTTTCAACAGATTCAGCGCACCGGAGGCTTTTTCCGGCGTTTCCATTTTCGGAATCTCGGTGCCGGCGTAAAGAATCACGGAGGTCAGCGGAACCAGGGCAAAAATCAAGGCGAGCCACTGCCAGTTGGTCGAACCGAAGGCCAACAGATACAAGGTGCTGACGATAATGACCCCCACCACGCCCCAGGCGTAGATGGAATGAAGCTTACTCATCTCCCGGTCGGGATCGTCGGCGGGAATGGCGGCAATGACGGGGCTGATCAAAACCTCCGCAAGGCCGGCGGCGGCGGAAAAGATGACCGTACCGATGACGAGCCCCACGTAAACCGCGTTGGGGAACAGAAACGGCCATAGGGCGTAGAGCACGAGGCCGGCCACGGCGATGATGGGAATGGTCTTGACCACCTTCGGGATATTGAAGCGGTGGGAGAAGAAGGAGAAAATCAGATCAATGCCCAACTGGGTACAGAAATTGACGAGAACCAAAAGACCCAGCAAGGAATAAGAGATTCCGTAGAGGGTGCGGAAGGTCAGAAACAACACGGGGGAAAGGCTGGCAACAACGGACATGGTGATATTGACGGTGTAGCAAGCAAATTTCAGGCGTTGGTATTTGCGGTCCATAAAAATTACTTCCTTTAATTTAATTTTTTTGCATTCATAGAAAAAGAGCAACCTTCGCTGCTCTCATTTCGCATTGGATAAAAGAAAAACCATATTCCAAACGGGATGACCTTTGGCGGTAACGTCTTCGCTGACGGGGAGGAATCCCAAAGTCTTGCAAAGGCGGCAGGAGGGGACGTTGTTTTTCCGCACCCGGGCGGTGACGGAGGAATATCCCATTTCTCCGGCAATTGCAAGGACTTTCCGGACGGCTTGGGTGCCGTAGGTCTTCCCCCGGAAATCGGAAAAAATATGGGCGCCCACGGACAGATCTCCTTCCGGCTGAAGGCACAGCTGAACGTATCCCACGGGATCGTCGTCCACGGTGACGGCGAAAAATTCGCAATACCGTCCTTCGTAAGAACGGGTATTCCATTCCGCCACAATTTGGGAAATGCTTCCTTCGGTGCGCTTGGGATAGAGGCGCTCTTTCAGCACGGGAACGTCGGTTTCGGTAAAGGCGCGAAGGGAAATTTCCTTGATCTCCGGCTTTTTCTTCTCCCGCAGATCCCGGAAAAAAGCGGACAGAACCGCCTCGCATTCCTCCTTCAAAATCCCCCGGAAGACCTCCGGACGGTGATTGAAGGGGGCCTCGGTCAGATCGCAGATACTGCCCATACACCCGGCCTTGGGGTCCATGGCGCCGATAAAGACCCGTCCCACCCGGGCGTTGATGACAGCGCCGGTACACATGGGACAGGGCTCGAGGGTAACGTAGAGGTCACAATCGGAAAGGCGCCAGCCACCTACTTTTTTGCAGGCTCGGTCCAGAGCAATCATTTCCGCGTGGAGCAGGGCGTTTTTCCCGCTTTCCCGCCGGTTATAGCCGGTAGCGATGACCTTGCCCTCCCGGACGACGACGGCGCCCACGGGGACTTCCCCCAAAGCGGCGGCCTTCTCGGCCAGGCGCAAGGCCCGCTTCATAAATCCTTCCCGGTTCATTCGGTGACGACCCGGGCTTCCAGGTGGATATCGGTCTCGCTGGAAAGCATGTGGTGGAAGGACATGGTATACTTCAGATCCAGCTCTCCCCCGTTCTCATCCATATTAGAAGAGATATCCCGGGTAGTGACATGGATATTCATATGGCGGTTATCCGAAAGGCACTCCACGGTGGGGCCTTTGCGGAAATCGAAGAGAACGGAATCGTCGCCGTTGTCGGCCTGCAGGCGGACGTGATCTTTGCTTTTAATGGTAAACTTCACGTGGTCACCGATCTCGGACAGAATCTTTTCCCCGTCGAATTCCACGACGTATCCTCCGTTCTCCCGGCGATAGGTGCCGTAGGTGAACAGATCGGAAAAGGGCTTTCCGTCCCGGACGGTGTCCATGCGGATAATGGCAGTTTTCATGAGATCCTTTCAATCGTCGGTACGGATGGTAACCTTTTTCACCTGTCCGTCAATGCTCCGGTCAAGGAACATTCCGGCGACGTGAGAAAAATTCGAAACCTCGTCGCTGACGTAATAGCGGCGGGTTCCTTCGGTTTGGAGGGACAACTGATCCCGTTGACGCAGCACCTCGGCCAATTCCAGAGCGGCCTGGCGTCCGGAATCGATCAGAACCACGTCGGGGCCAAACAGCTTACTCAAAACGGGCTTCAGCAGGGGATAATGGGTACACCCCAAAATAACCGTATCCACGCCGGCATCCTGCAGAGGGCGGATATATTCGGCGGCAACCAGCTCCGTAATCTGTCCCGTCAGATATCCGTTCTCCACGAGAGGAACGAAGAGAGGGCAGGAAACGGAGGTGACGGAAATCCCGGAGTCGATGGCGGCAATCGCAGTCTTATAGGAGCCGCTTTTGACGGTGGCAGAGGTACCGAGGATGCCGATTTTTCGGTTTCGGGTCGCCTCGCAAGCGGCGGAGGCGGTAGGCTCCACCACGCCGATGACGGGAATATCGGTCATCCGCTGCAGGTCGGGCAACGCCACGGAAGAGACGGTGCCGCAGGCCACGAGAACCGCTTTCAGATCCTGCTCCAGCAAAAAGCGGAGATCCTGGGCGGCAAATTTACGGATGGTATCCCGGGAACGGGTCCCGTAGGGCACCCGGGCGGTATCGCCGAAATAGACGATATTTTCTCCCGGAAGGATTTTCATCAATTCCCGGACGGCGGTGAGACCGCCCAGACCGGAATCAAACACACCGATCTTTTGATCAGACATCAGGATACTCCCTTCGGTTTTTTTGCACCGACCACCCGTTCCACGCCTCCGTAGTCCCGGATCCGGACCGGCTCGATACAGCCGTGGGAGAGAAGCAAATCCTCCAGCGCCGCGGCCTGGCCGATCCCGCATTCAAACAGAATCCGTCCGCCGGGGCGGAGATTTTTCAAAAAGCGGCGAAGAATGGCACGGTAAAAGAGCAACCCGTCTTCTCCCCCGTCCAAGGCCGTGACCGGCTCTTTCCGTACTTCAGGGGAAAGGGATCCCAGGTCGGCGGTGGGGATATAAGGCGGATTGGAAACGATCATATCGAAGGTCCCGTCCAGGGAAGCCTCGAACAGATCCGCCCGAAGAAGTCGGGCAGAGGGACAATGGGCGGCGGCGTTTTTTTCAAGGAGAGCAAAGGCGCCGTCGTATTTTTCCAGCTCGGTAACGGCTGCCCCGGTCTCGGCGGCAAGGGTCAGGCCGATACATCCGGTACCGGCGCAAAGATCGAGCACGCGGCTTTCCTCCGTAAGAAACGGAAGGGCGGTATCGATCAGAATTTCCGTATCGAACCGAGGAATAAGAACGCCGGGGGCCACGGCAAAGGATCGGCCGTAGAAATCGGCGGACCCCAGCAAATACTGCAAGGGCTCCCCGTCACAGCGACGGGCAACGATCCGACAAAGTTCTTCCTTCTCCCCTTCCGTGGGATCGGGCAGAGACGAAGACACCCATTGCAAAAGGAATCGGTCGGCAGGAAGCCCCACGACCGATTCGGTGATCAACGACAGTTCCCGCAGTCCGCCGGAAGAGACCTCCGCAAGGCGGGAGTTCAGTTCAGACCAGACGGGATTCATTTCTTTTTCTTGAAGGCAAGAGAATAGTCAACCTCGCCGTTTTCGTTGGTAAGAGAGGCATTGACGGCCACGATAGCCACTTCGATCTGAGCGTCGGTAGGCTCGGCGGTAGTGATCCGCTGAAGGCCCTTCCCGGGAGCGGCGACGATACGGGTGAACCAGTTATCGTGACGGCCGGTCCATTGCTGAATCTCGAAGGTAAAGCCCGCCACCAGGGGCAAGCAAGCCAAGCGGACGGCGAAGCGCAGAATTTCGGGCACGCCGAAGCCCAGCACGAAGGCGTCAAGCAACGAATAGAAAAAAATCGAAAAGAGAAGAACGAGGAAGATAAAGCTGGTGCCGCACCGAGGATGGAGGCGGGGCATCCGGCGGATATTTTCCACCGTCAGCTCCTGTCCGTACTCCACGGCGAAGATGGTCTTATGCTCCGCACCGTGAAAACGGTACACGTCCTTCATTTCCTTCATCAGCGACGTAGCAAGAATGTAGCAGGTAAAAATCCCAATACGCAGAATCCCCTCGATCAGACTCCGAAGGACCTCGATGGAAGGGATCCACCCGGTGATCAGATTTCCGATCCATTGGGGCAAGAGCATAAACAGCGCAAGGGCAAGGCCGACGCCCAGAATCAGGGACACGGCCATAACGAGCACGGAAACCCATTTTTTGCCCTGGGTCTCCTCCTCCAGACCGGACAGCTCCGCAGAGCGCATGAGGGATTTGTATCCCACGATCATGCTCTCCACGAAAGCGACGCAGCCCCGAAGAATGGGGAGGCGCAGGATTTTATATTTCTCCCGAACGGAGGTGGTCGACATCTCTTCGGTGACGATCTCCCCGTCGGTCTTACGGACGGCAAGGACGGAACGGAGGGGGGATTTCATCATAATCCCCTCCATCACGGCCTGTCCGCCCACGGCGGCGTAACGGTGTTCAGACATGACAATTCCTTTTGCTTATTCGGCGGAAATAATGAAATAGTAGACGGGCTGTCCGCCGTTGACGAGCATAATATCCACGTCGGAGCCCAGTTTTTCCTGCATAATGGCCTGCATAGCCTCCGCTTCCGCTTCGGAGACGCCTTCCCCGTAGAACATAGTAATCACGCAGGCGTCTTTGATATCGTCGCAGAGATTGGCCATACATTCTTCCCGGGTGTCGGTGACGTAGCGGACCTTATTCTCCACAAGACCGAGGATCTGGTTTTCCTTGATCTCCCGGTTATCGAAGGTGGAGTCGTGGGCAGCAAAGGTCATGGACAGGGAAGAAACGGCGGCCATAGCTTCCTTCATAGCGGAGACGTTCTCTTCCACTTCCCCGTCGGGATTGAAGGCCAGCATAGCGCTGATGCCCTGGGGCAGAGAGACGGAGCGGAGCACTTCCACGTGTTTGTCTTCCACCAGAAGAGCGGCCTGAGCGGCGACCATATAAATATTGCTGTTATTCGGCAGAACGATAACGTTCTCGGCGGGGGTCATGCGGATGGCCTTGAGCATATCCTCCGTAGAGGGGTTCATCGTCTGTCCGCCGATAACCATCTGATCCGCACCCAGATCCCGGAAAACGGAGACCATACCTTCCCCGGAAGCCACGGCCACAAAGCCGTATTTTTTCTCGGGCGCGGCGTCGGTCACTTCCTCTACGGGAGCTTCGGCGGGAGCCGCGGGAAGATCCTTGGCGGCGCCGGAGGACAGAGCGGAATGCTGCTCCTTCATATTCTCGATCTTGACGGTAAGAAGGGAGCCGAACTTCAAGGCTTCGGACAGAACCTTCCCGGGATCGGAGGTATGAACGTGAAGCTTGATAATATCGGTATCGTCCACGAAGACGGCGCTGTCCCCGGCGGAAAGGACGAATTTATGAAGGGATTCGGCCTTGCCTTCCCCGAGATACTGCTCGGATTTGCCGACGATGCACTCGGTGCAGTAGGGATAAACGATGTCCTCGGTATTGAACTGATCGAAGGCGGAAGCAGTCTCTTCCTCCGCTTCCCCGTTATCGGCGTCAAGAAGAGCAATAGGAGCGCCCTTCAAATAAGCAACCATGCCTTCGAAAATAACCACGAGACCCCGGCCGCCGGCGTCTACGAGTCCGGCCTGCTTCAGAACGGGGAGCATTTCGGGCGTTTTGGCCAAGGTGTCCTCCGCAACGGAAAGAACGTAGGGCATAAACTCTTCCACCCGGCCCTTATATTCGTGGGCTTTTTCGATGGCCTTTTCGGCAGAGACCCGCATAACGGTCAAAATGGTGCCTTCGGTGGGCTTCATAACCGACTTATAGGCGGCGTCCACGCCCCGCTTGAAGGCGGCGGCCAGCTCGGGGGTGTCGATGGCGTCTTTGCCCTTGCACTCCTTCGCAATGCCCCGGAAGAACAGGGAGAGGATAACGCCGGAGTTCCCGCGGGCACCCCGCAGAAGCATCTGGGCGACCTTATCGGCGACCTGTCCCACGTTTCCTTCGAAGGAGGGAAGATCGCTTCGGACGGCGCCCATCGTCAGGCTCATGTTGATACCGGTGTCTCCGTCGGGGACGGGGAACCCGTTCAGGCGATTGATGTTTTCCCGTTCGTTGGCAAGGTTATTTGCCCCGGAAATCACCATATCGCGGTAAGAAATTCCGTTTAAAATCATAACTGTTTAATTCCTTTTCTCGTTTTCAAGGTCACTGCGTGATGACAGAGTCAACAAACACGTTCACCTTTTCCACGGGGAAACCGATATAATCGGAAACGGAATAGGTGATCTTGTGAGCAATGCTTTCGGTGATCGCGGGGATATTGACGCCATAGATAACGGCAATATGGATATCGATGCAGACCCGATTGTTCTCGCAATAAACGTGAACGCCTTTATCCTTACGGTCCTTCTTCAGAAACGCAAAGATCTGCTCGGTCACGTTCTTCGCCTTCATCTCGGCAATCCCGAAGCAATCCGAAGCAACGATGGAAGCAATCCCGGCGATAACGTTATCGTCGATGATGATATTTCCGTGTTCGTTTTTCAATTTCAGCATATCAAACCTCCGTAATAGACTGTCCTGCCCAAAAGGCCGGACAAGTATTATATAATATATAATACACTATAAACGGAATTTTTACAAGGGTTTTTCCCTTTTCGTCAATGAAATGTTCCACTTTTGTACCATTTTAAGGGAATTTACGGGATTTCAATTCAGCAAAAGGGCCGCAAGAACGATCAGGATCAAGGGATCGTCGTCGGCGTTTTCATTGAGAAGCAGGAACAGGATCCCCAAAATCAGCAGATCGTCCTCCCGGATACGGGACAGAATTCCGGAAAGCCCGGACTTGTGCACGGGGGCGGAAACGGAAGCGGAAACGGGAGCGGCTTCGGGTCGTAAAGGATCGGTCTCGGAGGGAGGCGGCGTTTTCCTCCGGGGAGTGGCGTGGGAATCGTCCTCGGATCTTGAACGGCGGAATTGGGCTTCGGCTTCGGCGACGGAAGAATACATCAGTCAAAGACTCCTTTCAAAAAAAGGCGGCCGTCCAATCAACTTGAACGGCCTTGTTTTATCGTAATTCAGCGGAGCGCGGAGAGAAGATCGATCACCCGGATCGCCTTAATGGCGTTATCGATTTTTTCCGCCCGGGAGGAGCGCAGATAGGGGCGCACCGCCTGCAGCAGCGCAAGATGGCGGCTGTGGGGACCGGAAGAAAAACCGGAGAGCAGGGCTGACAGATCCGGCCCCGTCCCGGACTCCCCCTCTCCGCCCGCAGGCAGGGACGGAAGATCCCGGCCGTCGGAATCGGTAATATCGGAAGCAATCTTTCGGATCTGCTCCGCAGACGAGGGATCGCTCAGGAGTTCGGACACCTTCGAAAAAAGATCGGCCATAGCAAGCTCCTTTCAGCGGGTACGCCGTAAAAATTCATGGAGAAGATTCCTGCCGTGAGGGGAGGACAGGGCTTTCTTCAGAAGATCGGGATCGTTGATAATCTTCATTACGTTAGCCCAATCCCGATCGCTCAGCCGGGAGGTCAATCCTCTCAGAGATTCTTTGTTGCGGGCAATAGCCTCCAGTTTCGCCGCGTCTTCGGGAGAAAGAACTCCTTTTGCGGCGGCTACCGCACGGGAAACGGCGGCATCGTTGGGAAAATCGGACATACCGTCACACCTTTCCGGATAATTTCAATTTCATTTTATGAGGGCATTGACTTTTTTGCCAATCCGGTGTATAATAAAAAGAAAAGGACGGGAAGAACCTCATGAAGATCCTGATTCTTTCAGACAGCCACGGAGATACGGCCGTGACGGAAAAGATCGTGCGCCGGGAACGGCCGGATCACCTGCTGTTTCTCGGAGACGGCCTGCGGGATACGGAAGAGCTGGCCCGCATCTTCCCCACTTTACCCATATGCGGGGTGAAGGGGAATAATGACTGGATGAGCGACGAAGAAACGGAAAAAACGATCCTGCTGGCCGGCACCCGGATTTTTCTCTGCCACGGACATACCACCGGCGTGCGGCAGACCACCGACGTGCAATGGCTGAGAGCGAGGCAGAAGAACTGCACCGTGTCTCTCTTCGGGCATACGCACAGTCAGTATCTGGAAGAGCGGGACGGGATTCTTCTGCTGAATCCCGGATCGGCCATGAGAGATCTTTACGCCGTCCTGACCCTCCGCCCCGGAGAAAAACCCACGGCGGAGCTGAAGCGAGATTATTGATTCGGAAAAGGAGAAGCTTATGCTTAATTTTGAATTCTGCAGCCCCACCCGGTTTCTGTTTGGAAAAGAGACCGAAGGCAAGGCGGGGGAAATGGTCCGTAAATTCGGAGGAACGAAGGTATTGATCCACTACGGCGGAGGCTCCGCGCTGCGCAGCGGACTTCTCGACCGGGTCAAGGCGTCCCTGGCGGAAGCCGACCTGGAATGGGTTGAGCTGGGCGGCGTTCAGCCCAATCCCCGCAGCGGACTCGTATACGAGGGCATTGCCCTCTGCCGGAAGGAAGCGGTAGACTTCATCCTTGCGGTGGGCGGCGGCTCGGTCATCGACTCGGCGAAGGCCATTGCGGCGGGGACTCTGCTGGACGGCGATTTCTGGGACTACTGGAAGGTCAAAAAGCCCGTTCCTGCGGCCTTGCCCATCGGCACGGTGCTGACCATTCCCGCGGCGGGGAGCGAGGCCTCCCACAACAGCGTGATCACCCACGAAGAGACCCTCGTCAAGCGGGGAACCACCGGCGATTGCCTGCGTCCCAAGTTCTCCATCCTCAATCCGGAGTTGACCTATACCCTGCCCCAATGGCAGACCGCCAGCGGAGCCAGCGACATTATCGCCCACGTGCTGGAGCGTTATTTCACCAATACCGAAGACGTGGAGGTCACCGACCGTCTCTGCGAGGCTCTGCTCCTGACGATGGTTCACGAAACGCCCCGGGTCATTGCCGATCCGGAATGCTACGGCGCCCGCGCAAACATTATGTGGGCCGGAGCGCTGGCCCATAACAACGTGGTGGGCGTCGGGCGGGATCAGGACTGGGCCACCCACGCCATCGAGCACGAATTGTCCGCCCTCTACGACGTAACCCACGGAGCGGGACTTGCGGTGCTTTTCCCGGCGTGGATGGAGAAGGCTTTGCCCCATAACCCCAAGCGTTTCGCCGACATGGCAACCCGGATCTTCGGCATTGCGAACACCGGCGACGACACCGAGACCGGACGGCTGGGCATCCGGGCCTGGAGAGACTTTTTCACCTCCATCGGAATGCCCGACAATCTTCGGGCGCTGGGCGTCAGAGAAGAAGACTTCGAATACATGGCAAACCGTCTGCTTCTGAAGGCCGACGGCACCCTGGGGGGCTTTGTGAAGCTCACCCCTGCCGACGTGGTTGAGATCTACAGATCCTGCTATTAAAATCCAACAATAAGACAAAATAATAATGATCCCCCCGCATAGCGGGGGGTATTTCAGTTTCGGGCATAGCCCTAATAATACAGGCTGCGTACAAGTGCGCCTTTTTATTGACCTGCCAGTCATGCATGGGATTACCTGCTACCCGTAAACGGGTTCAAGCACGGTATTCGCATCACAAAACGAACGATGCGCTATCGTGAGCCTCCCCTTAGTAAGGGGAGGTGGCGCGGCGTGTTCGGCCGCCGTGACGGAAGGGATTGACCGGGAGTGAGATTCTTTCCCTATGGAAT
>JAZPXN010000085.1:0-64810 GCA_045543655.1 Eubacteriales bacterium
GGATTACGAGCTTCAGTGGGCCGCGGACGGGGATTCCGTTTCGATCTGGCTTGAGACGAAAGACGTGGCCGAAACCCTGGCCGACGACGTAAAAGACCGGGTCAAGGGCGGGGACGAACGCACCGTCGGCGCCTGGATCTCCCTGGATCTGTATACCCAGATGGAAGGGGAAGAATCCACCGCCGTGGAAACGACCAAGGAAAAGCTGACCGTGACCATCACCGTTCCCGAAAATCTCCGGAATACCGATCCTACCAAGATCCGCACCTATGCCGTGCTTCAGCAGGACGGCGCTCTGGAGACTCAATACGACGCCGCTTCCGGGATGCTGACCTTTGATACCACCGACTTTACCTATTGCGCTCTGGCCTATGCCGACGCCGACGCTCCCGTGATGTCCGACTCCGATCCCGGTTCGGCTTCCGGGGATACCACCGACGGCACCGGTACTGCGACCGACACGACCGATTCTGCCATTCCCGACGGCGGCGCCAAAGAGACCGGCCTTTCTGCCGGAGTGATCGTTGCCATTGTTTCCGGCGGCGTGATCCTTCTGGGCGGCGGTGCGGCGCTCGCCTGGCTTCTGCTCCGGAAAAAAGCTGCGCCCAAAGCCTGAGTTCCGTTTTCGAAACGGCTCTTGGGGCTACAATACGCCTTCTTCCCGATGACGGGGCCCGTTTCCTGCCTTAGCGGTCGTTTCCGCTGTGGGAACGGCAATCCGTCGACCTCTTCCCTCCAGCAAATAAAAAAAGGAGATGTACGTTATGAATCTAAAAAAATCCTTTCTCGCCCTGGCTTTGGCGCTGATGCTGTGCCTCGGCCTCGTCGTCGCCACGCCGGCGGAGGAAGCTGAATTCGGCGCCGCGACGTCGATGCAGACCGGGGAATATATCCTGGTCGTTTCCGGCATCGAGCCCACGGGGATGTCCCGGGGGAACTATTATATCACCGCCGAAGAGGCCAAGAATCCCGGGCTTCTTTTCGCCGCTTACGACGAAGACGACGTCGACGGTGCCACCTATTGGAAGGTGACCCGGGTCTCCGACACGGAATGCACCATCCAGAACCCCGAAAAGGGGGATAACGGCTACCTGAATATGTCTGCCAATACCCTGAAATACGGTAAAAAGCAGAATTTGAAATATCAGTGGGCGGCCGGGCAGTGCAAGTTCTACGTCACCGTGGGCGGAACCAATTATTATATCCGCTTCACCAACAGCACCAACAACGAATCCCGCTTCCACGCCGGCACCGGGGACGGAAGCAATCTGTTCAAGCTTTACGGCATGGTAACCCCCGAAAAAGAGCCGGATCTTCCCACCAACTCCGATGCGGATCAGCCCCTTCCCAAGGGCGATCCTCTGCTGACGGTGGCCTGCGTTTCCGACCTTCACGCCGACTACGGTCTGCAGGGACAAAAGCCCTACGTCCGTAATTCGGTCATTGAGACGCTGAACCGTATTTCCAAGGAGGAAAACGCGGATATCGTGCTGGTCGGCGGGGATAATACCTCCGATAACGGCCGGGTCTCCGACCAGGGCGGTTGGGCTCCCGATATCTTCCAGAGCGTAATCGATACTTATACCACTATTTTCGACGAGGCCACCGAATCGGGCCGCTCCCTTTGGGCCTGCGGGAATCACGACTCCGAGGCCGGGGAAGACGAGGGCTACGATTCCTACGCCGCCTACGAGGAGATTATGAAATCCTGCGGCGAGCCTCTGTCGGTCTATCGGCAGAAGGACGATAAAACCGTCTCCGATCAGCGCTATCCCGAGCATATTATGGGCATCCATTATAACGTGGAGGGCTTTGACTTTATCGTCATCAATCCTCCCTACGCCCAGGCGCTGAACTATTCCACCGGGCTGTATCAGTGGCTCAGCTGGCGTCTTGCCGGCATTGCCGATACCCGCACGGTCTTCGTTCTCTCCCATTATCCCTTCACCGACGGCCGGGGCATTTCCACCCCCACCTACGGGCTTTCCGGCGGCGCCTACACCGCTCTGACCGGGATTCTGAAGAAATATCCCAACGTCATTTATCTTTACGGCCATAACCACGGCAATGCGGAATCGGTCTATATCTCCGAGGATACCTTTGAGCGGATCAATTCCTACACTGCCGACGGCGGCGTGGTCAACAACCGCAACGTGATCCCCACCTCCTTTATTACCTCCTTTATGGGCTCTATGTCCTATTATAACTATTATCTTAATCCCGGCGGACTTGCGGCGGAGGATCCTGAGATCGTTCAGGCTCTGATGATCTACGTTTACGCCGACCGGGTGGTCTTCCAGATGAAGAACTACGGTGAGCATCCCGACCACGCCGACAAGGTTCTGAA
Source organism: Eubacteriales bacterium (assembly GCA_045543655.1). Taxonomy (GTDB): domain Bacteria; phylum Bacillota; class Clostridia; order Oscillospirales; family UBA644; genus RGIG995. The sequence goes on from JAZPXN010000085.1 coordinate 2,348, forward strand.
GCCCTGGACGGTCATGCGGGACGTGAAGGGGTCTCTGGACGACGCCAACCCCGAGGTTCAGAAGGATCAGTTCTTTACCGGTGCCAACGGAAGTGGCTCCGGCAACGACGGCAACGGCGGCGATTCCGGCAACTCCGGCGGCGTGGGCAACCGTCTGCCCTACGTGCCCCCCGTTATGGGTGACGTTCTGGTCACCGAAGGGGTCAACGATGCCGTGGTCTACGATCCCGCCCTGTCCATCCGAAAGACCGATCTTGCCAAGGGTGCCGTGACCCTGAAGATCGACGAAAATTCCTCCATTTCCGGCGCCGACCTGCGGGAGGGCATGGAGGTTATTCTGCGTCCCGTCACCTCCGGCCCCAACTACAGCATTCTCACCTACGGGCTGAAGAAGGCGGTCAACGAATTCAACGGCTACGAGATCATCATCAAAGAAAACGGAGAGGATTTCCGTCCCTCCGGTATGGTGAAGATCACCCTGCCGATCCCCGAGGATTTCGCAGACCGGGCCAAGGATATCACCTTCGGCGCTTATTACGTGCAGAATACCAATCCCTACATGACCGACGTGGAGTTGAGCAAGGACGGAAAGACCGTCACCTTCCTGCTTCCCGAGTTGCGTCCCTTCGCCATTTCCGCCCGTTCCATCGTTCCCTACGATCTGGAGAATCCCTCCCCCGCCTTGGGCGGCACTCTGGAGATCGTCCTTGCCGTTTCCGGGGGCGTGATTGCCGTTGGCGGCATCGTGGTGCTGATTCTGGTTCTGCGGAAAATGTGGAAAAAGGATCGGGAGACTCCCTATCAGTCCTGATTTTTGGGAAAAACGGGGCAATTTTGCGGAAAAACCCGTCGCCCCGTTGACCTTTTCCCTCTTTTGTGTTACAATAGAAGCAGAGGGGGATCACTCCGATCCCCCATGACCCACAGAAAGGAACGATTCCGTGGATTCCGATAAGAAGAAGATTCAGGAACCCTTAACCACCTACGCCGAGCGGATTCTGGAGGATGAAGAAAGCCTCCACCTGCTGAACGGATATCTCCGTCTGCAGCAGGTCTATAACGCCGCCATCCGGGAAGTGACTACCAAGCTTCAGATCCTGGACGAGGAATTTCAGTACCGATACGATCACAACCCCATCCATCACATGGAATCCCGCCTCAAATCTCCCCGATCCATCGTAGGAAAGCTCCGCCGTCGGGAGGTCGAGATCAGCGCCGATTCCGCCCGGAAGAATCTGACCGATATTGCCGGGATCCGGGTGATCTGCTGTTATATTGAGGACGTTTACCGCATCGAAGAATTGCTCCTTCACCAGGACGACGTAACCCTTCTGCGCCGCTCCGATTACATCAAGGAGCCCAAGCCCAACGGCTACCGATCGCTCCACCTGGTGATTCAGGTGCCGGTCTATCTTTCCGATCGCACCGAGCGCGTCCCCGTGGAGGTGCAGATCCGCACGGAGGGCATGGATTTCTGGGCCAGCCTGGAGCATCAGATGCACTATAAATCCACCCGTCCCGTTTCGCAGGAGCTTCAGCGGCAGTTGTGGGAATGCGCCGAGGAGCTGGCGGATATCGACCGCAAGATGCAACGGATTTACAAGCATTTGCAATAATATTCGTCTCCGTGTCCATACTAAAGGGCACGGAGGTTTTTTTATGGATTTATTATCGTATGCAAAATCGTTGTCCCCCCGGCTTTCGGATTTACGCCGAAGGCTTCACGCCTGCCCGGAAACCGGATTCTCCCTCCCCCAAACGACGGCCTTGATTCGGGCGGAGCTGGAAGAGATCGGTCTGGACCCCGTGATAGGGAAAAGCGGCTTTATTACCGCCGAAATCGGCCCCGGAGACGGGGAGACGGTACTGCTTCGGGCAGACGTGGATGCTCTGCCTCTTCGGGAGGAGGCCCCGGAGGCCTTTGCCGCCCAAAACGGAAATATGCACGCCTGCGGTCACGATCTCCACGCCGCCTCCCTTCTGGGTGCTGCCCGGATCTTGAAGGCGACGGAGGGGAGCATGACCCGGAGGGTGCGGTTTCTGTTCCAGCCGGCGGAGGAATTGCTGGAGGGCGCCGCCGCGGCGGTGGAGGAAGGGATCTGCGAGGGGGTTTCGGCGGCCTATATGCTTCACGTGGCGGTGAATACCGGTCTTCCGGCAGGGACGGTGATCCTTCCTCCGGAGGGACAGATCGCCCCTTCTGCGGACTATTTTGAGATCTCTCTCCGGGGGAAGGGGTGCCACGGGGCCGATCCTGCGTCGGGCGTGGACCCCCTATCCGGAGCCGCGCGGATTCTCCTGGGGCTTCAGCACCTGACTTCCCGGGAGCTTCCCTCCGGAGCGTCTGCGGTGGTGACGGTGGGATCGGTTCACGGGGGAGACGCCTATAACGTCATTCCCGATTCGGCCCGTCTGCAAGGCTCTCTCCGGTGCTACGGCGACCGTTTCCGTCTTCGCCTGCAAAGCCGTATCGAAGAAATTTCCCGGTATACGGCGCAAGCCTTCGGCCTTTCCTCCGAAGTGCGGTTTCCTGCCGGATGCCCCTCTCTGATCAACGATCCCGCTTTGCGGCGGACCGCTCTCCCCATCCTGCAGTCCCTGCTCAACGACCGGCTCCTCGTGGCACCCCAAGGGCCTTCCGGCACTGCCGGCTCGGAGGATTTCGCCGTTATTTCCCGGGCGGTTCCTTCTCTGATGCTGGCTTTGGCCGCCGGGGATCCGGGGGTGGGACTCCATCATCCGGCCGTCACCTTCGACGAATCGTCCCTGCCTTACGGCGCCGCCACCCTGGCTTCGCTGGCGCTGTAAGAAGGTGCGGCGCAGGAAATTTCGAAAGAAGAACCCCTCTTCCACAAAGTGGTGGAAGAGGGGTTCTTGCGACCGTATTTCGTTTTTTTGCGATCTTATTCCGCGTTCAGTTCCTCCAGAACCAGGGTTGCGGTGTGGACGGCATCCTCCCGGATATAGGTGAGCAGCACCGAATCGCCGATCTTCATGCTTTGCAGCTCCGATTTCAGCTCGTCGATGGTCTTGATCTCCTTGTCTCCGGCCTTGATGATGATATCGCCGGGCTGCAGGCCTGCCTTTTCCGCAGGGCCGCCGGGAACGACGGAATAAACGTAAGCGCCCTGGATATCGTTTTCATCGTAGTTCATACCCGTGATGCCGATGCCGGGGCGAGAGATCTTTCCGGTGTTCATCAGCTCCTCCGCCAGGGGCAGAACGTCGTCAATAGGCAGAGCGAAACCGAGATTTTCGAAGGTCCCGGAGATCTTGATGGAGTTGATCCCCACCACCTGTCCGTAGACGTTGACCAAAGGTCCGCCGGAGTTGCCGGAGTTGATGGCCGCGTCGTGCTGAATCAGGTTCAGGGTATAGCCCAACTCGGGGAAGCTCAGATCCTCCCGCAGGGCGGAAACGATTCCCATGGTGGCCGTGTAGGCCAGATTGGTATCGTAGGGCGTGCCGATGGCAATGACCGTATCTCCGGGGACCAGCGCCGAGGATTTGCCGAATTCTGCCGGGGTAAGGCCGGAGGCGTTGATCTTGATGACCGCCGTATCCGATTGGGAATCGGAGCCGACGACGGTGGCAGAATAGGTCTTGCCGTAATAGTCGGTGACGGTAATGGTTCTCGCACCGTCAACGACGTGATCGTTGGTCAGAATATGCCCCTGATCGGTAAATATAATGCCGGTGCCGAAGCCTGCGGCAGGCTTTCCTTCTTCGTTTACCCCTTCCACCGCAACGGTTACTACGGAGGGGGAGACCTTTGCGATGATCTCCTGGGGCGTCAGCGCGTCTCCTTCTTTCACGTCGTCCCGGTAGTTATAGGTGGGGGTGTTGCTCTGGGGAAGGTCGAAGGAGGGTTTGGAATTCCCCGCCGCCCAGATGGCGAAAACACCCATGAGCAACACAAAGCAGATCGCCATAATGGCAACGACGATCCAGACGCCGTTCACGCCCTTCTTTTTCGGCTCTTCCGACGGTGCGGGTGCGGCCTGCGCAGGGACGGGCTGAGGGAGGGGGGTCTGCTCCATAGAGGAGGTTTCGGGGGAAAAATCGTATTGTTCCATATTGTTATCTCCTTGAAAGGATAGATTCGACGTCGTCGGAAGCGATCGCCGCAGGAGCCTTAGCAAAGGGCGTCTGGGGCGATCCTTCACGTAAGAAGTGGTATTTCAACTTCCGTGCTTTCAGTATAACCGATTTTCTTGGTCTTCCTATGACGGATTTTTGGGAATTTTATGGGATATCTTCAGTATACTTCGGGAAATTAAATTTTATTTAAGAAAATCCCATCGGGTAACGTGGTATTGCAGGCAGTCCGCCGTTTTTCCCCGCAGGGAAACGTAGGCGGGTAGGGTCTTTTGGTAGCGATATCCGGCCTTTTCCAGTACCCGCAGGGAGGCCGCGTTCTCCGGATGGCAGACGGCGACGATCTCGTCCATCCGCAGGGTATTCAGGGCGTATTCGCCCAAAGCCTTCAGGCATTCGGTGGCGTATCCCTGCCCCCAGCATTTTCGGGTCAGCCAATACCCCACCTCCGCAGAGCGGTTGAAAAAGTCGATCTTGTTCAGGTGAATCAGCCCCAGAACCTTCGCGTCGTCCTTCCGCTCCACCGCCCATTCGGTACAAAGGCCGCTTTCCAACTGAGCGAGAACGTTTTCGATCATTTGCACCGTTTCTTCCCGGTCGTAGGGGCCCCAGGGCTCGTATTTCGTCACCCGGGGATCCGAGGTCGCTTCGTACAGATCGTCCGCGTCCTCCCGGAAGACCCGCCGCAATCGCAGACGGTCGGTTTCGATGACCGGATAGGGATCCATCAGCCGAAGGAAATCCCGTTCAAACTGCTTTGACGGCTTCATTCTTGATTGGCTCCGTATTTTGCCACGAATTCCTCGTAGGCAAGACCCTCGGACATGATGATCTTTGCCGCTTCCTTGCCCACGTACCGATAGTGCCAGGGCTCGTAAATAATCTTCGTGATATCGGTTTTATCCTTTGCGTACCGGAGGATAAAGCCGTATTCGGCGCAATGGGCGTAGAGCCACCGGAAGGCCTCGGTTTTGTCAAAATCCGCGTTCAGCCGGTTGAATTCCGGGCAGGTAATATCCGCCGCAAGTCCGGTATGATGCTCCGAGGTGCCGGGGACGGCCACGATGGTGGCGGCAATCTTGGTGGCCTCTTCTCTGGAATAGCCGTAGCCGATATATTCGTTGACCTTCGCGTTAAAGCTGTCGGTCTGCAGCTTGATGCCCCGGTAAGTAGAGCGCAGATACAGGGTAATGCCGTCGGCCTTCGCCGCGTTGACCATGTCCCGGAAGGGCTGGGCGCAGAGGGAGTTGACCTGCCGGTCAAGCCCGTTGAGGGAGACCCACTCCAGCTTCAGGGGATAGTTATCCGGGATGGGGTTGTCCGGATTGACCAGCACCAGATTCCAGGCGGAAAAATCAAAGCTTCCGTCGGCGTTGATCCCCGGGTTTGCGTCGGTGGTGTGCCAGTCGTGAGAGCCGGAGCCTTGATTGTTATTCGTGGCGGTATTGGTATTCGTGTTCGTAGCGGAATTGGTATTCGTGGGTCTGCTTGACGAGGTGCCGTCGGTTTCGGAATCGGTGGCAGGCTCGGAAGAGACCGAATCGGTGGTGTCGTCGGTGACGCTGTCGGTCGAAAGGTCGGACGTTTCGTCGGATGGGGAATCGGTCACCGATCCGCTTCCCGTTTTGCCGTCCGAAGTTACTGCCGCACTGTCCGTGCCGGGGCCGGCCGGATCGTCTCCGGCGTTGCCGAAGGGCAGAAATTTGACGGCCAGAAGGCACAGCACGGCCAAAACGATCACTACGGTGAGAATCAGCAGGTTGCGGGTGCGCTTCTTCGCGTTCCTGCGGGCAGTTCTGCTCATGGTTTTTCCTCCAAAATATGTAGATTTCGCATCATCGTTGCCTTTCCCTTCCATGCAAAGGCCCGGTCGACGTATTTTTCCCGGAATTGCCGGTCGGACAATCCTTCGATCTCTTCGATGGAAAGTCGGGGGAGAATTTCGTTGGGAGGCAGAGCGATGGGCGCTACGGAAAGACCTCGGTTATGGGGGCAGACCTCCGAGCAGCGGTCGCATCCCCAAGCCATGCCGTTGTTGCGGATGGCGGCGCGCTCTTCTTTGGTCAATTCTCCTTTTTTCTGGGTCAGGTAGGCCAGACATTTGGTATAATCAAAGCCGGCTTCGGTCAAAGCGCCGTTGGGGCAGGCCTTGATGCATTCGTTGCAATCCCCGCATTTCCGGATCACGGGAGGTGGCGTTACGGTAAAATCGCCGTCGGTGACGATCTCTCCCAGGAAGATAAAGGATCCCTTGTCGGTGATGCAGAGGTTGTTCTTCCCCTTCACCGCAAGGCCTCCCAGCAACGCCGCCTTCTGCTCGTCCACCGGGGAATTGTCGGTAAAGGGCTTGAAAAAGCGTTCGGGATATTGCTCGCTCAATTCCTCCGCAATTTCCTTCAGAATATCGCCGAAATAGCGGTGATAATCGGGGAGCGCCGCAAATCGGGCCAGGGTCTGTCCCGGCACCGTGGGGAAATAGTAGGGCAACGCGGTGATCAGCACCGTTTTTGCCCCGTCGATCGGCCGGAGCCCCGTTTGGTCAAAGGGGGCGGAAGCTACGGTCAGACCCCGCCGGGAAAAAACTTCGGAAACGGAATCCATTGCCGTCGCTTCCTTTCCTTATTATAATAGAGATTTATTCTTCGCTCTTGGGTGCTTCGTCGGAGTCGGAAGGGGTTTCTGCAGGTTCCGTGACCGATTCTTCCGTTGCTACCTTCTCCTTTTCCACCGTTTCTTCGGCGGGCTTCGCTTCCCCGACGGGGACGTCGTCCGGCTCTGCGGAGAAGACCTCTGCAGGATCGGTGCCGTCAAGCAGGGCGCGGAACTGATCGCCGGTGATCTTCTCGTGGAGGATCAGCTGCTCTGCGATCACGTGCAACTGGGGCAGATGCTCTTCCAGAATCTTCTTTGCCCGGGCGTACTGCTCGTCGATAATCCGCTTGATTTCCTCGTCGATGGTGGCGGCCACCTTTTCGGAATAGGTCTTGGATTCGGCGGTAAAGTCACGGCCCAGGAACACTTCCTCCCGGCCGGTGCCGAAGAGGATGGGACCCAGCTTTTCGGACATGCCGTACCGCATGACCATCTGGCGGGCAATATCGGTGGCCTGCTGGATATCCCCGGAGGCCCCGGTGGAAATATCGTCGAGGCACAGCTCTTCTGCGGCTCTGCCGCCCATGCCGTGAACGATGCGGTCCAGCATTTCCTTCTTGGACATATAGCTCTTATTCTCCACGGGCAGGTAGGAGGTATAACCGCCGGCCATGCCCCGGGGAATGATGGAAATTTCGTTTACCTTGCTGTTGCCGTCGGCCACCACGGTGACGATGGCGTGCCCCGCTTCGTGATAAGCGGTCAGCTTCTTTTCCTTATCGGTGATCAGGCGGGATTTCTTTTCAACCCCCAACTCCACCTTCATGATGGCGTCGGTGATCTCCTCCATGGTGATCTTCTTCCGGTTTGCGCGGGCCGCCAGCAGAGCCGCCTCGTTCAGTACGTTCTCCAGCTCGGCGGGCGCAAAGCCGGAGGTGGCCTTCGCCACGTCCTCGAAGGAGATCTTGGGATCCATGGGTTTTTTGCGGGAATGAACCTTCAGGATTTCTTCCCGGGCCTTCACGTCGGGGAGATGAATGACGATCTGACGGTCAAACCGGCCGGGACGGAGCAGTGCGCTGTCCAGAACGTCGGGGCGGTTGGTGGCCGCCATGACGATGACGCCTTCGTTTTGTTCAAAGCCGTCCATTTCCACCAGCAGCTGGTTCAGCGTCTGTTCCCGTTCGTCGTTTCCGCCGCCTAAGCCCGCGCCTCTCTGCCGGCCTACGGCGTCGATTTCGTCGATGAAAATGATGCAGGGGGCGTTCTTTTTCGCCTGCTCGAAGGTATCCCGTACCCGGGAGGCGCCTACGCCCACGTAAAGCTCCACGAAGTCGGAGCCGGAAATGCTGAAGAAGGGGACTCCCGCTTCGCCTGCGGTGGCCTTGGCCATATAGGTCTTACCGGTGCCCGGAGGGCCCACCATCAGCACGCCCCGGGGAATCCGGGCGCCGAGATCGGTGTATTTCTTGGGATTTTTCAGAAACTCCACGATCTCCATCAGTTCTTCTTTTTCCTCGTCTGCCCCGGCAACGTCTTTAAAGGTAATGGCGTTTTTGCCGGTATCTGCCAGTCTCAGCTTTGCGCGGCTGAAGCCCATGGCGCCGTTTTTGCCGCCGCCGGACATCTGCTTCATCATGACCCAGCCGAAGAAGCACACTGCTCCGATGATAAAGACGTAGGGAATTGCGGTGACCCACAGGGGAATGGACGCCGCCTGCTGGATATCGTAGCCCTCGGCGAGAACGCCGTTGGCCACGGCGGAGTCGATATAGGGCTGAACCTGATCCAGGAAACGGGCGGTGCTGTAAAGCACGAAGGATTCCTCCTTCGCCTCCGCGCCCTCGGCGGGCTTCAGCTTATAGGTCAGCTTGTTTCCGACGATCTCGAATTCCGTGACCTGCTCGGTTTTAAAATAATTGACGATGTCGGAATACTTTGCTTTTTCATTCCGGGTCACGTTGGCGATGAGGGTGGCTGCGATAATGCAGATCACGATCAGCACGGCCCAGGAAATGAAACTGCGGATACGGTTGTTTCTGTTCAAGGGGATTGCCTCCTGTACGTTTGAAGTGGGTTAAAATAGGTTATTCTTCGATGAATTCCACCATTCCTACGTAGGGCAGATGGCGGTATTTTTCGCTGTAGTCCAGGCCGTATCCCACGACGAATTTGTCGGGAATGACGAAGCCGGTATATTCCACGGGAACCACGTGGGTGTGACGGGCGGGCTTGTCGAGCAGGGCGACGACCTTCAGAGAATTGACGCCGCGGCTCCGCAAGATCTCCACCACCTTCGAAAGGGTATTTCCGCTGTCCAGAATATCTTCTACGATCAGCACGTCCTTTCCGGCGATATCCACCGAAAGGTCCTTGACGATCTTCACCCGGCCGCTGGATTCCGTGCCGTCCCCGTAGCTGGAGACGACCATAAAGTCAATGGTAACGTCGCCGTCCACCGCCCGCATCAGGTCGGTGAGGAACACCACCGCGCCCTTCAGGATGGACACCATCAGGATTTCCTTTCCTCTGTAATCTTCGGAGATCTGGGCGGCCAGCTCCTTGACCCGGTTCCGCAGCTCTTCTTCGGTGATGTAAGGGGTAATTTTGTATTCCATAACAGGAATCCTCCGTACGTAATATGAAATATTTTTTTATTTTATTGTTCCGAGAGAGAGACGAAATATCCCTCTTCCGTATTTTTCGGTAACGCGTCCGGATCGGTTCCGAGTCCTTCGCACCATAAGATGCGGCCTTCCGCGGCAAGAAGCCACAGCCGATCCCGGTCGGGTTGGGGAATTTTTTCGGCGGCCATGCGATCCGACAGGGTCTTTCCCGTGCCCATCCGATCTCCGGGCTTACGGGGGCGGAGTGTCAGGGGTAAAACCGCCGGAATCAAGGCTTTTCGGTCGGTCTCCCGGGTGCTTTTCCGTTCCAGTCGCAGGATCCGTCCGTCGGGAAGGCGGGTGATCTCGTCTTTGATCAAAACCGTGGGCAGGGGGTCTCTCTTTTGAGAAAAGATCAGCCGGTTCTGCCCCAGATGGAGGCGGTATTTCCGGTCGAATTCCACGGAGCCCGTTTCTTTCTTTAAAAGCTCCAGGGCTTGCTCCGTCTGCTCGAAGGAAAGGGTTTTTCCCATTTCTTCAAATTTTTTCCGCAAGATCTCTGCCCGTTCTCCCTCCGGCAAGGATCGCAGCTCGTCCGCGGGAAGTCCTTCGGGATGGGTGGCGAGAAAGGCCTCTGCTCGCGCTTCGGCGGCGGCTTGCGTCATGCGCAGGCTTTCTGCCGTGCGGCACAGGGCTCTTCGGACGTTTGGATTGATCCTTTCCATCTCCGGCAAAAGTAGGTGTCGCACCCGGTTCCGGGTATAGGAAAGATCGTCGTTCGAGGCGTCGGTCGCGTAGGGGACGGCGTTGTCCCGGCAATAGGCGATCAGCTCGCTTTTCCCGCAGGAAAGCAGGGGACGGACGACGGTCAGAGTTCCCTCCTTACGGAGGGGAAGGATGCCGCGCAGACCTCTCGCGCCTGCCCCGTGCAGCAGATGAAGCAGCACCGTTTCGCACTGATCGTCCCGGGTATGGGCGGTGGCCAGATGGGTGGCTCCGGTTTCCTTTGCCACTGACCGGAAAAAAGCGTAGCGGATGCGCCGGGCGGCGGATTCCACCGTTTCCCCCTTTTGCATTTCCCTTTTTACGTCGGCCCTGCGGACGAAGCAGGGGATGCCGTGCGCCTCGCAATAGTCCCGCACCAGGGCTTCTTCTCCGTCGGACTCCGGCCTGAGGCCGTGGTTGACGTGGGCCACCGTTAGGGGAAAGGGGGGACGGGCTTTTACGTGCTGATCCAGCATGGCCATGGAGTCCGGCCCGCCGGAGACGGCTAACAGTAAACCCTTGCAGCCCTCGTAAAGGGGCGTCGGATCAGTTGCCATCGCCGTAGCCCTCCGGCACGGTCACGTGGGTCGCCGGGGAGGTAAAGGCCGTATACCGGCCGTCCCAGTTCAGGGTGATCTTCCCGACGGAGCCGTGGCGGTTTTTGGAAATATGCACCACGCAGGTGTTCTTCTTGGAAGCGTCTTTTTCGTAATAGTCCCGGGCAAGGAAGACGATGACGTCGGCGTCCTGCTCGATGGACCCCGATTCCCGCAGGTCGGACAGCTGGGGGGTGGGATCCTCTCGCTTTTCAATTCCGCGGGACAGCTGGGACAGTAGAATAACGGGGACGTTCAATTCTTTCGCCATCAGCTTCAAGGATCGGGTGATGGCGGAAATTTCCTGCACCCGGTTATCCCGGGCAGATCCGGTGGCGGAAGACATCAGCTGCAGATAGTCGATGACCACCAGCCCCAGATTGGGAACCTTCCGCAGCTGGGATTTCATATCCAGCGCCGTGATGTTTCCGGTTTCGCTGATCAGGAACTTGATATCCCGCAGATTGGTGCGCCATACCCGCAGCAATTCCTCCCAATCCTTTGCGTCCAGCTTGCCGAGGCGAAGCTTTTCGCTCTCGATCTTGCAGGCCGAGGAGATGATTCGGCGGGCCAGCTGCTCTTTGGACATTTCCAAAGAAAAGAATACCACCGTTTTTGGGGGATTGTATTGCGAAGACATGGCAATATTGTAAGCAATATTCAACGCAAAAGAGGTTTTCCCCACGCCGGGGCGGGCGGCGAGGATGAAGAGGTCGCTGTTGTTCAGACCGCCTAAGAAATTATCGAAATCGGAAATGCCCACCTTAATGGGAGCGAATTTCCCGGTCTCGTCCTTTTCCATTTCGGTCAACCGCCCGATCTCTCCCTTTGCCACGTCTCCCAGCAGGTGAAGGCCGGTATTCTGCTTTCCGTTGGAGATATCGTAAAATTTCTGCTCCGCAAGGCCCAGCACCGTAGAAAGATCCGTGCCTGTAAAGGACAGGTCCGTAATATCCTTGCAGGCCTCGATGACCTGCCGCAGCTTGGCGGTATCGGAAATAATTTTGGTGTAATAGTCAATGCTCTTGACCGTGGAGGCGTTCTCCGCCAGGAGCAGGAGATATTGGCTGTCGTCTTCGGAGGTGAATTCGCCCTCCTCCCGGAGTCTGGACAGCACCAATACCCCTTCCACGGGCTGATTGTTGTCGTACATTTCCAGCATCACGCGGAAGATGGCCTGATGCCGCTTTGCGTAAAAATGCTCCACCTGTACCGCTTCGGAGACCGTCGCAATGCTTTCCGGGTCCAGAAGGACCGAGCCCAGAACGATCTGCTCCGCCTCGATATTATGGGGCAATTGCCGGTCAAATTCGTATTTCTGTTCCATGGATTATATTCTTTCTGCGCCCGTGTGGGGCGTTATTTGCAGTGGTAACGATTCCGGCGTCAGTCGACGGGATCGAGATCTAAGGGCTTGTCTCCCTCCAGCTCCAATCGGTAGGTTCCGTCTGCAACGACCCGGGCAAGGATGGTGAAGAAGAGATAATCTCCCGTCTTCATTCCGCTCAGATCCACCTTCCCCGTCTGCAGATCTCCGGCAGGTCCGGTCAGCTTCCATTGCAGGAAATCGTCGCTCCACAAGATCCCCGGACGGCGGTAGACCATGCGGATCCGGACCGTGATGCCTAAAAGTCCGTTTTCGTCCAGGTGGCGGGCGGTCTTGACGCCGAGATAGCGGGTTTTCGTCATGAAGCCGTCCCGGAAGACCGCTTCCATGATCCTGCTGTCGGAGACGACCCGGATCTGCAATCGCTTCGGATTAGGCATCCTGCTCTACCAGAACGGTCATTTCTCCTGTGATTTCCGGATACAGCTTGACGTCTGCGGTGTATTTGCCAAAGCCCCGGACGGGCAGCTTCATGGAGATCTTTTTCTTGTCCACTTCAATCCCGGTCTGGGCCTTCAGGGCTTCTGCGATATCCTTGGTGGTCACGGATCCCTGCAGGCATCCGTTTGCCCCCACCTTGCCCTTGACGACTACCTTGACGGTGGAGAGCCGGGCCCGCATTTCTTCCGCGGCTTTCTTTTCCTCCGCTTTCCGATGGGCGGCGGCCGCTTGCTGGGAATTGTAAACGTTCAGATTCTCCGCATTGGCTTCCACGGCCAGATTGCGGGGGAAGAGGTAATTGCGGGCGTATCCGTCGGAGGTGTTGACCAGTTCGCCCTTCTTGCCGAGGGCTTTGACGTCGGCTTTCAAAATAACTTTCATATTATTTCATCCTTTCGGGTTTTCGTTTTATTTCAGGGGGCTTCCCGGCAGGGATTCCTCCAGATATTCGTCAATATATCCTTTCAGCTGAGCCATCGCTTCGTTGACGCCGGTCTTTTCGGCCAACGCCCCCGCCATGGTCAGATGTCCGCCGCCGTTCTTGAATTTTTCCAGAATCAGCTGCACGTTCACCTCTCCGTAAGAGCGGCCGGAAATATTGGTGTTGCCGTTCTTGTCGGTGAAGAGGGTGAAGGACGCCTTTGCATTTTCGATGGACATCATCTCGTCGGCGGCCTGGGCGGCGGCGATCTTCAGATTCCCGACGCCCTCTCCGGAAAGATGGGCGATGGCGAAATTCCTCCGGTACAGCTCCGCTGCCGAGACGAATTTGACCTTATTGAGATAGGTATCCATATCGGTCTGGAAATATTGCTTCACCGTTACCGTATCTGCGCCTGCCTTCCGCAGGGTTGCCAGAGCGTCGAAGGTGCAGGTGTTGGTGCGGATGGTGAAATTCTTGGTGTCCAGACAGATGCCGGCCATCAGGGCGTTGGCTTCGATGGCGGGGAAGGAATAGACTTCCATGTAATGGAAGAGCTCCGTGATCATTTCGCAGGTAGAAGAGGCGTAGGGCTCCTGGTAGAGCAGCGTCGGCTCCTGGATGCAATCCACGCCCTTCCGGTGATGGTCGATGACGTAGACGGTTTTTGCCTTCTTCAGAATCTCCGGCGCTACCGTATTTTCCGCCCGATGGGTGTCTACTACCACCACGGCGGTCTTTTTGCCCAGATAATCCGGGGCTTCCTTCCGGTTAATGAACCATTCGCTGTGGACGGGATCGGATTTCAGATCGTGCAGAAGCCGGCCGGTCAGGTCGGTCGCTTCGTCCACGACGATCTTCGCTTCGATGCCCCGCTGACTGGCAATGCGCGCCATTCCAACCGCGGCTCCGAGACAGTCCATATCGCCGTAGGCGTGGCCCATGATCAGCAGGGTGTCGATCTCCTTCAGATGCTCGGTCAAGGCGTTTGCGATGACCCGGGTCTTCACCCGCGTGCGGCGGGCTCCCGCGTTGCTCCGTCCTCCGTAGAAGGTGTACCCGCCGGCGTGCTTCACCGCCGCCTGGTCTCCGCCCCGGGAGAGGGCCATATCCAAGGCTCCCCGGGCCGCTTCCTCCGCCTTTGCAAAGCTTTCCGCATCGGCGCCCACGCCGATGGACAGCGTGGGGGACAGCTTGGAGGGAGTCTGCATATTACGGATGCGATCCATGATGTCAAAGCGGGCCTTCTCAAATTCCTTCAACGCCCGGTTTTCGAAGACGAACAGATACCGTTCCCGCTCCCCGTGGCAGAGAATGCCCCCGGAGGCCTGAGCCCATTCGTCGATGGTTTCGTCGATCAGAGCCATGGCGTTGGAGCGCTCGGTCTCCTTCAGCCCGGTGAATACCTCGTCGTAGTTGTCCACCATCAGATGGGCTACCACCGGACGGGATGCTTCGTATTCCTTCTGCAATTCCCGATGCTCGGTGGTGTCGAAGAGATAAAAGATGAACATTTCGCTGTTCTCGCTGAACTGGTAACAATCCATGAAGGCGGAATAGCTTTTGCCGTCGAAGTCCAGATCGGTGATCCGCTGATCGAGGATCCGCTTGTTCAATTGACGGACGTTGTGCAGGGCTAGCAGGGCCTGCTCCGAGGTGGCGTCGATAAAGGCCTCGTTGTACCAGAGGATAATGCCTTTTTCATCGGATATGACGATGGGAACGGGAAAATCCACCAGCCTCTTTTGGGAGGTCATGTTCAGCATATCCACGATGGCGTGGGCCAGCTTTTTCTTTTTCCGACCCGAGAAGAAAAGTCGGATCTCGTTTGCCAGAATGCAGGTGGCAAACAGGGCGCAAAGGGGCACCCAGACCGTCCGGTCCGTGGTCAGTCCCGCCCAGATCCCGCCGGGGATCAGGAAGAGATAGCAGAGCCGGTCAAAAAATGGGCTGAGCCGTTTCATAGATAAGTCCCACCTCCGAAGGTTTTCCGCAGATCCCGTCCGGCCGAGAAAAGCCCCAGCAGGACCAGGATCGATCCGCCGCAGGACGAGACGCTGACCGCTACCGTGGCAAGGATCAGGAAAATTCTGCCTGCCTTAGCGCGCACGCGGGTGTTGATAACGTAGAGGATCAAAGAGAATCCGGCGTAGGTCAATACCGCCGACAGCACCGTCACCACGTTCATGGCGGCGATCTGGAATCCCGATCCGGGTTCGGTCAGAAGATTTGCGATGACGAAGAGAAGATACAGCGTGGGAAGGATCCTTCCGGGCACGTAGCCGTCGATGCGCCCCATGTATTTCACTTCCGTATTCCGGGTTCGCATCAGGATGGCCTTCATGCCCCACCAGGTGGCACAGCAAAGGACGAGGACGGCCACCGCAAAGACCGAGGGCATCACGCTCAACAGGGTATCCACTGCGTTTTTTGCAAATTCTTCGGGGGAATAGGCCGAGAGAAAATCCGTCAGCGAGGTTCCGTCGGGCAAGGGGATGGGCTCCTTTTGCGCGGCGGCGGAAAGCTCCGCAAAAACGGTGGAAAAGGCGTTCCCGATCACGTCGGTCAGCCGGGTATAGCAGTATTTGAGATCAAAGGTATTTCCGGGAGAAGAGACCCAGACCTGCAACGCGCCCGCAATGCCGGTCAGCACCGACGCAGAGATCAGTCCGGTCTGCATGGAGAGACCGAATTCCTGCCGCCCCAGCACGCAGGCCACCAGGGGGAATCCGACGCCGCCCCAGGTGAAGAGCACGAGAAGGCCGACGAGAGGGGATTTGGTGATCAGCCCCGCCGCCACCGCCAACAGCAGCGCAAGAAGGGCGGGGAGGATGGGGACGCGAAAGGCCTGTACGTCGATCTCTTCCGGTTCATCTTCGGAAAAGTTTGCCATGGGATTGCTCCGGCGGACGGTTTTCGATTCGGTTCCGCAGACGATCCCGGCGGCGAAGAAGGCGTTTGCCGCAACGCACAGCACGCCCCAGAGCAGAATCATGCCCAGAAGGAGGGCCCCCGTTCCCAGCAGAGCGCAGACCGCGCCCAGGACGGGATATAAAATTTTCGGATCTTTTATAAGCTTCATGAATGATAACTCCGGTTTCCGTCCCTCGGCACGGGGACTTACAGGATTTTCGTGATATAAGAGTACTAAATATTATACTATATATTATAGCCAATGTCAAGCCCACCCCGCAAAAAACCATAAAATGTTAAGAAAATACCGAAAATTCAAGGCCGTCGGGGGGATTCATGAAAATGACACAAAGTGTTTACAATTTATCCATTGAAAAAGCGGAAAATAATGGATATAATAGTTTTAGCACTTAAACCGCGAGAGTGCTAATTTGAAAAAATTACATTACATTGAATGGAGGCGTTTTATATGACTTTGAAACCCCTGCTCGATCGCGTCGTCGTCAAATCCGTGGAAGCGGAAGAGACTACGAAGAGCGGCATCATTCTGGCCGGCTCGGCCAAGGAAAAACCCCAGGTGATGGAGGTCGTGGCCGTAGGCCCCGGCGGAACCGTCGACGGGAAGGACGTGGAAATGTACGTGAAGGTGGGCGACCGCGTTATCACGGCCAAGTACACCGGCACCGAAGTTAAGATCGACGACGTGGAATACACGATCGTCAAGCAGGAAGATATTCTTGCCATCGTGGAATAAGGAGTTGACTGAATTATGGCAAAACAGATTCTGTACGGAGAAGAAGCCCGCAAGGCTCTCGAACGGGGTGTCAACCAGTTGGCAGACACCGTTAAAATCACCCTCGGTCCCAAGGGCCGCAACGTGGTATTGGACCGGAAATACGGGTCTCCCCTCATCACCAACGACGGCGTGACCATCGCCAAAGAGGTTGAGCTGGAGGATCCCTTTGAAAATATGGGTGCTCAGCTGGTGAAGGAGGTTTCCACCAAAACCAACGACGTGGCCGGAGACGGTACCACCACCGCCACCCTGCTGGCCCAGGCCTTCGTCCGGGAAGGGATGAAGAACGTCACCGCCGGTGCCAATCCCATCGTTCTGAAGAAGGGCATTCAGATGGCCGTCACCGCCGCCGTGGCAGAGATTAAGGCCAATTCCAAGACCGTTGCTTCCTCCGAAGACATTGCCCGGGTCGCCACCGTTTCTTCCGCAGACGCCAACATCGGCCACCTGATCGCCGAGGCTATGGAAAAGGTCACCAGCGACGGCGTGATTACCGTGGAAGAAAGCAAGACCGCCGAAACCTACAGCGAAGTGGTCGAGGGCATGATGTTCGACCGTGGGTATATCACTCCCTACATGGTTACCGATACCGATAAGATGGAAGCGGTCATTGACGACGCTTACGTTCTGATCACCGATAAGAAGATCTCCAATATCCAGGAGCTGCTTCCCCTGCTGGAGCAGATCGTCCAGTCCGGCAAAAAGCTGGTCATCATCGCAGAAGACGTGGAAGGGGAGGCTCTGTCCACTCTGATTGTCAATAAGTTGCGCGGAACCTTTACCTGCGTTGCCGTCAAGGCCCCCGGCTTCGGCGACCGCAGAAAGGAAATGCTCCAGGATATTGCCATTCTGACCGGCGGCACCGTGATCAGCGAGGAGATCGGTCTTGATCTCAAGTCCGCCACCCCCGATCTTCTGGGCCGGGCCAACCAGGTCAAGGTTCAGAAGGAAAATACCGTCATCGTCGGCGGGAAGGGCGATAAGGATATGATCGCCGCCCGGGTGGGACAGATCCGCAAGGCCATCGAGACCACCACCTCCGATTTTGATCGGGAAAAGCTGCAGGAGCGTCTGGCCAAGCTGGCCGGAGGGGTTGCCGTCATCAAGGTCGGCGCCGCTACCGAGGTAGAAATGAAGGAAAAGAAGCCCCGCATCGAAGACGCGCTGGCTGCTACCAAGGCCGCCGTTGAGGAAGGCATGGTCGCCGGCGGCGGTACCGCTTATATCAACGCAATTCCTGCCGTTGCCGCCCTCCTTTCCACCACCGAAGAGGTGGACGAACAGACCGGTATCAAGATCGTTCTGTCCGCCCTCGAAGCCCCCGTCCGTCAGATCGCCGCAAACGCCGGCATCGACGGCTCCATTATCGTGGATCGCATCAAGAATTCGGAACAGAAGAACTACGGCTACGACGCCTATAAGGAAGTTTATTGCGATATGTTCGAGGCCGGCATCGTTGACCCCACCAAGGTCACCCGCTCCGCTCTGGAGAACGCCGCCTCTGCCGCCGCAATGATCCTCACCACCGAATCCGTGGTGGCCGATAAGAAGGATCCCGCAGCCGATGCCGCTGCTGCCGCAGCCGCCGCAGGCGGTGCCGGCGGAATGTATTGATCCGCATAAAGCCTCACCGTAAAGCGCCTCCCGACGGTTCTCCGCCGGGAGGCTTTTTCTCGCCTATGACCGATGTGAAATGTTGTATTTGCCTTTCGGACTTGACAAATCTTCTTATTTGTGGTATAATATTGCTCAACGACAGGAATTATTTCCTACTATGAAAGAGACGGTGAGAGCGGAATGGACGATTGCGGCAGTAGGACGGGGGGAGACCCCCTGCCTCAGGTTGCACACCATCTGCTTTTATAAGAGAAACGAGCGTACCTTATGGCTCTCGAGAAGGGGCATAGGGTGGGCTCGTATTTGTCTTTTTTAAGCGATTTTTACGGAATACGGTTCATTATAAGGAGAATTTTGAAATGATAGGTCCCATAATCTTACAGATCGTGTTGATCATTCTGAACGCGATTTTTGCATCGGCGGAGACGGCCATGGTCTCGTCCAATACCACCCGCATTGAGCACCTTGCGTCGGAGGGCGATAAGCGTGCGAAGCGTCTTTTGGCCCTCACCGCCAATCCCTCCCGCTTCCTTTCCACCGTCCAGGTCACCATTACCCTGGCCGGGTTTTTGGGAAGTGCCTTCGCGGCGGAAAACTTTGCAGATCCCCTGGTGGATTTTCTGCTGGCCCGGGGACTGCCTCTGAGTGAGGCGGTGCTCGATTCCATCTGCGTATTTCTGATCACCATCCTACTCTCGTTTTTCAGCATCGTCTTCGGCGAATTGGTTCCCAAGCGGGTAGCCCTGAAGGATCCCGATAAATCGGCGCTGGCTTTGGCGGGGCTTCTCAATTTCGTTTCGGTCATCTTTGCCCCCTTCGTTTGGATTCTGACCAAATCCACCAACGCGGTCCTGCGGATGATGCGCATCGACCCCAACGAAAGCGACGACGAGGTCACCGAAGAGGACGTGCGGATTATGCTGGAATCCGGCAGTGAAAAAGGCACGATCGACAAGGCGGAAACCGAGATGATCCGCAATATTTTTGAATTCGACGATACCGACCTCAGCGAGATCTGCACCCATCGCAGGGACGTGGTAATTCTGTACGAAAACGAATCGGCCGAGACCTGGGAAAAGATCCTGCTTGAGACCCGGTTTTCCTATTATCCCATCTGCGGCGAGACTGCCGACGACATCCGGGATATTCTGGATGCGGACAAATTCTTCCGCACCGTGGGGCAGTTGGGCTTCGAGGCCGCCGTGGCTGACGCCCGCAGCAAGCCCATGTTCGTCCCCGAACACGGCAAGGCCGATATGCTCTTCTCCAAAATGAAGGAGACCGGAGAGACCTTCGCCGTGCTGATCGACGAATACGGCGGAATGCAGGGCGTGGTCACCTTCCACGATCTGCTGGATTGTCTGGTGGGCAATCTCCGGGGCAAGGAGGCGGAGGAGATCCGTTCTTTGGGCGAGAATCGCTGGGCCGTCAAGGGCTCCGCTTCCCCCGATCTGGTGGCAGAGACCTTGCATATCGAGCTGGAAACCGAGGGCTACGAGACCTTCGGCGGCTACGTTCTGGATTTGCTGGGCGCCATTCCCGAAGACGGTTCTCATCCCGAGACCGAAACCGACGACCTGCTTCTGCAGGTAACCAAGGTAGGGGACCGGCGCATTGAGTGGGTCACCGTCACCAAAAAGCCGAAGGAAGAAACCGAAGAATAACGCCGGAATCCGACGTTGGGAGAGAGGAGAGGTCCTCTCTCCTTTTTTATATCAAAATCGGTGAATTCCGGTAAAAATCGGAAGATATTGATAAAACCCCGGAAAAATGCGATAGATATTCCCCGGCGGACGTGGTATAATGAGAGCATAAAATATACGGAGGTTTTTTGCTATGGAACGCTTGCTTCCCATCGGAAAAATCAAAACGAAGCCGTCGAAGGAGATCCCCTTTTCCCGCATCGGCATCGGATTCGAAAAACTGGACCGGGACGTTTTCGATCCCGAAAAGGCTTACGATAAGGTTGCGGCTCTGGGGGTAAAATCCGCCCGCCTGCAATCGGGTTGGGCTCGCTGTGAGAAAGAAAATGGCGTCTATGATTTCGCCTGGCTGGACGCGATCGTGGATCGGTTTCTGTCTCTTTCCATCGAGCCCTGGATCAATCTTTCCTACGGAAATCCCCTCTATACCGAATGTGCCCGTAAGTCCTTCGGCTCCGTGGGATGCCCTCCCATTAACTGCGAAGAGGCCATGAACGCCTGGATCGCTTACGTCAAGGCCGTCGTCCGTCATTTTGAGGGAAGAGTTACTTATTACGAAATTTGGAACGAGCCCGATTGCGATTACAGCTGGAAGCACGACGGCGAAGCCGTCCCCCGCCCCGACGCCGCCGAATACGGCGTCTTCTGCCGGGAGACCGCCAAGGCGATTCACGAGGTGAGCGCTACGGCAAAAACCATGGGCTTCGGGCTTTCAAATCTGGTGAAAAATCTGGATTTCGTGGCCGGCGCTTTTGATCAGGGGGCTCTGGAGCATCTGGACGCCGTCGCCTATCATTCCTATTCCGTGGACGATTTCAACCGTCTTCAGCGCATCGAGGATCTGCGTACCCTTTGCCGTTTCCGGGGCAAAGAGGTGGATATCGTGCAGGGGGAGACCGGCTCCCAATCCCGTAGCGACGGTTGCGGCGCCATGCACGGCTTCCAATGGACGCCGGAATTGCAGGTCAAGCATCTTCTGCGGTGCATGACCGTGGATCTCTACGCCGACGTTCTGTTTACCTCTCACTTCACCACCGTGGATATGATCGAAGCTCTGCGGGGAGTTGTGGGAAACAAGGCTTCTTATTTGGATTACGGCTATTTCGGCGTGCTCGGCGCCGATTTTGACGAGGACGGCCACTCCACCGGAGAATATACCCCCAAACCCTCCTATTACGCCCTGCAAAATATGGCGGCGGTCTTTCAAGGGGAATGGAAGCCATCCTTGCTTCCCATCTCCCGCCAGCGGTTGGGATCCCGGAGAGTCAATGGGGAAGATTGCAACGATCCCACAATGATGGGCTGCGGCTTTGTGCGCCCCGACGGTACGGCCCTTTACGCCTATTGGAACGCCGTCCCCATGCTGACCCACACCTACCGGGGAACCGTTTCCTATTTCATTGACCGCTCCCTTCCCGTTCCCCGTCTGGTAAACCCTGCCGACGGCGCCGTATACGGGATTCCGGAAGGGATGATCGAAGCTCGTCCCGGCGGATTTTTACTGAAAAATCTCCCCGTCACCGATATTCCGCTGATGTTGATCTTCGGCGATTTCGCGGAGGTCGAGCCCCGATAACAGTACCTGCATTTTACGGTAAAACAAAGGACGGAGCATCCGCAAATGCTCCGTCCTATTTGTATCTTATTCTCTTCAAAAAAACAATCCGGCAACCCCCGGCAATATTTCGCAGAGGTAGGTACTCTGCGATTTTATCCTTTCCCCCGTAGTACGATTCCGGAAAACGACGGCAGATTTGACGGCGCATCCCGCACAACGCTTTCGAAATATCCGTTTGTTTCAAGGCATTCCCGACGGCAACGGGGACGGCGCAAAATAAATAAAGACGCATTTTCCCCCTCTTGCGTCGGTTTAATAATCAAACTTTCTGTTAAATTTTGAAAAAGTCATAGAAAAAATGTTGCATTTTTCTCTATAATGTGGTAGAATAGTGATCGCAGAGTACCTACCTCTGCGAAACAAAAATATCCTTATGAGGAGGAAAAGCAATGCAAAAACACACGAAAAAAGCATTGATGCTCAGCGTTCTGTCTTTGATTCTCTGCGTATCCATGCTGGTCGGCACCACCTTCGCGTGGTTCACCGACTCCGTCACCACCGGTGTCAACGTTATTCAATCCGGCAATCTGGACATCGAATTGGAATATTCCAAGACGATGGCTGATGACGATTGGGATGACGCCAAAGACGCCACCGACCTGCTGAACCCCGCTGCCCGTTGGGAACCCGGCCACACCGAGGTCGTCTACCTTCGGATTACCAACGCAGGCGATCTTGCCCTGAAATATCAGTTCCTCATGAAAATTGAGAGTTCTGTTATCGGCAAGAGCGTTCTTGGCAACGATATCGATCTTGCAGACTACTTGAAGTACGATATTGTTGACGTCACTGCTGCCTTTGAGAATCGTGCCGCCGCCCGCGCCGCCGTTGTGGATGGGAAAAACCTGATCGGCGAAAGCGTTTCCGGCGAAATGCTCCCCAAGGCTGCCCCCAGAACCCTCGCTCTTATCGTTTATATGCCTGAAACCGTGGGCAATGAGGCCAACTACCGCGGCGATGCTATCCCCACGATCAACGTTCTGTTCGACCTCTTTGCCACCCAGTATACTCATGAGTCCGACTCCTTCAACAATCAGTACGATAAGGCTGCTCCCTGGACGGGCGACGTGGATACTCATTGGTACTTCGACGATCCTACGGCTACGGAATTCACCATTGATTCTGCGGCCGAGCTTGCCGGTCTTGCGGCAATCGTCAACGGTACCGCTACCGCTCCTTCCACCACCTTCTCCCTGAGAAGCACCCCCGCCGTCGTTCAGGACACCTTTGAAGGCAAGACCGTTTATCTTGGTGCGGACATTGACCTGAGAGAGCTCCCCTGGACTCCCATCGGCAGAACCGGTGCTACCACCACCGATTTCACCTATGCTTTCCGTGGGACCTTTGACGGCAAGAATCACACCGTTTCCAATCTCTACGTTGCCAACGAAGGTTGGGCCGGCCTCTTCGGTATCGCTTATAAAGCAACCTTGAAGAACGTGAAGATTTCCAATGCCTCCATTCAGAGTAACCGCATGGCCGGTGCACTGGTTGGTCAGCTTTACGGCAGCATCGATAATTGCCACGTGGACGGTGCTGATATCATGGTCGTTCCCAATGCAGTTGGGGATTCCTATGACAATGGCGATAAGGTCGGCGGCATCGTCGGATGGCTCGGCGACAACGGAAACAACCGCACCCTTACTAACTGCTCTGTGAAGAATGCTAAAATCGGTGCCTACCGTGATGTCGGCGGCATTGCCGGTTACGTCGCTTCTTCTACTACCGTTTCCGGGAATGCCGTTGCCAACGTTCAGATTACCGTTGACCAGACTTCCTTCTTCTATGGTGAAAAGGATGTCAATGCCGGTTTGATTTACGGTAGAACCGGCGGTGCTATCAATGATGATAATACGAATAGCTCTGATGAAGAAAGCTCCATTGAAGCGACTTACAGCAAAGACGGCTTGACCCTGAAATCTGGGTCCGAGTATGAAGGAGCAATCCTTTATCTTGTTCCCGCAGATTACGACAAGACTACCGTGAACGTTCCTGAAGGCGTTACCACGATTGGTAATTATGCATTTGCTTACAATAGCAATGTTGAAACCGTCACTCTGTCTTCTTCCGTGAGAGATCTTGGTCGCGGTTTTGATTCCAGTAGCGTTAAGAAGGTTGTCTTGAATGAAGGCCTTAAAGTTATTAGCAGCCGCGCATTTAGAAGCACTACTGCTCTTGAGGAGGTTGTAATCTCCTCCACCGTTACCGAGATTTCGGACAATGCTTTCCAAAAGTCCAGCATCAAAGAAATTGTGATTCCTGCCAATGTGAAGACGGTTGGCGAAACTGCCTTCGGTGCTTCCTTGATTGAAAAGGTTACCTTTGAAGGCGATATTGCTATTCAGGGTTATGCATTCCGCGGCTGTCCCAAACTTCATACCGTGGTTATGAACGGTTATGACGTGACCTTCGTTGCGTCTACCCTCAACGGCAGAAATTCCATGTGGTTCTGCAACGGTGAATCCAACAACCCCAACGTCAGTGATATCGATTTCTACGTAAAGAATGCGGTTGTTAAGGAAAGAGTTCTGACCGCAATGGGTGCCGAAAGAAACAACACCGATGTTTATATTGCAACTGAAAACGGTGGTTACTATGTTGATGCACAGGGCAACGCCCATGCGTACGATGCAGAAACTCTGGTAGCTGCTTTGGAAGCGGGCAAGGGCGTTACTCTTCACGAAGATTCCAAAATCGATCCCGCCGGCATGAGCAATGCGTACGGCACCACCGGGATCAACGTGAAGAACGGCCAGACCATCGACGGCGGCGGCAATATCCTTGATATCAAGGGCGCCGGCGGCACTTGGGACTCTGGGATCAACACTACCGGTGGTCTGATTAAGAACATCACCGTTACCGGCTCCTTCCGTGGCATCTTTATCAATCACAATAGTGATCACTCCGAAAAGGTCGTTCTGGAAAACGTCATCATTGACGGTACCACCTACACCATCAGCTGTGATCAGGGTACCAATAATGGGCTTGAAGCCACCAATTGTACCTTTAACGGCTGGACTTCCTATGCCGCTACTCTCGGCGATGCGAAGTTTGTTGACTGCTCCTTCGGTGAAGGCAACGGTTACGCTTTCTGCCGTCCCTACGCTCCCACCGAATTCGTGGGCTGCGATTTCGAGGCTGGTTATACCGTTGATCCGAGAGCTAACGTAGTTTTTGAGAACTGCACCATTGGCGGCGTCGCTCTGACTGCCGGAAACGTTGCAGACCTCGTTACCGACATTGCAAAAGTCACCGTAAAATAATTTCATCCGAAATGATTTTCGTCCCTCACCCTTCGGGGTGGGGGATTTTTTTGTCGTTGCGCGTTTGTTTTTTTTGTTTTGGGGGTTGACAAGGGGCGGGGAATGTGGTATAATAATAACAGGTGATATATAACATCTGTTATTTATGGAGGTGTCGAAATGCCGCCGAAGGTTCGGATCACGAAAAAAGAGATCGTTGCCGCCGCCGTGGAGCTGGTGCGTAGCCGGGGAGAAGAGGCGCTGAACGCCCGGGAATTGGCCGGCTGTCTGGGGTGCTCCACCCAGCCGATTTTTTCCAATTTTGCGTCCATGGAGCAGGTTCGTCAGGCCGTGGTGGATGCCGCGGAAGAGACCTACGGGGAGTACGTTTGCCGGGAAAATGAATCCGGAAAATACCCGCCCTATAAGGCCTCCGGCATGGCGTATATCCGCTTTGCCCGGGAGGAAAAAGAGCTGTTTCGCCTGCTTTTTATGCGGGATCGGACGGGGGAAGCCATCCCGGAGCAGACCGACCTGGGAGACCGGGCGGAGGAGCAGGTGCGCCGGAATACGGGGCTAGATCCTGCGGAGGCGAAACTGTTTCATTTGGAAATGTGGGCTTTCGTTCATGGAATTGCCTCCATGACCGCCACCGGATATTTGGATCTGGAGTGGGAGTTGGTCAGCCGGATGCTCACCGATTCCTATCAGGGATTGAAGAGCCGCTTTGGAAAGGAGTAAGGGATGGACGCCATCGTATTGAAAAATTTGACGAAACGGTACCGTGATACCCTGGCGGTGGACGGCCTGTCTCTGTCGGTACGGCAGGGGGAGATCTTTGCGCTTTTAGGGGTGAACGGTGCGGGGAAAACCACCACCGTCCGAATGCTCTCCGGGCTGACGGCCCCTACGGCAGGGGAGGCTTTTCTGATGGGGAAAAGCATCCGTACCGAGGGGGCAGAGATCAAAAAGATCATCGGTGTTTCGCCCCAGGAAACGGCGGTGGCTCCGGGCTTGACCGTCCGGGAAAATCTGGAGCTGCTCTGCGGACTTTACGGATTTTCCAAGGAAAAGCGCCGGGAGAAAACGGAGGAATTGACCGCAATTTTCGGCCTTTCGAAGATACTGAAGAAGAAAGCCGGAAAATTATCCGGAGGCTGGCAACGGCGGCTGAGCATCGCTATGGCGTTGATCTGTGAGCCGGAAATTTTGTTTTTAGACGAGCCGACCCTGGGACTGGACGTATTGGCCCGGAGCGATCTTTGGGATCTGATCCGAGGCCTGCGGGGGAAGGTAACGGTAGTGTTGACCACCCATTATATGGAAGAAGCGGAGTTCCTCTCTGATCGGGTGGCGATTCTGAAAGACGGGCGGCTTCTGGCCCTGGGAACGCCGGCGGAGATCAACGCATCCGCCGGGTGCGACCGCCTGGAAGAGGCCTTCGTGCGGATCGTGAAAGGAGAAAGGATATGAGGACGTTGTTTTTCGCCGGACGGAATGCCCGGGAGATTTTGCGGGATCCTCTGAACCTGGCCTTCGGGCTGGGGTTTCCGGTGGCGCTCTTGCTGCTGTTGTCTGCCATTCAGGCCAATATTCCGGTATCTCTCTTTGAGATCGATCATCTGGCGCCGGGCATCAGCGTGTTTGGTCTTTCGTTTATGACGTTGTTCTCTGCGACGGTGATCGCAAAAGATCGGGGAAGCGCTTTTCTTGCCCGGCTGTACACCACGCCCCTGACTGCCGGGGATTTCATCTTGGGCTATACCTTGCCGATGCTCCTGATTTCTCTGGTGCAGACCGGAATTTGCTACGGGTTGGCGCTGATTCTGGGGCTGGAGCCTTCGGTGCGGATTCTGTGGGGGATTTTGTGGAATTTGCCGGCGGCGCTGTTGTTTGTGGGACTGGGGCTTCTTTGCGGAAGCCTTCTGAACGATAAGCAGGTGGGCGGGATCTGCGGTGCGCTCTTGACCAATCTTTCGGCCTGGCTTTCGGGGATCTGGTTCGATCTGGATCTGGCGGGCGGCCTTTTCCGGAAGATCGCAAACTTCCTGCCCTTCGTCCATGCGGTGGAACTGCAGCGGGCGGTAATTTCCGGGGATTTCGGGGCGGTTTTCCCTCATTTCTGCTGGGTATTTGCCTATGGGCTGGCCGTCCTGATTGCGGCGATTTTCTGCTTCCTGCGGCAGATGAAGAGCCGGTGAGGGGTATCGTAAAATATAAAAAGGAGCCTGCTCGTTGAGCAGGCTCCGATTGCGCTTCGGCGTTATTCCAAAAAGATTTTGCGGGTTACGAAATTGAAGACCATGACGATGCCCGTGGCCAGGATCTTGACGAGCATATAGTTCCAGACCAGGACGTTGACGCCCAGGTGCATCAAAAGCTCCGTCAAAAGCAGCCCGATGACGCTGAAGACGACGAACAGGATGAAGTTGCGGGCCTTGCTCTTCTTTTTATCCACCGCAAAGACGAATTTCACGCTGAGATAATAATTTGCGATGACCGAGACCGTGAAGGCGATGGCCGAGGAGATCAGCACGTTTATTTGCGCAAGGTCGGTCAGCACGAACAGCACGGCGAAGTCGATGAGGAAGCAAAGCACCCCAACGCCGCCGAATTTAACGATCTGATAAAGTATCTTTTTCATTGCTCAACACCTGCCGCCGGAATTCAAATTCCCGCTTTTCTTTTTGTACGGAGCTATCCAGAATCAATCCGCTGAAGAAGGATATGATCGCGGTAAGGAAGGTAAAGCCGCAAGCCACCAGGGTGGGGATGCGCTCCACGAGTCCGGTCTGGAGGAAGGGGATCAGAACCAGGGGGATAAAGAAGCCTGCCGCAATGAGAACCAATACCAGCGCCAGGGTAGAGAAGAAATGGAAGGGCTTGTAATTCTTCCAGAGGCGGAAGATCACGCCCAGAACCTTCATGCCGTCCATGACGGTGTTCAGCTTCGAAACGCTTCCGGCGGGACGGTCCTTGTAGTTGATGATGACCGTTTCCAGCTGCATATTTTTATCGATGGCGTGGACGGTCATTTCGGTCTCGATCTCAAAGCCCCGGGAAAGAACGGGGAAGGTTTTGGCGAAATCGTAGCTGAAGCCCCGGTAGCCGGTCATGATATCCTTGATATCGCCCTTGAAAATGGTGTTGATGCCGAACCGCACCAAACGGTTGCCGAAATTATGGAAGGGGCGCTTGTTTTCGGTGAAATAGGTGGAGGAAAGACGGTCTCCGATGACCATATCCGCATTTTTATTCAGCACAAGATCGGCGATTTCCCGGGCGTGCTCGGCGGGGTAGGTGTCGTCGCCGTCCACCATGATATAGCACTCGGCGTTGATCTCCCGGAACATCCGCTTGACCACGTTTCCCTTACCCTGCATATACTCGTGCCGTACTACGGCGCCGGCCTTGGTAGCCAGCTCCACGGTGCGGTCGGTGGAGTTATTGTCGTATACGTAGACGACGGCTTCGGGGAGGGCGTTTTTAAAATCGGTAACCACCTTTTCGATGGTGATTTCTTCGTTGTAGCAGGGAATCAAAACGGCAATTTTGTCCATAAATTTATTCTCCTTTTTCGGAACTTGTATTTTGGGCGCTGAGACAGACGACGGCGAGGAAGGGCAGGGAGGTAAAGATGCTGTAAGCGTAGCGGAATTCACAGTAGACCGGGGTGGCGACCAGCAGGGTGCCCACGATCATCAGCGGCACGATGCACAAAAGCATTTCCGGCCGTTTTTTGATTACGCAGACGACGAAGGCTCCAAACACGATCCAGACGTGGAGACCGACGCTATGAAGGGGCTGCAGAATCTCCAAGTCGTAAAATTCGTCGAAATAATCCTGGAACCAATCCTGCACCCGATTGGGCTGAACCTGCGTGGAGAGGGAAAAATCGTTGGGATCGTTGATTCCCTGACTGTAGATCCAGTATCGATATCCACCGTTGAAATAGCCCCGGGTCTGGTCTACCCAAGCCTTGACGTATTCCCCCGGGTATTTTAGTCCAAGATTGATCCAGAGCTTGAGGTATTCGAATTTATGCTCAATCAGATACTGCTGATTCTTGGAGCGAATCTCGTTTTTTACGGGATCCGAAATGTAAAACTGGTAGATTTCGGGAATCTCCTCCACGTCCACGACCTGAGAGAGCAGATCGTATTCCTCGTCCGTGAGGGCGTATCCTTCGCTGATCACCCGCGCTACCTGCTGAACCGGGATCGACAGCGATTCCACCAGATCCGGCTGGCTGACGTTCATCATAGAGAGCACCGGACCTTTCATAAACCACGAAATTACCACGGCGCCGCAGACCACGAGGACGGTGGCGATCAGCTTTTGCTTGTAGATCACGCAATACAAAACGAGACAGACGGCGAAGGCTACCAAGGCAAGCCATCCGTTGGATCTCCATACGCCGACGGCAACTCCGCAGAAGAACAGGCCGATGAGATTCAGGACGGGGCGTCCGATTTTTTTCAATCCCCGGTAGAGGGTAACTACAAACAGCAGCACCGCTCCCCCGAAGACCACGTCCTTCCACATGGTAACGCTGTAGGCGATGTGATAGGGGAGCAGGGCGTAGCCTGCGCCGCACAGCAGGAGGACCGCCTTCGAGGCGCCGGCCCGATAAAGGGTGGACAGCGCATAGGCAAAGCACGCCGCCATAAACAAGGCCGACGCTACGCTGTACAGCGCGACTCCGGCAACGGAGGTGCCGAACAGGGAAAGGCCCGTATTATAAAACAGAGAGATCACCACGGAATGCCAGAAGGGATGGTGATTGGAGGTGTAGCCGTTGACGATCTGGTCAATTTGCGTAAGGCTGTCCGTCGTCAACGTTCCGGGATACACGGAGAAGAAGAGGTAGATCAGGTCGATTGCCGCAATCACCGCAAAGGAAACGAAAAAGACCGTGAGGGGCTTCCAGGTCTTGCAGACCCGATGTTCCTTCGGGTGGAACAGGTCCGCCCGGGCGAAATACGCAAGAATATTCCAGGCGACGAAGATCCCGCCCAGAAAGACCGTAACGATCCGGAATCGGTTTTCCGCCATGGGAAGGTAAAGGGCATAGTTTGCCAGGGTTACGGCAATGCTGAACAGGAGGGAGGCGACCGAAAGAATTACGATTTCTGATTTCTTCCAGCGGTCGCTTCTGCCATACCGCAGACACGCGCAGACCGTGCTCAGAAGCGCACAACAGAGATAGGGGCTGAAATACGAATAGGTATCCAACAAAAACTCTGCCCAGAAGAAGATGAAAATCAACTGGACCGGCAGGAAAATTTTGCGGAAATCAAAGCTTTTGAAGTTGATTTTCATAAGTATCCTTTCCGTCTTATGCAAAGGTTTTCTTATATTATATCATAGATTTGCACATTTGTAAAGAGGGGGCGTCAGAGCAGGCGGTTGAGGGTCTCGAAGACGTGGTCGACGGCGGCGGTGCGCACGGCGGCGCGGCCGAGGTCCCCGAAGCGGACCGTTTCGGTGGTGACGGTGCCGTTGACCGAAAAGCCGAAGCAGACGGTGCCGACGGGTTTTTCGTCGGTGCCTCCCCCGGGGCCGGCAATGCCGGTGATGCCTACGCCTACCTGGGCGCGATTGGCTCTTGCCACGCCGGCCGCCATCTGACAGGCGGTTTCTTCGCTGACGGCGCCGAAGGCGTTCAGGGTTTCGCGGGATACCCCCAGAAGATTCTCCTTCGCCTCGTTGGCGTAGGTGACGAAGGATGCATTCAGCACCTTTGACGCGTTGGGCACGTCTACCAGTCGGGCGCAGGCCATCCCCCCGGTGCAGGACTCCGCAAAAGAGATCGTCCAGCCCTTTTCGATCAGCTTGTCCACCACGGCGTTTGCCGTTTCAAAAGCGGTATTTTCAGTCATTTTTCACCTCATAGGAAAGAAAGGAGATACCCCTTGCGATATCTCCTTTCCGTTACGACGATTTTTTTATTTTTTCTTATTGGTTGCGGCGTTCAGCACCGTGACCGTCAGGATAATGGCGATGGTGACGATGAAGATGCCCAGCATCCCCTTTCCCATGATGGGCAGGGCTTCGAGAAGCCCGGGGACGTCGAATTTCTGCAACAGATTCTGAAAAAATTCCATCATAATTCAAGCCCTCCTTACGCTAAGAACGACAGGATCAGACCGCCGGCGATGACCGAAGCCACCTGACCGGAGACGTTGACCCCGATGGCGTGCATGAGCAGGAAGTTCTGATCGTCTTCCGCCAGCCCCATTTTGTTGACTACGCGGCCTGCCATGGGGAATGCGGAGATCCCGGCGGCCCCGATCATGGGATTGATCTTTTTCTTCAGGAAGAGGTTCATGATCTTGGCAAGCATGACGCCGCCGAAGGTATCGAAGATGAAGGCGAACAGACCGAGGCCCATGATCAGCAGGGTTTCCCACTGCAGGAATTCGTCGGCCTTCATCTGGAAGGCGATGGTGATTCCGAGGAAGATGGTGACCAGATTGGCCAGAACCTTCTGGGCGGTTTCGGAGAGAGAATTCAGAACGCCGCATTCCCGGATCAGATTCCCGAACATCAAAAAGCCGATGAGAGAGACGGCGTCGGGGGCGACGAAGCCCACCAGGATGGTGACGATGATGGGGAACAGAATGCGGGTGGTCTTGGAGACCTCCCGAGCGCCGGAATCATCCATACGGATGAGCCGTTCCTTCCGGGTGGTACAGCATTTGATGACCACGGGCTGGATCAGGGGCACGAGCGCCATATAAGAATAGGCGGCGACCATGATGGCGGCCAGATAGCCGGATTCCAGCACCTGGGCCACGAAAATCGCGGTGGGGCCGTCGGCGGCGCCGATGATGGCGATAGAAGCGGCGTCGTTCATGTCAAAGCCCACGAACCGGGCGAGGCACAGGGTGAAGAAAATCCCGAACTGCGCGGCGGCGCCGAAGAGCATATAGCGGGGATTGCGGAGCAGCGGTCCGAAATCGATCATGGCACCGATGCCGATAAACAGAATCAGCGGCATCAGTTCGCCGTTCTCGATTCCGATATTGAAGAGGCGTTCCAGGGTGTGGAACGCACCGTTTTGCGCTACGATTTCGCCACCTACCGTTTCGATGCCGGGCAGGTTGACGAGGATGGCGCCGAAGCCCATGGGGAGAAGCAGGGTAGGCTCCATGTCCTTCTTGATGGCAAGATAGATCAGAATCCCGCCGATGACCCACATGGCGATCTGCTTGATCAGAAGGATCGAGCCGCCTTCTGCGGTGACCTGTTCAATGATCGGCGCAAACAGGTCGGTGAAAATACTCATGTTTCGTATCTCCTTTGTTTTTTCTGTATTTTAACGGAGTTTCTCTTAAAGCCGTACATCCCATATTATACCACAAACCGGAGACTTTTTCAACCCCTTTTCGTGTTTGTCAAAAAAAATGCATAATTGAAGGAGGTGTTCCCTATAGGGAACGCCTCCTTGCGACCGTATTCCGTTTTTTATCCCTCGAAGATGACCGCTGCAAGAGGCGGCAGGACGAGGGAGTCGGTCCACCGCTTCCCGGTGAGAAGATCGGTGCGGGCGCCGTCAACGGCGACGGCTTTTTCCTGTCGCCCGCAGTTGACCGCCACGGTGACGGGGCGATGGGATTTGTCGGTGCGCTTATAAATAACGAGCCCCTGATCGGCGTAGGAGATCTCCAGATCTCCCTCCCGGAAGACGGGGTGCTTTCTTCGGATCGCCCCCAGTCTTGCCACGAAATCCCGCAGATCCCGGTTTTCCTTGCCCCAGGGGTAGAAGCACCGGTTCAAGGGGTCGTGACCGCCCTGCATTCCCGCCTCGTCTCCGTAATAGACCGAGGGGATTCCCGGCAGGGTGAACATGAGCAGATCTGCGATCTTCAGCCGCTTCAGGGCTTCCGCCGTCTGCGCTTCGGTCAGGGTTAGCGCCACCTGCGCCGCCGGATCCTTGGGCAGCTCGACGCCGCTTAATACCGTCAGCGCCCGGGGCGTATCGTGGGTCCCGATGAGATTCATGGCGCAATGAAGCCCCAGGGGCGGATAATTTTCGGTCAGTCCCCGCATCTGCTCGGCAAAGACCTCGCTGTCTCCCGTCAGCGCGAAGGCCAGCACGGCGTCCTTCAGCACGTAATTCATCACGCTGTCCAGCTGTCTCCCGAGAAGATACCGCCGCCGCGTGCCGTAGGATTCCTTGTTGGTGGCGTCTTCCCACACCTCGCCGAGGAACAGCGCGTCGGGGTTTTCCTCCTTGATGGCCTTCTGGGCCGCCTCCAGAAAATCGTCGGGCAGCTCGTCGGCCACGTCAAAGCGCCATCCGTCGGCTCCCGCCCGCATCCAGCGGCGGAGGATGCCGTCTTTTCCGGTGACGAATTCCAGATAATCCGGCAGGGATTCGTTGACCTCCGGATGAAGCTTGATGCCCCACCAGGATTCGTAATCCTCGGGCCATTTTTTGAATTTGAACCAGGGGTAATAGGGGGATTCCTTGGACTGATAGGCCCCCACCCCGGGATAGGTCCCGTATTTGTTGAAATAGATACTGTCGTCCCCCGTATGGCTGAAAACGCCGTCCAGCATCACCTTCATGCCCCGCTTATGGGCGGCCCTGCAGAGGGATCGGAAGTCGGCCTCGGTGCCGAGAATGGGGTCGATTTTCGTATAATCCGCCGTATCGTACCGATGGTTCGACCGGGCCAGAAAAATAGGATTCAGGTACAGGGCCGTAACGCCCAGATCCCGCAGATAATCCAGCTTGGATTCAATGCCCTTCAGATTGCCGCCGAAGAAGTCGGTGGTGTCCAGGTCTCCGTTTTCCGCCCGTTCCCAGGTAGGCAATTCTCCGGGGGCGCGGAAGGTCGCGTATTCCTTTCCGGCCGGTACGGCTTGCTTGCCGGAGCGGCAGAAGCGGTCGGGGAAGATCTGATAAAAGGTGCCCCCCGCCCAGCCCTTGGGCAGGGACTCGTCTTTATCGTAGACCGTCATCTGCCACGCCGCCGGGTTCTGCCGTCCGCAGACGGGATTGTTTTTTGCGTCTCTGCCGTAGACCAGCATCCTCTCCGGCGTTTCCACCCGGAAGGTATACCAGTATATCCCCGGCGTTTCGGGGGTAACGGTGGCCGTCCAGCGCTGATACTGCCGGATGTTTTCCGCAAAAACCAGTTGCGTTTCTTCCGCCGGGCGTCCGTCCTCGGAAAACCAGACCGAAACCCTTCCTGGGCATTCCCCCCGGGGAATGAGCAGGGAAAAGGTAACGGCGGTTCCGTGGGGGACCGCTCCTACGGGGGCGCGGTAAAAGGAATCTCGCGAATCAAAGAGAAGGCCGGTCTGCCGATCGGATACCGGGGGGATCACTTCTTTTCTCCCAGAGGCTTCATATTCCAGATGCCTTCCGCATAGTCCCGGATGCTCCGGTCGGAGGAGAAGAAGCCGGCTTTCGCGATATTGATCAGAGATTTCCGGTTCCATTGGGTGGGGGCATTGGCGTATTCCTTGCCGATGACGCTCTGGATCTGCCGATAGGATTCAAAGTCCGCCAATACCATATAGGGATCGGAGAAGCGGCTGCCCATGGTCAGACTGTCCGCAAGGTCGGCAAAGGACTCCCCGCCGATGCCTGCCCGCATGGTATCGACAATGCGGCGGAGTCGGGGGTTGGAATTGTAGTATTCCACGGGGCGGTAGCCTCTGCGGTAGAGCTCCGCTACTTCCTCGGTGCGAAGGCCGAAGAGGAAAATGTTCTCGTCGCCCACTTCCTTGTGAATCTCTACGTTCGCGCCGTCGAGGGTCCCGACGGTCAAAGCGCCGTTGATCATCAGCTTCATGTTTCCCGTGCCGCTGGCTTCGGTGCCGGCCTGGGAGATCTGCTCGGAAAGGTCGGCGGCGGGCATGAGATATTCCGCCATGGTGACCCGGTAATTCTCCGCAAAGATGACCCGCAGCTTTTTATTGACGGTGGGATCGGTGTTGATCATCCGGGCAACGTGGGAAATGAACATAATGATGCGCTTGGCCATATAGTAGCCGGAGGCGGCTTTTGCGGCGAAGAGGAAGGTGCGGGGGGTGAATTCCATTTCCGGATGATCCTTCAGCTCCAGATACAGATTCAGAATGTGCATGGCGTTCAGCAGCTGACGCTTATATTCGTGAAGCCGCTTGACCTGAACGTCCAGCATGATTTCGGGATCGGGCAGGACCTCGCATCCTTCCCGCTTGAGGAATTTGGCGAAGCGCTCCTTGTTTTCTTTTTTGATCTTCGTCAGCTGCTCCAATACCTGCGAATCGTCCTGATATTTCAGGAATTCGCTCATCTTAGAGGCGTCGTTGATGAAGCCGTCGCCGATGCATTCGGTCAAAAGCCTGGTCAGACCGGGGTTGGACTGACAGAGCCAGCGGCGATGGTCGATGCCGTTGGTGACGTTGGTGAATTTGCCGGGATAAACGTCGTTGAAATCCTTGAAGACCCGATCCTTCAGAAT
Source organism: Eubacteriales bacterium (assembly GCA_045543655.1). Lineage (GTDB taxonomy): Bacteria > Bacillota > Clostridia > Oscillospirales > UBA644 > RGIG995. The sequence goes on from JAZPXN010000085.1 coordinate 37,609, forward strand.
CTGGCTGTGAAGGGCGGAAACGCCGTTGACCTTATCGGATCCGATGACCGAAAGATTTGCCATGCGCACCGATCCGTTGGCCAGGATCGCCATGCGGGAAATCTTGTCCCAGTCTCCGTTGGTCTTGGCGAACATTTCGTCGCAGAAGCGGCGGTTGATCTCCTTGACGATGGAGTGGATCCGGGGCAGGATGGCCTGGAAGGTGGCTTCGTTCCAGGTTTCCAGGGCTTCGGACATGACGGTGTGATTGGTGTAGTTGATGGTCTTGCAGACGATCTCCCAGGATTCCTCCCAGCCGTAGCCGCATTCGTCGATGAAAATACGCATCAGCTCGGGAATACAAAGGGAGGGGTGGGTGTCGTTGATGTGGATGACCGCCTTTTCGGGCAGGGTTTTCAGGTCTTCGAACTTGGCCAGATGGGTCTTGATGATATTCTGCAGGGCGGCGGAGACCAGGAAATACTGCTGACGCAGACGGAGGGATTTCCCCTGAAGATGGTTATCGGGGGGATACAGGATCTTGGAGATCATCTCGGCGTTGGTATTTTCTTCTGCCGCACGGATATAATCCCCCTGAGAGAAGAGGTTCATATCTACGGGATTTTTCGCCGAGGCCTTCCAGAGGCGCAGGCGGCTGACCCCTTCGGTATCGTAGCCGGGGATCATCAGATCGTAGGGGGTCGCACGGATGACGGTGGCGTTATAGTGACGCACTACCAGCCGGCCGTTTTCCCAGGATTCCTCCACGTGGCCGCCCAGGGGAACGTCCACCGCTTCGTCCAGACGGGGGGAGAGCCATACCTCTCCCATGGGGAGCCAGTTGTCGGACAGCTCCATCTGCCAGCCGTCCACGATCTTCTGCTTGAACATTCCCAACTCGTAGCAGATGCTGTGGCCGGTGGCCAGATAATTGCGGGAGGCCATGGATTCCATAAAGCAGGCCGCAAGACGGCCAAGACCGCCGTTGCCCAGCCCTGCATCGGGCTCCAGCCGATAGAGATCCTTGGGCTTCAGCCCGTATTCCTTCAGGGCTTTTTCAAAGGCTTCTTCGCCGAACAGAGAATACACGCAGTTCTTCAGGCTTCTGCCCAGAAGAAACTCCATGCACATATAATACACGTGCTTTCCGTCTTTTTCTTCCACTTCCTTTTCGAAGGCAAGACGCTTGCGGACGGCTTCGTCCCGGGCGACGGTGATGGCGCTTTTGTAGATCTGCTCCAGATCCGCGTCCTTGGGATCGGTGCCGTAATAGCGGAGCAGATTTTCGTTGATCCGCCGCTTCAGCTCTGCGGCGGTGACGGTAGGTTTGTTCATGAATGACCTGCTTTCTGTATACTGAAATTTATATTAAGGGAAAAACAGGGATTTTCCCCCTAACGGGCGTTCTGAGCCGGGACGGAGTCCCTTTGCACCGTGAAAAACGACCCGGATACCGGAGAGGGTGCCCGTCTCCGGTATCCGAAGAAGAGAAGTATGGTTATCCGATCAGCTCGTGATACATTTCCACGTATTGCCTTGCCGAGGCGTCCCAGGAGAAATCGCATTTCAGCGCCCGCAGAAGCAGGGCTCTCCACGCTTTTTTGTCCTGATACAGCGCCACTGCCCGCTCAATGGCGGAGAGCATCTCGTGGGCGTTGTAGTTGTCGAAGGTAAAGCCGTTGCCGCCGAGGGAGGCGTCGAAGACCGAGTCCTTCAGACCGCCGGTGCGGCGGACAATGGGGGCGGCTCCGTAACGGCAGGCGACCATCTGTACGAGGCCGCAGGGCTCGCTTTGGGAGGGCATCAGAATGATATCCGCAGAGCCGTAAATACGGCTGGCAAGCCGGCTGTTGAAATCGATGGTGACCGACATTTTATCGGGATACTGCTCCCGGATGTTGGTCAGGGCCGTTTCGTATTCCGCATCTCCGGTGCCCAACACCACGAACTGGAGGGGAAGGTGAAGAATATCGTGGATGACCCGCAGGATCAGATCCAGTCCCTTATGGGAGACCAGCCGGGAGATGATGCCGATCATGGGGACGTCCTTGTCGACGGGGAGTCCCAGGTCCTTTTGCAGATCCAGCTTGTTTTTTACCTTCTGGGCGGGAGTCCGGGTGGAGAAGGGATGGAGCAACGCTTTGTCGGTCATAGGATCGTAGCGGACGGTGTCGATTCCGTTCAGAATGCCCGTCAGCTTGCCCTTGTTCCGGGTCAGGATCCCTTCCAGACCGTGGGCGTAGTAGGCGTAGAGGATCTCTTCCGCATAGGTGGGAGAGACGGTGGAGACCCGGTCCGCCGTTTCCACGGCCCCCTTCATCAGGTTCAGCGCTCCGTTGAATTCCGCCAGATGAGCGGATTCGTCGGGAATGTTGAACAGATCGTTGTGACGGTCGTAGTCGAAGACTCCCTGATACTGAATATTGTGGATGGTAAATACGGTTTTGATTCCCTTGTATTCCGGCAGTACGGCGTATTTGGTGCGGTACAGCACCGGCACCAGGGCCGTATGCCAATCGTGGGCGTGGAGGATGTCGGGATAGAAGCCCACGTGGGGCAGGATCTCCAGGCAGGCGGTGGAGAAGAAGGCGAAGCGTTCGCCGTCGTCGTAATCTCCGTACAGCTTGCTTCCCCGCTTGAAATAATATTCGTTATCGATAAAATACCAGATAACGCCTTCGTATTTCAACTCGAAGATGCCGCAATACTGGTTTCTCCAGCCCACGGGAACGGTAATGCTCCGAAGAAAGGTCATCTGACCTCTCAGCTCGTCGGAGATCTTTCCGTAGAGGGGCAGAACCACCCGGATATCGTTTCCTTCGATCTTGGCCAAGGTCTTGGGCAGAGCTCCGATCACGTCCCCCAGTCCGCCGGAAACGGCGAAGGGAAAGGCCTCGGAGGCGGTGAATAAAATCTTTGCCATAATTTATTTTCCCCGGGATCAGACCCGGCTTCCTTTCTCAATGACGATGGGGTATGTGGGGGCCCCGGACAGATTGCGGTCGGGGGCGATATAGGCGTTTTTGTCGATGATGGCGCAATCCACGGTGGCTCCTGCGGAGACCGACACCCCCTGCATCAGCAGGGAATTGCGCACCACGGCGCCCTTCGCTACGTAGACGCCCCGGCCGAGGATGGAATTTTCCACCGTGCCTTCAATGCGGCAGCCGTTGGCGATCAGAGACCCGCTGGCCTTGGCCTCCGGCGCGTAATAGACGGGGCATTCGTCGTGGATCTTGGTGTAGATGGGGCGCTCTCTGGGGAACAGCTCCTTGCGGACTTCGGCCTTCAGTAGGGCCATGCCTGCCCGGTAATAGCCGGGGACGGAGCGGATCTGCTCGACGAAGCCGTCAAAGCCGTAGCCCAGAATTTTCCAGTCCTTGCAATGCTTGCCCAGCACGTCCCGTTCCAGGCTTCCCTTGCCGGTGGCCTGTGCGTCGTCGATGATGCGGACCAGAAGATCCTTTTTCATCACCCAGATGCCGAGAGAATTGTTCACGGTTCCGGCGGAGATCCGGGGATCCACCAGGACGGCGCTGATCCGGCCGTCGGCGTTCACGTCGTAGAGCACCCGGTCTTTGGCGTTCTTTTCCTTCAGATCCACGTTGTGATAAACGCAGGTGATGTCCGCGTCGTTCTCTTCGTGGAAGGCAAGGACCTTCTCCAGATCAATATTCAGGATCAGGTTGCTGTCTGCCAGCACGGCGTATTCCTCTCTGGCCCGGACGATATAGCTCAGCACCGTCTTCAAGGCCTCCAGCCGACCGTGATAGAGGCCTGTGCCGGCGGTGGAATAGGGCGGGAAAATGGTCAGCCCGCCGAATTTCCGGGAAAGATCCCATTCCTTTCCCGATCCCAGATGGTTCACCAGAGAATGATAGTTGTTCCGGGCGATGACTCCCACGGAGGAGATGCCGGAATTGACCATATTCGAAAGGATAAAGTCGATCAGACGGTATCGGCCGCCCAGAGGCACGGCGCCCAGGGTGCGGTTCCGGGTCAGCTGGGGCAGGGCGTCGTCGTGAATATTCGAAAAAATAATACCGAAAGCGTTAGCCATTGTTCGTACCTTCTTTCTTTACGTCGTCCCGGTCAACGATCTCGCCGGCGGGGACGGTTTCGTTCTCCCCTACGGTGCAGCCGGGGCCCACCACGGTGATGACGGGATTTTTCCCCTCCTCCGCAGGAGCGCCGACGGTGGCGCCGGCCTTGATGACGGCACCCTCGCCGATGATGGCGTTATAGACCTTTGCGCCGGCCTCCAGAGTGGCGTGCTGCATCAGCACGGAGCCCTCCGAAAGAGCGCCTTCCTCCAGGGTGACCTTATAGGAAACCACGGAGTTGTTCACCTTGCCGTAAATATTGCCTCCCTCGGAGACGATGGAATTGGTGATGGAAGCGTTCGGACCGGTGTAGTGGGGCGGAGATACGGGATTTCTGGCGTAGATCTTCCAATCGGGATTGTCGATCTTCAGCTGATCGGGATGGAAGATCAGATCCATATTCGCTTCCCAGAGGCTGTCGATGGTGCCCACGTCCTTCCAGTACCCGTGGAAGGAATAGGCGAAGAGCTTCTGGTTATCGTTGAGCATGGTGGGGATGATGTTCTTTCCGAAGTCGTTGGAGGACGCGGGATCGGCTTCGTCCCGTTCCAGGTATTCCTTCAGCTTGCTCCATTTAAAAATATAGATGCCCATGGAGGCCTGATTGGACTTGGGCACGGCGGGCTTTTCCTGGAATTCGGTGATCCGGCCTTCCTCGTCGGTGGCAAGGATTCCGAAGCGGGAAGCCTCTTCCATGGGAACGTCGATGACCGCCACGGTGGCGTCGGCGTCGGAGCGCTCGTGGGCCTCCAGCATCTTGGAATAGTCCATGGTATAGATGTGATCCCCGGACAGAATCAGAACGTGCTCGGGATCGTACTGCTCGATGAAGGGGAAGTTCTGATAAATGGCGTTTGCCGTACCCTTATACCAGTCGGCGCCGGAATTCTGCTGATAGGGCGGCAGAACGTAGACCCCTCCGTACAGCCGGTCCAGATCCCAGGGATCCCCGGTGCGGATGTAGCGGTTCAGCACCAGGGGCTGATATTGGGTCAGGACCCCCACCACGGTGATGTCCGAGTTGATGCAGTTGGACAGGGGGAAGTCGATGATGCGGTATTTCGCCCCAAAGGGAACGGCGGGTTTTGCGACGTTCTTCGTCAGCACCTTCAGACGGCTGCCCTGGCCGCCGGCAAGGAGCATCGCAATGCACTTTTTCTTTTGGATCATTACGGGACCCTCCTCTTTTTTGGTTTGCGTTTTTTTATGTGACGGTGGAAATCCGGTCGGGGTTTTTCTTTCTGTCTCGTCTCGGTCGGTTTTTCGCCGTTGGATACGGGTTATTTTCGCGCGGACCGCTTCGCCGTCCCCGTCCGGGGCGCTTTCTCCTTCGGACCGACGGTCGGCTCCTTGCGGGGCGGCTTCCGCTTCAGTACGATGGCGCCCAGGGGCGGCAACGTGACCTCCGTGGAGCAGTTGCGGCCGTGCCAGGGAATGCGGTTGACGGTGATCTCCCCATTCTTGACGCCACCGCCGCCGAAGGCGGCATCGTCGGAATTGAAGATCTCTTCGTATTTGCCGTATTTCGGAAGCCCGAACCGGTAATTTTCCCACCGCTGGGGGGAGAAATTCACGGCGACGACCAATTCCTCCTCCTTGCACCGGCGGAGGAAGACCACCACGTTGTTCCGGTTGTCGTCGGGGGAGATCCATTCGAAGCCCTCGGGGGAGCAATCCTCCTCCCACAGGGCCGGGTGGGCCAGATAGAACAGGTTCAGCGTCCGGGTAAAATCCTTCAGCCGCCGGTGGGGCTCGTAATCCAGCATGAACCACTCCAGCTCGTTTTCAAAATCCCATTCCCGGAAGGGGCCGTATTCGCTGCCCATAAAGAGCAGCTTTTTCCCCGGATGGGTATACATATAACTGAGGAACGCCCGGAAGCCGGCGAATTTGTTTTCGTAGGGCCCGGGGATCTTATCCAGCAACGATTTCTTTCCGTGCACCACCTCGTCGTGGGAGATGGGAAGCACGTAATTCTCCGAAAAGGCGTACATGAACGAGAAGGTAAGATACCCGTGATGATCCTTCCGGAAAAAAGGATCCAGCTCGATATAGTCGAGCATATCGTTCATCCAGCCCATATTCCATTTGAAGTTAAATCCGAGTCCTCCCTGATCCGGGTCCTTCGTGACCTTTGCCCAGGAGGTGGATTCTTCTGCGATCATCAAGGCGTCGGGGACCCGGCCGTGAACGGCGGTATTCAGCTTCTGCAGGAAGGCCACGGCCTCCTTGTTCTCTTCGGTGCCCTCGGCGTTGCGTACTTCGAACTCCTTGCCGAAGCTGAGGTACAGCATGGACGTGACTGCGTCCACCCGCAGGCCGTCCGCATGGTATTGCTCCAGCCAGAACAGGGCGGAGGAGATGAGAAACGACTGCACCTCCGGCCGGCCGTAATCGAAGACCACCGTGCCCCATTGGGGCTGCTCCCGCTTTTCGTGGGATTTGTATTCGTATTGATATTCGCCGTCAAAGCGATAAAGCCCGTGGGCGTCCTTGGGATAATGGGAAGGCACCCAGTCCAGAATCACGCCCATGCCCTGCCGGTGGCATTCGTCGATGAAATACATCAGATCGTGGGGCGTTCCGAACCGGGAGGTGGGGGCAAAATAGCCGCAGCACTGATATCCCCAGGATTCCTCCAGCGGATGCTCGGTAATGGGCAGAAGCTCAATATGGGTGTATCCCATCTGCCGGGCGTAGGGGATCAGCTCTTCCGCCAGCTTCCGGTAGGAGAAGGGATTGCCGTCGGCAAAGCGTCTCCAGGAGCCGGCGTGAACCTCGTAGATATTCATGGGGGATCTGTAGGGGTTCGTCCCTTTGCGGGCGGTCAGCCAGTTCTGGTCTCCCCATTCGTAGCCGTTAAGGTCAAAAACGCGGGATTCCGTCGCCACGCCCCAGCCGCTGTGGAAGGCGTAGGGATCGGCCTTCTCGAAAACCTCCCCCTGCTTGGACAGGATGCGGTATTTATATTGATCGTAAGTCTTCACTCCGGGGATAAAGGCCTCCCAGATGCCGCCGTGGCATTCCATGGGGGCGGCCGCCGGATCCCAGCCGTTAAAAGAGCCGATTATCGACACCTCTGCGGCGTTGTCCGCCCAGACCCGGAAGCGGTATCCCTTTACCCCTTCCGAAACGTCCGGATGGGCGCCGAAAAAGCGATAACTTTCAAAATTCGTTCCCTGGCGGAACAGATAAACGGGCAGGTCTCTTTCGGTCACGGTATCACTCCTTTTCCCGGGAATTTGGGGGACGTTATCCCATTGCTTCTATTATAGCACATTCCGAATCTGTTTTCAATGGTAATTCCGTCGAAAAATAGACAATTTTCATAAAATTCACAAAATGTATCGTGCGCCTTTGTGAAATTGTACAAAACTCGACGGGAGTTCTTATGAAAAATTACCATACGACGTAACCCGCGTTTGAAAATTTGAATAAAAACCGACAAAAGCGGAACGATTTTGTAAGGTTTATTGCAATTTGCATCCGTATGTGGTATTATAATATTATCTCTAAATTTATCAACACGCGAGGAATTTATGAAATACGAACTGATCGCCCCTGCCGCCTTCGGGCTGGAGGCGGTGACTGCCCGGGAATTGCAGAATCTGGGCTTTGAGGATACCCGTACCGAAGACGGGCGGGTCTTTTTCTCCGGGGACGAATCCGCCGTGGCCAAGGCAAACCTGTGGTTGCGCACCGCCGCCCGGGTGCAGATCTGTCTGGCCCGGTTTCGGGCCGTCACCTTCGAAGAGCTGTTTCAAGGGGTAAAGGCGCTTCCCTGGGGGGAGATCCTGCCGGAAAACGCCCGCTTCCCCGTGGACGGAAGGTCGGTCAAATCCACCCTGTTCAGCATTTCCGACTGTCAGGCCGTTTCGAAGAAGGCCATCGTGGAAAAACTGAAGGAAAAATATCACCGGGACTTTTTCGAGGAGACGGGGGATCTGTACCGCATCGAGGTGGCCCTTCTGAAGGATACGGTCACCGTCACCCTGGACACCACCGGCGCCGGGCTTCATAAACGGGGCTACCGAAGGATTGCCGGAGAGGCTCCGTTAAAAGAGACCATGGCCGCCGCCCTGATCGATCTCACCTTCTGGAAGCCGGGGCGCATTCTGGTGGACCCCATGTGCGGCACCGGCACCATTCCCATTGAAGCCGCCCTGATTGCGGAAAACCGGGCTCCGGGGCTGACCCGTACCTTCACGGCGGAATCCTGGCCTGCCTTTGCCAAAGCCTTTGCCGCTGCCCGGGAGGAAGCGAAGGCGCTGATTTGTCCCGCCACCGAGATTACGATCCTCGGCCGGGATATCGACGCAAAGGCCGCCGACGTTTCCCAGACCTGCGCCCGCCTTGCGGGGGTGGAGAAGGCCGTCCGGTTCGAGCGGGCGGATATGCGGAAATTTACCTCCGACGAAAAATACGGCTTTATCCTTACCAATCCGCCCTACGGCGAGCGGCTGGGGCAGGAGGAAGAGGTGCAGGCCATTTACCGGGATATGGGCAAGGTGTTCCGCTCTCTGGATACCTGGTCTTATTACGTGCTTACCGCCCATCCGGAGTTCGAGCGTCTCTTCGGCCGGAAGGCGGATAAACGCCGAAAGCTGTTCAACGGCCGGCTCCCCTGCCAGTATTATCAGTATCTCGGTCCGAAGCCTCCCCGTCCTCCGAGAGGGGAAGAAGGACCCGATTCGGCAAAATGATCTCATAAAAAGGAGAAAGCGTATGTTGAAAAAAATTCTTGCCCTGCTCTTTTGCACCGCACTGCTCTGTTCCTTTGCGGCCTGCGGGGAAACGCCCGTTGCCACCGATTCCGATCTTCCTTCCTCGGGCAGCACCGCCGGGAATACGGATTCCGCCGTTTCCGGGTCTTCGGATCAGGTCGATGCTTCGGATGAGCCCGTGAAGTACGAAAGCTACGATCCCGAGCTGGAGCATAAGGTAATGTTTTCGAGAACCGGCGGCGTTTTGTGGGTTCTGGATCTGGACAAGGCCGGCGATGTTTCCGCTCTTTCCAGTCTGGACGACGCCGTGGTCTGGGAATGGGATCCTGCGGAATGCCCGAACATCAAATATCCTGAGCGGGCCGGCTCTGCCGGGCTGAAATTCCGTCATTCCTCCTATTGGGACACCGACGTGATCCTGCTGGCTCAGTCCAACGGCTGGGTGGGCGTCGTGGATTACGAAACGAAGGAAATGCTTTTTGAGCAGCAGCTCAAGGCCGGTCCCCATTGTATCGAGCTGATGCCCAACGGCGATCTGGTGGTTGCTTCCTCCGGCAACGGAGACGAGAGCATTGCCGGGCTCTATTATTTCCCCCTCTCCACCGGCACGGAGGAAAAGTCCGATTTCTCCCTCTTCAAGGGTGCCCACGGGGTCTGCTACGATCCCGAAAACGAGTGTCTCTGGGCTCTGGGGGACGACGAGGTCCGTTGCTACGTCGTGCAGAATTACGGCAAAGCCGACGCCAAGCTGAAGTGGATTCAGGGGGAAGGAGATTCGTTGGTGGAGCTGAACGATATCGGCGGCCATAACCTGACGCCGGTCTACGGTCAGCCCGGCAAATACTGGGTCACCTCCATCAAGGGGATGTATCTCTTCGATTCTTCTACCGGCAAGCTTTCCAAAACGTACAAGGACCGCAAAGATCTTTCGTATCCCAACATCAAGGGCATCGCTTATTTTGCCGACGGCACCGCCGTGCAGTCCGGCTACGTGGGCGAGGGCGGGAATCCGGATTATTGCTCCACCGCCCTGCGGATCATTACGCTGGAGGAGATCGGCGGCAAGGTAACCTCCGTCCGCCCCGTTACCCGGGAGATTCCCTTTGAGATAACCGGGGATCAAACCTATAAGGTTCAGGCCTTCAACAAAGATTATCAATAATTTCACCGGGAGGTTTCTCATATGAAACGGATCCTTGTTCTTCTTCTCTGCGGTCTTCTGCTCTGCGGCCTTGTTGCCTGCGGCGAAGCGCCCGTCGTTCCCGATTCCGACCTCCCTTCCACCGGAGCCTCCTCCGATGCCGGCACTTCGGATTCGGAAAAGCCCGGTGCGGTGCTCTTTGACCCTGACGTTGAGCATAAGTTTCTCGCCTGCGACGTTCTGAACCACAGCATCGTGGTTTACGATATGAACGCCTGCGACGAGGTCTACGATAATCTGAAAAACGACCGTTGTATCGTCTGGGAATGGGATGCCGACGACGACGCCACCTGCAAGGGAAAGCCCACCTCCGGACTGGACGCCGCCAAGATCCGCTATTCCGATTATTACGAATGCGACGTGGTCATCGTCTGCTCCTCCGAGGGCTGGGCGGGGATTGTGGACTACGAGACGAAGACCACCCTGTGGGAGACCGAAATTCCCGGCAGTAATCTCCACTCCGTGGAAATGATGCCCAACGGCGATCTGGTGCTGGTGGGGTCGGGAGAAGAGGGGAAGGTCTATTACGTCCCCCTGTCCGCCAACGTGACCGAATATACCGCCACCATCGACGCGCCCTCCGGTCACGGCGCCTGCTACGATCCCGTCAACGATTGGCTGTGGATTCTGGATTACGACGAGATCTTTGCCTGCAAGGTGGAGAATTACGGTGAGAAGGACGTTGCCCTTACCCGGGTCAACGGGAAATCCTATAATTTCACCACCCGCAACAAGGAGGCCAGCGGTCACGTGCTGACTCCCGTGGCCGGTCAGCCCGGAAAATACTGGATGGCCGCCGAACGCCTCTGGATTTTCGATAGCAACGAAATGACCCTGACCCGGAGCTACGATTACGCCGGGGTTTACAGCGCAAAAGAATCCGATTGGATGAAGGGCGTGGCTCATTTTGAAGACGGCACCATGGTCCAGACCGTTCCCAAGTGGGGCGGCAAGACTCTGACCGACGCCACCTGCGGCGGATTCCGGGTTATCGTCCGGGAGGACGACGGCAGCGGAAAGGCGGACGTGAACGTCTACAAGATCGTCTTCCAGCCCCGCAACCGGGAATTTTATAAAGTTACCGCCTTCTCCAAAAATTATCAGTAATTCCGGGAGGTACGAACGATGAAAAAGCTTTTCGCCTTTCTCCTGTGCGGCGTTATTCTCTGTGGCCTTGCGGCCTGCGGTGAGACGCCCGTCCCCGCCGATTCCGATTCCTCCGCCTCTTCCGGGGCGGTCTCCGATTCCGCGACCGGGGATTCCGTCGCCTCTTCCGATGAGGCCGACGTCTCCGACACTTCCGATGAGGAAGAAGTCAAAATTCCGGTTTTCGATCCCGCCGTGGATCATAAGATCATCATGGACGTCTCTGCCCGGGGCATCCTCGTGGTGGATCTGGACGAAACCGGGGATCATCCCGAAAATTGGAGCGTGGAAGACGGAATTATTTGGGAATGGAGCACCGACGATCTGACGGAAGGCAAAATGAAGGGCGTTTCGGTCACCATGGACTCGGCCCGTCTCAGGTATTCCCCCTATTACGAAAGCGACGTGATCGTATTCTGCGGCTCCGGCGGCTGGGTCGGCGTTGTGGATTACGCCACGAAGGAGCTGCTTTTTGAGGACAATCCCGGCAAGGGCCCCCATTCTGCGGAGCTGCTGCCCAACGGGGATCTGGTTCTCGCCTGCTCCGGGAATTCCAACAGCGAGGAGGGGTGCGTTCTTTATTATCCCCTTTCCTCCGGTCTGACGAGAAGCACCTCCACCTACCCCCTCATCTCCGCCCACGGGGTCTGCTACGATCCCGAGCAGGACGTGATCTGGGCGCTGGGCGGCTATGAGATCGTTGCTCTGAGCGTTTCCGGCAAGGGGACCGAGAAAGCAAAGATCTCTCCCGTCAGCGGCATGGGCGTGAAGCTGCCCTCCAATGGCGGACACGAGTTGTCCCCCGCCTACGGACATCCGGGGAAATACTGGGTCTCCGGCGGTAAGGAGGTTTGGGTCTTCGATTCCGTGAACGGAAGTATCTCCGCCACCGATCTCCAGGCCAAGAAATATACCAACAAGAACGTCAAGGGAATGGCCTATTTTTCCGACGGTACCATGGTTCAGACCTCTCACGATCAGGGCGGCACCGGCACCTACCGCTCGTCTCTCTTCCGGGTCATGTATCTGGCGGAATCCTCCGGCAAGATCAAGACCTCCGTGGTCAAGGAGCTGATGATCCCCCACGCCGGCGATTATCAGTCCTATAAGGTCGACGTTTTCTGTAAAGATTATCAGTAAGAAACGGAGTCTTCCGCGATGAAACGAATTCTTTCCCTTCTTTTGTGCTGCCTTCTGGCCTTTGGGCTTGCGGCCTGCGGCGGGCAGACCGGGCCGGTGGTCTCCGATTACGGAAGCGCTTCTTCCGCCCCTTCCTCGGTCTCCGATACGGACGACGCTTCTGATGCTTCCGGCAAGACCGATTCTAACGCCGTCTCCGACGCGGTGGTTTTCGACCCCGGAATCGAGCATCAGATCCTGGTCTGTGATATCATGAACCATTCCGTCGTCCAGCTGGATCTGAACGTCTGCAACGGCGATTACAAGCTTCTTCGGGAGGAATCCGCCGTGGTCTGGGAATGGGATGCGGACGAGGACCCCAATTGCCACCTGAAGCCCGGCTCCGGCATCGACGACGCCAAGATCCGGTATTCTCCCTATTACGAAAAAGACGTTGTCATCGCTACCTCCTCCGGCGGCAAGGCCTACGTCGTCGATTATGAAAACAAGACCGTTCTCTGGGAAACCTCTCAATCCAACGGCCCCCACTCCATTGAAATGATGCCCAACGGGGACGTGGTCGTGGCCGGCTCCGGCGGGAGCAATTGGGAAACTGCAGGGAGCCTGGTTTACTACCCCCTGTCCACCGGCGCCGTGGGGAGAGGGCACGAATACTCCGTTCCTTCCTGTCACGGCGTGCAATGGGACCCCGTGCAGGAGGTGCTGTGGGTTCTGGGGTATTACGGCGTGGAGGCGCTGGTCGTCAAGGACGGCAGGCTGTCTCCGGTTTCCGGCCTTTCCGTGGAATTTGACGGAGACGTCGGAGGACACGACCTTGCCCCCGTTTACGGGCAGCCCGGAAAATATTGGGTCACCGCTCATAAATATCTGTGGCTCTTCGATTCCGTGGAAATGACGCTTGTGAACCGATACGAATATTCCAACCGTCTCTCCGAAAAGAATCTGAAGGGCGTCGCCTCCTTTGCCGACGGCACTATGGTGCAGTGCGTGGCCAACGTTGGCTCCGATCTGCACGCTACCTGGTCTACCAAGGCCCTGCGGATTCTGTGGCCGCAAAGGACCGACGGAAAGGTCTCAAAGGTGAAAATGGAGGATTCGACCATTATGTTCTCCGACCGGGAATTCTATAAGGTCCATACCTTCTGTAAAGATTATCAATAAAACCGTTGCGATACGCTTCGATAAAAGGAGATTTTACTTATGTTGAAAAAGATTCTTTCCCTTCTGTTATGCTCCCTGATGCTTCTGTCCCTTGCGGCCTGCGGCCCCACGGAAGATCCCTCCGGCACGAATACGGCCGGCTCCGACGCTCCTTCCGGGACCGAGGGAGGAAACGACGCTTCCTCCGACGACAAAAAAGAAGGGGATCTGGTGGTTTACGATCCTGACATCGACCATCTGTTTTTGGCCACCGATATCTGCAACCACAGCATCGTGCTGTACGATCTGGACCGTTGTGAAGACGTTTACGAGAATCTTCTGACCGACAAGTGCGTGGTCTGGGAATGGGACGCCGACGAAGACCCCAACTGCAAGGGCAACGTGGGCGCCGGCATCGACGCTGCCAAATACCGCTATTCTCCCTATTATGAGAAAGACGTCATTATTGCCTGCTCCTCCTCCGGCTGGGCAGGGGTCATCGACTATGAAGAAAAGACCGTTCTGTGGGAATATGCCATCGGTTCCGGCCCTCACTCCATTGAGATGATGCCCAACGGCGACGTGGTCGTAGCCTGCTCCGGCGGGGAATTCGAGGGCAAGCTGTCCTACGTTCCTCTGTCTGCCGGCGCGACCAAGCCCTCTCACGAAATTTTCTGCCCCTCCGGTCACGGCGTATCCTACGATCCCGTCAACGAATGTCTGTGGGTCCTGGAATTTGAACAGGTCTTCGCCGTCAACGTGCAGGGCTACGGCACCGCCAAGGCCAAGCTGGTTCGCCTCAACGGCACCGGATACGATTTCGGCGCGTCCAAGGAAGATACCTCCGGTCACGTTCTGTCCCCCAAATACGGGGAGCCCGGAAAATATTGGGTTGCCGGCGGGAAGCTGTGGATTTTCGATACTGCCACCGAAAAACTGTCGAAGGCCTATCCCCACAGCAGCGCCTATAACCACAAATCCGCCAACTGGATGAAGGGCGTTGCCTATTTTGAAGACGGCACCATGATCCAGACCGTGCCGGGGTCCGGCGGTGACACCACTTACGACTGGTCCTGCGGCGGCTTCCGTATTACGGTTCTGGAGGAATCCACCGGCAAGGTGAAAAAGGCCGTAGCCAAGACCCACGAGATCTATTTTGAAAGAACCGACCGTGAATTTTACAAGGTCCATCCCTTCAACAAGAACTATCAGTGATTCACGGAAAGGTAAGTCATGAAAAAGCGTATTTTTGCGGGGTTTCTCGCTCTTTTGCTCCTTCTTTCCTTTGCCGCCTGCGGAGATCCCGCCGAACCTTCCGACGGTTCGGGGAGTGATTCGGTTTCCGGCGTTTTCACCGATGCGTCTGCAGATCCGTCCTCTGACGCCGTGACCGACGGGACCTCCGACGGGTCTTCCGTGGAAGCGTCCGATTCCGCTACCGATTCCGCTACCGATTCCGCTTCTTCCGCCTCCGGATCGGTCACCGATTCCGACGAAGCGACCGACGAGACCTACGAGTCCGACGACGAGACCGTCCCCGACGGCCCCACCTACGGGGATTACGACGACGCGCCTCCGGAGGGCGGTGAGGATACCGACGTGTATCTGCCCGGATTTGCTCCCTCCCTGACCCCCTCCACCTCCGACGGGACGGGCTCCGGGCTTCCTACCGAGGACGAGCAGGATCCCCCTGCGGCGAACGACACCGTCGTAGGCAATACCCTCTCCGGTCTTATGGCCATCACCGACCAGCGCAACGGACAGATTGCCGTGGTGGATCTGGCCAACCCGGATATCACCTCCGCTTCCGCTCTGAAATGGCTCTGGTCTCCCACCATGCACGGGGACGTGACCGTGAACAGCACGGGGAAGCATCTGGACGACGTCGTGGTCCGGGAGGTTCACGCCGGGCTTTTTGACGGCACCGTGGTGGGCGTTTCCAATTCCGGCGGCTTTGTCGCCGTGGTGGAATATCCCTCCGGAAAATGCCTTTTTAACGTCAGCATTCCGGGTTACGGTCCTCACGATATCGAGATTCTCCCCAACGGACTCGTCGTTGTGGCCTGCTCCGGCAACGGGAACGAGGACAGAGCCTGTCTGCGGGTTTATCGGGCAAGATCCAAGAACGATACCGTCTGCGCCTCGGTGTTCCTTTCCAGTGCCCACGGGGTATTGTGGGATCCCGACCGGCAATGGGTCTGGGCCTTGGGGAACGTCAGTCTGAACGCCTATACCATCAGCGGAAGCCCCTCCACCACCCCCAAGATCTCTGCCGTCAACGGCGTGGGTGCCGTTGGATTTTCCGGTGGACATTGCCTCTCTCCCGTCTACGGGAATCCCGACCGGCTTTGGATTTCTGCGGGATCGAAGGTCTACCAGGTGGATAAAGATACGGGAAAGCTTTATACCGATTACGTGGGGGCTGAGCGGATCAACACCTCCGCCATCAAGAGCGTCAACTCCTTTGCAAACGGTACCACCGTCTGGACCCGTGCCGACAGCGCAAACGCCACCGCGACCCACAATACCGACGTGGTCAATATTCTTTATTACAACGTTTACGCCTCCGGGAAGAGGGTCAGGGCCTATATGAACGTTAAATTCTCCAATCGGGATTTTTACAAGGTGAGACCCTTCGTTACCGCCTATCAATAAACAGAAAGCGTGTATGCCGATGAAACCGAAATGGATTGCTCTGACCGATCAGCGCAACGACGAGATCGTCGTCCTGGATCTCTCCTCCAAGGATTTTGCGGATCCGGTCTGGCGCTGGTCTCCCACGGGACGGGGGGATCTTTCCTATCCGGGCGAGAAGAACCGCCGTCTTGATTCCTTTACCCTGCGCAAGGTGAACGCCGGCCTTTTTCACGGCCCCGTGGCAGGAGTGACCAAATCCGGCGGCATGGTCGCCGTGGTGGAGTATCCCTCCGGGAAATGTCTGTTTAACGTAGACGCTTCCGGCTACGGCCCCCACGATATCGATATATTGCCCAACGGGTGCGTTGCGGTGGCCTGCTCCGGAAACGGAAACGCCGCCATGGCGGAGCTTCGGGTCTATCGGGCCGGAACCAAGGATGAGGACGCCCGGGTCTCGGTTCCTCTCCCCGGCGTGCACGGGGTTCTGTGGGACCCCTCCCTGGAGATTCTCTGGTGCCTGAGTTATTCGGAATTGCGTGCCTATCGCATTTCCCTTTCCTTTGAGGGAATGCCCATCTTATCCCGGGTCAAGGATCGGGGCGTGGGCGGCCTTCGCTCCGGCCACTGTCTGTCTCCGGTTTACGGAGCCCCCGATCGGCTTTGGATTACCGACGCCGACGGCGTGTATCAGTATTCCAAGTCTATGGATACCTTCTGTGACGGGTATCCCGGAAAATCGAAGGTCTGTATCCCCAGCGTCAAGAGCATTAACAGCTATGCCGACGGGACTCTGGTCATGACCGTGGCTGACGGCAAGCGCAACGCTACCGCGCCTCACAACACCGATACGGTGCGCATCCTCGTCCCCGATAAGACGGGGGAATACGTTTCCCGGGATCTGAAGTTCGAGAACCGTGATTTTTATAAGGTACGTATCTTCGATCCGTCGTATCAATGATCCTTCCGGGAATTCCGGAAAATGTGAAAAATATTCGAAATAATCCAAAATCCTCTTGCTTTTTTACTGCAGATGGTGTATAATAGTCCACGGTGACTTTCCGAAGCCGCCGTGAATATGGAGAGATGGCTGAGCTGGTCTAAGGCGCACGACTGGAAATCGTGTAAGGGCTAATAACTCTTCGGGGGTTCGAATCCCCCTCTCTCCGCCATGAAGCACCTGCAGTTTTGCGGGTGCTTTTTGTTATACCGAAAATTGATTTTAAGGTGTTTTTTGCTATGAAAAAAATTGCGCTTCTTTTGGCTCTGCTGTTCTCTCTGTCCCTTCTTGCCGGGTGTATGCCTATGCGTATGGAGCCGGCGCCGGTGGAGCCTCAGCGGATTCTGATTACCGATCAGCTTCACGAGGAGCTGCGGATCTACGATCTGCGCAACGAGGATCTTTCCGAGCCGGAATGGTCCTGGGGCTGCGACGAGGAAACCTTCCGCAGCGTGGACGGGGCGAAGTATCGCTTCGACCCCATTTCCGGGGTCAACGTCATTGCCTTCTGCTCCTCCGGAGGCTTTGCCGGCATCGTCACCTATCCCGTGGGAGAGCTGATTTCTTACGTTTCCTATGCGGGAAGCAATCCCCATTCGGTGGAAATTTTGCCCGACGGCGCGCTGGCGGTGGCATCGTCTACCGGGAACACGGTGCGCATTTATCCCCGGATTCCCTACGGCGACGCGGAGCTGACCGAATATACCCAGGTGGAGCTTTCCAGCGCTCACGGCGTTCTGTGGGATCCTGCCGAGGAGGTTCTGTGGGCGTTGGGGATGAACGATCTGGTTGCTTACGAGGTGACGGAGGATCACGAAATGATCGAGCGGGACGATCTGTCCATTCATCTGCCCTACGGCGGCGGACACGATCTTCAGCCGGTCTTCGGCACGGAGGATCTGTTCTGGGTTACCGGGAACAGCAACGTGATGCAGGTCAACAAGACCACCGGCGAGGTTTCGATCCGTTATCCCGGCTGGGGGACGGTCAGCGCCCTTACGGCGGTGAAGGGGATCGGCAATTTTGACGACGGAACCCTGCTGATGGCCCAGCAGAACGGTACTTATAAAGAATGGAACACCAATACCGTTACTCTGGGCTATTACGATGCGAAGGATAACCTGTATCATCTGGAGCAGCGGGTGATCCCCGACGTGGCCTTTTACAAAGTACGGGTGTTTGAGAAAAGTTACCGATAATGCTTTCTCTTCACGATAAAAAACCAAAGAAAGAGGTACTACGTTATGAAACGAATTCTGTCTCTTCTGCTTCTTCTCGTTATGGTTGCGGGGCTGGTAGCTTGCGGGGAAACGGCGGGGAACACCGATTCCTCCGGGACCGATTCCGCAGTCCCCGGCACCGGCTCTGTGGGCGGAAGCTCCTCCGACGCCGTAAATTCCGACGACGCCGAGGAAGAATGGAAGCCCGGCACCGAGCCCAATCTGGTCATGGCCTGCGATCAGTGGAACCACCGTATCGTGGTCTACGATATGGCGCTCCTCGATGAGAAGGGCAGCCTGGATAAGGCGGAGGTCCTGGAGATCCACGATGCTCACACCGCCGGCCTGAAATATCGTGAAGACACGGTCTACGGGGACGTGATCATCTATTCCGATACCCATATCGTTTCTTATCCCGAAGGGGAAAAGATCTGGAGCGCTCCCGGAAAGGCCGGCTCCAATCCTCACTCTATTGAGATCCTTCCCAGCGGGAATATCGTTACCGCTTCCTCCACCGACGGGCAGGTTTCCATCTTCAACACCTACGCCAATCTGAAGGAGGGCGCGGCGCTGAAGGTTTCTTATTATTCGCTGCCCGGCGCTCACGGGGTTCTGTGGGATCCCGAAAACGAATTGGTCTGGGCCATCGGCGACTACGATCTGGTGGCCTATCAGGTACGGGAAAAGGACGGCGTGGAGATCCTTTCGAAGGTCAACGGCATCGGCGCCAAGCTGCCCACCACCGGCGGCCACGATCTCTCTGCAGATCTGACCGACACCAACTTCCTGTGGTGCACCACCAACAGCGGCGTTTATCATTTCGATAAGGAAGCCAACGAGTTTATCACCAAATTCAATCAGTACGCCAAGCTGAGCAAGAAGTCGGTCAAAGGCTTCGGCAATAACCGCAACGGCAATTTCTTCTTCTGCTTCCCCAACCACGGCCCCGGCCGGGAATGGGAAAAGGAAGGGATCGCCGATTGGTGTACCGACACCATTTATTACGCTTATTGGAAGAGCGAAAATTTCCTGTACGTACAGCCCTGCGTATCGGAAAAGTCCGCCTTCTATAAGGTCCGCGTTCTCTGCGGTCAATATCAATAACTTTTTAAAGGAGAAACCGCTATGAAAAAGCTGCTTGCGATTTTTTTGATCCTGACCCTTACCCTTGCCCTCGTAGCCTGCGGCGGAGACCCTGCCGAAAATCCCACCGATTCCGGATCTGCCGGTGACAGCGTCGTTTCCGACACCGACAAGACCCCCGCCTCCGACGATGAGGAAAGTGAAGATTCCGAAAAGGAATGGGAGCCTTTGGAGGTTGCCGCAAACAAATTCATCGTATCCGATTACCTCAACCGTCGTCTGGTGGTTTACGATCTGGATCTCGTTCCCGAAGAGGGCGATCTGTCTTTGGGCGAAATCTGGGCCCTTGAAGGGGTCTATTCCGCTTCGGTCAAATACCGGGAAAATACCAAATACGGTACCGTGGTTCTCACCACCCATAACGGTCCCGTCATCACCGATTTCGAGACCAAGGAAGAGATCTGGTGCGGCGGCGCCGGCAAGGCGGGCTCCAACCCCCACTCCATTGAAATTCTGCCCAGCGGCAATATCGTTACCGCCTCCTCCACCGACGGTCTGGTCCGTATTTTCAATACCTACGATATGGTGACGAACGGCGCTCCCATTAAGCATAAGAGCTACGAGCTGCCCAGCGCTCACGGCGTTCTGTGGGATCCGGAAAGCGAATTGCTTTGGGCTCTTGGGGAAACGGAGCTGATTGCGTACGTGGTGAAGGAGCAGGACGGCATGGAGGTTCTCCAGAAGGTCAACGGCATCGGTGCCAAGCTGCCTACCTACGGCGGTCACGATCTTTCCGCCGATCTGATGGACTCCAATTTCCTGTGGTGCACCACCAACAAAGGCGTCTATCATTTTGATAAGGAAGCCAACGAATTCGACGAAAAATACAATCAGTACGCCAAACTGAACAAGGGTGCCGTCAAGGGCTTCGGCAACAACAAGAACGGCAATTTCATCTTCTCTCAGGCCAAGGGTGACGACGACGAGACCCTGCCCACCGGCGCTCCCGGCTGGAGCACCGACGTGATCACCTTCGGCTTCTGGAAGAGCGAAAACTTCCTGTACCTCCGGGAAATTCAGTGCAAAGACTGCGCCTTCTACAAGGCCCGTGTGCTCCACGGTGATTATCAATAATTCTCTGTGAGGACCTTATGATGAAACGAATCGTATCGCTTCTTCTTCTTTCCACCCTTATTCTTGGAGCTCTGGTCGGATGCGTTCCTCAGAGCACTCCCGTTTCCGATTCCTCCGCCGGAAACCAATCCGCCGTCTCCGATTCCGCCTCCGTCGATTCCTCCGATTCCGCCGACAAGCCGGAGAAGCGCTCCGCTCAGGAGATTCTGGAGGCCTCCGAGCATCTGGTGGGGCTTTGCGATCAGGGAAACAGCCGCATTATCGTCAGCGATCTTGCGGTGGAGGATTGGGAAAACGACAACGCCGTGGTCTGGGAATACAAGGACGATTCCTGCCGGTCCGTGGCCGGCATCAAGCTGCGCTGGAGCGAGGTTTTCCAGGAGCTGGTGGTAGCCTATTGCTGGCACGGCGGGGCGGCTATCGTTTCCTATGAAGACAAAAAAGAGTTGTACAGCACCAACCTCACCGGTGTCAATCCCCACTCGGTGGAGATTTTGCCCGACGGTCATCTGATTGTGGCCTCGTCCACCGACAACGACGTGCGGCTTTACGATGCGGAGGATCAGAAAAACGGCAAGGGACGCCATTGCCAGAAGATTGACTTTCCCAACGCTCACGGGGTTCTGTGGGATCCGGAATACGAGGTGGTCTGGCTGTGGGGAACCGATCAGCTGTCCGCCTATTCCGTGGTGGAAAAGGACGGCAAGCCCTGGCTTGCGCCTATGGGCGGCATGACCTACAAGGCTCCGAAATCCGGCGCTCACGATCTCTGCCCCGTATACGGAAATAAGGATCAGATGTTCATTACCTGCGGCAACGGTATTATGATCTTCGATAAATCCACCGAGGAATTTTCCTTCGCCTACCCCGGCGGCTCGGTGGGACGGAAGCATTCCTACGCCCCCGGTACCGGCAATTTTGAGCAGGACGGCGTGTTCTTCTTCACCTCCATCAAGGACGATACCATGGTTCTGAACGATTGGTGCACCAATATCGTTTTCGTTTACGTGCCGAACGCCGACGGCGTGGGGAAGCTGCTCCGCCGCAAGGCTCCCAACGACGCCTATTATAAGGTCCGCACCTGGTCTCCCGATTATCAATAACTGAAAACGATCTCCGGATCCGGGTTCTTTGCCGATCCGGAGATTCTTTTTCGTACTTGACAAGTCGTCCGGGATATGGTATACTGACCCTATGAAACCAATTGTTACGGAGGATTACCTCATGCGGCGAATTTTCTCTGTCTTGCTTCTTTTTGCGTTGATTTTCGGGCTTTTTTCCGGCTGTGAGTCCGACAATCCCCCTTCTTCCGACGTCCCGGGGGCGCAGACCGGATCGGTTTCCGATTCTGCGGAAGCGTCTTCCGATGAGGTGTCCGACGGTACGGAAGGAGGCGACGCTTCCGATTCCAAGCCGGAGAAGCGCTCCGCTCAG
The DNA here is from genome assembly GCA_045543655.1 of Eubacteriales bacterium. Lineage (GTDB taxonomy): Bacteria > Bacillota > Clostridia > Oscillospirales > UBA644 > RGIG995. The sequence continues at coordinate 59,547 of JAZPXN010000085.1, forward strand.
GAGATTCTGGAGGCCTCCGAGCATCTGGTCGGGCTTTGCGACCAGGGCAACCGTCGCATTATCGTCAGCGATCTTGCGGTGGAGGATTGGGAGAACGACAACGCCGTGGTCTGGGAGTACAAGGACGATTCCTGCCGGTCCGTGGCCGGCATCAAGCTGCGCTGGAGCGAGGTTTTCCAGGAGCTGGTGGTGGCTTATTGCTGGGGCGGCGGGGCGGCCGTCGTTTCTTACGAGGATAGGGTGGAGCTGTACCGTACCACCCGCACCGGAGAGAATCCCCATTCCGTGGAGATTTTGCCCGACGGTCATCTGATCGTGGCGTCGTCCACCGACAACGACGTGCGCCTTTACGATGCCGAAGCGCTGGCCTCCGGTGACCAAAAGCATTGTCAGAGGCTGGAATTCCCCAACGCCCACGGGGTTTTGTGGGATCCGGAATACGAGGTGGTCTGGCTTTGGGGAACCGATCAGCTGGGAGCCTATTCCCTGATTGAAAAGGACGGAAAGCCCTGGCTTGCGCCTATGAGCGGAATGCGCTATACCGCGCCCAAGAGCGCCGCTCACGATCTTTGCCCCGTCTACGGAAACAAGGATCAGCTCTTTATTACCTGCGCCAAAGGGATCATGATCTTCGATAAGCAGACCGAAAAATTTTCCTTTTCTTATCCCGGCGGGTCGGTAGGGCAGAAGCATCCCTACGCCCCCGGTACCGGCAATTTTGAGCAGGACGGCGTGTTCTTCTTCACCTCCATCACCAAGGAGACCATGGTGGTCAACGATTACAGCACCAATATCGTTTTCGTATACGTGCCGAAGGCCGACGGGGTGGGGAAGCTGCTCCGCCGCAAGGCCTCCAACGACGTTTATTATAAAGTCCGCACCTGGTCCCCGGATTATCAGTAACGCATTTTGAAAGGAGAATTCCGTGAAAAAGAATTTTGCTCTGTTGCTGGTGCTTCTTCTTTGCGCAGGACTTCTGACCGCTTGCGGTCCGGGAGCGGATCCGGAGAAAAATACGAATGGCGATCCCGACCCGGATCGGGCCTCGGATTCTATCTCCGTCACCGATTCCGAGGGGTCGAAGCATTCTTCGCTTTCCGTTTCCATGCCGCCGGCCTACACGAAGCCGTCCACCGATTCCTCGGCGCCGACCAAGCTGGAAAAGGGGAAATATCTGGTGGGACTCACCGACCAGAAGAACAGCCGCCTCATCGTCTGCGACCTTGCCGTGGAAAACTGGGCCAACGACCGGGCCGTCGTCTGGGAATACGGGGGAATCTCCGCCGGCGGCATCAAATTCCGGGAGAACGATTATTGGGGCGGGGAGGTGGTCTTGTATTGCGGCGGCAAAAACGCAGGGATTATTTCCTACGCCTCCAAAAAGCTGCTCCTTTCCGTGGAAACCGTTCCGGGGAATCCCCACTCGGTGGAGCTTTTGCCCAACGGCGTTTTCATCGTGGTGGGTTCTACCGGAAACGAGACCTACGTATACGGCGCCGGCAAGACCGAGCCCTCCTTCACCTTGCCCCTTACCAAAGGCCACGGGGCGCTGTGGGACCCGAAATACGGGGTTTTGTGGCTGGAGGGGGATAATCTCCTGCAGGCTTACAAGGTCACGGGAACGGCGGAAAATCCCGCTCTGGAGAAGGTTAAGGGCATGACCTACCATCCCAACACCTCTCTGCACGATATGGCGCCGGTCTACGGCAATCCCGACGCCCTCCTCCTTACGGGGGCAAACGGCGTCGTGCTGTTTGACAAGACCACCGGACAGGCTTCCCATAATTATCCTGCCGGCGGCTATCTCAAGGCTCAGACCTACGTTCCCGGCGTGGGCAATTATCCCGGGGATTCGGTCTACGTTTTCACCACCATCCGGGAGGATACCCTCACCTATAAGGAATGGGGAAGCGACCGCGTCGAGATCTTCGTTTCCTTTGGCGACGGCCGGGGCAAGGTGCTGACCCGGCAGGCGAAGGGGGATGCGTATTATAAAGCGCGGGCCTGGATCTCCGATTACCAATAAATGAATAAACCGGGGTTTTCTTCTGTATAATGCATATTTTCACCCCGCGTTTGTGAAATAAATGTTAAACTTAGCATATTTATTCAGCAATTGCTTGACAATTCCGCCGGAATGTGTTATTCTATTAAAACCAAACTTACCATCAAACAGAAAGAGGTATCCGTCATGAAAAAAATTCTTGCATTGATGCTGGCCGTCCTGATGGGTCTGTGCCTGCTTACCGCCTGCGGCCCTGCCGAAGACGATTCCGACAAGCTGGTCATGGCCACCAACGCCAACTTCCCTCCCTACGAATACATGGAAGGGGAAGAATACGCCGGTATTGATATCGAGCTGGCTCAGAAGATCGCCGAAAAGCTCGGCAAAGAGCTGGTGATCGAAAACATCGAATTCGGCGCCATCGTCGCCGGGGTTGAAACCGGGAAATACGACGTTGGTATTGCCGGCCTTACCGTGACCGACGAGCGCAAGCTCCAGGTCAACTTCACCGATTCTTACGCCACCGGCGTGCAGGTCGTTATCGTCAAGGAAGGCGGCTCCGTCAATTCTCTCGACGATCTGAGCGGTGAAAACATCATGATCGGCGTTCAGCAGGACACCACCGGTCATATCTACGCCTCCGATACCGTTGAAAACGGCGGTTACGGCGAAGATCACGTTACCGCTTATCTGAACGGCGCCGACGCCGTTGCCGCTCTCGTTGCCGGCAAGGTCAACGCCGTGATCATCGATAACGAACCCGCCAAATCCTTCGTTGCTGCCAACGAAGGTCTGAAGATCCTCGATACCGAATGGCTCACCGAGGATTACGCCATCGCCGTCAATAAGGGTGACGCTCAGCTTCTCGCCGACATCAACAAGGCCCTTGCCGAGCTGAAGGCCGACGGCACCATTGCCAAGATTGTCGCCAAGTACATCAAGGCTGAATAATCCGCCGAAAAAATTCTTCTGAAACGAAAACCGGGGGGTGCCCGCGCATCCCTCGGTTTTTTCGCCGTATTTTCATCGGAAAGGAATCTGATCCGTGATCTCTTACGTCTCCGTCGGAACCTGGTTTGCCGATCTTTGGAGCGCCGTCTCTGCATGGCTCTCGGAATGGTGGACCGATTTTTCCGCCGATTTTTACGTCAATTTTATCGCCAGCGATCGCTGGAAGTCTTTGTTCAAGGGCTTGGGCGCAACCCTTGAAATTACCTTTTTTGCCCTTCTTATCGGCCTCGTCATCGGCATCGTCGTCGCCGCCGTCCGTTCTTCTTACGACAAGAACAAGGAGACTCTGGCGAAGCGGGGCGGCTTCGGCTGGTTTATCATGCGGCTGGCCAACGGCATCTGCAATCTGTATCTGACCGTCTTCCGGGGCACCCCCGTGGTGGTGCAGCTGATGATCTTCTATTTCATCATCTTCGCCTCCTCCCGCAACGGGATTCTCATCGCCATCATCGCCTTCGGCATCAACTCCGGGGCCTACGTGGCGGAGATCTTCCGCAGCGGCATTCTGTCGGTGGACGCCGGGCAGTTCGAGGCCGGCCGTTCCCTTGGCTTCGGCTATCTGCAGACCATGCTTTATATCATCATTCCCCAGGCCTTCAAAAACGTTCTTCCCACTCTGTGCAACGAGTTCATCGTTCTGCTGAAGGAGACCTCCGTCGCCGGTTACGTGGGCGTGGTGGATCTGACCAAGGCCGGGGATATTATCCGGGGGCGCACCTTCTCCGCCTTTATGCCCCTGATCGCCGTAGCGCTGATTTATCTGGTGATGGTCATCATCCTCACTCAGTTGGTACGGCTTCTGGAAAGGAGGCTGCAGCGCAGTGAACGATAACGCCATTATCTCCGTCCGGGGGCTGAAAAAGCATTACCGGGGCGGCGTCATCCGGGCCCTCGACGGCATTGACGTGGATATCAACCGGGGCGAGGTGGTCGTGGTCATCGGCCCCTCCGGGTCGGGAAAATCCACCTTCCTGCGGAGCCTGAATCTGATGGAAAACCCCACCGCCGGCGCCATCGTGGTGGACGGCGTGGATATCAACGGCAAACGGGTCAACGTCAACCGTCACCGCCAGAAAATGGGAATGGTCTTCCAGCATTTTAATCTCTTCCCCCATATGACCATTCTGAAAAATATGACCGTGGCTCCCATGAAGCTGAAGAAAATGCCCAAGGAGCAGGCCGAGGCCAAGGCCATGGAGCTGTTGCGCCGCGTGGGGCTGGAGGATCGGGCCAATACCTATCCCTCCCAGCTGTCCGGCGGACAGAAGCAGCGGGTCGCCATCGTCCGCGCTCTTTGCATGGATCCCGAGGTGCTTCTCTTCGACGAGCCCACCTCCGCCCTTGACCCCGAAATGGTGGGCGAGGTTCTCGACGTTATGAAGGATCTTGCCAAGGGGGGCATGACCATGGTGGTGGTCACCCACGAAATGGGCTTTGCCAAGGAGGTCGGCTCCCGGGTCATCTTCATGGACGAAGGCCGCATTCTGGAGCAGAACACCCCCGAAGAATTCTTCGCCAATCCCCAGACCGACCGGGCAAAGGAATTTTTGTCCAAGGTTCTGTAATCCTCCGAAAAACCGCGAAAAAGCGCGCTCCGCACCACCGTGCGGAGCGTTTTTGTATCGTTAACCGTCTTCAATCGTCAATCGTTATGTAGTAGTCCGGACATACGTAATACATGTCGGGGCGCTTTTCCAGCAGCTTAACCGCGTTCAACGCGTTTTCTTTTGAAGGATGTGCAAGTACCAAAGTCAGGTCGACGTATCTTTTTTCCGGATTGTCCGGGTAATAAATATATCGTTTGATTTCTGTGAATTCACATTCGGGAAAATCTTCCGGCGTGTACTCCTTTTCGCTTGCATAGGGCATCAGCGTTGCGGAGACGTAGTTTCCGAGAAACTGACTGTCCATCGTTGCGTTGCAGTAACATTTATGGGAGTTGTCCGAAGGAGGAAACTCCGTTGATTCCGGCCAGCGTGATTGATTCGTGTCCGTATTTCCGGGGAGATTGCCGTTCGGTGCGCACCCGGCGAGAATTCCAATAGAAAAAAGAAGGGCAAGCAGGAGGGATAAATATTTTTTCACGGTCGTGTCCTTTCGTTTTCACCGATTTTCGTGGTGTCTGATTTTTTTCGGCGGGCTTTACGATCGGCCGGGACGGAATAAGCCGTCTTTCGTCCCGGCCCCGGGGTTATTGAAGCTCAATCTCCGGATCGGTGTTGTTCAAGGCGATGGAATATCCGCATTT
>JAZPXN010000086.1:0-25576 GCA_045543655.1 Eubacteriales bacterium
GGCAGGTCAATAAAAAGGCGCACTTGTGCGCAGCCTGTATTATTAGGGCTATGCCCGAAACTGAAATACCCCCGCTATGCGGGGGGATCATTATTGTACCTATAAGACACCTCCGGCACAAGGATTGTGCCGGCCGCCGCTTTTTCTTTCTTTGGTTCTTTCTTTCTTGTTCTCGAACAAGAAAGAAAGAACACCCCCAAAAATCATATCACCCACGCAAAACATCCTATAAAAAACCAACCCCCTCAGCGAGCGCTGAGGGGGTTGACTTACCCACGGACGTGGGGAGAGTATCAGACGATATCTTCTTTTTCTTCGACCGTCACGTTGCGGTAGCGCTCCAGACCGGTACCGGCGGGAATCAGCTTACCGATAATGACGTTCTCCTTCAGACCGATCAGATAGTCGGTCTTGCCCTTGATGGCGGCTTCGGTCAGGATCTTGGTGGTCTCCTGGAAGGAAGCGGCGGACAGGAAGGATTCGGTGGCCAAGGCGGACTTGGTGATACCGAGAAGGATGGTTTCGGTGGTGGCGGGCTGCAGATCGAGGCCTTCCGCTTCGTTGCGGCGGGCAATCTCCAGATTCCGATGGAATACCTCGGGACGGTCCACGACGGAGCCGGCCAGAAGACCGGTATCCCCGGCGTCAAGGACGCGAACCTTGCGCAGCATCTGGCGAACGATAACTTCGATGTGCTTATCGCTGATATCAACGCCCTGGCGCTTGTAAACCTTCTGAATTTCCTGGATGATATATTCCCGAACCGCGTCTTCACCCTTGACCTTCAGAATATCCTGGGGATCGGCCGCACCGCGGGTCAGCTCATCGCCCTTGCAGACGTGATCGCCGTCGTGGAAGCGGATGGTGGCGCCGTAGGGGATCAGATAAGATCTCTCTTCGCCGGTCTCGGTATTCATGATGATGGCGTACCGGGCCTGCTTGATCTCCTGGTACCGCAGTTCCCCGTCAATCTCGGAAAGAATGGCGAGAACCTTGGGATGACGGGCTTCAAACAGCTCCTGAACGCGGGGAAGACCCTGGGTAATATCTGCGGTGGAGGCAACGCCGCCGGTGTGGAAGGTACGCATGGTCAGCTGAGTACCGGGTTCACCGATGGACTGAGCGGCGATAATACCGACCGCTTCACCCACGTTGACCACGTCGCTGGTTGCCAGGTTCATACCGTAGCACTTGGCGCAGACCCCGTAACGGCAGTTACAGGTAAGAACGGAACGGAGCTTGACCTTGGTGATGCCGGCCTTGACGATGGCTTCGGCGTCAAACTCGTTGATATAACGGTCCTTGCTGACGATCACTTCGCCGGTTTCGGGATGAACCACGTCATCCACGGGGAAGCGACCCAACAGACGGGACTGGAGGGATTCGATCTTTTCGGCCCCTTCGGCAATCTCGGTAACCCAGATGCCATCGTCGGATCCGCAATCGTCCTCACGGATAATGTTATCCTGAGAAACGTCAACCAGACGGCGGGTCAGATACCCGGAGTCTGCGGTCTTCAGAGCGGTGTCGGCCTGACCCTTACGGGCGCCTCTGGAGGAAATAAAGTAGTCCAGAACGTTCAGACCTTCACGGAAGTTGGCACGAATGGGAATATCGATGGTTTTACCGGAGGTGTTGGCCATAAGACCACGCATACCGCACAGCTGCTTGATCTGGTCGATGTTACCGCGGGCACCGGAGTGCTGCATCATCTTGACGGGGTTCAGTTTGTCCAGATAGCCGGACAGAACCTCCGTAACCTTGGCGGTGGTCTCACTCCAGACCTCAACCACCTGCTCGTAGCGCTCGTCTTCGGAAATCAGCCCGCGCTTGAAGTTGCGGGTGATGCCTTCGACGGCCTTATCGGCGGCGGCAACCAGCTCGTATTTGGCAGGGGGAACCTTCATATCCGCAACGGAAATGGTGATTGCCCCGACGGTGGAATATTTGTAACCGTACGCCTTGATCTTATCCAGAACGACGGCGGTTTCGGTGATCCCGTGAACGCGGATGCAACGGTTGATGATCTTGCCCAGTTCCTTCTTGGTGACCAGGAAGGTAACCTCCAGATCGAGGGCGTGAGCGGGATCGGTGCGGTCGACGAAACGCAGATCCTGGGGAATGGTTTCGTTGAAGAGCAGCTGACCCATGGTGCAGTCGATCAGACCGGTGCGAACCTCGCCGTTGATCTCCTTGGTCATGCGGACCTTGATGGGAGCGTGAAGCTGAATGGCACCGCAATCGTAAGCGCGGCGGGCCTCATCGGGATCGGTGAAGCATTTGCCGGCGCCCTTCTCCTCTTCGTTGACAATGGTCAGATAGTAGGAACCGAGGATCATGTCCTGGGTGGGAACGGTAACGGGGTTCCCGTCCTGGGGACGAAGCAGGTTGTTGGCAGACAGCATCAGGAAGCGGGCTTCGGCCTGCGCCTCGGCGGACAGAGGAACGTGAACGGCCATCTGGTCACCGTCGAAGTCGGCGTTGAACGCGGTACATACCAGGGGGTGCAGCTTCAGAGCGCGGCCTTCTACCAGAACGGGCTCGAAGGCCTGGATGCCCAAACGGTGCAGGGTAGGCGCACGGTTGAGCATAACGGGATATTCCTTGATGACCGTTTCCAGAGCGTCCCACACGGCGGTTTCGCTGCGGTCAACGGCCTTCTTGGCGGATTTGATGTTATTGACGACGCCCAGCTCGGTCAAACGCTTCATAACGAAGGGCTTGAACAGCTCCAGCGCCATTTCCTTCGGAAGACCGCACTGATACAGCTTCAGCTCGGGGCCGACGACGATAACGGAACGGCCGGAATAGTCCACGCGCTTGCCCAGCAGGTTCTGACGGTAGCGGCCCTGCTTGCCCTTCAGCACGTCGGACAGGGACTTCTGCGCCCGATCCTTGGGACCGTTGACGGGCTTGCCCCGGCGGCCGTTGTCGATGAGGGCGTCGACGGCTTCCTGCAGCATCCGCTTTTCGTTGCGGATAATGATCTGGGGAGCGTTGAGCTCGATGAGCTTGCGAAGACGGTTGTTACGGTTGATGACCCGGCGATAGAGATCGTTCAGGTCGGAGGTGGCAAAGCGTCCGCCGTCCAGCTGAACCATGGGACGGATGTCGGGAGGACAAACGGGAAGAACGTCCAGGATCATCCATTCGGGGCGGTTGCCGGAATTGCGGAAGGCTTCCACGATCTCCAGGCGCTTGACCAGCTTGGCGCGCTTCTGGCTGGAGCCGGAGGTTTCCTCCAGCTCGGTGCGGATCTCGGCGGACAGTTCGTCCAGATCGATCTCGGCGAGAAGCTTTTTGATGGCTTCGGCACCCATTTCGGCCTTGAAGTCGTTTTCGCCGTAGAATTTTTCCTTCCAGTCGGCGTATTCCTTCTCGGTCAGGATGTCCTTCTTCTTCAGAGCGCCGTTGGCGGCCTTTTCGACCTTTTCATCGATCTCGGTGACGATATAAGCGCCGAAATAGAGAACCTGCTCCAGCTGCTTGGGCTGAATTTCCAGCATCTGACCGATGCGGGAGGGGATTCCCTTGAAATACCAGATATGAGAGACGGGGGCGGCCAGCTCGATATGGCCCATCCGTTCCCGGCGAACCTTGGCGCGGGTGATCTCGACGCCGCAGCGGTCACAGACCTTCCCCTTATAGCGGAAGCGCTTGTATTTACCGCAGCTACATTCCCAGTCCTTCATAGGCCCGAAGATCCGTTCGCAGAACAGACCTTCCTTTTCAGGCTTGAGGGTGCGATAGTTAATCGTTTCGGGCTTTTTGACTTCCCCGTGAGACCAGGAGCGGATCTTTTCGGGAGAGGCCAGGGCGATCTCAATGGCGCTGAAATCGCTTTCGTTGTTGGGGTCGTGGGGACGGGGATGGCCGGTCTCTTCGGAGACCTGATCCAGAAGATCGGTTCCGGGAGCAGACATATTGGTCAGATCATCCAGGTCGATTCTCTCGTTTACGGATTCAAATTCGTTCATACTGTTCCGTCCTCCTTATTCCTGATTTTCGGCATCGCCGTCGGACTTGGCGTCGTCTCCGACGATGGCATCGAGATTGACGTCGGGCAGATCCAGGCTGTCGAGCGCGGAGAACGCGTCGTCCTCGTACTCGTCAACGTAGTTGCCCGTAATGGTTCCGGCGCCCGGCATCTCCTCGTCGGAGGGCAGAGCGGCGCGGGCGTCCATCATATCCTCGTCGTAATTGGTGGTGATATCCACTTCTTCGCCGTCCTTGGCAAGGATCTTCACGTCGAGGCAGAGGGCCTGCAGTTCCTTGACCAGAACCTTGAAGGATTCGGGAATCCCGGGCTTAGGAATGTTATAACCCTTGACGATGGATTCAAAGGTCTTCACGCGGCCGACGGTATCGTCGGACTTGACGGTGAGCATTTCCTGCAGGGTATACGCGGCGCCGTAGGCTTCCAGAGCCCAGACTTCCATTTCCCCGAAGCGCTGACCGCCGAACTGGGCCTTACCGCCGAGGGGCTGCTGGGTAACCAGAGAGTAAGGACCGGTGGAGCGGGCGTGGATCTTATCGTCGACCAGGTGGGCAAGCTTGAGGTAGTACATCACGCCAACGGTGACGTTGCCCTCGAAGGGCTGACCGGTGCGGCCGTCGTAAAGAACGGTCTTACCGTCGGCCCGGTAGCCGGCCTTGTCGAGACATTTTAGCATGTTTTCTTCGGACACGCCGTCGAAAACGGGGGTCATGATCTTCCAGCCCAGCTTCCGTGCGGCAAGACCGAGGTGAACCTCCAGAACCTGACCGATATTCATACGGGAGGGAACGCCCAGAGGATTCAGAACGATATCCAGGGGCGTGCCGTCGGGCAGGTAGGGCATATCTTCTTCGGGAAAAATGCGGGAGATAACGCCCTTATTACCGTGACGGCCGGCCATCTTATCGCCGACGCTGATCTTGCGGCGCTGAGCGATATAGACGCGGACCACCATATTGGTAGAGGGAGAAAGCTCGTTGGAATTTTCGCGGGTAAAGACCTTGACGTCGACGACGGTGCCGTATTCCCCGTGAGGGACCTTCAGGGACGTATCCCGGACTTCCCGGGATTTTTCACCGAAGATGGCCCGCAGCAGACGCTCTTCCGCAGTCTGTTCCGCATCGCCCTTGGGAGAAACGCGGCCGACCAGGATATCGCCGGAGTGGACCTCGGCGCCGATGCGGATGATACCGCGTTCGTCCAGGTCTGCCAGCAGATCCTTGGAGACGCCGGGAATGTCGGCGGTGATTTCCTCGGGCCCAAGCTTGGTTTCCTTGGCGTCGATCTCGTATTCTTCAATATGAATGGAAGTATAGATATCTTCCTTGACCAGGCGCTCGTTCAGAAGGACGGCGTCTTCGTAGTTGTAGCCTTCCCAGGTCATGAAGCCGATGAGCATATTGCGGCCCAGGGCAAGCTCACCGTTCTGGGTGGAGGGACCGTCGGCAATGACGTCGCCGGCTTCAACCCGGTCGCCCACGTTGACGATGACCCGCTGATTGAAGCAGGTGCCGTGGTTGGAACGGAGATATTTGACGGTGGGATAGCGATGGGAGATGCCGTCGTCGCCGAGAATGAAGATCTCGTCGGCGTCGACCTTGGTCACGACGCCGGACTGGCGGGCGACCACGCACACGCCGGAGTCAACGGCGGCGCGGTGCTCCATACCGGTTCCGACGAAGGGAGCCTCGGTACGGATCAGAGGAACGGCCTGGCGCTGCATGTTCGCGCCCATCAGGGCACGGACGGCGTCGTCGTGCTCGAGGAAGGGGATCATCGCAGTCGCGATGGAGACCAGCATCCGGGGGGTGACGTCCATGTAGTCGACCCGTTCCCGTTCTACTTCCAGAATGGCGTCTCTCAGACGGGCGGCAACCCGCTTATTGACGAAACGGCCGTCTTCGTCGAGGGGTTCGTTTGCCTGGGCAACGATGAACCCGTCTTCAAAATCGGCGGTCATATAGACCACGTCGTCCTGGACGATGCCGGTTTCCTTGTCCACGGGACGGTAGGGGGCTTCAATGAAGCCGTACTCGTTGATCCGGGCGTAGGTGGAAAGATAAGAGATTAGACCGATGTTGGGCCCTTCGGGGGTTTCCACGGGGCACATACGGCCGTAATGGGTGTAGTGAACGTCGCGGACTTCCATGCCGGCGCGGTCACGGGTAAGACCGCCGGGACCGAGGGCGGAAAGACGGCGCTTATGGGTCAGCTCGGCCAGAGGGTTGGTCTGGTCCATGAACTGCGACAGGGGAGAAGAACCGAAGAATTCGCGGATGGCGGCAGAAACGGGACGGGTGTTGAGAATGGCGTTGGGAGTAACCGTCTCCAGATTCTGCATGTTCATCTTTTCCTTGACGGAGCGTTCCATGCGGGAGAAGCCGATGCGCATCTGGTTCTGCAGCAGCTCACCCACGGAGCGGATGCGGCGGTTGCCCAGATGGTCGATATCGTCGATGGAGCCGATGCCGTGACGCAGACCGATGAAATAGTTGACGGAAGCGAAGATATCCTCGTTGCAGATGGTGAGGGGGATCAGCTCGGGCAGACGGGCGCGGCATTCTTCGATGAGGGCCGCCTCGTCGTCCCCGCATTTCTCCAGGATCTCCTGAAGGACGGAGAATTTGACCCATTCGTTGACGCCGGCGCGGGCAACGTCAAAGGAGACGAAATTCCGCATATCCACCATGCCGTTGGAGAAGACGCGCAGCTCGGTCTCGTCCGCCAGCTTCAGATAGACTTCGAATACGCCGGCATTCTCGATGGTTTTCGCCAGCTCCGAGGAGATCACGGTGCCGATATCGGCAAGAACCTCGCCGGTAAGGGGATCCACCACGGGGCGGGACAGCTCCTGGCCGACGATACGGCCGGAGAGAGCCATCTTCTTATTATATTTGTAGCGACCGACACGGGTCAGATCGTAGGTACGCTCGTTGAAGAAGAGATTGTCGATGTGGGCGATGGCCGATTCCACGGTAGCGGGCTCACCGGGGCGCAGCTTTTTATACAGCTCCACCAGGGCGGTGGCGCGGTTATGGGAAACGTCCTTGTCGAGGGTGGCCAGGATCCCGGCGTCCTCTCCGAAGGTCTCCTTAATCTCCGCGTCGGATTCGATCCCGAAGGCACGGATCAGCGTGGTGACGGGGAATTTCTTGCCCTTATCCACGCGCACGTACAGGACGTTGGCGGCGTCGGTCTCGTATTCCACCCAGGGACCGCGGTTGGGCATAACGGTACCGGCAAAGAGCTTATGGCCGATCTTATCGGTCTCCAGGGTATAATAGATCCCGGGAGAACGAACCAACTGAGATACCACGACGCGTTCCGCGCCGTTGATCACGAAGGTACCGGTCTCGGTCATGAGGGGGAAGTCACCGAAGAAAATGCTCTGCTCCTGAATCTCCCCGGTCTGATTATTGGTCAGACGGCAGGTGACGTGGAGGGGGGCGGAATAGGTAACGTCCCGCTCCCGGCATTCTTCGATCGTGTACTTGGGCGTTTCGTCGATCTTATAGTCCACGTAATCCAGGCGGATCACTCCGGTGTGGTCTACAATGTTCGAGGAGTCCTTCAGCACCGACTTCATGCCTTCCTTGACGAACCAGCGGTAGGAATCCAGCTGGACGTCGATGAGGTTGGGCAATTCGTACTTCTGACTGGGCTTGCCGAAGTTCACGCGTTCGCTTTTACCGAACTTTTCGTAGAATGCGCCGACTTCTTTGGGGTCCAACATCAACGATCATCTCCATTCCAGAATTTTGACTCTTGATTTTTTCTCGATTTTGTGCTATAATAGGGCACGGTCAAAAACCGAACCGGCGTTGTGTGTGCCGCCGTAACGGAAGGGTGTATCCCTTGAAAATCCTGAAAAAAGTCGGATTTTTCCGGGGGACCGGCCCAAAAGCGGGCATACTCCCATTATCCTAGTATGGCAATATACAATTTTATCATATGTTCAAGGATTTGTCAAGGTCTTGAACCGATTTTTTGTGTCAAAAAATAATTTTTGTTGAAACTGCTGATTTGAGAATAAAAATACGCCGCTTTTTCTCCATTGTGAACAAAAGCCCTTTTTTGGCCCGAAAAACGGTGAAAAAACAGGAGGATTTTTCCATGTCCAAACGCTATCCCAACGAGGATCTTCACGGGTCGGAGATCACCTCCGGAACCGTCATCGTCCTGTCCTTTACCTTCGTGCTGATGGTCGTGCTCATCGTCATGGGCGTCAAGGTAGATCTGCCGATCCTCATCGGCATCGGCCCGGTCTTTTTCGTGGTGGGCGTTCTGCTGTGCCTGCCCAACCTGAAGAACTGGATCCGGGGCAAAATCAAGGAGCATCGCATCCGCACCGGCAAGGAACAGCCCGTGCAGAAAAAGTCCTGGGACCCCAACCACCGCTTCGACGATTAACGGGGGACGGGAGGAACGAGGAGAACGGTGTTCCTTTTCTTTCACGAGAAAGAAAAGGAACCGAAAAGAAAGCGGAGGCCGGCACAATGCTTGTGCCGGAGGATTCCGAATATAAGCCGCAATCCGTATTACGAAAAATCTTCTTTATTATCATACAAAACATTTTGAGCGATCGCGGGCATCAAACGAAAGGCGATGTCTGAGGAAAGTCCGGGCTCCCACGGGAAAGGATAACGGATAACGTCCGCCGAAGGTGACTTCCGAGATAGTGCAACAGAAAACAACCGCCGCAAGGTAAGGGTGAAAAGGCGAGGTAAGAGCTCACCGGAGAGGTGGTAACATCTCTCGCTGTGTAAACCTTATCCGGAGCAAGACCGTGATGAAACTACGCCGCAAGGCAGCGTCTCCCGTCGCAGTTTCAGAGGTTGCTTGAGGCATGGGGTAACTCATGTTCGGGATAGATGATCGCATAAAACAGAACCCGGCTTACGGAAATGTTTTGTATGATAATAGGGAAGATTCCGTTTTTCCTCACCTCTCAAGCTTACGGAAACGTTTTGTATGATAATAAGGAAGATTTTTTTTGGATTTTACGTAACAAAGAAAAGAATTCAATGAAAGAAGTGATACTCCTTGAAACGCAAGATACTCTCCCTTCTGATGATCGCAGCTCTTTCCTGCGCTCTGTTGGCCGGATGCAATCCTGCTCAACAGATCCCGGATCTTCAAGCCTCCAACCAAGCCGACAAAGAAACCCTATCGGACACGTCGGCACAAAATTCTTCCTCCCAGACCGATGACGGGGAAGAGGCTTCCCGTCCCTCCGATACGGAGAACGCCACCGACGAAAATACCCACTCCACCGACGAGGGTTCCTCTGCTTCCGGCACCGCAACCTCCGGCAAGCCTTCCGGCGGCAATCCGCCCTCCTCGTCCAGCAAACCATCGTCCAGCAAACCATCGTCCGGCAAACCATCGTCCGGCAAGCCCTCAAACACCTCAGGAGGCACCACCTCGAATACCGGGTCTTCCGAGGATACGGGCAACGGGAGCACCTCCGGAAACCAGACGCCACCCTATCCCGACCCGGTGCTGAACGTCGATGAACAGATCGCCTCCTACGTTGCCTTTGCGAAATGGACTTCCTCAAACAGCATCCACGCTGTAGGATACGGAGTTGACGGAGAAACCGTCTGGGTGGCTGCGGCGCCCAACGGACACACGCATCTCTATGCGTTTGACACAACGAGGCTTACCGTCGCCCATGCCGTCGATCTGGGCGTAGAGCCGGAGTCTCTGCAGATCAGCGGGGACACCGTCTGGGTTCTTCTCAGTAACGGATGGTTGAAGGGCTTCAATAAAAAAACCGCCATCCTCACCGCCGCCCACTACTTGAGCGAGGATGCGGTCTCCCCTATCGTCAGCAAAAATAAAATATTCTATTCCACGTCGAAAAAAGGCCTGCTCTGCTACGACATCGCCACACATAAAACCACGACTTTGATCGGCGAAAGGAATACCTACGTCTGTGTTGCGGACGAATCCACAGGAACGGTCTACTGCATTAAAAAAGGTCTTTTGGTCGCATTCGACCCAAATACTCTGCAGGAAAAAGGACGCCTCACGGGAATCAACGGGTCTTCCGGGAAGGCCTTCATCTCCAACGGCAGTCTGTACTTCAGTTCCCAGTGCGTCAGCCTTTCCGACCTGTCCCTGAAGGATCGTTCTTATGCCGGAACCGAACAGGTCTTACATCTGAACGGGAACTATATGACCACCGTCAAGGGGGTCTACAACGTAAAGACCGGGAAAAAGCTTTGCAGTCTGAGCTTCTCTTCGCGCATCGGTTATACGGCGATTCTGACCGACCACGGAAAGATCCTGCTCTGGGACGAAGAAATGGTAACTCTGAAAAGCGCCGAACCCGCAAACTTTCAGGGGCTTAAGACGATGACCCTTTCCCAAAACGATTCCACTGCGGCTCCCTTGGCGAAAAATCCCTTCCTCAACTACCAAAACCGGGCTACTTACGAGCTTGGCACGATTAGCGTTAACCATTGGAGCCAACCCGGCACAAGCGGTCTTTTCGGAGCCGGAATCGAATACAATGCCGGCGTTGCAACCCACTCCCTCTGTAAACTGACGGTTTCCGGAAAGATAGAAAAGAAGATCGTCTTTTCTTCAATTGTGGGAGGGTTCCGGGTTGTAGGAAACGAGGTGCAGATCTCCCTTCCCGAAGAAAACCGCATTCAGGTCTACCGAGGCTCGGATCTTTCTCTGATTCGGGAGATCACCCTTCCCGTTTCCCCCTACGAGTTCGCAATTGCGGGGAACATGGTTTTCTGTACCGTTCTCGAAAATCAATATTCCTCTTCCTGTACGCTGATACGCTATAATATCTCAACCGGACAAACAGACACCATCCCGGGAGATTTTGAGAA
This sequence comes from Eubacteriales bacterium, assembly GCA_045543655.1. Classification (GTDB taxonomy): domain Bacteria; phylum Bacillota; class Clostridia; order Oscillospirales; family UBA644; genus RGIG995. Next base: position 10,849 of record JAZPXN010000086.1, read on the forward strand.
ATCCTCCCTCTATGCGGATGAATCGAGCCGATACCTTTACGTGGCCGAGACTGCTACCACCGCAGCCCAAATCTATTGCTTCGACAAAACCACCCTGCAAATAGTCTCCCAATTTGAGGAATTCGGTATTTCCCTTGGAATTCCCACAGAGATTCTTTTTTATGACGGGAAGATCTACGCCGGACGCTTCTGCCTGGAAGCCGGAACTCTGCGTCCCTTATGGGAATACGACAGCACCATCAGCCACGTTTCCGACAAATACGTGCTGACCAAAAATTCCGTCTACAACCGCCAAACCAACGAGATGTATTCCTCGTTGCCGCAGGGAGGCGTAATAACGTATTCCTACGGAGGAGGAATCCTTCTCTCAGACGAGACCATGATCCAATTCCGCGGACAGAATCTGGTCGTGTGGAAAAAGCAGTAAACAAAATACAAAGCCCAACTTGATGAAAGTTGGGCTTTTTTAACAATATTCTCCGAAAGGATCCGAAAAAGAAGTCCGACGACGGATCTGCCTCGACCTTATTCCGCGACGGAATGCAGTCCGACAGAAAAAACAAGAGAAACCCCGCAACCACGCAATTTCTCCCATACTTCATCCGATCCCCTCTCGACTTAAAATCAAACCCGCACAAAGGAATTCCCTTGCGCGGACGTATTCACTTATCTCCGGAGCAGACAAGCGTCCGCAACTTTTTTTTCATTACAAGACAGAACGAAGCGGTTGTCAAGAACTACGTCTCCGTGCTTCGCTCGTTTCGGTATGCTCCGGGCGGCTCTCCGTAGCGATCCCGGAAGGCACGGTTGAAGGCGTAGACCGAGGAATACTGCAGCAATTCCGCCACGTCCCGCAGGGGCATTCCGTCCCGGATCAGCAGCTTTGCCCGTTCCAGCTTCCGGTCCCGCAGATAATTCTGTAGGGTGGTGCCGGTGACCGAGCGGAAAAGGTCGGACAGATAACTGTAATTGTAATTCATAGCCAGCGCCAGCTCGGTAAGCTTTTTCAGGGAATATACGTGGGTGTTGATATAATTCATCATTTCGAAGCACAGCTCGTCGGCGGCGGTGACCTTCAGGGGGCGCTTTCCCGCCCCTTTGCGAACGTTGCGGAAGACCGAATAGAGGATCTGCCGGAAGATGCCCTCCAAAATGGGGTCGGACCACTCGTCTGCGGAATTGACCTCTCCGATGGCAATGCCCACCAATTCGGAGACGCGCTCGTCCCGGAGGACCGAAACGCCGGCGGATTTGCAGATCTGCACCGTCTCCTCCAACAGAGGAAGAAGCGCTTCGTCCCGGGACCAGAGGGAGAGAAAATCGTATTCCAGCGGAGCGGAGCCGTCGGAATCAATCGCGTGAAGATCCCCGGGGAAGGTGAGATGGATATCCCCCCGCCGGACCGTGACCCGTTCTCCGTTGATCTCCACGGTTCCCACGCCCCCGGTGACCACCGTCAGCTCCAATACCGTCAGATTGGGGTGCAGGGCGATACGGTCCCCGGGATTGCAATACAGCCGCCCGATCTGGTACAGATCCACCGCCCCGAACGCGACGGGATCGGAAAAATGGGAGCGGTTGAAATGATAGCGGAAGATCTGCCCCCGGGTCGGATCCTGGAATTCGGTACTCACGTCCATCCCTCCTTTTTGAAGCCATTATACTCCAAAAAAACCGTTTTGTCAATAAAATAATAAAGAAATCGAAGGAAATTTCCGTGTTTTCAAAAAAAATCCAAAATAATGTTAAAAATAAGAGAATTTTTTGCTATTTCCTTTTCCGGCGGGAGGGTATATAATAAAGGCAGAAAATAAAACATACCGGAGGTATACGCTATGAACTATCCCGTCGTTGCCGTGGTCGGGTGCGGCAGAATCGCAAAACAAGCCCATTTCCCCGCTTTTGAAAAGATCGGAAACGTCCGGGTGAAATACGCCTGTGACCTGATCGAAGAAAAAGCGCAGGCCATGAAGGACAAATATTCCTTCGTGGAAAACGTCATCACCGATTACAAGGTCGCCCTGGCGGATCCCGAGGTGGAGGCGGTCTTCGTGCTGACCCCCAACTTTGCCCATTACACCGTCACGATGGACGCGCTGAAGGCGGGCAAGCACGTGCTGTGCGAAAAGCCCATCACCGTCAACTACGCTCTTTCCGTGGAGATGGCGGAGGAAGCAAAGAAGCAGGGCAAAATTCTGAACATCGGCGTCTGCAACCGCTATCAGGGCTCCGTAGTCAAGCTGGAGGAAATGAACCGTAACGGCGAATTCGGCAAGCTTTATCACGTGGTCTGCTCCTTCCGTTCCTGCCGTTCCATTCCCGGTCTGGGGGGCGCTTTCACCGATAAATCCCAGTCCGGCGGCGGCGTTCTCATCGACTGGGGCATCCATTATCTGGATCTGATCCTGTATATTCTGGGCGGCGCCAAGCTGCAGACCGTCACCTGCGATACCTACAGCGAAATGGCCAAGGACATGAAGGAATACAAATACCGCAGCATGTGGGCAGAAGAGACCAAGAACGTGGAGACCGGCGTCAACGACGTGGACGATTTCGTAACCGGTCACGTCCGCACCGACAAGGCCACCATCTCCTTTAACGGCGCCTGGGCCCAGAACCTGGACAAGGGCGAGGCCTATATCGACTTTCTGGGCGATAAGAAGGGCGCCCGCCTTTCCTACTGCGGTCAGTTCGAGTTGTTTGACGGCCAGACCCTGGAAACCGTCAAAACCGAGCACGAGCTGCCCGATTTCTACCAGTCGGAGGATCTGGCCTTCTTCGAATCGGTCCGCTCCGGCGAGAAGAATCGGAACCACATCGACAATATTCTGGAAAGCATGAAGCTGCTCGATACCCTTTACCGCTCTTCTGCGGAAAAGAAAGAGATCGCGCTGTAAGGATATCGCCATGAAAATCGGATTTATCGACCTTTATCTCAGCGAATGGCACGCCAATCATTATCCGGAATGGCTGAAGCAGGCCTGCCCGGACTGCGAGGTCGCCTACGCGTGGGCAGAGGAAAACGTCTCCCCCGTGGACGGAAGAACCTCCGGGGAATGGTGCGAGGCCTTTGGCGTGACGCTGTGCAAAACGGCGGGAGAGGTTTGTGAAAGGAGCGATGCGATCATCGTTCTGGCCCCCTCGGATCCCCAGGTGCATCTGCGGCTGGCGGAGTTGGTTTTGCCCTACGGAAAGCCCACCTATATGGACAAGACCTTTGCCCCGGACACCGAAACGGCGGGGAAGATTTTCGCCCTTGCCCGGAAATATAAGACCCCCTTGTTCTCCACCTCCGCCCTGCGGTACGCCACCGAAACGGAGGGAGATTTCGTCAAGGTCTTCACCACCGGCGGCGGTCGGTCGGCGGAGGAATATCTCATCCATCAGGCAGAAATGATCGTCAAGATCCTGGGAGTCGGCGCCCAATCGGTGCAGGCCCTTCCGGCGGCCGATACGGTCACCGTGCAGGTGAATTACGCCGATCAACGGCAGGCCGGAATGCTTTACGGCGCAAAGTTGCCCTTCGCGCTGTCCCTCACCGACGGGAACGGGAAGCAAGAATACCGCCCGGCCAAATCGGATTATTTCCAGATTCTGATGACCAAAATCGCCGCGTTTTTCCAGGATCCCACGCCCCCCGTCTCCGAAGAAGAGACCATGGAGGTTATGGCCCTGCGCCAGTCCGCCCTTGCGGCCATTGCCCGGCCCGGAGAAGCCGTCACGGTTTCCCGATAACGAAGCACCGTAAAATACCGACGAAGGGGAGCCGACTCATTCGAGTCGGCTCCCTTCCAATGTTCTCTTAACGCGAAGGTTCTTCCCAGCGGGGGAAGCGGGTCGGATCGTAGGAGAAGCCAAAGCGAAGGGTCCATCCCTTGCCGTCGGAAAGGCACGTCATGCCTTCTATGGCCGTGATCCCCTGCAAATTGACGGGCGTATCGCCCCTGTCCGGAAGAGAAAGGGCACCGTCCTTTTCATAAGCAAAGCCGTCGGCGCCCACGTAATACCAACCCCGATCTCGATCCGGCTCCGGGAGGTTGCCTCCGTGGAAATTGCCCTGCAACAAATCCCCCCGCTCGGTGATCACCGCCCAGCCCAAGGGCTTTAACCAACAAATATAGTAATAAAATCCGTCGGGATAGGAAACGCTTTTCAAGGGAAAGATCCGCTCCACAGTATAGGGGCCGCGCGTTTCGTCGCCCCAAAGGTTTACGCATTCGTCTGCCCTGCTCCAGGAAAAAGGGATCCGTTCTACGGCCACGGGCAGCGTATACGCCGGCTCCGCGCCGAAGACCCGGGGAGATTCCTCCAAACGGCGAATGACCGAAAGAACGTTTTTCTTGTCTTTCCGATCCAGCGTCAGCCCGTAAACCGTCTCCCCGCCGTAAGACCGGGGTTCTACCGAAATCACTCCGTAGGATTCCACGTCCTCCAACCGGCATTCCTCGCCGGATTGCATGACCAGAACGATCTTATCCTCCGCAAAATCGTCGTCCTCCGTGGCCTTGCAAGGATTTTTCGTCATTTGCTGCGGCGGCTCGGCGGCGGCAGAATCTTCTTCGGTGTCGGGAGGGGCAGGGACGGCGGGAGGAGCGCTTTCGTAAAGGGCTTCCCGCTCTGCGGCGTGGGCCGTCCGGATCGCCTTCAGATCCGCCTTCGACAGAATTTCCTGCGCAAGCGCCTGGGACAGGGTGTAAAAACGGCCGTCCCGGTAGACCCGAATACGGTTATTATCCCCGTAGACGAAGCGAATCCCTTCCACGGTCTCTTCGGTAATGATCGCGGGATAATCCAGACCGGGGGCGTAAAACAAGCCTGCAAAGGCGTCGCCGTACCATCCCAGGGGCTCGATTTCCACTTCGTTCCAAACGTCGGACGGGGGATCAATATAATTGATCCACGCCTTTTTCAAGGTCTCCGCCTCCCCGTCGCGCAACCCGGGAACGGCAGAAGAACAGGCGAAAAGTCCAAGCATCACCGACACGGTAAGGAACAGACACAGAATCTTCTTCATACGAAACACTCCTTTCTCCCGTTGCTTTCTACTTATAGTATAACAAAAATCCGCCGGGTTGTCAATTCGGCGGACTGTACGAAATATATGAATAGAATTTATGCAATATAAACAATTCTCACCGCTCAAAGCCCACCAGAAGCCCACCCTTTTCGGCGTAATAGCTGCACAGTCCCCGGCAGGGGGCAATGCGGACGGAGGCTTGGGGGAGAGAGGCCTCGACGGCCGCCTTCAATTCCTCTGCCCCGGCCTCGTTCCGGCAATGGGCGATGAGAATTTTGCCCCGGGCGCCGGCGTCGGAGAGAAGCTTGCAAAGCCCATCGAAGGAGTGCGCCTGCCCCCGGCATTTGCGTAACGGCTCGAGGGTGCCTTTGGCGCTGGCGCGCCCCACGATACGGATGCCCAAAAGCCCCGTCAGCTTGGCCACGGCGGGAGATACCCGACCGTTTGCGGCGAAGTTCTTCAGAGATTCCAGCTGAAAAAAAAGGCCGGTCTTGCCCATATATTCCCGGATGGCGGTCTCAACGGCGTCGAAGTCCAGTCCGGAAGAGATTAGCTCCTCCAGTTTTTCGACGGTCAGCGTCATTTCCGGCCCGGCGGACAGGGTGTCCAGCACGCAGACCCGGGCGCCGGGATGCTCGGCCTCGTACATCTGCTTCGCGGCGCAGGCGGCGTTATAACTGCCCGAAAGACCGCTGGTGATGGTGACGCAGAAGATTTCGTCGGCGTCCCCGAAGGCCTCCAGCCAATCGGCGGGAGAAGGGCAGGCGGTGTGGGAGCGGTCTTTACAGCGGTCGAAAAAATCCACCAGCTCCGCCACGTCCAAGGCGGCGTCGTCCACGAATTCCCGGTCCGCGGTAGAGATCTTCATCGGCGCAAAGGCAAAGGGAAGGGTGTCCAATGCGATCGTATTTGCGGCAGAATCTGCCACGATTTTCACGTTTTTCATGATTTTTACCTCGTTCTAAGTATCAAAAAGACCTCCGCAAGGAGCAGTCTGCCCCGACGGCGACTGCCTGCGGCGTCTTTTTTTTATTCGGTTGAATTCCGGAACGGCAAGATCCAAAAAAATCAACCCTTGCGGAAAATTTTCCGGCACCAGAACAGAATCCCGTAGGCCGTGCCGACGGAGAGACAGAAAAGGGTATAGCCGACGCGCATCATCATAAAATCCTCCTCAGATCACGTAAAAGAGAATGCAGATAAACTGCAGAATACTGCCCAATACCACGAAAATATGAAAGACCGAATGGATATACCGGCATTTTTTACCGAATCCGTAAAAGACCGCCCCCACCGTATAGGCGATACCGCCGGCCAACAGCCACCCAAGGCCGGGGAGGGGGACCGCCGCCAGGGTAGGCTTGACGGCAAGAAGCACGCACCAGCCCATACCGATATAGCAGGCCATGGCGAATTTGCCGTATTTCTTCAGATCAATGGCCGTGAAGACCGTGCCAAGCACCGCAAAGCCCCAAACCAAGGCAAACAACCCCCATGCGGCAAAGGGAGACGCTTTCCGGATGCCGCAAAGGAGAATGGGGGTATAGGTTCCGGCAATAAGGAAATAGATCGTGCAGTGATCCAGCACCTGCATGACCTTTTTGGGCATTTCCTTTTTCAAGCCGTGGTAAACGCTGGACATGGTATAAAGAAGAATCATCGTGCCGCCGTAGACGGCGCAGGAGACCACGCCCCAGGCGCTCCCCTTCAAGGCCGCCGTCACTACGGACAGCGCCAGGGCGATAACGCCGAAGCCTCCGCCCACGATGTGGGACACCATATTAAAAATCTCTTCGCCCCGGGTGTAATCCGGAAGAATGCGATCGCAAAGCTTGGTTCTCGTCATAATTGCTTCCTTTCCGATGGGTGTGTCGTTGCGACGTATTTCGTTTGCCGTATCATTATACCCCGGCGCTCCGAAAAAATCAACCTACTCTCCGAAAAAAACGCCCTCCCCTCCGGGGTCACGCCCGTAGAGGGTCAAAAAAATCCCTCTACCGTGGATTCTACTCACGGTAGAGGGATTAAAAATGCGATAATATCAAGGTTTTTTTGGATCATCCTTCCATATCCCGGAAAGACGCCTTCACCAGCGCCAGAAGATCTCCGTAGGCCTTCTCCCCCGGCTCTGTGGCCGCCAATTGCTCCGCCGCCCGCAGAGAGCGGGTCAGAATCTCCCGGGCGAGATCCTTGTTCGCCACCGCCGCCCGCAGGAGATTGCACCGGATCATATCCGCCAGCCGCTCCGACGTCCGTTCCATCCCGGCGCAATGGGAAACGATGCGGAAGGCACGGTCGAAGGCCTTGGCGGCCGCCGCCCGATCCCCCTCTTCCACGAGAATCCGCCCCCACTCGGCGTAGAGAGGAAAAAGCTCGTCACAAAGACCGGAGAGCGCCTCCCGGTCGTCCCTGTAGGCAAATTCATCCCAAAGATCCTTCCGGCGAAGGAAGGCCTCGTCCAGAAGCCTCCGCCCCCGCTCTTCCTCGCCCCGGTGCAAAGCGACCCGGCCGTCTCCCGCCAGCTTCCGGGCGTACAGACGGTTGAAGATCCCGTGCCGGAGGGGCTTGTCGCGCAGATAGGCGCCCGCATCCTCCAGATAAGGCAGGGCGGCCTCGGCAAAGCCCGTATCCACCAGGGTCTCCGCCGCAGAAAGCAGATAGTCGCACTCCGTATATTCTTTTCCGGAGCTTTTTACAAGGCTTCGCCCGTATCCGATCAACTCCCCCGCCCCCGCAGGATCGCCCCCCAAAAGGGCGCAACGGGCAATGCGAAGGCAAAGATCCGTATCTTCTTTGGTATATTTTTCCCCAAAATCCTTCCGGCCGTCGGCGTATTCCCGATAATATCCGATGGCTTCGGCGTATTTGCCGGCCTCGACGCTTAATTCGGCGCACCGAAGAAGGGATTCGGACAGATCTCCCGGCCGTCCCTGCTCCCGGGCCAGATCCAACACCGATTTTGCCCACGCCAGGCCTTCGCCGGGGGTCGATTCCGGAACGGTTCCGTCCCGATAAAAATCACAAAGCGCGGCGGCGGCAGGATAGCATCCCCGACGGGCGGCGCCGCTGAGAATCCGGAGAGCCCGGGGCAGATCTCGCTCCACCCGGTAGCCGGTAAAATAGGCCATTCCCACCCGATATTCATGCTCCGCGTGGGTGGGGAAGGAGGAAAAATCCAACCCTCCGGCCACGGCGTAAAGGGCCGCGCCCATCCCGGCGCCGTCGGACAGCGAAACGATCTCGGGAAGCCCGGGATACGCCGCCTTCAGGGCCTCACGGTCGGTAGGGACGGCCTCCACGGCCAGCACGGGCTTGCGCAACCGCCGGATCATGGGATATTCCTCGGTCAGAACGAAATTGCCCGGCTCCAAAAGATGGGGCGTTACCAGCAGGATACAGAGATCGCTCCCCTCCAGCGCCGTCCGGATGGAATCGTTGAAATTCTCCCCGGGGGTCAGATATTCGTCGTACCACAGGGGAAAATCCCGGAAAACGGGAACGTCGTGAACGGCCTTCTGCAAGGGGAGGATATGGGCACGGTCTTTTTTCCGGTAGCTGACGAAAACCGAGCCGTTAAAGGGGTCTTCCCCGGAAAGGCGCATGAAATTCCGGCGGATCTTTTCGGCCAGCGACAGGGCGGTCAGATCGTCGTCCACGTCGGAGAGATATTGCAGATCGCCGAACACCCGGGCGTATAATTTCTCCAGCCCCGGCTCCTGCAGAATGGGAACGACGGGAATCCCGTTTTTCAGAGCGTAGGGAATATCCTCTGCCATTACGGGACCGTCCTTGGTGAGAAGGGCACGGGTGACGGGCAAAAAAACGCCGTCCATCCGGCCGAGAACGTAATCTCCCTCGGGCCGCCCGTACCACAAAACGCTGTCCCGATCCATTTCGAAGAGCATTTTCGCCAGCCGCTCCATCTTCGGCCCGGGCTCGCCGGCATAGTAAAATTTCGGCCCGCTGCGGCTGATATCCGAACGGAGCGCTTTGTATTTCATTTCCCCACCTCCTTATGGGAAGAACAGCGCAAAACTGCGCTGTTCTTTTCGTTGCTATGATGATTTCGTATTGTTCAATGATACGGTACGCGAGAGCGCGGAGAAGTCAAAGGGTAAACGGTCTGCAACCCGCCTGCCGCGCATTTCTGAGAAGCGAAAAACGAAAGCAGATTGGCTTCGACCGGGAACGACGCGTACAAAGGTACGCGAGAGAGCGGAGAAGCCAAAGTGTAAACGGTCTGCAACCTACTTTCCGCGCATTTCTGAGAAGCGAAAAACGAAAGCAGATTGGCTTCGATCGGGAACGACGCGTACAAAGGTACGCGAGAGAGCGGAGAAGTCAAAGTGTCAACGGTCTGCAACCCACCTGCCGCGCATTTCTGAGAAGCGAAAAACGAAAGCAGATTGGCTTCGACCGGGAACGACGCGTACAAAGGTACGCGAGAGAGCGGAGAAGCCAAAGTGTAAACGGTCTGCAACCGTTTTTCGCTTCTCAGCGGATGCCGTATTTTTCGATGACGTAATCCATGTCCTTGTCACCCCGGCCGGAAAGGTTGATCAGCACGGAGCCCTTGCCCATTTCCTTGGCAAGCTTGATGCCGTAGGCCACGGCGTGGGCCGATTCGAGGGCGGGGATGATGCCTTCCATCCGGGAAAGCTCAAAGAAGGCGTCGATGGAATCCTCGTCGTTGATCACGTCGTATTTGACCCGACCAAGATCGTGCAGGAAGGCGTGTTCGGGGCCGGAGGAGGGATAGTCCAGACCGCTGGACACGGAATAAACGGGAGCGGGATCGCCGTTTTCATCCTTCAGCATCAAGGATTTGAAGCCGTGCATGATCCCCTCGGTGCCGTACTGCAAAGAGGCGGCGTGGTCCCCCAGCTTGGGACCCCGTCCGAGAGGCTCGACTCCGTAAATATCCACGGGATCGTTCAAAAATCCGGCGAAAAAGCCGGCAGAGTTGGAGCCGCCGCCCACGCAGGCGACGACGGCGTCGGGCAGATGGCCGGTCATTTCGGTGAACTGCTCCCGAGCCTCGATGCCCACCACGCTCTGGAAATCCCGCACCATCATGGGGAAGGGATGGGGGCCCACGACGGAGCCGATGCAATAGATACAATCTTTATATTCTCTGGAATAGGCGTCGAAGGCGGCGTCCACCGCTTCCTTCAGAGTCTGAAGGCCGTGGGTGACCTCCACCACGTTTGCGCCGAGAATCTTCATGCGGGCTACGTTGGGCGCCTGCTTTTTGATGTCCACGGTGCCCATATAAATATCGCATTCCAGGCCGAAATAGGCAGCGGCGGTGGCAAGGGCAACCCCGTGCTGACCGGCACCGGTCTCGGCGATCACCTTCTTTTTGCCCATATATTTGGCCAGAAGGGCTTCCCCCATACAATGATTCAGCTTGTGGGCGCCGGTGTGGTTCAGATCCTCCCGCTTGACGTACAGCTGAACGTTCCCCAGCTTATTGCTCAGCCGTTCCAGGTGAGACACGGGGGTGGGACGGCCCTGAAATTCCTTGCGGATGCGGCGCAATTCGCTGATAAACTGACGGGACTGCGCGATGGTCTGATAGGCCTCGTCGATCTCCTCCATAGCCTTTTTGAGATTGTCGGGGATATAGGCGCCGCCGTAGGGGCCGAAATATCCCTTATCGTCGGGATAATGCTTAAAATAAGTGTCGAAATCAATACCGTTATAGATCATAACCGTTCTCCTTTATTCTCATTCATGCAATTCTTGTTCTTTTTCTCCGGACGGGGTCACCATCGAAGGGTAAACAGGACGGACATAGAAATCTCTCCCAAAAAATAAAAAACTTCCAAGCATACCTTGGAAGCGAAAATAACGAAGAAAAAAGATACGGACGCATCTTCCATCTCTGCGCATACCATCATATGCTCCGCCTTTTTACGGGCGCGGTTCCCGGCGGCCACTACTGAGATCGCTCCGTTCGCTCCGCCCTCATGAGTCCATTCCCCAGACCTTCCCCTGCCGCAATCACACCGCCTGCGGCTCTCTTTGAGCTTCCGGAAAGGGTACTCTTCTCAATCATCGGTTTGGTTTATTCAATTTTCTGTATTATAACACACTTTTTCCCGTTTGTCAAGGGGGAAGGGCGGATTTTTCCGTTTCGAAAGGAAAAACCCGCCCGGAAAGGAGTATTCGTCCGTATTCCGGGCGGGAAAGGGGGCAAGGATCCATTATTTTTCGGATTCCGGCGCTTCCTCGGCAGGAGCGTCGGATTCTTTCGCCTTCTTCTTTTTGAGGAGGATTACGACGACGATCGCCGCCGCAATCAGGATAAGAGCGCCGCCCGCGACGGGCAGAAGGATGAAAAGCAAAGCGGAAGCGCCGTTGCCGCCCTTCTCGCCGTCACTGCCGCGGCTTTCGTCGGAATCGGAGGCGTCGCCGGGCAGATCTCCGGAGGGATTGCCGGAGGTGCCGTCGGTGGAATCTCCGGAGGTGCCGTCGGTAGAATCTCCGGAAAGGACGGGAGGCAGAGTTCCTTCGGCGGCAACGTAGGCGCAGGTATCGCATTTTCCGTCGCCGTCCCCGTCGCCGTGATGCAACTTGGTTTCATCGAGAAGCTCGTTGCAGACGGTGCAGGTGCGCCAATGGAAATCCCCGTCGGACGCCCATTCGGAGAGGCTGTGCCCCTTGGGCGCCAGAGTCAGCTCGTCGGCAGAGGCGTAGGAAGCGGAGGCCTTATCGTCTTTAAACAGCTCGGAGCAGCCGGAGCAGGCGTAATATTCCTTGGTGCCCGGCTCGATGCAGGTCGGAGCCCTTTCGGCTACCTTTTTCAGGGAGTGGGTATGATTGGCCGCCGGACGGATAATATAACCGCATCCGCCGCAGACCGCCGCCGTATCGGGGGTGCCGGTGGGGCCTTCGGCATGGGGCACGACCGTATCCCGGGCAGAACAGCCGGGGGTGGTGCAGGTGTGGGCGTGGCCGGTCTTATCGCTGAAATTCCAGTCGGCACTCCAGGCGTGGGGAGCATATTCTCCGTAAATCACGCCGCAAAGAGCGCATTTCGCCTTGGCCATGCAGGTGGCGGTGCCGCCGGTATGGGCGGAGCGGGTGCCGGGGATCTCCTGACGGCAGTTGGGATCGGTGCAGACTCTGTAATGATCCCGCCCGTCGGAAATCCAACCGGAGGGGGTATGATTATGGACCGGCGAAGCGCCGGTGGTAAAATCGGCAAGCACCGTAAAGATGCCGTCGTCTTCGGGTCCCACGGCGGTGGCGGGCGTTCCGTTAACGTAGAGATTGCACTGGGGATGAAGCTGATAATGCTCCAGAACCTTCAGCTCGATGGCAACGGTATATTTCGTATCGGCGGCAAAGGTTCCGAATTTGCTCAGCTTATTGCCGTTGGCAATATACGTAATGCCGTTGACGGTGGTATCGGAGGAGGCGTCGGTATGAATATAGCCGGTGCCGGAAAGGACGGGATATTGAGGCAACTCGTCGGCCTTGGGGGCGGGGATCTCCAGGTCAATACGATAAATGGTGCTCTTCGTCGGGGGGAATACGTAGGAAACACGGGCCACGCCACCGCCGTAATTCAGGTTCCCATCGGCGGGATTCCCGTTGACCTTGTAGACCGCGTCGGGGGCAAAGGCGTATCCGTATTGGGCAACCATGTCGAGCACTACTTTATAGGAGTACCCAGCCACGGCCTTCGGATTGTCAGCGTGGTAAAGATCCTGAGAGGAAGGATTCTTGATCTGCCAACTGATGCCGTTTTTAGTGACGGCGTTGTAGCTGGCGTTGGACTCCCCGAAAATATTGTGGGTATCGTAGCCGTTCCGGGTGCATTTGGCGTAACTCAAAGGCTGGCCGGCTTCGGGGGTCGTGACGGACACGTCAACGGTGCGCACCCAGGCCACCTTGGGGACCTCGGGGAAGGTAAAGTTTGCCACCACCATAGCCCAGGCCTTGTATTCGTAGGCCTTCGTCACCTTTGCCTCCACCCCGAAAACGGTCGCCTTCACGGTGGGGGTGTTATCGTTGGCACAGGCGAATTCGTAATTGCTCTTGGCCTCCACCCAAATCTGGGCGGTATAGCGATGTCCTTCCACGAAGGTGTCGTTGTTTTCCAGGTATTTGCCCGACGTCTCGTCGTACCAATCGATGGAATCGACCCTCGCACCTGCGTTGTCGACCGAGGCGGTGGTGTCGGGGCGGGCCCCCCTCACGGGGAGATCGATTCCGGTGACGGCCACTTCCGAGATCTTCGTGGCGGCAGAGGCGGAAGCCGAAAAGGCCACCGCCAGCCCAAGCAAAAGGGACGAAATCAAAATCAGGGTGAGAATACGGAGTTTCTTGCTCATATAAATACGCCTCCTGATACGGAATAAATTCTTACAACTCTATTTTACCTTATTTTTTTCCTTTTGTCCCCCTACTTTTGGTATGGGACGGCGCAAAAATTGCACATAAAAAAAACGCAGTCCCCCAAAATCCGCCCCGACGGCAAAAAAATCCCTCCCCCGTGGAGGGAGGAGGAGGATGCATTGCGGGTGCATTGTTCTGAATAAAATCTGACTTTGGAGAGGAACTTCTTACCCCCACCACCAACGCCTGCGGCGTCGGTCCCCCAGCTACGGCATAAGTGTCGACCATCGAAAAATCCTGCGCCGTTGGCTTGAATTTTTCGGGTCTCACTTTTTGCCCTACCATAGGGGAAGGTGCAATGAGGGCGCATCGTCCGAAATAAGATTTTACTTTAAAGAGACGCTTCTTACCCCCACCACCAACGCCTGCGGCGTCGGTCCCCCTTCCCCTACCATAGGGGAAGGTGCAATGAGGGCGCATCGTCCGAAATAAGATTTTACTTTAAAGAAACGCTTCTTACCCCCACCACCAACCGCGTTGCGGTCGGTCCCCCTTCCCCTACCATAGGGGAAGGTGCAATGGAGCGCATCGTTTTTTAAGGCGCACGATTCGAGAGCTTCTCTCGGATAGAAATACAAAAAGAAGGCGGCGCGTAACCCTTGCCTCCCCTTAGCAAGGGGAGGGGGACCGCTTGCGGTGGAAGGGATTGACCGCCATTCAGTTACTATTAAAAACTTTCACAAGGAAAAATACTACCCGAAAAGTCAATGCGCCCCCGCATCGAACTCCCCTGTGTAAGGGGAGGGGGACCACGAAGTGGTGGAAGGGTTGTTCCGGCGCAAATGTTACTTTTTAAGTTTTCAAAAGATAGTGCACAAACTCAAAGAGCGATGCACTAAAACCCTGCCTTCTCCGGAGCGCCAGCGAGGGGGAAGGTGGCACGGCGTGTCCGGCCGCCGTGACGGATGGGGTTCCGTGGGCGCAAATGTTACTTTTTAAGTTTTTCAAAACACAATGCACAACCCCAAAGGGCGATGCGCTAAAACCCTGCCTTCTCCGGAGCGCCAGCGAGGGGGAAGGTGGCACGGCGTGTCCGGCCGCCGTGACGGATGGGGTTCCGTTGGTGCAAATGATACTTTTTTAAGTTTTTCAAAAGATAATGCACAAACTCAAAGAGCGATGCGCTAAAACACTGCCTGCTCCGGAGCGCCAGGGAGGGGGAAGGTGGCGCGGCGTGTCCGGCCGCCGTGACGGATGGGGTTCCGTGGGCGCAAATGATACTTTTTAAAATCTCCCAGTAGGATTGACCGGGAAAGAGATCCCCGTCAGATCTTTTTGCGGAAGCGGAAGAAGGTGGGAGAA
>JAZPXN010000087.1:0-15816 GCA_045543655.1 Eubacteriales bacterium
ACCGGGTTCCCAAAGAGCGTTGGGATTGAGAACGTCGGTGGCGCCAGCGGCATCTTTCCAGCTGCCGTCAGCCATCGTCTTGGAATATTCCAAATCGATGTCCAGGGTGCCGGATTTAATGACGTTGACACCGGTGGTGACAGAGTCGGTGAACCACGCAAAGGTGGTGCCGACCAGCATAGATACGCAGAGAACCAACGAAAGAACGCTGAGTACCAATGCTTTTTTGGTGTGGTTACGCATTTGGTTTTCCTCCTAATGAAATGAATAGAATTTTTTCGCAGAGGTATAGAATCCGTGAAAAACGCTGTAACCGCAACGCCCCATTCCCCCACGGACGGCGCATTTTGACGGCGATAGTAGGATAGCGGCGCCTGTATCACAGAGAAACGCCGACAAATTCCGACGGCAAGAGTGACGGCGCAAAAGTAAAAAACCACTCAAAAACAGAGGTTTCCACCCCGTCCGGATTGGGGAAAATTCAAATTTTCTGTTAAATTTTGCATCTAGCCCCGAAAAAATGTTGCATTTCAAGCAAATATGTGGTAAAATACATATCGTAGAGTCTATACCTCTGCGATAAATTTACCGGATACAAAGCGCTCCTCTGCACGAAAGAGGAGCGCTTTTTTTGGGCAAAAAAACACCCCGGACAAATCGTCCGGGGCGCGTTGAATTGCTTGAAAAAATCAGGCTTCGCGCTTCTTGGCGACGCAGAACGCGACGGCAACGGAAGCAACGGCGGCAACGGCCACGAGAGCGACGGCAACGTCGGAAGTGGCGGGGTTAATGGATTCGAGACCGGCGACGGCATCGTTGATGGCCTGAGCCATAGCGTCAACGGCGGCCTGCTCGTTGATCTTCTTTCCGGTCTGGACGGCCTCGATGGCGGCTTCAACGGCGGAGAAATCCTTATAGGAAGTCTTGTCAAGCTTTTCGGCGGCGGCGACGGCGGCGTCAACGGCAGTATAGTCGGCGGGCTTCATATCCAAAAATCCGATGGCGGATTCGATATTGATGGCCATGAAATCGACGGCGGCCTGCTCGGAAGCGGGCTTTTCGCGAACGACCTTCTTGACGGCGGCGTCAACCTTGGAGAAATCGTAATAATGGTCGGGGTTCATGGCGGCGACCTTCGCAAGAGCGGAGTCCACGGCGGTATAATCCGCAACGTCGTTGGCAGCGGCGGTCATGAGGGGGAAGGCACAAAGAGCCAGCGCAAGAATCATAGCAAGGGCAAGGAATTTGATTTTCATATAAAATCCTCCGATTCAAATGATTTCTCCCGGAAAAATCTCTGCGAAGCTTCCACCGGGCAGAATACTTATTGCTTTCAGTCTATCATATTTGGGATTTTTTTTCAAGTTTTCTTTCGTTTATTTCACAGATTGTTTCGATTTACGATCAAAACACTCCGCAAAATGAAAAAATACTCCGCAAATCCGAAGAAATGCGGAGTATAATTTCATTTCAGAAGCGTCCGGACGGCCTCGGCCATGCCCTCGGCCAGGCGCTGATACCCCTCTGCGGAATAATGAACGCCGTCTCCGGTCTGAAGACCGGCGTAGGTCTCCGACGGAGTATAAAGATCGACGACGGGAGATCCGATCTTTTTTGCCACGGCAACGGCGGCGGCATTCCGGGCCTTGACCCGTTCGTTGCGGCCGGCGTCCGCTACCCGTGTGGTCAGCACCACCGCCACGGGGATCTGCAGCCGTTCCCGCAAGGCCAGAAGGAACTTCTCCAGCAACCGGGGGTATTCGGCATCGTCGGACAGATGCCAGCCGTGAAGGCCGTTGTTGACGATCAGAAGATCGGGCTTTTTAACCTGTTGAAAAAAGAGATCCAGCGTCGGCAGAAGGAAGGGGTTATCCAATCCCTTCGAGGAAGCGACGGCGTCGATCAGGAATTCGGACGATACCTGCTTCTGCATTTCGGGCCGAATCCCCCAGGAGATGGAATCTCCAATATAAAATACCCGGGGAAGCGTCTTATTTTCGGTATGCTCGATCCACGTCCGATCCCATTCGTAGGTTTCGTGGGGGACGGAGGTATCACCGAACTGGTAAGTAAAATCACTCATGTCGAACCGCACCTTCTTCCGTACTTATTATTTATAAAGAGGACCGTAGGTCTGGCAGGCGCGGTAATCCTGGCCTTCCTTATCCATGCCGAAGGCGTTCCAGGCGGCGGGACGGAAGATTTCGGATTCGGGCACGTTGTGCAGACAGACGGGGATGCGGAGCATAGAGCACATGGTGATCAGATCGGCGCCGATATGACCGTAGGAAATGGCACCGTGATTGGCGCCCCAGTTGTTCATCACGTCGTAGGCGGTGCAGAAGGGAGAGCCTTCCTTGCCGTCACAGCGAGGCGTGAACCAGGTGCAGGGCCAGGTGGGATCGGTACGCATCATCAGGGTCTTGGTCACGTCGTCGGGCAGCTGAACGGTCCAGCCCTCGGCGATCTGCAGAACGGGGCCTAACCCTTTGACCAGATTCAGACGGATCATCGTGGCGGGCATTTCGGCGCGGGTGGTAAAGCTGGAGGAGAATCCGCCGCCCCGGAAATATCCGTTATCCGCCGCAGGCCAAGTGGTGGCCGCGGTCATGGCCTCGATATCAGCGTCGGTGACCTCCCACCATTTCTTCATCAGGTGGGTTCCGTTCTCGTCCACGCATTCGCCGCAGGCGTCCAGCGCGGTGGCACCGGAATTGATCAGATGGATAAAGCCTCCGTTTTCCAGAGCCTTTCCGCTGACGCGGTATCCGGAAGCCCGCTCACAGGCCTCGGGAGACCAATAGGTGCGCACGTCGGAGAACATCTGGGCCCGATTGGTCAGCAATTTCATAAACAGCATTCCGAGACCGTTGAGAACGTCGTTTTCGGTAGCGAGAATATAGGGTTCACGGGCACCGTCATGATCGAAGGTGGAGTTCAGAAGGGCCTCGGGGAAATCGCAGTTGGGATAAAAGTCAGTCCACTGTCTCTGTCCCTGGAAGCCGCCGGCGATGGCGTTATGCCCCACCATTTCCTCTTCACGCCCTTCGGGAAGGTTGGGATTCCCGTTGAACAGATCCTTGATGATACAATACATCTTTGCAAGGAAATCCCATTGCTCGGCCTTTTTCTCGTCAGAGGTGCGGACGAATTCGGGGTTCTTGTCCCAGCCCTCTTTGCAATGAGTCTCCATCCATGCCTTCAGGCGCGCAACCTCCTCGGCGTCGTAGATCCCCTCGGACATCCGGCGAATGATCTCCACCTCGTCCACGGATTCCACCCGCATTCCCAGGTAGCTTTCGATAAAATCGGAATCAATGATAGAACCGCCGATGCCCATGCAGATAGAGCCAATCTGCAAATAGGACTTGCCCCGCATCGTGGCAACCGCAACGGCGGCGCGGCCAAAGCGGAGAAGCTTTTCCCGGACGTCGTCGGGAATCTGCGTGACCTCGTCCAGATTCTGAACGTCGTGGCCGTAAATACCGAAGGCGGGAAGCCCCTTCTGGGCGTGGGAGGCCAGCACGGAGGCCAGATAAACGGCGCCGGGGCGCTCGGTTCCGTTAAAGCCCCAGACCCCCTTGACGGTATTGGGATCCATATCCATGGTCTCCGAGCCGTAGCACCAACAAGGGGTGACGGTCAACGTAATATCAACGCCGGCCTTGCGAAACTTATCGGCGCAGGCGGCAGCCTCGGCCACGCGGCCGATGGTGGTATCGGCAATGATCACCTTGACGGGCTCACCGTTGGAGTAGCACAAATTTTCCTCAAAAAGCTTCTTTGCGGCGTTGGCCATAGCCATCGTCTGATCTTCCAAAGACTCCCGGACCTTCAGCGGACCGCGACGACCGTCAATGGTGGGCCGGATGCCGATAACGGGGTAAGAACCTACGTATCTGTTTTTTGCCATAACGAATACCTCCAAAAAAATATGTCTTATATTTCTATTATACACCTTGACAAAAGGTTTGTCTTGTATTATAATAAGGATAAAGTATAACGATATCCGGTTTTTTTTCAAAAAGGACACTTTATTTGCGGTTCCGGCGAAACTTTTTCCGGAATCGGGGAGGATTTGGGATGATATTTCATTTCTGCCGGGAAAACGTATCTCACACCACGGATCAGTTTCCCATGGCCTTTTATTCCGTTGCCAGCGGGCATCCCCGTTATCAGATGATGCATCATTGGCACCCGGAAACCGAGCTGCTGGCGGTGCGGCAGGGAACGCTGTCGCTGTCACTGGACGGAACTGCGGTAACGGTTCAGGCGGGACAATTCGTACTGATTCCGCCGGGAACGGTGCACAGCGGAATCCCGAAGGATTGCCACTACGAATGCGTGGTCTTTGACCGGAGAGCGATTCTCGGAATTACAAAGGGTCCCTGCTATGAGGGGATCAAGCGGATCCTTTCTGCGCCGGCAGTCATGTCCTGCTCCGCAGAGCTGGATCAATGCATGGATGCCCTGCGGAATCCGGGCTTCGGCTTCGAAGCCCAGGCGCTGAGCGGACTTTACGGCCTCGTAGCCCGATGGCTGACCGACCCGCCGGAGCCGGTGTCGGGTCTTCCCCGCCGAAAGCCCCGGCTGATCCCCTTCGAGCAGGCGGTGCTGTATCTGCAGGAGCATTTCCGGGAGCCCATCACCCTGCGGGAGATGGCAGCGGCCGCAGGCTTAAGCGAAAAATATTTCGGCGAGTATTTCAAGAACGTAACGGGAGAAACCCCGGTACAGTACCTCAACGATTACCGCATCGAACGGGCGGCGGAGTCGCTGAAGGAAGAAGACAAATCCATTACCGACGTGGCGCTGGAAAGCGGATTTAACGATCTGAGTTATTTCATCAAGACCTTTCGGCGGCATTACGGAGTCTCCCCCGGTCATTACCGGAAGGGGCGAAGCGAGGCACAAAAAGAAGACACCGATCGCAAAAAGAATTGACGGATCGGCAAAGGATAACAAGATAACGGAATTACGATCGAAAAGGAGAAAAAATCATGAAGATTTGTCTCATTCAGCCCCCTTATTCGGGAGATTACGAGCAGTCCCAGGTCTGCTTCGACAAGCAGCTGGAGCTGATGGATCAATGCGACGACAGTATGGACGTCATCGTCCTGCCCGAGTCCTGCGACGTGCCGTCGCTGGCAAAAACAAAGGAGCAGAGCGAGGCTTCTACCGAAAAATACAATGAAATTATGCTGAAAAAGGCAAAGGAGCTGGCCAAGCGCTGTCACGCCATCGTCTTTTTCAACGCCCGCTCCTTCGGAGAGACGGGGGTGCGGAATACCACCTACGCCCTGGACCGGAACGGAGAGACCGTCGGGGAATACTACAAGCAGCATCTGACGCCCGGCGAGGTGAGCAAGCTGAAGCTGGACAGCGGATATTCCTTTGAGCACGAGACCCCGGCCATCGTGGAGATCGAGGGCATCCGGTTCGCCTTTCTGGTCTGCTACGATTTCTATTTTTACGAGAATTTCCCCCAGCTCGCCCGGTTCCGTCCCGACGTGATCATCGGTTGCTCTCATCAGCGCAGTGACAGCCACGATGCGCTGGAAACGATGGGAAAATTCCTTTGCTACAATACCAACGCATGGCTTTTCCGCTCTTCGGTCTCCATGGACGAGACTTCCGAGATCGACGGCGGCAGTATGATCGTCTCTCCCGAAGGAAAGGTTCTGCTCAACATGAAGAGTGCGGTAGGCATTGCCACGGCAGAAGTGGACGTAACGGAAAAATTCTACAAGCCCGCCGGCTACGGCAATCCCCCTTCCGCCCATTGGGAATACGCGGAAAAGGGCCGCAGACCCTGGAAATATCGCAATGCAGGCTCTGCCATCGCCCGGTACGACGAGATCATGGAATACCCCCGCACCTGCGCTCACCGGGGCTTTAATTCCGTAGCGCCGGAGAACAGCATGCCCGCCTTCGGGTCTGCGGTGGCCATGGGCGCGGAGGAGATCGAATTCGACCTCTGGACCACCAAGGACGGAGAGATCGTCTCCACCCACGATTCCAAGCTGGACCGGGTCTCCACCGGCACAGGCAAGGTCTACGAGCATACCTACGAGGAGCTGCTTCCGTACGATTTCGGCATCAAGCGGGGCGAAGAATTCAAGGGATTGAAGATCCTGAAATTCGAAGAGATCCTGAAGAAGCTGGCCGGGCACTGCGTTATGAACATTCATCTGAAAACGGTGAACAATCAGGTGGAATTCGATCCGGCGGCGCTGCAGAAGATCGTGGATCTGATCGACAAATACGATTGCCGCAGACACGTATATTTTATGTCCGGGAACAATTTCGTACAGGCACAGCTGCAGACCCTTTATCCCGATATCTGCCGTTGCTGCGGCGGCGGAGATGAAAAATGGGAGATCGTGGAGCGTGCCATCCGTTACGGATGTAAGAAGGTACAGTTGTTTAAGCCCTATTTCAATCAGGCCATGATCGACAAGGCCCATGAGAACGGCATCATCTGCAACGTATTCTGGTCCGACGATCCCGACGAAGCCCGCAAATTCCTGGAGATGGGCATCGATACGATTCTGACAAACGATTACAACCGCATCGCTCAGGTCGTGAACGAATATAAAAACAAATAAAAGAATCTCCCCTGCCGCACCGGTGCCGCAGGGGAGTTTTTTCGCAGTTTCTTATTTTTTTCGGGAACGGACGAGGTGGAAAACACCGTAATACGCCGCGATATAGATAAAAAACAGAAGAACCACGGCGAGGGGATACAAAACGGGATTTCCCTTCAGGAGATTAAAAACGATATCGTAGGGCGTTCCGTCTCCCCGCATGAGAAACATGTAGTTATAATCCACGAGAAGATTTGCAGCGTAAGCGCAGACGCAGAACCCGGACAGGATCCCGGCGGTGATGGGAATATTCCGGGGCTTCATACCCGCAAGGCCGGAGATCAGAAGATAAAGCGCCGCAAAGCCGGAGATGCAATGCGTCAGACCGGAGACCACGTTATCGAAGGAAAATACGGGATAGACGGCGTAGTTATTCCCGGCAAAATAAGTTCCCATAATCGCCCCGAGGATCCCGAAAATGGCCACGAAATCGATGGAGGCCTCCTTCAGCCGTCCCTTGCAGAAGGCGGCCATAGGAATGGCAATGAGCTGAATACTGCACAGAAACAGGGGCAGCTCGTAGATCCAATGAAGGGGATCTTCGTGACGGAAGCAGAGCAGGACGATCTTGAATAGCTCCAGCCCGTCGATGAGAAAAGCGGAAAAAATCAGGGGAAGGTTCTTTTCCCGGTCGCTTCGGCGCCGATTGCAAAGCCCGATGAAAACGGCGCAACCGATCATAACGATCACGAGAGACGTGACGAAGATCAGATGCTGCGGGGACAGATACCCCTCCGCCGGGCGGGTATAACCGCCGAAACCGAAAAATTCTCGCAAAGACATGGCAAATCAACGCTCCTTTCGGGGTTCGTGCTTTTTCGACACCATTATAACACAGAGCGGGGAAAAATACAATCGTTTTCATGAAAATTTTACATTCTGCAAAGATAAAAGGAAGAGATCTCCCCTTTCGGAAAGATCTCTTCTCAGATTACGGAATATTACAGTTCGTTGACGGTGACCTTGGCGGCAACGGCCTTCACGTCTTCGGGAAGGGGAGGCTTGGTGCCGGAGGTCAAACAGGCCGCGGTCCCGAAGGCAACGCCGGTACGGAGACGTTCCACGGCGGATTTTCCGCCGGCAGAGAGGAATCCGGCAATGGTGGAATCCCCGGCGCCGATGGTGGAAAGGGCTTCCACCTTGGGGGGAACGGCCTCGAACACGCCTTCGGAGCAAACCAGAAGAGCGCCCTTTGCCCCAAGGCTGATCATAACGTTCTCAATGCCCTTTTCCCGGAGATCCAGGGCGGCAGAGACGACCTGCTCAACGGTTTCGATCTCCCGGCCGAGATAGGCGGAGATCTCCTCCTGGTTGGGCTTGATCAGCCAAGGCTTCATTTCGATCAGATCGTCCAGGGTAAAGGAGCGGGAATCGATGACGATCCTCGCGCCCAGCTTCCGCAGGTTGCGGAGGAAATCCTTGACCGCGGACATGGAAAGCCCTTTGGGATTGGAGCCCGTGAAGGTGACGATGCAATCGTCGTTCACCCGGGGCGCAATTTCGTCGTAGACCCGATCCAGCAGCGTATCGTCGGCAGAGAACCCGGCGAAGGAAATGCGGGTCTCGTCGGCGTCGTCGCAATGGATCGTGATATTCTCCCGGATAGCACCGGGAACGGTAACCGACAGAAGATTCATGCCGTCAGCCTCGAGAGACCGGCGGAACGCAGCACCGTTCTCCTCCCCCAACACCACGAAGGCAAGGCTGTCAACTCCGTTGAAGCCCAGAGCCCGGGAGATATTGACTCCCTTTCCGGCCATGGACCGTTCCCGGACGGTACAGAGATTTTCGTGGCAGGCAGAAAAGGTGGGGGCGTGACAGTGAACGTCGATGGCAGGGTTCAGGGTAAGGGTAATGATATTCATAGGGCGTCTCCTCAGATCTTGGGAGCGTTGGCCAGAAGATAGGCTTCCGCTTCCGCGCACCAAAGCCCGTCGTTCCGCTTGACGATGGCGGCCAACTCCTTGAACATGGGATCCTTTTCGCCCCACTGATCCAGCTCGTCGACGGCGATGAGAGGCAGGTCAAGATGGGTGTAGCAGACCTTCTTGGCGCCGCTGGGCTTTTCCATGGCCTTGATGGTGTCGATCACGGCGTTCAGGCCGCAGATATGGGAAACGAGGGAGCCGGGATTGATCTTATTCTGCTCAATCAGCCCGATGACGTCGATCATATCCTGAGGAATACTGCCGGCGGTCCCCACCACGTGAATCCCGTCGTAATGCACCCGGTAAAGGTTCAGAGAGCCCTGCATATCGTGAATGGGAGGGCCTGCAAAGAAGTTGACGCAGCCGTCTTCCCGACAGATCTGCTCCGCCATGGTGAACAGAGCGGGAACGGGAACCATAACGAAAACGTCGTCAAAGCCGCCGTCGGAGATCTTCAGCAATTCCGCCACGGGGTCTTCCATGCCGGAGGTGTTGATATAAAGAAGCTCGGTGCCCCGCTTGGCCGCTTCTTCGGGCGTGCATTTGCTGCGGGCGTAGGCAAGACGGTCTTCGTTCAGGTCGGTGACCACGATCTGGGAAACCCCGGCGTAACCGGAGGCCAGATCCACGGCGCCCAGACCCATGGGGCCGGCACCGCCGAGAATGGCAATTCTGCCGCCCACCTTGGCGCCGTCGGTACGGACGTAGTTGGTATAATCGGTATGGTAGAATCCCAGATAGCCCCGGAAAACGCAGGCGAGGGATTCGACGAGAGATCCCTTGAAAAAGGCGTCGCCGTCGTAGGGGATCATACAATTGCGCTCAAGCACGATCTTGGGAACCACGGCGTAGGTAGCGGAGCCGCCGATGTACTGATAGGAATAGCCGGGATCGTAACCGGAATCCAGCTTCAGAGCGGGCTGGATCACGATCTTCTGACCGACCTTCCACCGGTCCTTCAGGTCGGAGCCGACCTCAATGATCTCACCGGCCATTTCGTGTCCGATAATAATGGGCTTCTCGGCAATATCCGGGGGAACCCGCTTATGCATAGTGCCCTGCTTGACGGCCTTATAGGTGGATGCGCAAAGGGAGTCGGAGACCACCTTCAGCAGCACTTCGTCGGGCTGGATCTCGGGCAGATCGAACTCTTCCAGACGGAGATCCATGGATCCGTAAAGACGGACGGCTTTCGTTTTCATCGGAAAATCCTCCTTGATCGGTTGACAAAATTGATTTTTTGTATTATAATGTTTTCGTACCTCTATTAAACCATATCCGGCGGAAAAAGTCAACTGTCGCCGTGAAATTTTATAAATGATCACAAACTGATCACGAATCGATCACAAATCGTCATCGCTCCGCAATCAGCAAAAACACCTTTCTGGCCGTGGCCCGAAGTCGGGCGTTAAAGGCCGTTTCGTCGTGGAGTCGGGGGATATTCCAGGTGCGCTCGGTCAGGGCGCAGAGATACTCCACCACCCGGCTGATCTCCTGCTCGTAGGTACAGCCCCAGGAAGATACCTGGGCGCCCAAGACCTCCTCGGAGGGCTCTACCCGGACCGGATTCCGGTAGGCGGCGGATTTCTCCCACCAGTTCTGCAGCTGATACACGTCCCAATCCATGATTTCCTTCGGACCCCAACGGAGAGCGGGGTTATCCACGATATACAAAGGCTTCCAGGAGCCGTTGATGATCTTGAACCCGTGCCGGAGAAGATCGGGTGCCAAAAGATACAGACTCTCCCAGGCAATGACCACCGTCTCCTTCGGGATATGGCAGACCCCCTTTTCGGGGAAGCCCTCCCACACGATGGGCGTCCGTCCCCGGTCAAGCACCGCCCGGGCCACTCTCCCCACGAATTCGCTGTAAAGCTCGTGAGAATCGGCAATCCCGTGGGCCTGCATATAGGCGCGGCAGTCGGGACAATGATCCCAAGCGGGGTAAGCGGCCTCGTCCCCACCGATATGAATATAGGGCGAATGAGGAAAGAGCGCGCAGATCTCGTCGAGAAGGGTGCAGATGCCGTCCATACATTCCTGCCGGCCGGGGCAAACCACGGTTTCTGCGGAAAGAACCCCCACGTCGGTTTCCACGCGGCCGTCCACGCCGTCGGGAATACGGTTGGCAAAAACCTCCGGATAGGTCCGGGTCATGGAGGTGGCGTGTCCCGGAGCCTCCAGCTCCGGAATGATCACGATTCCCCGGTCCAGAGCGTATTCGTTCAGCGCCGCAATTTCAGCCTCGGTATATTGCTCCTTGCCGCCGCCGATCTGCGGAAAGGCCCGGGAAGGGAGCGTATAACGCGCCCGGTCGATGAAATGCAGATGAAGATATTTTACCTTCAGAAGAAAGCATACGTCCACGTATTTGAACAGGGTTGGCAGGGGATGCCAGAAATTGGCCAGATCCACCATCAGCCCCCGGTAGTCCTTATCCGGCCGGTCCTCCACCGTCAGCTTCCGAACCGAAAAGCCGTCGTTCTTCGCCTGGAGGCACAGCAAGGCGGTGGCCATCCCGTAGCAGATCCCCTGACGGCATCCCGCCGAAATAACCAACCCGGACTCCGACGCCTCGACCCGGTAGCTCTCCCCTTCCAGGGTGGGATCCGACGTAAGAACGACGCCACCCTCTCCCGGAATCGGCGAAAGACCAAGCAACCTTTCCGCCGACGACCGGAAAACCCCGGCCTGAGCCTCAAAATCAGCATCCCAACGGATCCGGGCGGGGAAGGAAACCCACACCTGCTCCTCAATCCCCTTTTTAGGAGTCGGCAAAACGGTCTGCAACATAAAAACCTCCGCGTTCGTTGAAAATTTATCTTTCAAAAGAAATACTCACGACTATATTAAAACATATTTTTCCGAAAATGTCAATCCCACCCTTCGGAAGAATCGAAAGGAGACTCGTATGCTTATCGAAGAACGCCAGCGGCGCATCCTGGAAGAACTGGAAAAGACCCCGGAGGTGACGGTA
Organism: Eubacteriales bacterium; assembly: GCA_045543655.1. Classification (GTDB taxonomy): domain Bacteria; phylum Bacillota; class Clostridia; order Oscillospirales; family UBA644; genus RGIG995. Next base: position 11,553 of record JAZPXN010000087.1, read on the forward strand.
GCCCTTCTGGCAAAAACCCTTTACGTCAGCGAGCCCACCGTGCGGCGGGATCTGACGGAGCTGGAAAAGAAAGGGCTGATCACGAAAAAATACGGCGGCGCCATTCTGAACGAAGGGGCGGCCGACCGGGAGATCCCCTTTCTTTTGCGGGAAAACGAGCGGTCGCTGGTCAAGACCGAGATCGGGAAAAAAGCGGCGGGATACGTCCGGGACGGCATGGTGATCATGCTGGACGGCTCCACCTCGGCCTATCATCTGGTGCCCTATCTTGCAAAATACAAGGACCTGATCGTCATCACCAGCGGAGCAAAAACGGCGGTCGCTCTGGCGGAAGCCAATATCCGGACCTTCTGCACCGGAGGACAGATGCGCATCCATTCCTACTCCTACGTGGGAGATCTGGCAGCGGAATTCGTGAAAAACATCAATGCAGACGTGCTGTTCTTCTCCTGTCACGGTCTATCCGACGAAGGGATGATGACCGACCGGGCGGTGGAAGAAGCGGATCTGCGCAAGGCCATGTTTTCGGTCTGCAAGAAGAAGATCCTGCTCTGCGATTCCAGTAAATTCGGGAAAACCTATTTCTACAACATGGGATCGGTGGATCAGATCGACGGCATCGTATCCGACGGCCCCCTGCCCGAGCGTATTCAAAAAATGATTTCCGGTCCCACGGGCGAAAAAAACGAATAAAGGAGTTTTTGCCGGAGATCGACCGATTCTCTCAAACCGTAACGGAATGATACTGCGGGATAGAGTTTTGAAGGGCTCTATCCCGTTTTTTCCCGGTTTTTCGCGGATTTCACAAAAAGTTTTATACCATTTCGGTTTATTTTCACACATTCCGGGAAAAAGTGTGCTATAATAGACCCAACGCAGGAATGCAGATTTCCTGCATTCACTGCATGAAACACAACATACAAAAAAAAATCACACAACAGGAGTGTCAGCCATGCAGTACCAAAAGATCAGAGATCTCCGGGAAGACCATGATCTCACACAAACAGACATCGCCCAGATCCTCAGTTGCTCTCAGGTGTGCTATTCCCGTTACGAATTAGGCGCCAGAGACATCCCCACCGACGTTTTGATCCGCTTGTCGAATTTCTACAACGTCTCGGTGGACTACCTGCTCGGTCAGAGTGAGAATCCGAAAAGACGATGAAACGAAGTGGCCTGCAGTTGCGTTCTGCAGGCCTTTTGTTTTTACAAAGGAGAACGATATGAAAAACACCACCCTCTGCTACGTATACCGGGGAGACGAAGTGCTGATGCTCCACCGGGTAAAAAAGAAAAACGACCTGAACGAAGGGATGTGGATCGGCATCGGCGGCCATTTTGAAGAAAACGAATCTCCCGAAGAATGCGCCCTGCGGGAGGTGCGGGAGGAAACGGGGCTGACGATGACGAACTACCGCTACCGGGGGATCGTCACCTTCGTTTCCGACCGCTACGAGGGGGAATACATGCATCTTTTTACCGCCACGGAAACGGAAGGAGACCTCGTCGCGGATTGCAACGAGGGAGATCTGCAATGGATTTCCAAGAAAACCTTCGATTCTCTGCCCCAGTGGGAGGGGGATAAAATCTTTCTGAAGCTGCTGGACGAAGACGCCCCCTTCTTCTCGCTGAAGCTGGAATACGAGGGTTCTTCTTTGAAAAGGGCCATTCTGAACGGGACGGCTCTTTGAATTTCATCCCGTAGAATTTACAGAGGCTTCGATTGGATCTTTGCGTATCTGCGGGGATATTTCTCCGGAGTGTCGGAAACTTTTTCAAAGACGATCAGCACCCGCTTCAAGGCCTCTGCGGGGATGGTACCGAAGGGATCGGCCAGGGAAAACTCCCGGATCTCCACGACCCTTGCCCCCAATTCCCCGGCGGCGTCTGCGGCCTTATCCAGCTCTTCCCGACCGCCGGCGGCCTTCAGAGCACAGAAGCGGCCCCCCACCTTCACGAGGGGCAGGCAAAGCTCGCACAGAATATTCAAGGGAGCCACGGCTCTGGCGGTGACGAAATCGTACCGCTGACGGTAGCCCGGAGCCTTTCCCATCTCTTCTGCCCGGGCAGTATGAACGGAGACGTTCTTCAGCCCCAGCAGAGCGGCGGCATTCTCCACGTAGCGCATCCGTTTTTCGGTGGAATCCACGGCGGTGATCTGCAGGTCCGGCCGCAGGATCGCCAAGGGAAGGGTCGGAAATCCGGCACCGGCACCGATATCGCAGACCGTCGCCCCCTCGGCGGGAAGATCTGCCATGGAGGCGCAATCGGCGTAATGCTTCACGGAAATTTCCCCGGGGTCGGTCACGGCGGTCAGATTCATTAGCCCGTTGACCCGCAGCATTTCGTCGGTCAGAACGGAAAAAGCTCCGGCCCGGTCTTCGGTCAGAGGAAGGTGGTTGGCGGTAAAAACGGTATTCAGCTTTTCAATCAAAATATTATCCATAATACTCCTCCGGATGGGATTTCAGTATAACACAACCGAAGGAATTTGTCAAGGATTTCCTTATAATTTGCAACTTTTTTCGAAACTCTCCGATTCCGATTGACATTCGGCATTTCAAATGATATAATAGAAATACACACGTAACGAACACGCGACTCAATCGGAGCAAAAGCAATGAAGAAGAACAACAACGGCATCAAAACCGGAATCCTGCGAGGTCTGATTTTGATCATACTGGCCGCAGCGTCCTTTGGTCTGGCCTGGTATCTGTCCCATCCCGACGCCGGGCTCCCCCTTCCGGACGGCGACGTAAAAGACAGCATCGCCTCGTCGGACACGGAATTAAAATCGGAAACGGTCGGGCTTCCCGGAGGGACGGACACGGAATCGGAGGAGATCTCGGTCTCCACCCAGACGGACGGCGTCCCGACGACCGACACGGACGTCCCGGCGACGGATTCGAATACGGAATCCGAACCCACCTCCACCGAAACCGAGGTGGTCACCCCCTCCGTCTCCACGGAGCAGAACGTGGAAGGATACGTTCCCCCGCCGGTGGACAACTCCCCCAAGAAAATCGCTTTTACCTTTGACGACGGCCCGGCCTACAACGGCGCCACCCTTGCCATTGCAGAGGAATTCGCCAAATACGGCGGGCATTGCACCTATTTCGTGGTGGGCAACCGGGTCTACGGCAAATACGCCGAGGTGGTAGGACAGGTCTCCGCCATGGGCAACGAGGTGGGCATCCACGCTTATACCCATACGAAATATTACAACGAATGCAGTGATGCGGATTATCAGTACGAGGTCAGCACCACCGCCCAGGTGATCACCAACGTCACCGGAAAAGCCCCCACGCTCATGCGCCCCGTAGGCGGGAAGATCTCCACGAACCGGATCGCCCAAAGCCCCTATTCGGTGATCCTGTGGAACGTGGATACGAAGGACTGGAAATATTCCAAATCCAGCCAGGCCAACGTTGACACCATCGTGCAGAATATTCTGTCCAGCGTGTCCGACGGGGACGTGGTTCTGATGCACGATATTTACGGCAATACCATGGAGGCCGTCAAGATCGCCCTTCCCCTCCTGAAGGAACAGGGTTACGAATTCGTCACCGTATCCGAGCTGTTCGGCGGTGCCCTGGAAGCCGGGAAGCGGTACAGCAACGCATATTAAAAGAATTGAGGCACCTGCCACCGCAGATGCCTCTTTTTTTTCGTCCGTCAGAAAATTTCCCGGACGAGATTTTTCACCGTCCGTCCGACCCGTTTGACCAGCCGGGATCCCGTACCGGCGGGATGACAGATTCCCTTGCAAAGGATGACCCCCGCGGCCACGTGGGCCGCCGCAAGCACCGCAACCGCAACGCCGACGGACACCTTGGAACCGTGATTTTTTCGATTCAGCATCAACATTTTTCTCGCTCCTTTGATGGTCTCAACTACAGTATTCCCCGAAGGAATGCGAAAAATCTGGAAATATTTTTATTATTTCCGATTTTTTTCAAATTTACCTCTTGACAAACCAAAAGAAAAGTGCTATAATATTTAGGCATGAAAATTTGATATGCGGTCGTGGTGGAATCGGCAGACACGCTACTTTGAGGTGGTAGTGAGGAGACTCGTGGGGGTTCAAGTCCCCCCGACCGCACCAAAAAATTCGACAAGTATCAACTTGTCGAATTTTTTTATCCAAGCCGCAGGCTTGGCATATCATCACCGCGCGAAGCGTGGTGCATATCATCAGCCCCTTTGGGGCTGTATCTCATCACGCTTTAGCGTGCATCTATCTGCGGCTTGATGATATACAACA
>JAZPXN010000088.1:0-7090 GCA_045543655.1 Eubacteriales bacterium
CAACGGAGGTGCCACGTTCAATTTATGCGTTCTGCGCAACCGTTTCCTCTCAAAACTCTTTTCGCTTTGAATTTCTACTCATCGGCAATAGCCTCTATTGAACCACGCGACTATCGCGTGGTTTTCTGTATACAAAAAAAGTGCATCCGCAAGCAGATGCACTCCAAAAAGTACGAACTCCACTTGTTGCAACACAATTCTTGCACAACGGCAATATGGAGCGTACCATTTGGTATAGTACGCTGCCGTGGTGCATAATATTCGAATTGTGTTGCAGGGATATTATAACACAGATTTGCTCTTTTGTCAAGTTGTCAGGCCGATTTTCAAAAAAGAAAAATACGCCATGATCCGGATAGACGAAGCAAGGGCGGGGAAGGATAAAAGCGGAGGTGATAAAAAATGATCCTGTTTCTGGCGGGACGGCTGACGGCGCCGGTGGCCGTAGGGGTGACGGTGATCGTTGCAACCCTTCTGCGATTGGCGGCGGAGCGGTATGCAAAAAGCAAGGAGCGGCAAGAAGAGCCGTAAGAAAAATCCATATAAACAGGCGTTTTGTCCCTATTCCTTCCCCTGCGAATATGATAAAATAGAGGCAGAGAGGTGAAGGACAATGGAAACGAAAATAAAAAATACGGGAACGTCCTACAAGCTCTCCCGGCAGGAACGGAAAGCGGTGCTTTTCATGATCTTCCCTGCTCTGACGGAGCTTTTGTTATCCCACACCTTTGCTCTGATCGACTCGGCAATGCTGGGCTTTTCGGCCGACGCCACCACGTCCGTGGCCGCCGTGGGGCTTACGTCCTCGCTGGTGGGCATGATCGGAAATCTGATCGCCGCCTTTACCGTAGGAACCACCGCCACCGTGGCCTGGTTTTTGGGAAGCCGACATCCGGAGGACGCCAAAGCCACCGTCCGGCAGACCACGACGATTTCCGGGATTCTGGGGATTGTGCTTACCCTGGTCTGCACCTTCGGATCCAAGGGGATCGTCGGCTTCATGGGGAGCTCCGACGAGGCCGTCCGGACGGCCGCCACCGAATATTTTTCCATTATTTCCATAGGATACGTGTTCCAGTTTCTGACGGTAAATATCAGCGCGGCACTGCGGGGAGCGAAGATCACGAAATATACCATGATCTACAATCTCATCGCCAACGCCGCCAACGTAGGCATGAACTACGTACTTATTTTCGGCAAGCTTGGCTTTGAACCCATGGGATTGAAGGGCGCGGCCATCGCCACCACCGTTTCGAAAATTTTGGGATTTCTCATTGCCATCGGCGTGGTCTGTCTGAAAAAGAGCCCGGTGCAGATTTCCCTGAAAAAATCCTTCGTACCCCGTCAGCGGATCATGCAGCGGGTCATCCGCATCAGTCTGACGGCCATGCTGGAGCAGCTGCTTCTGCAAGGGGGCAACGTGCTTTTCACCAAGATCATCGCCGGAATCCCGAAGGTAGACTTTTCCGCCTACAATATCGCAGGCAACATCACCGGCTTCGTCTGGAATATCAGCGCGGCCTGCGCCGTGGCCTCCACGACCTACATGGGCATCGGCATGGGCGAAGGACGGGAAGACAAATGCCGGGGATATACGGCCTATATCGTTCGCACCTGCTTTTTATGGATGTCGGTGCTGACCACCGTCCTGGTCGCAGGGGCAGGCTTCTGGCCCCGGCTCTTCATCAACGATCCGGACGTAATCTCCATGGCGGCGAAGATTCTGCCGATCGCCGCGTTATACGGCCTTCCCGTAGCCATCCATCAACCCCTGGCCGGAGCCCTGCGAAGCGCAGGAGATACCACGTCGCCCCTGATTGCATCCTTTGCAAGCCTCTGGATCTTCCGGGTGCTTTTGGGTTGGCTGCTGATCCGGGTCTTTGATCTCGGAATCATATTCGGTACCATCGCAGTGGCGGCGGATCAGACCGTCCGGGCGGCAATCAATATTATTCTTTATCGAAGCGGACGCTGGAAGAAACGGATCTCCGGTCAGAACAGCCGGTCAACAAGCCGGGAAAAATAATCGAAAAAGCCTGCCTTTCGTACCGTCTGAGTCGCAACCACGGGAACCGAAAGAACCGCGTTGCCCCCATAGATAAATTCCGCTTTCCCCACGACGCGTCCCCGCTCCACCGGGGCAGAAAGAGAATCTTCCACGGAGATCTCCAGAGAAATCTGAGAGATCTCCGATTTTTTGACCACGAGACAGAGATCCCCTTCCGCGGCAACGGGAACGACGTCTTCCTTCCCTCCCACCACCGAAACGGGCGGCAGATCCCCCACCGACCGGCGAACCAGCGAATAACCCGCAAAGCCGTAATCGAGAAGAGAGGCGGCGGACGCAAAGCGCCCCTTGCTGGTTTTCCCGCCGAGGATCACGGAGATCAAGGACATTCCGTCCCGGGTGGCGGTAGCGGCAAGACAATGGCCGGCGGCCTCGGTATATCCGGTCTTCATGCCGGTGATGCCGTCGTAGGTTTTGAGCAGCTTATTGGTATTGGCAAGGCCGAATCCTCCGTCCCGAAGAGAATCCATCCAAATACCGGTATAATCCAGAATATGGGGATGGCGCAGCAGCTCCGCCGTAAAAAGGGCCACGTCGTAGGCGCAGGTATAATGATCCTCGTGCGGAAGGCCGCAAGGGTTGACGAAATTGGTGTTTTTCGCCCCGAGCTCGGCGGCCCGGGCGTTCATCCTCTCCACGAAGCCCGCCTCGCTTCCGGCAAGATGTTCGGCCAGAGCAACGGCGGCGTCGTTGGCAGAATTGACGGCAACGGCCTTCAGCAGATCCCGCAGAGTCATCGTCTCCCCCGGCTCGAGGTAGATCTGAGTTCCCCCGTACGAGCAGGCGTTTTCCGAAGCGGAAACGGAATCGTCCTCGGAGATCAGCCCGGCGTCGAGGGCTTCCATGATCAGAAGCATGGTCATGATTTTCGTGACGCTGGCAGGATAAAGCCGCTCTTCCGACGCGGTCTCGTATAAAACCGTCCCGGTCTCCGCCTCCATGAGAATGGCGCCCTTGGCATCCAGATTCAACTCCCCCGACGCCGCAATACTTCCGCCGATGGCCCCTGCACTTTCCGCCCCCTTAACGGGCAGAGCAAGCCCAACGGCTACGGCGACGGTCAAAAAGACCGAAAAGATCCGTTTCAACATAAAAAAAACATCCCTTCCGAAAAAAATTGTCCTCATCTCAGCATATGAGACGAGGACACGTTTTATTCGGTTATTCTTCGGAGGGGGATTCTTCCGCGTCGGTCGCCTCCGGGTCCGGCTCCTGCGGCTCTTCCGGCGTGGCAACGTGCCGCTTCAGCACCGGGAAGATCAGCGAATTGGCCACGAAGGCCGTTATGGAAAAGGCCAAAAACAGAGGTACGGGGAAGGTAAGAGGCCAAAAGATAAAGGTCAAAATCAGGAACAGCGCCACCACCAGAAGCAGCACGATGTTCCGCCACAGCTGGGTCATAGCAAGGATCACGCTATTGCGGATCAGCTGCTTGACGGGCAGATCAAACGAGACCATCATGGGATAAATATAAAACGAAGCGAACACGAGAAGATAGGCGAAAATAAAGATCACCACCACCGCCGCCGTGCGGAATCCGCCGGAAGCGTTGAAGGAGGAATCGGTCCAGCTCAAAAAAGACCCCACGAGAAGGGCCCCCACGAGAACCTGAATCACGCCGACGACGACGCCTTGCTTGAAATGCTCTTTACACTTCTCCACGAAATCGGAGAAGAAAAAGACGGGCTTGCCCTGGGAAAAATTGCGACAGACGTAATTCATCGCCGCCGTTGCAGGACCGATGGTGACAATGGGAACGCAGGCCAGAAGATAGATCACGTTCAAAAGAACCAGCTGCCAGAACCGGTGGATCAATTCCGTAAAAAACCGCTTGACGGGCGTTTCTGCGGCCACGTCGGCCTTGGTGACTCCACGGCCTTCTTTATTGTAATTGAAAAAATTCATAAGGCGCCTCCGTTGTTATCGTTCTTATATTATAACAAATTCGGCGAAGCCTGTCAAGCCCGTCCACGGAATTGTGCGGAAATTACCGATTTTTCAAAGAAGATCCCGAATCCCGGAGAGGATCAGCGGCGATAAATACAGATCCCACAGCATCAGCGCCGAGGATAACTGCAAGGAGACGATTCCCCGCAGGCAATATCCTCTCCATCGGGCGGCAAAGGCGGAATTATCCCCCAGCCGACCCCGAAACAGATCCCAGGATTGGGGCAGTGCCTCCCGGACGGCCCGGATGAGAAGGAGGCATTCTCCGGCAGCGGAGGGAAAAAGGCACAGTCCCAGGGGCAGAAATCCCTTAGTGCCCAGAGCGCTTAAAAACAGACCGGCCGTATACCCCAATCCGAAGGTGCGGTAAAACACCAGCGGAAGCGCAACCAGCCAACCGAAGAGAAAAAGGCCGCATCCCAACACCGGAAGAAGATGTCCCGGCCCTGCAAGAAGGGCGGAAAGCCAGTCCCTTTGAACCTCTGCCGTAAGGAAGGCCTCCACGGCTTCCCCGTCCCCGCCCCGAAAAAGAACGGTGATCGCCCCCGCCACGTATCCGCAAAGGCAGGTGGCGGCTCCCGCAAAAAATCCGTAATCCCGTTTCATTTCTGCTCATCCTTTCTTTCCGACTCCCATCCCCGGGAGCATTCCTGAAAAAAGATATGGCGGCAGAAGCAAAAATAGAACCGACCCCTCCGGAAATACGGAAGGGCCGGCCGGTTGATTTATACCGTTTCGGTTTATTTTGAAGAGATTGCAGAAATCATGCGAGCCAGGTTTCTTGCGGTAAATTCCAGGTTTTTTTCCGCATTTTCCATAACGCTTTCCAAGGATGCCGGAGCAGGCACCGTATCGAAGAGGGCGGTAATGCCGCGGTCGTAAAGCTCGGAGGCGGAGGGCAGGACGGAGCCGCTGATAACGACGGCGGGAACGGCGTATTTTTTCGCCTTCTCCCCCAGCCGGCAGGGCAATTTTCCGAACACGGTCTGCCCGTCGGTCTTCCCTTCTCCGGTGATCACCAGATCGGCGGCGGAAATCTTTTCTTCCAGCAGGGCGGCGTCGGAAAGGATGTCAAAGCCGCTTCGCACCGATCCCCCAAGGCCGCACAGCAGCCCTCCGCAGAGACCTCCCGCAGCCCCGGCGCCGGGCACCTGAGAAACGTCCCGGCCGAAGCACCGGGCAAGCACGGCGGAGAAGGAACGAAGCCCCTCGTCCAACGCCTCCACGGTCGGTCGGTCCGCTCCCTTCTGGGGGGCGTAAACGAAGGCCGCGCCGTCGGGCCCGTAGAGGGGATTGGTCACGTCGCAGGCATAGACGATCTCCACCCCGGAGGAAGAGACCATCGCCGAGGCGTCCGCCCGGACGATCCGGGACAAATCGCCTCCGCCCGCACCGTCGGCAATCCGGTTTCCGTCGGCGTCGTAAAAGACTACGCCCAAGGCCTGCAGGGCCCCCAGGGCGCAATCGGTGGTGGCGCTGCCCCCCAAGCCCAAAATAATTTTTTCACTCCCCCGCAAAAGGGCGTTTCGCATCTGCATTCCCACTCCGTAAGTAGAGGCCCGCAATACGTCCCTCTCCTCCGGCTTCAGATCGGCGATGCCGGCCGCCATAGCGGTCTCGATCACCGTGGTTTTGCCCCCGTCGAGAAGGGCGTAGGCGCATTCCTTGCCCCGTCCGAAAAGATCCGGAACCGTTTCACGCCGAACCTCAACTCCGCAGGCGGCGGCAATGCACTCCACCGTCCCCTCTCCCCCGTCGGCCATAGGAATCAGGGAAAAGGTCGCCCCGGGAATCTCCGCGCGGAAGCCCCGGCACACCGCCTCGCAGGCGGCGGGAGCGGACAAACTCCCCTTAAACGAATCCATAGCGATGACAATCCTCATATACGCTCCTCCAATCGTGCAGACGAATCTTGAATACGTTTATTATAGCAGAGATCTGCCCATTTGTCAAATCTCCCCACGCATCAAGTCCGGTTTTACGGATCGGAAGGGCTTTTCGGAGAACAAGGTCTTCGGCAGAGAAGATGCGCGCGTTGCGTTACGATACGCCGGAAATTTCGCAAAATGAAAAAACCGACGGACCGAAGCCCGTCGATTTTTTGTCTATGGGATACGAAAAAGATATTTTCGGCAGTTTTGCGTATGAATTCAAACTTTCACAGTTTTAGTGAAAATGGGAATTTTTATAAAAACTTAATCATCTTATAGAATTTGCCGTCTTTATCCTCGGCTGATTCGTAAATACTAAATCCGAGTTTTTTATATAGATTAAATGCTACTGTATTATCGCAATCCACTCCAAGCACGATTTCCGAATAACCTTTTTCCTTTGCAATGGAGAGTACATATTGTAAAATTGCTTTACCATATCCTTCACCACGATAATTTTTCTTTACAACCATGCGAGGGAGATACAAACGTTTATTAGGTACGGTTTCATATTCGGGTTTGTCATACTCTAAATCGCACATAGCAATATATTGATCCTCTACGATCAAAACAAAAACATCACGATTTCCCGCTTTGATTAGTTCTTTAATTATGTTTTCAGTAGACTGGAATTTCTGCTTATTCCAAATCTCACTGCAATTTGAGTATTCTTCTGCTTCAATTTGTTTAACACTATAATTATTCATCTTTTTTATTTTCCTTTGCGGTATTAAGTGATGCAATCAGCATTCGCTTGATTTCTTCTGCAAGAGAAAGGAGTTCATCAAAGTTATATTCTATCAGATTTGTTCTTTTCAGAAGCGTGAGCCAATATATGCTTTCACCGGTTTCCTTAAGTGAAATATGAAGCTTTGATATAAAATCCGCTTTGCTGTTACCGTATATGGCTTCGTTTATATTTGCACCAACACTTGTAGCAGAACGAAGTAACTGTTTTGCGATAGTTGTATCTTTTTTTGATTTGGAAAACTCTTCATAAAACAATACGATTTGTGTTGCAAAATTGAGAGATTTATCGAGTAAAGGACTGTTCATTCATCATCACCTCTGATTGAATTATACCACAAATTATTATATAATTCAACGCTTTGCAAAGCAAAGCTACCTTTTCTCTTCTCTTTTC
>JAZPXN010000089.1:0-14900 GCA_045543655.1 Eubacteriales bacterium
TTGCAAACGGGACCAGTATATCTTGCCATATTCTTTCAATACCTCCGTTATACGCGTCTTCTTTTGGGGGGACGGCAGCCGTTGTGAGGGATGGGAGTCACGTCTTTGATCATGGTGACGTCCAGACCGGCGGTCTGCAGAGCACGGATGGCGGATTCACGGCCGGTGCCGGGACCCTTCACGTAAACTTCAACGGTCTTCAGGCCGTGTTCCATCGCAGCCTTAGCAGCGGTTTCAGCCGCAGTCTGAGCAGCGAAGGGAGTGGATTTCTTGGAGCCGCGGAAGCCGAGCTCGCCGGCGGAAGCCCAAGAAAGGGTGTTTCCGTTCACGTCAGTGATGGTAACGATGGTGTTATTGAAGCTGGAGCAGATATGAGCAGCACCTTTTTCAATGTTCTTTCTGTCCTTGCGTCTTTTGATCGCAACTTTTTTCGCAGATTTCTGCTGAGCCATTCTGATATCCTCCTAACTACAATTATTTCTTCTTGTTCGCAACGGTCTTTACGGGGCCCTTGCGGGTTCTGGCGTTGGTCTTGGTGCGCTGACCGTGAACGGGCAGGCTCTTTCTGTGACGGACGCCTTTGTAGCAGCCGATTTCAACCATGCGCTTGATATTCATCGCAACTTCTCTGCGAAGATCACCTTCAACGGAGAGATTCTTATCGATATAATCACGCAGCAAGCCGATTTCAGCTTCGGTCAGGTCTTTTACGCGGGTGTCGGGATTGATCCCGGTTTCAGCGAGGATGACTTTAGAAGTGTTGATGCCGATGCCGTAGATGTAGGTCAGGCCGATTTCGACCCGCTTGGCGTTGGGCAGATCCACACCGGAAATTCTTGCCATTTAAATTACCTCCAAATTCGATTAACCCTGGGTTTGCTTATGCTTGGGGTCGGAGCAAATGACCATAACTTTGCCTTTGCGCTTGATGACCTTGCATTTTTCGCACATGGGTTTGACAGAAGGACGTACCTTCATGATGAACTACCTCCTTTTAGTGAAGCGATTCGAGTTCAATTGGAGCCGACGGGCTTACGGGGACCGGCATTCCGCCAGGTGATCCGACCCTTGGTCAGATCGTAGGGGGACATTTCGACGGTCACTTTATCGCCCAGAAGGATCCGGATATTGTTGTCTCTCAGTCTGCCTGAGATATGAGCTGTAATTTTGTGTCCATTGGAAAGCTCAACGATGAACTTCGTACTAGGAAGGGTCTCAATAACGACGCCTTCGAGTTCGATGACACCTTCTTTTGCCATGAAAAACCTCCAGTATCAGGATTGAGATGTGAGTATTAACGGCTCATGGTCGGTGACGGCGACCGTATGCTCGTAATGAGCGGAAAGGCTTCCGTCTTTGGTCGTCACGGTCCAGCCGTTGGGGTGACTTTGTTCCACTTCGTATCCGCCCATATTGATCATGGGTTCGATGGCAATGGTCATGCCCTTTTGGAGGCGAAGTCCCTTGCCCCGGATGCCGTAGTTGGGAACGTCCGGCTCTTCGTGCAACTGTGTTCCAACACCGTGTCCGATATAATCCCGCACGACCGAGAAGCCGTGCTTGTGAGCGTAGGAGCTGATGGCGTTTCCTACGTCGCCCAGCCGGTAGCCGGGGGCGACGTATTGCAAGCCCTCGTAGAAGCATTGCTTGGTCACTTCGATCAGCTTCAGCGCTTCGGGAGACACGTTTCCACAGGGAAACGTAGCCGCATTATCGGAATGGTAGCCGTTGAGCAGAACACCGACATCAATACTCACGATATCTCCATCGGTGAGCAAGCGCCCCGACGGGATCCCGTGAATGACTTCATTATTAACGGAAATGCAAGCCACTCCGGGGAATCCGCCGTATCCCAAGAAATTGGGGGTCGCGTTCTTGCTCTTTAAAAACTTGTGCATAATATCGTTGATCTGTTTCGTCGTAATGCCGGGGCGGACTGCCTCGCCTCCGATTTGGAGGACCTGCGCGGCAAGTTCGCCGGCACGACGCATCATATCAATTTCCCGCTGTGATTTCAAGGTTACCGACATTACATCTTACCTCTTTCTTAAAGAACGAGGGCCTTTTCCATCAGAGCGGTGGTGTCGGCCAGTTCTTCCTGACCTTCCACAAGTCTGAGCTTATTCTGCTGAGCATAGTAGTTTTTCAGAGGCGCGGTCTGCTTTTCATAAACCGCGAGACGGTCGCGGACGACCTCTTCTCTGTCGTCTTTGCGAACGGTGAGGGCCGCACCGCACTTATCGCAATCTTCGCCCTTGGAAGAAGGCTTATAGACCACGTGATAAGTGGCTCCGCAAGCGGGGCAGGTACGACGGCCGGACATCCGGGTGACGATCTTTTCGGGTTCCACCTCCAGGCTGACGGCCAGATCGATGGCAATGCCCATTTCCTTGAGCATCACGTCGAGGGCTTCGGCCTGAGGAATGGTCCGGGGAAATCCGTCAAGGATGAACCCGTTCGCACAGTCGGGCTGACCGAACCGTTCCTTAACGAGGGCGATAACGTCTTCGTCGGAAACCAGTCCGCCGGACTGCATGACCTTTTCGACCTTTTTGCCGAGGGGGGTCTGTTCTGCAACAGCCGCCCGCAGGATCGCTCCGGTGGAGATCTGAGGAATATTGAATTTCTCAGAGATGATCTCCGCCTGAGTTCCCTTGCCGGCACCGGGGGCGCCAAGAAGAATCAATCTCATGGCATCCTCCGTCAATCGAGTACGCTGGGCATATTGCGCTGAATCATCTGAGCTTCCAGAACCTTGACCGTTTCAAGGGCGACGGAAACGAGAATCATCATAGAAGTACCGCCCAGAGCGATATTCTGAAGGTCGTTGGGGAAGATTGCCTGCAGGATATAGGGGAAAATCGCGATAACGCCCAGGTAGATAGCACCGAAGAGGGTGATCTTGTTGACCGTATTCATGATGAAGTCAACCGTGGGACGGCCGGGACGGATCCCGGGGATGGTACCGCCGTTTTCTCTCAGCTGCTTGGCAATGTCGGAAGCGTTGTACTGAATTGCGATGTAGAAATAGTTGAACGCAATAATCAGAGCAAAGCTGAGGATCATATACAGGGCGCCGGTCTGGCTGAAGTATTTCTCAGTCCATTTAACGAAGCCCCAATCGGAAGGCATGAAGGCAGCGACGGTGGCAGGCAGGGAGGTGATGGCGAAGGCAAAGATGATGGGCATAACGCCGGTCATACAAACCTTGATGGGAAGCTGCTGCTTCTGTCCGCCATAGACCTTGCGGCCGACCTGACGCTTAGCGTACTGGATGGTGACGCGGCGTTCAGCACCGTCCATAAAGACGATGAGACCGAACATCGCAACGGCCAGAACCAGGACGATGATTCCCAGCCACCAATTGGCAGTGGTGAACCAGTTCTTCCCTTCCTCTCCGGTGAAGCAGGAGATAAAGAAGGAAAGAAGATCGGGAGCGCGGGAGACGATGGAAGCAAAGAGGATCATGGAGATCCCGTTGCCAACGCCCTTTTCGTCGATGCACTCGCCCAGCCACTGAACCAGAGAAGAGCCTGCGGTCAGGGTCAGGATGATGCACGCAGCGACGAGGAACAGTTCCATAGAGAACTTCTCCGCGTCCACGATGGTGATGGCGCCTGCGGTCCGAAGGATCTGGAAGTATCCGAAGGACTGGAGCAGGGCGATACCGATGGTGGTGTACCGGGTGATCTTGTTCAGCTTCTTGCGGCCCTTCTTTTCGGCGCTGTCGTCCTTGGCGAGGCGCTCGAAATAAGGAATGGCAACGGTGAGAAGCTGGACGATAATGCTTGCGTTAATGTAGGGCTGAATGGTCAGCGCGAAGAGCGTACCGACGGACAGCGCATTACCGGAGAGCATATTCATATAACCCAAAAGGGTGTTTCCGCTGGTGAAGTAAGAAGAAATGGCAGCGGCATCGAGGAAAGGAACAGGAATGCTGGCACCGATCCGGAAGAGAACGATGATCATCAGCGTGAAGAGGATCTTCTATCTCAGATCAGCGATTTTCCATGCGTTCCGGAGGGTCGTGAGGATTCCCATACCTTACAGCACCTCAACTTTCCCGCCTGCAGCTTCGATCTTCTGAGCTGCGGTCGCAGAGAACTTCGCAGCCTTCACGGTGAGACCCTTCACTTCGATCTCGCCGTCGCCGAGGAACTTCACGGGAGCTTCAACGTCAGAGATGAGGCCCTTCTTAAGGAGTTCTTCGGAGGTAATAACGGCATTCTCTTCAAAATCATTGAGAGCGCCGACGTTAACGACCTGATAGGTCTTGGTGAAGCGAAGGTTGTTGAAGCCGCGCTTCGGAAGTCTTCTGTAGATAGGCATCTGGCCGCCTTCAAAGCCAACGCGGACACCGCCGCCGGAGCGAGCGTTCTGACCCTTGTGGCCTTTGCCTGCGGTTTTGCCGTTGCCGCTACCGGCACCTCTACCCTTGCGCTTTGCAACGTGGGTAGAACCGTAAGCGGGAGCCAAATCAGACAATTTCATCTGTTGCTACCTCCTTTTCAGTCTTCAACTTTGATGAGATAGGAGATCTGAGCGATCTTGCCCTTGGTAGCAGCGTTATCGGGCTGCTCGCAGACGTCGCCGATCTTCTTGAGGTTCAGAGACTTAGCAGTCTTCACGTGATCGGGATGTCTGCCGATCAAGCTCTTTACGAGGGTAATTTTCATCGTCATTACCTCCTCAACCCAGAATATCCTGAACGGACTTGCCGCGGGTTTCCGCAACTTCGGCTACAGTCCGCAGGGACTTCAGGCCGACGATGGTAGCGTTGGCAAGGTTCTGAGGATTACGGGAACGCAGGGCCTTGGTACGGACGTCCTTGACGCCGGCAGCCTGCAGGATGTCACGAACGGCGCCGCCGGCGATAACACCGGTACCGGGGGCAGCGGGCTTCATGATAACCTGAGAAGCACCGAAGGTCGCAACGACTTCGTGGGGAATGGTGGTGCCTTTCAGAGAGACACGGACGAGATTCTTCTTGGCGTCTTCGATGCCCTTGTTGACGGCATCGGGGATTTCAACGGATTTGCCCAGGCCGATACCGACAATGCCGTTGCCGTCGCCGACAACCATCAGAGCGGTGAACTTGAATTTCCGGCCGCCCTTAACGGTCTTGGAAACGCGGCTCAGGCAGATCATTTTTTCCGTCAACGACAAGGTGGACGCATCAATTCTTTCAATCATGATTTCTGTTATCCTCCTTGGATTAGAAGTTCAGGCCAGCTTCTCTGGCGCCTTCGGCTAATTCCTTCACACGTCCGTGATACAGGTAACCGCCACGGTCAAAGACAACGTCCTTGATGCCTTTTTCGAGAGCAAGCTTAGCGATGGTTTCGCCGACCTTCTTCGCTGCGGCTTTGTTTCCGCCGTATTCAGTGAAGCTCTTACCGACGGTAGAAGCGGTGACCAGAGTGGTTCCGGTGGTATCGTCGATAATCTGGGCGTAGATATTTTTCAAAGATCTGTAAACATTCAGACGGGGGCATTCAGCCGTTCCGGAGATCTTACCGCGGGCACGGGCATGACGCTTTTTTCTGAGGATGTTAGCATCTTTTCTGGTGGTCATGTTGTGTTATCCTCCTATATGATTGAGTGATTACGCGGCGGGTTTATTATTTACCCTTACCGGCCTTGCCTTCCTTCTGGCGGACGTATTCGCCGAGATAGCGAACACCCTTGCCATGGTACGGTTCGGGGGGTTTGATTCCGCGGATCTCAGCGGCGACCTGTCCGACGCGCTGCTTATCAGCACCGGAAACGACGATCAGGTTGGGCTGAGGAACGTCGAGGGTGATACCGTCGGTTTCATCAACGGTAACGGGGTGAGAGAAGCCGAGGGTAAGGTTGATGGTCTTGCCCTGCTTGGCAACTCTGTAACCGACGCCCTGAATTTCCAGGGTCTTGGAATAACCGGCGGTGACGCCTTCAATCATATTGGCGATCAAGGTTCTGGTCAGGCCGTGAAGAGAGCGGTTGAGCTTCTCGTCGTCGGGACGGGTAACCAGAACGGTTTCACCTTCCACAGTTACGGTCATAGCGGGATGAATGTCTCTTTCGAGGGTTCCCTTGGGACCTTTAACGGTGATGTGGTTGGATTCGGGCACCAATGTTACGGTAACACCGGCGGGTATATTTATAGGCTTTCTACCAATTCTTGACATTGCGTGACTTTCCTTTCACTGTAGTTTGTCATCTTGCCTTTTCGGGGAAAACACAACTTACCAAACGTAAGCGAGAACTTCACCGCCGACGTTCAGACGGCGGGCAGCCTTATCGGTCATAACTCCCTTGGAAGTGGACACGATGGCGATACCCATGCCGCGAATGACCTTGGGCATTTCTTCGCTGGAAGCGTAAACCCGCAGACCGGGCTTGGATACGCGTTTGATTCCCTGGATGACTTTTGCTTTGTTCGGACCGTATTTCAGGGTGATGTTGATCATACCCTGCTTGCCGTCTTCGGCCACGGTGAACGCCTTGATATAGCCTTCGTCAACGAGGATCTGAGCGATGGCCTTCTTCATGTTGGAAGCGGGGACTTCGACAGATTCGTGCTTGGCATCGTTGGCGTTACGAATACGCGTGAGCATATCGGCAACGGGATCGGTAATATGCATAATAAAACCTCCTTTTCCTTCTTTACCTGATTACCAGCTGGCCTTACGGACGCCGGGGATCTGGCCCTTGTAAGCCAGTTCACGGAAGCAGATACGGCAGATGCCGTACTTTCTCAGGTAAGCATGAGGTCTTCCGCAGATCTTGCATCTGTTGTAAGCGCGGACAGAGAACTTCGCGGGTCTCTGCTGTTTTGCAATCATAGACTTCTTAGCCATGGATTCTTCCTCCTTATTTGCTGAACGGTGCGCCCATCAGAGAGAGAAGATCTTTCGCTTCCTCATCGGTGGTGGCAGTGGTGACGAACATGATATCCATACCGCGGATGGCATCGATCTTTTCATATTCGATTTCGGGGAAGATCAGCTGTTCCTTCAGACCGAAGGCGTAGTTGCCGCGGCCGTCGAAGGCGTTGGGATTGATCCCACGGAAGTCTCTTACGCGGGGCAGAGCCACGTTGAAGAGACGGTCCACGAATTCATACATTCTTTCACCGCGCAGAGTGACCTTAACGCCGATGGGCATTCCCTGACGAACTTTGAAGTTCGCCACGGATTTGCGGGCCTTACAAGCGATGGGCTTCTGACCGGTGATGGTAGCAAGATCGGTAGAGACGGACTCGATGATCTTGGTGTTGTCCTTAGCATCGCCGCAGGCAACGTTGATCACGACTTTGTCCAGTTTGGGGATCTGCATGACGCTCTTGTAGTTGTATTTGTTCATCAAGGCAGGAGCGACTTCTTTGGTATAAAGATCTTTCAGATTCGACATCGTTTACTCCTCCTTAAAATTCTTTCTGGCACTTCTTGCAGTATCTGACTTTTTTGCCGTCAACCACTTTGATGCCGGTGCGGACAGCCTTGTCGCACTTGGGGCAAACAGCCATGACCTTGCAGGCGTAAAGAGCGCCTTCGGTCTTGATGATGCCGCCCTGCTGATGCTGACCGCGGGGTTTGAGGTGCTTGGAAACCATGTTCACACCTTCGACCATAACCTTACCTTCAGAAGGAGCGGTGGCGACGACCTTACCGCGCTGGCCTTTGCAACGGCCGGAGATAACTTCAACGTTATCGCCTTTTTTAATGTGCAACGTATTCATCGTTCACGTCCTCCTTTACAGTACTTCGGGAGCCAGAGAAAGGATCTTGGTGAAGTCCTTTTCTCTCAGTTCACGAGCGATGGGCCCAAAGATACGGGTCCCTCTGGGGTTCTTATCTTCTTTGATAATAACTGCCGCATTCTCATCGAAGCGGATGTAGGAACCGTCGGGACGACGGACACCGCGTTTGCTGCGAACGACGACAGCCTTGACGACTTCACCCTTCTTCACGTTACCGCCGGGAATGGCTTTCTTAACGGAGCAGACGATGACGTCACCAATATTGGCATATCTTCTCCCGGTTCCGCCAAGGACACGGATGCACATAAGTTCTTTTGCACCGGTATTGTCGGCAACCTGCAGGAAAGTTTGCTGCTGAATCATACTCTAACTCTCCTTTATTTCGCTTTTTCGATGATCTCAACGAATCTCCATCTCTTGTCCTTGGACAGGGGACGGGTCTCCATGATGAGGATCTTATCACCGATATGGCACTCGTTGTTTTCGTCGTGGACCTTCAGCTTGGAGGTTCTCTTCATAACCTTGCCGTACATGGGGTGACGAACGTTTTCCTTGATGGCGACGACGACGGTCTTATCCATCTTGTCGGAAACAACGAGACCGGTTCTGGTTTTTCTCAAATCTCTTTCCATTCTACTGCCTCCTGCTCTCAGCCTTTGATTTCGTTTTCACGAATTACGGTCTTCACCCGGGCAATATCCTTGCGGACGTCGGCGATCCGGATGGGGTTTTCGAGCTGGTTGGTCGCATGCTGAAAACGAAGAGCGAACAGTTCCGCTTTCAGGTCAGCCAGCTTCTTCTCGAGATCGGCGGGAGTCATGGCTCTGAGTTCTTTTGCGGTCATTAGTTAGCACCTCCGTCAACGATAGCGTCGAGATCGGCCTTATTGTAGAACTTGCACTTCACGGGGAGCTTGTGGCTGGCCAGACGCATGGCTTCGCGGGCAACCTCCTCGGAAACGCCGTTCATTTCGAACATAACGCGGCCGGGCTTGACGACGGCAACCCAGTATTCGGGAGAACCCTTACCGGAACCCATTCGGGTTTCAGCGGGCTTCTCGGTAACCGGCTTGTCGGGGAAAATCTTAACCCATACCTTACCGCCACGCTTGGTGTAGCGGGTCATGGCGATACGGGCAGCTTCAATCTGATTGCTGGTGATCCAGGCGGGTTCGGTGGTAACGAGGCCGAATTCACCGCTGGTAATACGGTTGCCGCGATAGGCTTTACCCTTCATGCGGCCGCGATGAACGCGTCTGTACTTAACCCTTTTTGGCATTAACATGGCGTTTAGCCTCCTTTACCACGGATTTCTTCAGGATCTCACCCTTGTAGATCCAGACTTTGATACCGATACGACCGTAGGTGGTCTTCGCTTCAGCGAAGCCGTAGTCGATGTCGGCTCTCAGGGTCTGCAGGGGAATGGTGCCTTCATGATAGTGTTCGGTACGTGCGATTTCAGCACCGCCCAGACGGCCGCTGGCGTTGACCTTGATACCCTTGGCACCGGCTTTCATGGTGCTGTCGATGGCCTTACGCATGGCGCGACGGAAGGAAACGCGCTTCTCCAGGTCGGCGGCGATACGTTCCGCAACCAGGGTGGCGTTCATGTCGGGGCGTTTTTCCTCAACGATGGTGAGAGCGACGGGCTTGCCGATCAGCTTCTCAACGGAGAGGCGGAGTTTTTCGATATCCTGGCCGCCCTTACCGATGACGACACCGGGACGAGCGCAGTGGATAAAGATGCGGACGCGCTTAGAGGCGTCGCGTTCAATCTCAATCTGAGGAACGCCGGCCTGAGCGATCTGCTTTTTGATGAATTTTCTGATCTTATCGTCTTCTACGACCAGGTCGCCGAAATCTTCGTCGCGGACGAACCAACGGGAATCCCAATCTTTGATGACGCCTACACGGAGACCGTGCGGATTAACTTTTTGTCCCATATTGACCCTCCCTTATTCTTTCTCAGCGAGAACGATGGTAACCTGAGACGTTCTCTTGAGGATAGTATCGGCGGAACCGCGCCCGCGGGGCATCATCCGCTTCATGGTGGGGCCGGGGCCCACGTAGCATTCCTTGACGTACAGCTTGGAAACGTCCATACCATGGTTGTTTTCCGCGTTGGCAGCTGCAGACTTGAGCAGCTTCAGGCAAGGAGCGCTGGCAGCCTTCGGCGTATGGGTGAGGATCGCAGCGGCGGTCCCAAGGGGTTTATTCCGGATCAGGTCCAGAACGATCTTGACCTTTCTGGGGGTGATACGGAGACCTCTCAAATAAGCTCTTGCTTCCATATTATTTCAGTAACCTCCGTTATTTCGATGTGTTCGACGCTTTGGAACCGGAGTGACCTTTGAAGGTACGAGTGGGAGCGAATTCGCCCAGCTTGTGACCAACCATGTCTTCGGTAACGTAAACGGGAACGTGCTTTCTGCCATCGTGAACCGCAAAGGTGTGGCCGACGAAGTCAGGGAAAATGGTGGAGGCGCGGGACCAGGTCTTCACGACTCTCTTTTCACCTTTTTCATTCATGTCGAGAACTTTCTTCATCAGAGAAGCTTCGACGTAAGGTCCTTTTTTAACACTTCTGCCCATCTGTCACACCTCCATTATTTCGCATTTCTACGCTTAACGATGAACTTATCGGACTTGTTCTTCTTCTTGCGGGTCTTGTAGCCCAGAGCGGGTTTACCCCAAGGAGTAACAGGACCGGAACGTCCGATGGGAGCGCGGCCTTCACCACCGCCGTGAGGGTGGTCGCAGGGGTTCATGACGGAACCGCGGACGGTGGGACGGATGCCCATGTGGCGGGTCTTACCGGCCTTACCGAGGTTGATGTTTTCGTGATCCTGGTTGCCGACGGTACCGATGGTAGCCTTGCAGCGCAGGGAAACGAGACGAACCTCACCGGAGGGAAGACGAATCTGAGCATAGCCGTTTTCCTTCGCCATCAGCTGAGCGCCGGCGCCGGCGGAACGGACCATCTGAGCACCCTTGCCGGGATGCAGCTCGATGTTGTGGATATAGGTACCCGTGGGGATATTCTCCAGGGGCAGGCAGTTACCGACCTTAATATCAGCGGAAGCACCGGAATAGATGGTGTCGCCGACCTTCAGGTTCTGAGGAGCCAGGACGTAAGCCTTGGTGCCATCCTCGTACTGAACAAGAGCGATGTTGGCGGTGCGGTTGGGATCGTACTCAATGGTAAGAACCTGAGCAGCAGCGTCAAGGGTGTTTCTCTTGAAGTCGATGATTCTGTACTTTCTGCGGTTGCCGCCGCCGCGATGACGGACGGTGATGCGACCGTAGCTGTTGCGGCCGGAATACTTCTTCAGAGAAGCCAGAAGGGAGCGTTCCGGTTTATTGGTGGTGATCTCCTCGAAAGTGGAGACGACCATAGTTCTACGGGAAGGAGTCGTAGGTTTAAATCTTCTGGTAGGCATTCTTGTCACTCTCCTCTTACATCAAACCGTCGAAGAATTCGATGGTCTTGGAGTCTTTGGTCAGGGTGACGATGGCTTTCTTAAAGGAAGCGGTGGTGCCACGGGTGTAGCCCATTCTCTTATTCTTGCCGTCGCAGTTGATAACGTTGACGGATTCAACCTTGACCTTGAACAGTTCTTCGACTGCTTTTGCGATTTCGATTTTGTTAGCGTCCTTAGCGACCTTGAACGTGTACTTTTTCTGATTCCGGGCCAGATCCATACTGTTCTCGGTGATCACGGGAGTTTTGATGATATCCTGAGCGAATTTCATCACTTGTACACCTCCTCAACTTTGTTGACAGCCTCTTTGGTGATAACGAACTTGTCGTGGTTGACAATGTCGTAAACGTTCAGAGTGTTGACGCAAGCGGTCTTCACGCCTTCGATGTTCCGGGCAGACTTGATGACGACGGCGTCGGGAGCGGGCATAACCACGAGGGCCTTGTCAGCCACGTTCAGAGCCTTCAGAACGTTGACCATGTTCTTGGTCTTGATCTCATCAAACGCCAGGGTGTCGAGAACGATCAGATTGCCTTCTGCGACCTTAGCGGAGAGGGCGGACTTCATAGCGACTCTCTTCGCCTTCTTATTGACGGAATATCTGTAAGAACGGGGCTTGGGACCGAGGGCGATACCGCCGTGAGTCCACTGAGGAGAACGGGTAGAACCCTGACGGGCACGGCCGGTTCCCTTCTGACGCCAGGGCTTCTTGCCGCCGCCGCTGACTTCGGAACGGGTCAGGGTGGACTGCGTGCCGTGACGCTGATTGGGCAGATAGTTCTTCACCATTTCGTGCATCAGAGGAACGTTGATCTGCGCACCGAAAATGCTGTCGGAAAGTTCCATTTCGCCGGCTTCGTTGCCGAGCATATCGTAAACTTTAACTTTCATTTCACTTTCCTCCTATCTTATTTCTTAATGGCGGTCTTGACGATGACCAGGCCGCCGTTGGGGCCGGGGATGGCACCCTTGATGGCGATGAGGTTGTTTTCCGCATCTACTTTGACAACGCTCAGGTTCTGGATGGTGACCTGTTCGCTGCCCATATGACCGGGCATACCCTTACCCTTCATAACCTTGGAGGGAGTGGAGTTTGCACCCATAGAACCCTGATGTCTGTGGTAACCGGAGGTACCGTGGGTCATGGGCTGTCTGTGGAAACCGAGGCGCTTGATGGTGCCCTGGTAACCTTTACCCTTGGAGATGCCGGTAACGTCAACCACGTCTCCGGAAGCGAAGACGTCAGCCTTAACCACGTCGCCGACGTTCATGGCTTCGCTGTTATCAAGCTTGAATTCCTTCAGAACGCGCTTGTAAGCAACTTCAGCCTTGTCGTAGTGACCTTTGAGGGGCTTGACAACCAGCTTTTCGCGGATGTCTTCAAAGCCCAGCTGTACGGCGTTGTAGCCGTCGTTTTCAACCGTCTTCTTCTGAATGACGGTGCAGGGGCCGGCTTCCACAACCGTTACGGGAACAACGTTACCGTTGTCGGTGAACAGCTGGGTCATGCCGATCTTTCTGCCGATGATTCCTTTTTCCATTTTCATTTGCTCCTTTCGGTTATTGGTTGACCTCGGAAAGGGAGATCAACTTGACCGTATACCATATTTTAATGGTACGGAATGACTTCTTTCACCTGGGGCAAGTCATTGGTTCCCCGTGCATGGCTGAAGTGAAATTAAAGTTTAACTTCGATTTCGACGCCTGCGGGAAGATCGATGCCCATGAGAGCTTCAACGACCTTCTGAGAGGGCTTGAGAATATCGATGACGCGCTTGTGGGTGCGGGTCTCGAACTGTTCGCGGGAGTCCTTATATTTGTGGACAGCGCGCAGGATCGTGATGATCTCTTTTTCCGTGGGCAGGGGAACGGGTCCGGAAACCTTCGCACCCATGCGGGTCGCGGTAGCGACGATCTTCTCACAAGCCTGGTCGACCAGGTGATGGTCGTAGGACTTCAGTCGGATTCTCATTTTTTCAGTTGCCATAGCTTTTCGCCTCCTTAAGTATTTGGGAAGTGTGTGATCGGACAAATTTATCCGATCATACTTGGGCGATGAAAAACCGAACACTGCGCCGTGCGTTTCACGGTCCGGACATAAAAATCGGATCAGGGCAAGCTGATCCTATCGACCGGACGGAAGGCGCCGTGGGGCGCGCTTCGTCAGAAACAAGCGCTGAGCGGTAAAGAACGAATCCTTACATCAACTAAGTTCGGTTTCATCCAATTTGAAATCGGATACGGCTCCTCCGGAACTACCTGCCGCCCAAATGCGGATTTCAGCAACCTCCGGGATCATAGCCTACTTTGCCATGCTCTGCTATTATACCACATTTGCAATCCCGTGTCAAGCAGTATTATAAAAAAAGTTATGAACTTTTTGTAACATCTAAAATCTTTTTCTCTTTCCGAAAAAATTTCCGCTTTTTCGCCCCGTTTCCTGTTGACAATTCCGCTTTTTTCGTGTACAATAGAAGAAGCAAGTCTGCAAATACAATGAAACGAGGTATAAAACTATGGAAGAAAGAGACGATATCCTCGCCCTGACCGACGAAGAGGGCAACGAGGTAAACTTCACCATCATCGACGCCGTGGAACACGAGGGCAAAACCTACGTGCTTCTGACTCCCGCCGAAGAAACCGACGACGAGGAAGTGGAAGTGATCATGCTGCGGGTGGAAGACGACGGCGAAGAGGACGTTCTGGTTACCGTTGACGACGAGGATGAATTCAACACCGTTGCCGCCCTGTTCGATCAGAAGGCCGAAGAATACGATCTTCAGGCAGAAGACGGCTGTGACCACGAGGGCTGTGACTGCGGATGCGATCATTGCCATCACGATGACGAGACCGACGGGGAATAATTTCCGCGCCCCGCTTTTCTTACCGTAATCTTCCGGGAATAAGGTGCGCGCAAACGCATATATTATTATAGGAAGATAAGTCATCAAACCTTGCTTGATTCCTGCGAAATACGAGCCCCATGATTTTTCAGTTAAAACCTACACCTATACTAAGGGATTCCTTCTTCCCGTGCGGGGTTGCAGGCCTCCCGCCCCGGACTGCCTTCGTGCCTCCGGTCAGCGGACGTTGGAAGCACAAAACACGGGAGGGGATTTTACCCGCCCTGCTGTCCAGCAGGTTTACGGAGTCATGACGCCCCTTTGGCGGAACGGAAAACGGTTTTGTGGGATCTCTCCCGTGTGTCGAAAGGCACACGGGTTTTTATTTTGGAGAAATGGGAGGGGAAGGCGTCTTCTTTTCTTTTCAGGAGAAAAGAAAAGAAGCAAAAGAAAAGCCACGGCCATCGGATTCCATCCGATGGGGAGAAAAAAGAGAGAATTTCTCCATCCTAAAAGTACGCTTTTTTCGGAAAACCAAAAGAAGCAGAAGAAAAGCCACGGCTACCGGATTCCATCCGATGGGGAGAAAAAAGAAAGCATTTCTCCATCCCAAAAGTACGCTTTTTTCGGAAAACCAAAAAAAGC
This sequence comes from Eubacteriales bacterium, assembly GCA_045543655.1. Lineage (GTDB taxonomy): Bacteria > Bacillota > Clostridia > Oscillospirales > UBA644 > RGIG995. Next base: position 14,714 of record JAZPXN010000089.1, read on the forward strand.
AAAAGAAAAGCCAAGGACAACGCAATTCTTGCGTTGGAAGGAGGGATAAGAGCAGTCTCTACCCCCCGGCGCAAGGATTGCGCCGGCCGCCGCTTTTTCTTTGTTTCTTTCTTTTTCTCCTGAAAAAGAAAGAAAACCGCCCCCCCCACCCCCCCCCCCCCCCCCCCCCCCCCCCCCCCCCCCCCCC
>JAZPXN010000090.1:0-29042 GCA_045543655.1 Eubacteriales bacterium
TCGCGCCTCCCGCCGCCTTTTCTTTGTTCCTTTCTCTTTCCCGTGAAAAAGACATAACACCCCCCCCCGCCCCGCCCCCCGCACCGCTCCCCGTACCGCTCCCCCGTACTACTCCCCCGTACCCGCACCCCGGCTCCGGGCATAATAAGAACGGCGCACCCCTTCCGATACGGGTGCGCCGATTTTTTTATGTTCCGGAATTATTCCTGCTCTTTATATTCAAAGTAGGCGAGCGTGCCGGCGTTGATTCCCTTCCAGCGTTCTTGCTCCTTGGCTTCCTCCGGCATCCAGACCAGGAATTCGGAAAACCAATGCTTCCGCCGGGCGAAGTCCGAAAGATCCTCCACCCTGCAATTCCACAGTCCCACGCAGGAAAGGCCGAGAAATTTGTCCTGCAGATCCAGAAGCACCTCCAGGTCGGACAGGCAGGCGTTTTCCACGTAAAACATCCGAAGGTCCGTGAGGGGGCGAAGGAAATCCAGATCCCAAACGGCATCCCCATGCTCCAGATACAGGTCCATCAGCTCGGGAAAGCGGGAAATGACGGTATAATCCTTCAGCGGCGCGTAGGCGTAAAATCCGGCCACGGTCATTCCGTCAATCAGCGTCCAGAATTCCGGATCCTCCAGATCCTCCGGCGTCAGATAGACCGTGGGGGTCTTCATATTAAAGGCGTCGGCCATGGATTGCCAGGGGACCCAATTGAGCGACCGGTTGCAAGTTTCGGCTTCAATACCAATACTGACCCAGGTCTCCCCTTGCGCCTGCAGTTTCCGCAATTCGTCCAGCATAGTGATCATACTCCTTTTTCATTTCTTCCCCTTTTTAAACCCCGGCAACGGGAAAATTTCGCAAAAAGGGTGGAGAATCCGAGATCCTCCACCCTGGTCGGTCTATTCGCTTTTCTTATCCGAACCGGGCGGGGTCGCCGTAATCGTCGGATTCTATCGGGGGATTTTGGTTGACGTGGGAAAGAAACCAACGGTACAGTTCCGGATTGGAATAGGTATCGGTCCAGGCGTCGTGGCCGTTTTCCGGATAAACCGTTAACTTGGCGTTGCCGCCCCGTTGATTGACCGCATCCACCATTTTTTGGGATTCCTCCGGGAAAACCGTGGGATCCTTCCCGCCGTGGAAGGCCCAGATGGGCAGATGAACGATCCGCCGGGCGTTCCAATACATCCCGCCGCCACAGACCGGAGCGATGGCCGCAAAATATTCCGGCATACTCATCGCCAGCTGCCAGGTCGCGTAGCCACCCATACTGCCGCCGGTGAGATAAATGCGGGCCCGATCGGCATAGGGGCGGGAGACGACGTACCGAACCAGCTCCTCCAGATGCTCCCAGAGATCGAACCAGGTATCGGTCGAGCAGAGGGGCACCACCGTCACGAAGGGATATTCGGGAAAGACCTTTGCGCCCAGCGTAACCGAGAGCACGTCAACGCAGGGACCGATGTCGTTCCCCCGGGATCCGGCGCCGTTCAGGTGGATCAGCACGGGATGGGGCACCCCTTCGTCAAAGCCGTTGGGATAATGAATCACGTACCGCAATTTCCCCAGGGAAAATTCTTTGTATTCCACAACTCACCGTACATAATCCGTAGGCTGATCCCCGGTCTTGCGGCGCTCTTCCGGAGAGATGGGGGAATGGGGGCAGGTGATCTCCACGGTGCGGTTGGGGGCCGCCCAGTATACACCGTTGGTGATCAGCTTCTGAATATAAGGATTCTTGAAGGTGGGGAAGGTCTCGTGACCGGGCTGAATATACAAGATACGGCCCAGTCCCCGGGTGAAGGTGCAGACCGAGCGGAAGACCTCGCCGCCGGAATACCAGCCGATCATCAGAAGCTCGTCGGGAGCGGGAATGTCGAAGCGCTCGCCGTAGGTCTCTTCTCCGTCCAGCTCAAAATATTCGGGAATGCCCTTCATGACGGGATGATTGGGGGCAATATTCCAAAGACGCTCGTAATCGTTGGATTCCCGCCACTGAAGATGAGCACTGGTGCCCATCAAGGTGCGGAAGATCTTGGAATGGTGGGCGGAATGCAGGCCGATAAAGCCCATCCCCTGCAACACCCGGTTATGAATCTTTTTTACCCATTCGTCGGGCACGTCTCCGTGTTTCACGTGACCCCACCAGATCAGAACGTCGGTATTCGCCAAAATCTCGTCGGAGAGACCGATATTTTCCTGACCGAGGGTGGCGGTGCGGATCTCAAGATCCTCATTCACGCCGAGAAATTCCTTGATGCAATTGTGCATCCCATCGGGATAAATGGCCTTAACGTTCTCCCGGGTCTGTTCGTGATGAAATTCGTTCCAGATAAGTACGCGGATCATAGAATAATCTCCTTTTATTTTAAATTTCGGGAAGGACGATCTCCACTTCTCTGCCGCAGGCAGAAGAGCGGACAACGCCGTCAATGATGGCTTGATTTTTCAGGATCTGCTCCGAGGGAATGGGGGAAGGCGTGCCGTTCTTGACCGCATCCACGAAGGAGCCGATCTTCCGGTCCCACAGAGTCCCGTCCTCGGGCTTATCCTTTTCCAGAGGGATCTTTGCCTCGATGGGAGAGCCGGCGCAATGGCGGTAAAGGGTCATTTCGCCGCCTACGGTGCCGTTCCAGCAATCGGTGGAGGGAATGCGAAGGCCTGCCTTGGTGCCGAGAATGATGGTGTCGCCGGGGGTGTTGATATTCATGGCCCAGGCGATGCGGAAGTCCACGATAATGCCGCCCTCCAGGCGGATCAGAGCGCCGCCGAAATCGTCCACGGAGAATTTTTCCGCCAGCATTTCGGCGTTATTACCGGTATAACGGAAGGTCTCGGGATCCTTGCCGAAATAATCGGTCACAAAGCCGCTGACCGTCAGGGGCTTGGGATATCCCACGGCGTTCAGCACCATATCGAGGGCGTAGCATCCGATATCGCCCAAAGCGCCGATCCCCGCCGTTTCCTTCTCGATAAAGGAGGTTTTTACGTCGCTGCAGGGGATGCCTCTGCGGCGGCCGCCGCCGGTCTGGATATAATAGACCTGCCCCAACTCTCCGGATTCCACGATCTGCTTGATCTTCTGCATATTCCGGTCAAAGCGGGGCTGGAAGCCGATGGACAGGATCTTTCCGCTGGCCTTTTCCGCCCGCATCATATCCGCGGCCTCGTCGAGGGTAACGGAAAAGGGCTTTTCGCACAGAACGTGAACGCCCTTGTTCAAGGCATCGATGGAGGGGCCGGCGTGCTGAGCGTTGTAGGTGCAGACCGAAACCGCATCCAGCGTCTCCTTCTCCAGCATTTCCACGTGGGATTCATAGCAGGGAACGCCCTGCAGACCGAATTTCGCCGCAAAGGCCTCCGCCTTCCCGGGAACGATATCGCACAGCGCGGCGATCTGAACGTCCTTCCGGTTCAAATACGCCCGCATATGAGCGTGGGCGATGCCGCCGGTGCCGATAAAGCCGATGCGGATCTTCTTTTCTTCCATGAACAATTCCTCCTTAGGAAGATCTCTTTTTTACAGTATAACACACTTTTCACCCCATAGCAAGGGACTTTTTTTGAACTTTTTCCTACGAAAAGTCCGCAGAGGAAAAGACTCTGCGGACTTACGGAAGCTTTAGTTTTCTTCAAACCATGCAAGGATCCTTTCGGCCAGGACGGGGGTAATGCCCTTAACGGCGCAAAGATCTTCGACGGTGGCCTTGCGAATCTTGTCGATGGACTTGAAATGCAAAAAAACCGCCTTCGCCTTCGCCTTTCCGATGCCGGGGATGGCTTCGAGCTGGGATTGCTGCACGGCCTTCTGCCGGAGATTTTTATGATAGGAAATGGCCACCCGGTGAACCTCCTCCTGCAGCCGTCCGCAGAAGGAAAAGACCTCCGGATTGACGGCCAGGGGCTTCTCGGTGCCGTCGGAGAAGACCAAGGATTTGGTGCGGTGACGGCTGTCTTTTTTCAGCCCCAGAACGGGCAGGGAGACGCCTTCTTCCCGCAAAACCTCTTCCACGGCGTGAATCTGCGCCAGTCCCCCGTCGCACAGGATCAGATCGGGCAGGGGCGCAAACCCCTCGTCCCCCTCTTTGAAGCGGCGGATGCGGCGCTGTACCGCTTCCTTCATATAATCCGTATCCCCCCGACCCAAGGTCTGGCGGATGCGGTATTTTTTATATTTCTTCCGGTCGGGGATCCCGTCCTTGACGGAAATACTCCCGCAGACCACGTCGGCCCCGGCGGTCTGGCTGATATCGTAGACCTCCATCAGTCCCACCCTGCGCAGACCGGAAAACTCGGAAAAGGCGTCCAGCTGCCGCTGAATCCGGGCGGTTTTTCCCTCGTACTGCAGCATCCGCTCTCCGGCGTTTCGGTCGGCAAGGGTGCGCAGACGAAGATCCTGCTCGTAGGTAGGTACGGTCAACTTTCCCTTCAGCCACTGATTGAGAAGGGCGGTCCATTCGTATTCCTGCGGCAGATAGATCTTCCCCGGCGGGGGCTCCTCCTGGGTATAAAACCGCTCCAGATACTGGCGCAAAAGATCGGAGGTAAAGGGCTCCTCAAAGACGTCGCACCGCTCTCCGACCACGTAACCGTTGCGCAGGCGGAGCAAAAAGATACAGCATCGGTCTTCCCCGGCCCGGTAGCCGAAATAATCGGCGTGGCGATTTTGAGAAAGAACGGGGCGCTGTTTTTTGCCGATCATGGCCAGGGCCTTCCGACGGTCCCGCAACAAAGCGGCCTGCTCGAAATCCAGCCGTTCGGCGGCCTTCTCCATCTCGGCGGTCAGCTCCTCCTCAATGGCGTCGGTCTTCCCCTCCAGAATAGCGCAGATGGATTCGTAGGCCTTGCGCATCTCTTCCGGGTCGGCCTTCCCGGCGCAAAAGCCGTTGCACCGGCCCATATCGTATTCCAGACAGGGCTTGGGACGGGGCTTATAATTGCAGGAGGGCAGCTTATAGGCGGAATTCAAAAGCCCCACGATGAGAGAAACGTTCTGCAGGTAAGCAAAGGGGCCGAAGCACCGGGCGCCGGAGGGGCGGGAATATTCCGACTTTACCCGTGGACAGCCGTCCACCGTGGAAACGCAAATAAAGGGATAGCCGTGACCGTCCTTCAATTTGATATTATAGAAGGGGTTGTGCAGCTTGATCAGACTGCATTCGGTGATCAGGGCGTCCAGCTCGTTTTCGCACAAAATCACGGAAAACCGGTCCACGTGCTCGATCATCCGCTCCACCTTCGGCTCGTGGGGGATATTGCGAAAATAAGACGAAACCCGGTTACACAGCTTGACGGCTTTTCCCACGTATATGACATCGCCCGAGGTGTCATACATCGTATACACCCCGGGAGATTCCGGTAATTCGTTTGCTTTTTTCAGTAATTCTGCCCGGGTCATTATTCCATGACGAAATTGCTCTGGATCAGAGCGACCAGACCTTCAATGGCCTCCTGCTCGTCGGGACCGTTGGCAATCAGCTGAATCTCGGTATCCTTGGTGATACCCAGAGACAGAATGCCCAGCAGGGATTTGGCGTTAACGCGGCGGTCGTCCTTCTCCACGGAGATGGAAGACTTGTATTCGTTGGCCTTCTGGGTGAAGTAGGTGGCGGGACGGGCGTGCAGGCCGACGGGATTGGTCACTTTCACGGTTTTATTCAGCATTTTCGTTTCTCCTGTGCTTCAAAAAATTTTGTTAGGATTGACGGGGATTTCCGACGAAAGATAAATTTTGCCGTAATATAGGCAAATATATCGACAATTATATTATACAACGAAAATCGGAAAAAGTCAACACGAAAAACAATACAAAAAATTCCTCTCTATTTCTTGATTTTCTGTAATTTTGCACATTCCGAAGCCGTTTTCTCTTCTCCGTTCCGTTTTTCCCCTGGGAATGCAAAATCTGAAGAGCATATCCCGGACTCCGGGAGACACAATATCAGCGGAAGACGGCGGCGACGGGATCGGCGCCTTTTTCCATCCGAAAAACGAGAAAGAAAGGAGAAGATTCCAATGCAGCACAAGGGCCGCATATACCATTATATGCAAAAATTCCGTTTTTTTGCGGCGATAGCGGCGGTGACCGTTCTGCTTTCGGGGGCAACCTTCCCCGCAAGGGCGGCAACGGCACGGATCGACGGAGTTCCCTTCCCGTCCGAAAGCTCCCTTCCCGTAACGGAGCAAAAGATCTCCCCCGTCACGGAGGTGATCCCCGGCGGGGATGCGGTGGCGGTGCGGCTGACGGCGGCGGGAGTCGTCGTAGTGGGCTTTACCGACGACGACCGGGACAATCCCGCCCGTACCGCAGGGCTGAAAAAGGGCGACCTCATTACGAAGGTAGGCGATCGGGAGCTTGACGGAAATCAGTCTCTTGCCGACGGGTTGAAGGAAACCGGAGGCAGAAGCGTCACTCTCCAGTATACCCGGAACGGAAAAAATTATGAGACCACCCTTTGTCCCCGACCGGCCGACGGCGGATGGCAGATCGGCGTTCTGGTCAAGGATTCCACCGCAGGCATCGGTACCTTGACCTATATCCTGCCCGACGGCGGCAATTACGGCTGCCTCGGCCACGGCATCACCGATCCGGACACCGAGACCCTCTTCTGCGTGGGGCGGGGCGACCTTTATCCCGCAAAGATCACGGGGCTTCGAAAGGGGCAATGCGGCACGCCGGGAGAATTGCAGGGCGCCTTCGGCTCTCCCGCTCTGGGCACCTGCGTGAAAAATTGCGAGACCGGCCTCTTCGGACGGCTGGACCGGACGCTCTTCCAGGACCGGCAAGCCGTCCCCGTGGCCTCGAAAAACGAGATCAAGGAAGGAGACGCCACCATCCGCTGTACGGTGGACGACTCCGGCGTGCAGGAATATTCGGTCAAAATCGTCCGGATCTACCGCACCTTCGGAAGCGTCACGAAAAATATGCTCGTCCGGGTCACCGACGAAAGACTACTGGAAAAAACCGGCGGCATCGTCCAGGGCATGAGCGGCTCCCCTATTTTTCAGAACGGCAAGCTCGTGGGCGCGGTGACCCACGTGCTGATCAACGACCCCACCTCCGGTTACGGCATCTTTATCGAAAATATGCTGACGGGAGCGAATCAATGAACCCCATTTTGCCCACCTATGAAACGTAGGTGGGCATAGGTCTTTTCCAGGATCCGTGCGGAATCGGAGGGCTTCTATTTCGGGATCGTCTTCTCCCGGTATTGCCGGGGGGAAATGCCGGTGAGTACCTTAAACTTTTTGGAAAAATAAACGTAATCCCCGTATCCGCACCGGACGGCAATCTCGGACAGGGGCAGAGTGGCGCCGTAAACGTCGATGAGAAACCGGGCACGGTCGATACGGATTTCCTTCCCAAAGAATCCCGCACCTCCTCTGGGGAGGAAGATAAAAACCGACAATTCGCGCCCCAATCGATACGTTTCGCGCCTTCGCCGGAACGAAAACTGTTTTTCTGTTATAATATAAACAGAAAAACAGAAAGAAGGCGTTTTTTGTATGAAACGGATCTGGAGTATCCTTCTGGCCCTTGCCCTTTGTCTTTCGCTGTTCTCTGCCATGGGGCTGACGGCGGCGGCAAGCGAGGAGAAAGAATTCTGGCGAGTCAAAATCGGTACCGTCGAGCTGTCCGACGGGCAATGCATCCCCACCAACGGCGGGGCGGCCACCGACGGAAACAACGGAGGCGCCTACGTGGCCTATTTCAAGGACGGAACCCTGTACCTGAACGATCTTAGGGTCGACGGGCAGGTATCCTGGTACGCCAGGAGCGCATCAAACGGCGTTCTTGCCTTTGATCTGACGATACACCTTACCGGGACCAATACCGTGACCAACGGCAACGCATCGGCCATTCTGGGGGAAACGGGCTGGGTGACCGGCCGGGGAATGTCGCTGTTCATCGAAGGGGACGGCACGCTGAACGCCACCGGAAAAACCTACGGAATGTGGGTATGGAAGGATGTTACCATCCGGGGGAAGGCAAAGGTCAACGTCACCGGAACCAACGATATTGGCATCTGTAACAACTCCAATACCGGGACGATCACCGTTTCCGATCAGGCCACCGTGGTTTCCACGGGAGGAAAGCACGGAATCGGCCACGGAACCCGATACACCGCAAGCGCACTGAAGATCACCGGCGGCAGTCTGACCGCCTCCGGCAACGACGGCGCAACCCTCCAGACGCCCCAGTTGGGAGAAGGGGTCAGCCTTCAGGCCTCAACCTCGGCCAACGGGACGAGTCCCTCGGCCTACGACAGCGCAAGCCACACCTCTTACAAATGGCTCAGATCCACTTACGGCGCTCCCCGCAGCTATACCGTCACCTTTGACGCCGCCGGGGGGTCTTCCGTCTCCGCTCAGACGGTAAGCGAAGGACAGAAGGCTACCAAGCCCGCAGATCCCACCAAAGCCGGGTATACCTTCAAGGGCTGGACGCAGAACGGAGCTTCTTACGATTTCAACACCGCCGTCAGCGGAGATCTCACCCTCGTTGCCACCTGGGCGCCGGTTACTTATGCCGTATCCTTCGGGGCCAACGGCGGCACCGGCACCATGGCCGCCGCCGAAACCGCAGCAGGGGAATATACCCTTCCCCAAAACGGATTTACCGCCCCCGCCGGGAAGCGGTTTAAGGCCTGGAGCGTGAACGGAACCGAAAAAGCGGCAGGGAGCAAGATCACCGTTTCCGGCAATCTTACCGTAACGGCAATCTGGGAGGACATTCCCGCCGGGCATACGTGCAAGCTTGAGACGGTCGCAAGGATCGATCCCACCTGCACCACCGCCGGAAAGGAAGCCTATTTCGTCTGCAACGGCTGCGGAAAATTTTTCTCCGACGCCCAAGGCAAAGCCCCCATCAGCGACCTGAGCGCCTGGGGCAATCTGGAAATACTGCCCCATACGGAATCCGATTGGAAATCCGACGGGGAAAATCACCGGAAGGAATGCACCGTCTGCAAGGCGGAAATCGCCGGGACGAAGGCCGCCCATATCTATGAAGAGGGCAAATGCAGCGTCTGCGGATACGAGCAGGGCGCCGCCACCGACCCCGTCACGCCGGACGTCTCCGTTGATTCCGGAAGCACCGACGTCTCCGACGCACCCGGAACGAACGTCGGCACGGACGATTCCGGAACGGACGCCCCCTCTGCGGATACGGCCCCCGACACCTCCGCCGGGAACGGGGACGGAGAAGAAAAAACCGGAAATCTTCTGTGGCTCTGGATCACCCTGCCCGTCGTTCTTCTGCTCGGCGCGGGCGCGGCAGTCTTCTTCGTGCTGAAGAAAAAATCTTCCGCAAAATAAAAGAATATTTCCCAATCCTCCCCCGCTCCTCAAAGCGGGGGAGTGCTTTTACGGAAAGGAAAACAAATAATTTACATTTTCGTTATGGATTTTCCGGCGGGAATATGTTATAATGAAAGAAAACCTCCCAACGGCCTCTACGATTGGAATAGAACAAAGGAGAATGACTTTATGCTCAAACGGTTCCTTGCGCTGCTGCTCTGTCTGATCCTCGCAGGAGGAATTGCCGCCTGCGCCGCCCCCGCAGAATCTGAAAATACCGACGGCGTAAGCACCGAAGGCACCGACTCCGGCGCCTCCGCGACCTCCGGGAAGGAGAAGGACGATCCCTGGGAGGGAACCGCCTTCGACCCAACGGCAGAGCATAAATTTCTGGCCACCGACATCAAGAATCACAGCATCGTCATTTTTGACCTGAACCGCTGTAAGGGCGATCTGACCAAGCTGACCGAGCGCACCTGCGTGATCTGGGAATGGGATGCGGACAAGGATAAAAACTGCAAGATCAAGCCCGGCTCCGGGGTGGATGCGGCAAAGCTGCGCTACTCTCCTTATTATAAAAAAGACGTGATCGTCGCCTGCTCTTCTTCCGGCTGGGCGGGGGTCATCGACTATAAGAAGAAAACGGTGCTGTGGGAATATAAGATCGGCAACGGCCCCCACTCCGTGGAAATGATGCCCAACGGCGACGTGGTGGTAGCGGGCTCCGGAGGCGACGGGATTCTGGCCTACGTACCCCTGTCCGCCGGCGTGACCGCCCCCTCCGACCGGGTGGTAGCCACCTCTGCCCACGGCGTTACGTGGGACCCGCAGAATCAATGTCTGTGGGTGCTGGAGGCATCCACCGTCGTCTGCTTCACCGTGGACGGGGAAGGCACCGCCGAAGCGAAGCTGGTGCGCCACGACGACAGAAGCGTCTCCCTCGTCCGGAAGGACTCCTACGGCCACGTTCTCTCCCCCGTCGTCGGGAAGCCCGGCGTCTATTGGGTGGCGGGAACCCATAAATTACAGCAATTCAACTCTGCCACCGGGGAAGTCCACCAGGAATTCGATTACGCCATCGCCCTGACCCAAAAGGACATCAAGGGCGTGGCCTCCTTCTCCGACGGGGTAGTGGTGCAGACCGCGGCAGGCATGGGCGGCGGTACCACCTACGATTGGTCCAGCAAGGCCATTCGTATCATGATCCCCAAATATCAGCCCGACGGGACCCTGCGCCCCATCAACAAGGACGTCGTCTTCCGGGCCCGGGAATTCTACAAGGTCTTCCCCCTCACGAAGGATTATCAGTAACGTTCCCAGAATGCAAGAACCGTGCCACCGGAGGCGGTTCTTGCATTTTTCCTTCCGCCGAAGACCGTCCCCTGCCGGAAAGAAATTTTTTTGCAAAACGGTGTGAATTTTTTTGGCAAAAAATGCAGAAAACATTGTATTTTCGAAAAGATTATGCTATAATGAAGGCAAGGCGGTGAAATTATGAATCATCGGGAATATTTGTTTTATCTCCTGCGGATCACGGAATATCTGGAAGAAAATTTCCGCGCCCCCTTCGATCCCGAAAAGATGGCGGAGTACGCCCGGTATTCCCCCTGGCATTGCAACCGGATTTTTCGGGAATATACGGGAGAGTCCATTGCAGACCGGCTGACCCGCCTCCGATTGGAGGAGGGCAAAAAAGAGCTGCAGCGGGGACGAACGGTGGCCGAAGCGGCCCGCGCCGTGGGATATTCCACCCGGGAGGGATTTGCAAAAGCCTTCACCGCCGCTTACGGCGTCCCGCCGGGAGAATACGCCCGGGGCGGAGCGACGAAGGAGCGGTATCGGAGAAGCTACGAATACCGCATGACGCCGGAGCAATGGAACCGGGGGCGGAATCCTACCGCTGACGGCCTTTGGGAATTTGAATATTTCGACCGGCGAACCGACACCTTTCACCGGATGATCTACAATCCACGCTTCCGCTATTTCGAGGCGCCCTACCAAAGAGCGGAGGCCAATATCGACCCAACCTACTATTGCCGGAGTCGCAGTGAGGGCTACGGCTTGCATCCGGGGGTGAAGGCCGATGCGGCGCGCAGCTTCCTCTGTCCCTACGGCGGGGAGGTAGCGTTTTTTATTTCCCTGGGGCGAACGTCGGGACTTCACGACGGAAGCAATCCCTGCGCCGTGCGTATTTATCACGGTTCCGTTCCCCTTCTGCCGGAAGAGGGCCCCGTAATTCTGTCCGACCGGGAACCGGTCTTTCTGAAGGGCACGGTTCGGGTGAAGGCAGGGGATCGCATCCGCATCGTCCTCAACGCCATGGGCCATATCGGCCGGGACGGCACGGTGGTCTACCGCCAACAGATGGGATATCTTACCATAGACGAAAAACCATGAAAAGAGGTACGTAATATGAAAAAAATTCTTTCTCTTCTTTTGATTTCCGTAATGCTGTTTGCCCTTGCCGCCTGCGGGGAAGCACCGACGGGAACCGACGTTTCTTCGGATACGGAGAAAACGGAGGTGCAATCCTCCCGGAAGCCCGGAAACACCCAATCCACCGACGGGAAGACAGAAAGCGACGAGCCGGAAGCCTCCGACGACGCGGTGGTTTTCGACACGCCGGAAGCGGTGCTTGCCGCATCGAAGCATCACGTAGCCCTGTGCGATCAGTTGAACGGCAGGGTGGTCATCCGGGATCTGGCGGTGTCCGACTGGTCGGACGAGGCATCGGTCGTCTGGGAATATAACCACGATACGGAGGGGCACGAAAATTACGGTTGGATCGCCGGGGTAAAATTCCGCCACAGCGAATATTACGGCGGGGACGTGCTTCTTTTCTGCGCGCCCCGGTCGAAGGGATATATCGTCTCCATGGAGACCAAGGAGGTTCTTCTGGAGGCGGTGAACGCAGGGGCAAATCCCCACACCGTGGAGCTTTTGCCCAACGGCACCTTTATCGTGGGCTCGTCCAACGACGGTACCGTCAACGTCTACGCCCCCGGAGAGACGGAGCCCTGCTACACCGAAACGGTGGCGGGAAACGATAAGGGAACCCCCGACGTTCACGGCGTTCTGTGGGATCCGGAATACGAGGTGCTGTGGGTGGCCGGCGGACAGAAGCTGCGGGCGTACATCGTCATCGGCCCGGAGGACAAGCCGGAGCTGGTGCTTTACGAGGAATACGACGCCCCCAAGGGTGCTATCCACGATCTTTGCCCGGTCTACGGAGACAAGACCGCTCTGCTGATCACCACCATAGGCGGGATTATTAAGTTTGACAAGGAAGCGGAAAAATTTTCCTATAACTATTCCTGCAGTGCCGTAGGACGGAAATACGAATATATCCCCGGCTGCGGCCTTTATGCCGACGGCGTTCTGACCTTTACCGCCATCACGGAAGAAACGAAGGTCTATCAGGATTGGGACACCGACGTGGTCTTCGCCTGCATTCCTTACGGCAAAGAGAAGCGGAAGGTGATCAAATACAAAGTCCCCGGCGACGCCTATTACAAGCTCCGGATCTACGATACGAATTATCAATAAGAGGTAAATCTCATGGGCATTCCGAAGATTCTCACCGAGCGCCCCCATCTCGTCGGCCTTTGCGATCAGCTGAACGCCCGGATAACGGTCCGGGATCTGGCGGTAGCCGATTGGTCGGACGAAAAATCCATCGTTTGGGAATATAACCACGATACGAAGGGACACGAAAATTACGGCTGGGTTGCCGGGCTGAAATTCCGCCACAGCGACTATTACGGCGGGGACGTGATGCTCTTTGCCGGTCAGCCCCGGGTAGCCTATATCATCTCCATGAAAACGAAGGAGATTCTGCTGACCGCCAACGAAGCGGGCTTCAATCCCCACACCTCGGAATTGCTACCCGACGGCACCTTTATCGTAGGCTCCTCCAACGACGGAAGGGTGTCGGTCTATCCGCCGGGAGAATCCGAAGCGGCCTTTTCCCTTCCGCTGGCCGGATCCGACGGCGGCGCCACCGACGTCCACGGCGTTTTGTGGGATCCGAAATACGACCTGCTTTGGGTGGAGGGCGGCCAGAAGCTGCGCTCCTTCCGGGTAGAGGGAACGAAGGAAGCCCCCGTCCTGACCCAGGTAGGAGAATACACCGCCCCCAAGGGCGGCCTTCACGATATGGCGCCCTTCTACGGGAATCCCGACGCCCTTCTGATGTCGGGCATTGGAGGCATCGTGAAATTCGATAAAAAAACCGAAGCCTTTTCCTACGATTTCCCCCATTGCGCGGTGACAAAAGACTTCGACTGCAACACCGGATTCGGCATCTACTCCGACGGGGTTCTGCCCTTGATTTCCACGAAAAAATCCGGGGCGGTCTATCAATACTGGAATACCGACTCGATCTACGTCTGCCTGCCCGGGAACGACGGCGGCACGGAAATCCTGAAATACACCGACCCGAAGAGCGGCTGGTATAAGCTTCGCATTTTTGACTTTGATTATCAATAAAGGGAGGATTTTCCTATGTTTTTTGAGCCAAAGGTATGGATCAAAGGCGCTTCCGTAGCCCTGAACGCCGAAGCGATGGCCGTCGGTGAGGGATACGCCAACGAGGTGGTGCTGTCCGCAATCCGGGAACGGGGCAAGGCCGACGGCACGGTGAAATCGATCCGCTTTTCCGATACTCTGCCGGAGGATCTTTCGGTCGCCCCCGGGGACGAAACCTACGCTTTGACCGTCACCGAGAACGAAATTATCTTATACGGAACCACCGAACGGGCGAGAATTTACGCCGCCGTCACGCTGAAGCAGATGGCCGAGGGGGACGAGCTTTTCACCGGACGGTGGGAGGACGCGCCCGATTGCTCCTTCCGGGGCTACCGGGGCTATCTGCCGGGGCGAAAATCCTTTCAGCTCTTTTACGATACGGTGGATGTATTGGCCTATTACAAATACAATTACCTCTTCCTTGAGGTAGGCGGCGCCATGGAATACGAGCGGCACCCGGAAATCAACGAAGTGTGGAAGGAATTCGCCGCCGAGACCCATCGGTATTCCGGGCGCACCAAGGAGATCCAGAACGGCCGGAAATGGCGGAAAAACTCCATTCATACCGACAACGGCGAAGGGGACGTGCTGACGAAAGACGAGGTGCGCACGCTGATCGCCTACGCCCGCTCCCGGGGGCTGACCGTCTGCCCCGAGATTCCCACGCTCTCCCACTCCGACTATCTCTGCATGGCCCATCCGGAGATCCGGGAACGGGAGGAGGACGACGACTATCCCGATACCTATTGCCCCAATCACCCCGACACCTATCCCCTGGTCTTCGACGTGATGGAGGAGATCCTTGAAGTCTTTCAGCCTCCCCTGGCCCATATCGGACACGATGAATTCTATACCGTGGGGTTATGTCCCCGGTGCAAAAACACGAAGGCCCACGATCTTTTCACCAAGGACGTGACCACCATCCACGATTGGTTAAAGGAGCGGGGGGTGCGTACCGCCATGTGGAGCGACAAGATGATTCCCGCCGTCTCCCCCACGGGCAGAACCTTCGGCGGCGCCGGAAATGCGGCACTCTACTGGCCCGACGATCCCTATTACGTGCCGGAGACCTACTACTGTCAGTATCTCCTTCCCCGAGATATTCTGATGTGCCATTGGCTTTACGATTTCGGCCTGCATACCGACCTGGTTCACCACGTCCACGGCTATGAAATGATCCTGGGCAATCTGTCGGCGCCCTCCGTGCAGTCCTGGCGGGATCGGGTACGGTTCGGAATGAAGGGGGGCTATTGCTCCAACTGGGGCAGTTATCACCCGGAATACGTCCAACGGAACAATCTGTTCTACCAGATGATCTTCGGCGCCTACGCTCTGTGGAGCGACAAATACGATACCGACACCCGGCCGGAGGTCATGGAAAAATCCTTCCGGGAGGCCTTCCGGCTTCATTACGGAGATCTCAGCGCCCGGCCGTATATCGTGGTCACCCACACCACCGACCGCAAGCATTCCTATCATACCTTCGTAGACGGTCTTTTCATTGAAGACGAGGTCTACCGTCTGGGGCGGTATAAGTTGACCTACACCGACGGCACCGAGGCCTTCTTCGACGTGAAATACGGCACCAATATTTCCAGCCGGGATCTGTCCTGCAGTTGGGAAAACGAAGGAGAATTCGACCCGGATATGAACCTTTACGCCTCTCCCTTGGGCGAGGTCTGCTATTCCGCCCTCCCCTCCGTCCGGGAAGGGGTCACCTGCTATACCACGGCCTATGAAAATCCCCATCCGGAAAAAACCGTGAAATCCTTCGAATATCTTCCGGAATCCGACGCAAAGGTCACTCTGTTCGAAGTACAATATACCTAACTGCACCCCATAAACGAAAAAGGGAGGATTCGTTCTATGTTTTTTGAACCGATTCTATGGAAAAAAGAGTCCCCCGTCGCACTCTCCCGGACCGCCGTGGCAGAGGGAACGGGATATGCCGGCGAGGTTGCGAAAACCACCGTTCAGACCCACGGAAAAAGCGACGGCACGGTGAAATCGGTCCGCTTTTCCGACGTTCTGCCGGAGGATCTTTCGGTTGCCCCCGGAGACGAGACCTACGCTTTGACCGTCACCGAGAACGAAATTATCTTATACGGAACCACCGAACGGGCGAGAATTTACGCCGCCGTCACCCTGCAGCAGATGGCCGAGGGGGTCGAGCTTTTCACCGGACGGTGGGAGGACGCGCCCGATTGCTCCTTCCGGGGCTACCGGGCCTATCTGCCGGGCCGGAAATCCTTCCGGGACTTCCGGGACGCGGTGGATCTTCTGGCCTATTACAAATACAATTATCTTTCCCTGGAGATCGGCGGCGCTATGGAATACGAGCGGCATCCGGAGATCAACGAGGTCTGGAAGAAATACGCCGCCGACACCCACCGCTATTCCGGCCGCACCAAGGAGATTCAGACCGGCTACGGATGGTCCAAAAACTCCATTCATACCGACAACGGCGAAGGGGACGTACTGACGAAAGACGAGGTGCGGGAGTTGGTGGCCTACGCCCGTTCCCGGGGACTTACGGTCTATCCGGAGGTCCCGACCCTGTCCCATTGCGATTATCTCTGCATGGCTCATCCGGAGATCCGGGAGCGGGAAGAAGACCGGGATTATCCCGATACCTACTGTCCCAATCACCCCGACACCTATCCCCTGGTCTTCGACGTGCTCGAGGAGGTCATCGAGGTCTTTCAGCCGGAGCTGATCAACATCGGCCACGACGAATTCTATTCCATGGCCCTCTGCCCCCGGTGCAGGGACAAGCGCCCCCACGATCTTTTCGCCGACGACGTAAAGAGAATCCACGGCTGGTTAAATCAGCGGGGGATCAAAACCGCCATGTGGGGCGAAAAGCTGTTGCCCACCGTCACCTCCACCGGAAAAGTCTACGGCGGAGCGGGAAACGGAGCCTTCCGGCGTCCCGGAGAAACGGCTTATATCCCGGAAACCTATTATTGCCAGTATTTGCTGCCCCGGGACATTTTGATGTTCAACTGGTATTACAGCTTCGGGCTTCAGAGCGATTTTATCTACCACACCCACGGTTATCCCATGGCCTTCGGCAATATGTCCGCCGCCAACGTGAAATACTGGCGGGAACGGCGGAAATTCGGCGCCGTGGGCGGGTCTTTTTCCAACTGGGGCAGTTATCATCCGGAATATATGCAACGGAACAATCAGTATTTCCGGATGATCTACAACGCTTTCGCCCTGTGGTCGGAAGCCTACGACGATTGCCGGGGCGGGGAAATCACCGAAAAGACCTTCCGGGAGGCCTTCCGGCTCCATTACGGCGATACGGAAACGGGGAATTATTTCCTCGTTACGCACACCACCGACCGGAAGCATCGGTATTTTTCCTTCGTGGACGGCCTTTTCATCGAAGACGAGGTTTATCATATGGGCCGCTATAAGGTGACCTATACCGACGGCACGGAAATCTTCCTCGACGTGAAATACGGCACCAATATCTCCAACCGGGAGCATCCCTGCGCCTGGGGCGAGGGGACGGAGGAATACGATCCCGAAGCCACCCTCGACGCTACCGCCCTGAACGAAATCTGCTATTCCGCCATTCCCAAAAAAATCGGCGAAAAAACCTTCTACACCACAGCCTACGTCAATCCCTATCCGGAGAAAACCGTGGCGACCTTCGAATATCTGGCGGATGCCGAAGGGGGCGTAGAGATCTACGAGGTGCGGGGGATCTGCGGAAAACATCAGTGATCCCTGCGAAAAACCTCCGAAGAATCGGTTTATAAAAGTACGAAAACGAATTACGGAGGTACGTCCCATGGACGATATGACGTTCGTCACCGTCACCGAAGACGGTCGGCAGGTGGAATGCGTGGTGCTTTTCACCTTTGATTGCACCGCAAACGGCAAGCATTATCTGGTCTACACCGACAACACCCTCGACGAAGCCGGAGGCACGAAGGTCTACGCCTCTACCTACGACAATCTGGACGAGGGCGCGACCCTGCATCCCATCGAGGCCGAAAACGAATGGGCCATGCTCGAATATATCATGGCCACCCTTCAGGACGAGAACTTCGATCCCGAAACCTTCGATCCCGAGGATCTGGATCTCAGCCGGTTCTTCGACTGACTCCACGAAAAGGAATTCCCCTCCCGCTGTGTGCGGGAGGGGAATTTTCGTTTCCGAAGACAAGGTCGCAGAAAATCTTTTTCCGGGTCAGGGGGACTCGGATTCGGGAGTGCCCCTCAGGGTAGAGGGCAGAAGACCAGTGTATTTTTTGAACACGTTGGTAAAATACGAAAGATTCTCGAATCCGCACAGCCCCGCCGTCTGTTTTACGCTGTATTGCCCGGTCTGGAGCAGTTCCTTGGCGTATTCACACCGCAACGTATTGACGTAATCCACCACCGTAAGACCGGTGGTCTCCTTAAACCGACGCAGAAAATAATACTTGCTCAGCCCGGCGCTGGCGGCCACGGCGTCGACCGTCAGCTTTCTCCCGATATTTTCCTTAATATATTCCGTAGCCTTGCGGATATATTCGAAGGAGGGCTGGATCTTCGGCCCGTCGGTGCGGGGGGCGGCGTATCGCCGGCACAGATCCAGCATCAGTGCCAATACGGAGCAACGGATGCCCGCCTCCCGGAAGGGACTTTCCTGCCGGTATTCCGCAACGGTGCGGTCAAAGCGACGAATCAGCTCCGCATCCCGGAGGAGGGAGGGAAAGGAGAGTCCCTCTCCGTTCAGACCGTTGGCAGTACAAAAATCAAGATCGGGAATAAGGCAATACAGATGCAGCTCCGGGTCGGGCAGAACCTGATGAACGGCGTAAGGCTCCACGACCACCAGATCCCCCTCCTCCACCTCAAAAACCCCGTCCCCGTTGCGGACGGAGCCCTTGCCGCCCACGATGCGGAGCAGCTCCGGATTGCGGTGAAGGTTGCAAGGACCGGGAAGAGCGTAGTGATCCTCGTGAAAAATGAAGGGCGCCTCCCGCGTGCCGTACACGTGAGGCTCGTAGATCACCCGGGGCGTTTTGAGCAATATATTGTTATTCATGGGCAATATCTCCTATTGTACCGGATAGAATAGTATGCTATAATAATTATAGCACGTCTCCCTTGAAAAATCAAGAGAAAAAAGGAGAAAAAATATGTTACGCCTGATTCCTGCCGTAAAAACGCTGACCGAGAAGGCCGGCATCCTTGAAAAAAACACAATATTTTACAACCCGGACGGTCTTGATCCCCGTCTGGCAAGGGCGCTGGAAAAACTGCCCTGCGACGAGAACGGCGCCCCCGTCACCGTCACCGTAACGGGAACCGAAGGGGAAGGCTACGCGCTGGACATCACCGAAAGCGCCGTTGCCGTTACCGCCGACAGCCCCGCCGGCGCTTTTTACGCCGTCCAGACGCTGCGGCAGATTTTTGCCAACGGCACCCCCGTCCCCTGCCTGCATATTGAAGACGCGCCGGATTTTCCCCACCGGGGCTTTTATCAGGACGTGACCCGGGGCCGCATCCCCACGGTGGAGACGCTGAAGACCCTCATCGACAATATGGCCTATTATAAAATGAATTCTCTGCAGCTGTACGTGGAGCACGTCTTCGAATTCGAGGAAACCAAAGATCTTCAGCCCCATACCGGCTATCTGACCGGGGCGGAGCTGGAAGAGCTGGACGCCTACTGCCGGGAGAATTTCATCGAATTCATCCCCTCCCTTTCCACCTTCGGTCATCTCTTCGAGCTGCTTCAGCAGCCCCGGTATCAGCACCTGCGGGTTCTGGACGATTATCAGCCCGCCCCCAATTTCTGGGACGACCGGATGCGCCATCACACCATCGATCCCACCAACGGCGAAAGCTTCGACGTGATCCAAAGCCTCATCGATCAGTACGCTCCCCATTTCACCTCCGATTATTTCAATATCTGCTGTGACGAGACCTTCGACCTGCAGATGCACCGGGATACGGAGGCGGACAAGGGACAGATGTACGTGGATTTCGTGCAGAAGATCATCGGCCACGTCAAGGGCAAGAACAAAAAGGTCATGATGTGGGCGGATATTCTGCTGAAGCATCCCGAAACCATCAACCAGCTTCCCGAGGATACCATCTTCCTGAACTGGACCTATTCCGCAGATCCCCAGGAAGAGAAGGTCGTCCGCTTTGCGGAGCTGGGCAGACCCCAGATCGTCTGTCCCGGCACCACCTCCTGGAGCCGCCTCTGCGAAAACGTGGACGTGGAGGAGCAGAACATCGTCAAGCTCATTGATTACGGCCACAAGCACGGCGCCATCGGGGTTCTGAACACCAACTGGGGGGATTGGGGCAATCCCTGCAGTATCGAAATGGCGTCCTACGGCATGGTGCTGGGAGCCGGAAAATCCTGGGCGGTCGACACCGTTGCCGACGATAATTTCCACAAGGCCGCAGACCTCCTTCTCTACGGCAAGGAAGGGGCCTTCGATCTGCTCTGCGCGCTGAGCCGGGCCCAGGACAAGATCCGCTGGAATCCCTTTGCCAAGGCCTATTTTGCCAAGCGCTACGGCGGAGAATGTGTGGTGGAGGCCACCGAAGAAGGGTGCAACCAAGCCGTTGAGATCTGCAAAAACACCCTCAAGGCGCTGGCGAAGCAATGGGGACACGACGAATATCGCCGGGAAATGGTCCTGACGCTCAAGGGAATCTGGGTTATGGCAGAGCTGGCGGCAAAAATGGCAGGATACGACGTCTCCCCCACCGCCGACGTTCCTCTGTGGCTGGCCCAATACTCCGATATGTGGCGCAAGAAGAACAAGGAAAGCGAGCTTTGCAAGATCGTGGAAATGTTCACCTGGCTCAACGAAAACGGAATCTGAAAAACGGGGACACCTTCCTTTCCGGAGGGTGTCCCTTTGCTTTATTTCATTACAGAACCGCGTTCTCCTTCCGGATCTCCGAGGGGGTCTTGCCCACGTAATCCTTCAGCACCTTGCGGAAATAGGAGGTGGAAGAAAATCCCAAAGCGTCGCTGATCTCCTGCACCTGCCGGTCGGTGGTGATCAACATCTGCACCGCCCGGTCGACGAGAATTTCCTGCCGCAGAGCGTTGGGGGACTTGCCGGCCACCTTCTTGAAAACGGCGTAGAGCATGGATTGGCTGACGTTGCAGGCCCGGGCCAGCTCGGTGGCGGTGCATTGGGGATTTTTGTAGAGATAATACAGAGCGTCCCGATAAATTTTTTTGGCGCTGTCAAAGGAGCCGGAGCGCATGATCGGCAAAACCTTCGCCACGGTGGTATAGAACTGTCCCAGAACGGCGCAATCCACGGGGCCGCCCACGGGCAGGGCGCGGAACGACTCCGCCACCTTCGGAGAGCAGGGAACCTTCTGCAGGCAATAGTGCTTCTGCTCTGCGTCGGGAAAGGATTGAAAGCCGAAAGAAAGAAGGGAGATCTCCGGATCGCCGTACCAATAGGACTGATATTTCAGCCCCATGGGGATATAAAATACGTCTCCGGCGGCAAATTCCCGGGTGCCCCGCTCGGAAACGATCTTGCACCGCCCCTTTTCCATATAGGCAAAATAATGGGAGGGCGCGCCCCGGCTGCAATCGTTGTAATGGTATTTGTCGTAGGAAAGACGGTGAAACCGGAAGGATTCAGAGAAAATTATATCATTCATCGGGTTTTTACCTCAATTTCGTGGAGAATTTTACCTTCTTTTCTATAGAATAACATATTTCATTTCTTTTGTCAAGATGTTATAATAAAGAAAAAAGACATCCGGAAAGGAAGCGTTTTATTTCATGGAAGAGAAATACACCGAAAGCAAAAATATCATCTTCCCCGAGCGGGGACGGGCCAAGCTGATCACCGAGCCCGTGGCCCCTCTGAAGCCCGACGAGGTTCTGGTAGAGCTGGCGGTCTCCACCACCAGCAGCGGCACCGAGCGGGCCAATCTTTTGGGCAGCGACACCGTAGACTGGACGAAGCCCCCCAAGGAATCCGTTTTCCCAAAGCATCTGGGCTATTGCTCGGCAGGCACGGTGGTGGCCGTCGGCGAGGCCGTCACGAAATTCAAGCCCGGCGACCGGGTGGCGGGCACCTTCGGACAGTATCGGCAATACTGCCCCTACAAGGAGAAAAAGCTGATCCACATCGGCGACCTTCCTTTTGAAGAGGCGGCCACCTTCTTTATTTCCATCTTCCCTCTGGCGGCCATCCGCAAGTGCCGGCTGGAGGTGGGGGAAAGCGCCATCGTTATGGGTCAGGGCATTCTGGGGCAATTCGCCGTGGCGCTCTTGAAGGCGGCGGGGGCGGTGCCGGTCATCGCCGTGGATCCCATGGCAGAAAAGAGAGAACGTGCCTATGAGCTGGGGGCGGATTACGCCTTCGATCCCTTTGATCCCGATTTCGCCAAAAAGGTCAAGGAAGTCACCGGCGGCGGGGCAAACGTAGGCATCGAGGTGACCGGCGTGGGGGCCGGACTGAACGGAATTCTCGATTGCATGGCTCTGAAGGGCCGGGTAGCGCTGTTGGGATGCACCCGCGTAAGCGATTTCACCGTGGACTTTTACCGCAAGGTGCACGGCCCCGGCATCACCCTCATCGGCGCCCATACCCACGCCCGTCCGGGAGAAGAATCTGCCCCCGGCTGGTGGACCGAGCAGGACGACATGCTGACCGTGAAAAAACTGACCCAATACGGCCGTCTGTCCCTGGCCTCCTTCGTAGAAGAGACCCATTCTCCCGAAGAATGCCCCGAGGTATTCCGGCGGCTTGCCACCGAAAAAGCATTCCCCATTCATCAATTTGACTGGAGGCTACTGAAATGAAACCCATCCGTATCGCTCAAATCGGCGTCAACACCCACAGCCACGGCTCCCAGATCTTCCAGATGCTGAAGAACCATTCCGATCTTTTTGAAATCGCAGGGTACGTGCTTCCGGAAAACGAACGGGAACGACTGCCCCAAATGATGAAATACTTCGACGGTTATCCGGAGCTGACCTTGGATCAGGTTCTGTCCGATCCTTCCATTGAGGCGGTCACCGTGGAGACCGACGAGATCTACCTGACCAAATACGCCAAAATGGCCGCCGAAGCGGGCAAGCATATTCATATGGAAAAGCCCGGCGGCACCGATCTGCAGGAATTCGAAGCGATGATCGAGGCCGTCCGCAGATCCGGAACCGTCTTCCATACCGGGTATATGTACCGCTACAACTCCACCATCAGCGATCTGATCCGTCGGATCCGAGCCGGAGAATTGGGTGAGATCGTCAGCGTGGAAGCGCAGATGAACTGCTATCATCCCCTTTGGGTTCGGCATTGGCTGAAGGATTTCCCCGGCGGGATGATGTTCTTCCTGGGGTGCCATCTCACCGACCTGATTCTGCAGATCCAGGGGATGCCGGAAAAGATTACGCCTCTGAACCGTGCCACGGGGTATGAGGGCGTTACCGAATCCTGCGACTTCGGCATGGCGGTTTTCGAATATAAAAACGGCGTATCCTTCGCAAAAACCACCGATATCGAGCGGGGCGGCTTCATGCGCCGCCAGTTGGTGGTCACCGGAACGAAGGCCACCGCAGAGATCCGTCCCCTGGAGGTGGGGGCGGAGGCGGGACAATTCACCGAAATCCGGGAGGTGACCGCCACCGACTGGAGCGCCGACGCAGATTTCGTCCGCTCCGAGGTACGGGGACGGTACGATCTGATGATGGAATCCTTCGCCGCCTACGTCCGGGGCGAAAAGGAAAACCCCTACACCCTCGATTACGAGCTGGAATTATACAAAACCGTTCTGAAAACCTGCGGAGTGATTTGAAATGTACCGAAATAAAAACGTTCTGCTCATCGGAGGCGGAGGAACGCTGGGCACCGAAATTGCAGAAGAATTGCTGAAGCTCGGATGCTACGTGGATATCATCTGCCCCGAGAAAAAATCTTCGGACAACGACCGACTTTGCTTTCACCGCGCTTACGTATCGGAAGCGCTGCTCCGGTCGCTGTTTGAAAAGAAGCACTACCACGGTATTGTAAATCTGATCCATTATCGGAACGTAGAGGCCTATAAGCCCATTCACAGGCTATTGACCGACCACACCGATCACCTGATCTTCCTCTCATCCTACCGAATATATGCGGATCAGGAGCATCCCGTCACGGAGAGCTCCCCCTGGCTATTGGACGTCAGCGACGACGAGGACTTTCTGCAAAACGAAGAATACGCACTGGCAAAAGCCAAAGGGGAGCTGTTTCTGCGGGAATCGGGAACCCGGAATTGGACCGTCGTTCGTCCGGTCATCTCCTTCTCTCAATACCGCTTTGATCTTGTCACCCGCTCCAATCGGGAAGTCATTGAAAAAACCGAAAAGGGCGAGGTCGTTTCGTTGCCTGCTCAGGCACGGCATCTGACTGCGGGGCTGGATTGGGCGGGAAATTCGGGCAAGCTCATCGCCCGGCTGCTTTTCAAGACGGAAGCGCTTGGGCAGGCATACACCGTATCCTCCGCTCAAAACCTTACGTGGGAAGAGGTTGCGGCACTTTATACGAAGCTGATCGGCGCACGGTTTGAATGGGTGGATACGGAACGCTACTGTAAAGAAAACGTAACCGACGACCGGCACCGTTGGAGGCTGTTCTACGATCGCTTCTTTGACCGAAGAATTGACAATTCCAAAATCCTTGCCGCTACGGGGCTGAAGCCCCAAGACTTCACCCCCATTGAGGAGGGATTGCGCATTGAGCTGAGAAAGGCCGGAGTCGACGTATGAAAATCACGCCCATTTGTTACGGGGAGACCGTCCTTCCGGAATCCTGGATCTTTCGGGACGGAGACCCGGCGCAGAGCGAAAAATTCATTCAATATTACCGTGACGGGTGGAAAATTCTCACCTGCCACGATCTGTAAAAGGAGCGCGTTATGGAATTGAAAGACAAAGTAGCGATTTCCACCGGCGCCGCCTCGGGCATGGGCCTTTGCTTTGCCCAAAATTGGGCGGCATTGGGCGGGAACGTGGTCATGTGCGACGTCAACGAGGCCGTTCTTGCCGAAAAGGTGGCCGAGATCAACGCCAAGGGCTGCGGAAAAGCCGTGGGCGTTCTCTGCGACGTGCGGGATTACGCACAGGTCTGCGCCGCAAGAGACCGGGCAGTAGAAGAATTCGGCAGAATCGACGTACTGTGCAACTTCGCCGGCGGGACCGCCGTGCGGATGCAGAAGGTGGATCGGGAGGCTCACCCCGAATTCCCCGACGTACCCATCGAGGTCTTCGATTGGGGCATCGACGTCAACCTGAAGGGTCCCTTCTATTTCACCCACGCGGTATTAAAGCAGATGCGGGAGCAGAAAAGCGGCCTGATCATCCTGCTCGGCTCCATCACGGGGCAGGAGGGGAGCAAATACGGCATGGAATACCCCACCTCCAAGGCGGGACTGATGTTCGGGCTGGTCAAATCCGTGGCCCAGTACGGCGCCCAATACGGCATCCGGTGCAACTGCATCTCCCCCGGCCCGGTGCTGACCCGTGCCTCCATGGCAAGCATGAAAACCCTGCTCGGACGGGCGGCAGAGCCCCAGGAAATCATTGATCTGATCCTGTTTTTGGCATCGGAAAAGGGGCAGTTCATCAACGGTGAAAATATTATGATCGACGGCGGCCGCAACGCCATGGGGAGGGCATAAGAATGACCCCCACCTTTTTGCAATACGAAAAACCCCTTCTGACGGTCATGATCCAGACCCCCAGCCCCGAAAACGCCTTCCGGCGCATTGAAAAGGCGAAGGAAGCGGGGGGCGAGG
This sequence comes from Eubacteriales bacterium, assembly GCA_045543655.1. Lineage (GTDB taxonomy): Bacteria > Bacillota > Clostridia > Oscillospirales > UBA644 > RGIG995. The sequence continues at coordinate 25,603 of JAZPXN010000090.1, forward strand.
CCTTCGGTCTTCAGATGGAGGCTCTGCCCCGGAATGAGCAGAACGCCGCGCAATATCAGGCTTTGATGAAGGCTATGGAGGGCTATCCCGTCTACGTGACCCACTACCGGGGCGGCTACAATAAGGGACTTTCCGACGAGCAGTTGGCGGAGGAATTGCTCCGCTTCGCCGATCTGGGGGGAACCCTGTTCGACGTGATGACCGACTATTTCGACCCCACCCCCGGGGAATATACGGAAAACCCCGAGGCGGTGGCAAAGCAAAAGGAGCTGATCGCAAAGCTCCACGCCAAGGGCAAGGAGGTCTTGATGTCCTGCCACGTGCTGAAATTTATTCCTGCACAGCAGGTGCTGAAAATCGCCCTTGCCCAGCAGGAACGGGGAGCGGATATCGTCAAGATCGTCACCGGCGCCGCAACCATGGAAGAGCAGGTGGAAAATTTGCGGATCGTCACGATGCTGAAGGAACGTCTGAAGGTCCCCTTCTTATATTTAAGCGGCGGCAAAAGCACCCTTCTGCGCCGGGTAGGCGTTCATCTGGGATGCTGTACGTCCCTCTGCGTATACGAGCACGACGCCCATACTACCCCCGCCCAGCCCCTGCTCTCGGAGGCCAAGGCGGTGCGGGACGATTTGGGATTTTAAAGGAGAACTGTATGAAAGCAATACTGATCAATAACGACCGATCCCTCACCCCCGCCCAGGTCCCCGATCCGGTACGGAAGGCGGGCGAGGTGATCATCCGCACCAGGGCGGCGGCCATCAACCGGGCGGATCTGCTCCAGCGGGAAGGGAGCTATCCCCCGCCCCCGGGCTGTCCCGAATGGCCGGGGCTGGAGGTTTCCGGGGAGATTTTCGCCGTGGCGGACGACGTGACCCGCTGGAAGGTGGGAGACAAGGTCTGCGCCCTTCTGGGCGGCGGCGGCTATGCGGAATACGTCAGCGTGCCGACGGAAATGGTCCTGCCCATGCCCAAGGGGCTGAGCTACGTGGAAGCGGCGGCCATTCCGGAGGTCTATATGACCGCTTATCTGAATCTGTTCGCCGTAGGCAACGCCCAGCCCGGGGAAACCCTGCTGATGAACGCCGGCGCCAGTGGCCTTGCCAGCGCCGTGATCCCCATGGCGAAGGCCTTTGGAATGCGGGTCATCACCACGGTTTTGGGGGACGAAAAGGTCAAAGAGGTGGCCTATCTTAAGGCCGACCGGGTGGTCAACACCGAAAAGGAGGATCTTGCCGAGGTTCTGCGGCAAGCAGAGGCCGACGGTCATCCCGTCAATCTGGCCATCGACTGTCTGGGAGGCGAGGCTTTGGGCAAATGCCTGAAATACGTTGCCCGGGGCTGCCGCTGGATTCAGATCGCCACCCTGGCCGGGGATATTTCCCCCGTGGATTTTCGCAATATTTACGTAAAAAATATCCGCATCATCGGAAGCACCCTGCGGAGCAAAACTCCGGAGGAAAAGGGACGCCTTCTGGCCGAATTGGTGGAAAAAACCTGGCCCAAATTCGAAAACGGCGAAATGAAAGTCAAAATCCACGCCGTCTTCCCCCTCGACGAGGCCGACGCCGCCCAACAGGTGCTTTACCGGGGCGAAAACGTGGGCAAGGTCGTCCTGACGGTGGATTAACCGCCGCCCACATCAAAAAAACTCCATATATACAGAAATCGGTGCCGACGGAAAGTCGGCACCGGTTTCCATTATTCCGCGAATTTTAATTCTTTTCAGCAAAATCAGACAAAAGTCCTTGACATTGCAGGTAATTTGTGCTATACTGATTTTGCGACATAACTCAATAATTTTTGTACAGTATAAGTATGTGTTTTTATCTTTGGTAAAAATGCATGCTCTATTTCTCATACTTGTACTGTACTGAGAGTTGTGTCGCAGCAATCGGAGTTGTGCGTTTTTCGGTGCGCAGCTTCGGCTGCGCACTTTTTATTTTACAAGGAGAAAAACACATGGAAAGCAGAAAAGTAAGCAACGGATTTATTGCGCTGATCGTCCTTGCGAGTATCGTAATCAACTTTTGCATCTGGATGAGTACCGCGTTTACGACCCTGATCGCCATCGGAGTGTTCTCCCCCACGGAGCCAAGTCCCGTGACCGCCATTGCCGTTGGAAATAAGGATCTGCACGTAGACGCCGGCGCAGAAGTGGAACAGTATTTTACCGTTACGGCAACGGGTGAGTACTCCGAAAACGACCTGAAATTCATCTCCTCCAACGAAACCGTAGCCACGGTGAAATTTAAGAAAATCTCCATGACGAATTACGTATATTTCACCGTCTCCGGGCTGAAACCGGGCGTCGCGCAGATTTATTTTGAGAACGGCGACGGCACGGTGGTTTCCGACAAGATCACCGTCACCGTAACCGGAACCGCACCTGTCCCCTCCACCGACACCTCGGATAAGGTCTCGTCCTCCACCGCATCCACCACGGACACGACCCCCACCGACACCGGCACCACCGACACGGCGCCCCAGAACTCCTCCACCGATACTCAGAAGCCGGCCTCCACTTCAACCCAGAAGCCGGCCTCTACCTCCACCCAAGCCCCCGCATCCACCCAGACCTCCGATACCGGCACCACCTCGGACAAGGTATCCGATACTCCGTCCTCCGGCGGTGCGGTCATCGTTCCGGACAATAATCAAAACGAAGTCGTTTACGTCTGGATTCCAAACTATGAAAACGGAAAATACCATCGAACCTCCGACTGCAGCGGAATGAAATCCCCCATCAAGGTGACGCTGGAAGAAGCCATCCGACTTGGCTTCGGCCCCTGTCAACGGAAGAAATGCTACGGTTAATTGAGGTGCCTTATGAAATTCGGATTTCGCAAGCCGTCGCTGAAGCGCTCTCTGCGGGCAAGAACCACGGGGAGAGCAAAGCGGGCGCTAAAAAAGGCCGTCGTCCCCGGGTACGGAAAAAAGGGGCGGGGCATCCGCAATCCAAAGAAGGCGGTATACAATAAGGTGTACAAAAAGACCTCCTTCAGCTTTTGGGATTTGTTCAAATAAAAATTCGTTGCCCGATAAAAATTGCCCGATCGACGTTGGTAGCATCGATCGGGCGTTTCTTTTCCTTTGGACCTAAAATCTCAATATAGCACTTTAAGGCGTCTTTCGTATCGGCAATAAATATTTATGAAATTTTGAAAACTGTATTGATATTTTGCCGATAATGTGGTTGCCCAGATAAAAAAGATAGTTTGCCAAGATTGCATATAAGTTCGAACTCTTACAGTTTTAGTGAAATATTTGCCTTGCGGCAAATGTGAAATAATTTACTCCGTAAATTGTGAAATTTGATGCTATCGCATCAAGTGAAATTAAATCCACCCACTCGCCGTCGAGGCGAATTTCACACGCCGCAGGCGTATTTCACATTGCAAAGCAATATTTCACCCACCCGCAAGGGTGGATTTAGTTGA
>JAZPXN010000091.1:0-17782 GCA_045543655.1 Eubacteriales bacterium
CGCGGCCCGCGATGCCGTTTTGGAAGGCAAGAATCTGGTTGGCGAAACCGTTTCCGGCGAGATGAAAAACCAGGGTGACACCAAGACCCTCGCTCTCATCGTTTATATGCCCGAAACCGTGGGCAACGAAGCCAATTACCGCGGCGACACCGTTCCCACCATCAAACTGTCCTTCAACCTGCTGGCTACCCAGCTCGTTCATGAGAACGACTCCTTCGGCAATACCTACGATGAAGACGCGACCTTCTATAACTACATTGCTACCAATGAAGAAGAACTGAAGGCTGCCTTCGCTAATGCGAAGAACGGCGAAGTGATCGGTATTAAGGGTGAAGTTACCTGGACGACCGGCGCCGCACACGACTCCACTCCCTTTGTGGAAAATGCCACTACTTACGCGTTGCGTCCCGCAACCAATCCTCTGACCCATATCACGCTGGTCGGTCTGGATGAGGATGCTACCTTCAAGGCCATCGGCCAGGGTGTCGGAGAAATCGGTATTGATGGCGGCACCGTCATCTTCAAGAATCTGAAGATCGTTGACGAATCCGTCTCTTATGCCGAAGACGCCTGGGAGTTCCGCTATCTGGAATTCCGCGGCAACACCGTCTTTGAAAACTGCGACATCGTTAACGGTATTTCTATGGACGGCGATTCCGCTATCTTCAAGAATTGCACCATTAACTCCAATAAGACCAGCGAATACGCCGTTTGGATCTCCAACGGCACCGCTTCCTTCGAAAACTGCACCGTCACCGGTCCTCGCGGCCTGAAGGTTCACGAAGCTTACGGTTCTGAAGTTACTTCCGTTTCCGTCAATAATTGTACCTTCGTCGATCTGACCGAGAAGCCCGGTATGGCTATCGGTACTGTGAATGCGGCTACCGCGATCTCCCTGACCAACAACACCTTCGCCGGAACTCAGGCAGGTGATCAGGGCAATTACAAGTATGAAACCGACACCGACGTGACCACCTTCAATTTCGTCGACGAGAACAACTCTGTTATCGGCTATGCAGAGGACGTCGACTCCTTGAGAAACGCTATTCAAGATGCTCTTGCAGACGGAAAGACCCAGGTTGTCGTTGATGCTTTCGGTGCGGATATCGGCGGTCTGGGAAATGGGCTGAAACCCGCACTTGTTCCTGCCGGAACTACCGTCACCATTAAAAACGCCGTAATTTCCGGCCAGAGCTACGGCAATGGCGTTGCCGGCACCGTAATCTTTGAAAACTGCGAATTTAACAATGCGGGTGGCGCCTACTCCATCCACTTCGATAACGGCGGCGGTAACGTTGTATTCAAGAACTGCACCCTGGCCGGTTGGTGCTCTTACGGCACCGCCATTAAGAGCGTTGAAATGTACGGATGTACCATCAAGAGCAACGATCACTATGGCCAGCAGCGTTTCTATCAGCCGGCTGTTTTGGAAGACTGTGTCGTTGAATCTACCGTGACCATTGACGCTGGCGCCAACTGCGCGCTGGTCGTAAACAATAGCACCGTTGACGACGGCTCCTACATCACCGATGTGATTTACGTTGACGACTGTTTTACCAGCATCACCATTGATGGCAAGGAAACCGTATACAGTCAGTCTGCCCTTACCGCAGCTGCTGCAGAAAACGCTACCGTTTATCTAATTAAGAACGGAGCAGGTACCGTATACGATCTGAATGGAATTCAAAAGAGCGGAATGACCTTGATTGGTCTGGGAGACGTAGAGATCGTCAATAACACCAAATATGCCAGCGGCAAGGCCGTCGGTGCCATCTGGCAGCCGATCAACCTTGAAAACGTAACGATCACCAATACTGTCTATACCATGGCGGATGGTGGGAAATCAACCTTCACCAACGTGAATTTTGCGGCCGGATTCCGTCAGGGTTACGGCACCGCCGTCACCTTCACGGACTGCGTATTCGGTTCCAATTCCGAGGGCTACGCCCTGCACTTCCAGACCGATAGCGCCAGCGCCGGCGGCATGATCACCCTGAACGGTTGTGAATTCGAAGGCGGCAAGGTGCATCTGGGCGGGAAGCGTGCTTACACCTTCACCGGCTGTGATTTCGTTGCCGGCACCGACTTCCAGGTTTGGAGCGACGTAACACTCGAAAATTGCACCGTGGGCGGTCAGACCGTAACTGCGGAAAATATTTCCACTTTGTTCCCCGCTCTGGACGTTGCGAAAGTTACTCTGAAGTAATCGATTGAACTCAATACTTCGTCCCTCACCCTTCGGGGTGGGGGATTTTTTTGTATGGAAAAAACCCCGGCTTCGGAAAAGAAGCCGGGGTGGGTGTTCCTGAGATCTTTGGGAATTGCTCTTTGGGGATTTCCCTTTGGGTGTTGCTCTTTGATCGTTATTATTTTCAAGCGATGCCTTTGCGCATTGCTTGAAACAATAGCTGTTTTAAGCGTTGCTCTTGGGGATACGGTCAGCGCTGGACGCGGCCGGAGCCGTCGCCGCCGGCCAGTTTTTCCACTTCGGAAACGGTGACCCGGTTGTAATCCCCTTCCACGGAATGCTTCAGCGCAGAAGCCGCCACGGCGAATTCAATAGCCTGCTGGGTGGTCTTGCCGGCAAGGATGGAATAAATCAGTCCGCCGCCGAAGGAATCCCCGCCGCCGACCCGGTCGACGATGTGGAGGTGATAAGACTTAGAGAAGCAATAATCGGTGCCGTCGTACAGCATCCCCGCCCAATCGTTATCGCTGGCGGAAATGGAGGAACGCAGGGTGATGGCAACCTTTTCAAAGCCGAATTTATCGGCCAACTGCTTGGCCACGGATTTATAGCCCTCGTGATTCAGTTTGCCGCCGTAGATATCGGTGCCTTCGGCCTCGATCCCGAACACGTCCTTGGCGTCTTCTTCGTTGGAAATGCAGACGTCCACGTATTTGCAAAGCTCCGTCATCGTGGCGCGGGCCTGGTCTCTCGTCCAAAGCTTGCCCCGGTAGTTCAGATCGCAGGAGATCTTGACGCCCTTGGCCTTGGCGGCCTTGCAGGCTTCCAGACAAAGATCGGCCACGTTCTGCCCCAAAGCGGGGGTGATGCCGGTGAAGTGGAACCAATCGGCGCCTTCAAAGACGGCGTCCCAATCGAAATCCCCGGATTGGGCTTCGGCAATGGCGGAATGAGCCCGGTCGTAAATACAGACCGATCCCCGCTGGGAAGCGCCTTTTTCCAGGAAATAAATGCCCACGCGATCGCCGCCCCGGACGATCTTGGAGGTGTCAACGCCGAAATACCGCAGGGAGTTGACCGCCGCCTGACCGATGGCGTGCTTGGGGAGTTTCGTGACGTAAACGCTGTCCAGCCCGTAATTGGCAAGAGACACGGCCACGTTGGCCTCGCCGCCGCCGAAGGTGGCCTGCATCACGTCGTTTTGAAAGAAACGGTAATATCCGTCGGGTGCAAGGCGAAGCATAATTTCGCCGAAGGTTACGACCTTACTCATTTGTTATCAGCCTCCATTTTCTCCAGGGCTTCCTTGACGAAGAAGCTGCCGCCGATGGCCGCAATCTTGTCGAAAGCCAAAAATTCGTCGATATTGCTCCGATCCACGCCGCCGGTGGGAATAAATTTCACCTGGGGGAAGGGAGCGGAAAGAGCCTTCAAGGCCTTCAGTCCGCCGTAAACGTTGGCGGGGAAGAATTTGACGGTGGTGATGCCCAACTCCAGGGCCTGCATAATCTCGGTGGGGGTCACGCAGCCGGGGTAATAGGGAATATTGTTGGCGTTGCAGATTTCTGCCACGGCCACGGAAAGGCCGGGAGATACGATGAACTGCGCACCAGCCTTCAGAGCGGCGTTGCACTGCTCCGCGTTGATGACGGTGCCCGCCCCGATCGACATATCGGGATAATGCTTGCAGGCGTATTCAATGGCCTCGGCGGCGCAGGCGGTGCGGAAGGTGATTTCCGCACAGTTGATGCCGCTGTGCTTCAGCGCGGTAAGGATCCTGTCGGTTTCGGACAACTCCTTGATGACGACTACGGGTACGAATTTTTCCATAAGAATCACACTCCTGAATATGCGGAGAATCCGCCGTCGATGGGCAGAACCACTCCGGTGATGAAGCCGGCGGCTTCGTTGTTAACCAAGAAAAGCAGGCCGCCTTCCAACTCTTCACTCTCCCCGAACCGCCCCATGGGGGTCGCGGCGAGGATCTTTCCGGTACGGGCGGTCGGAGTCCCGTCGTCGTTGAAGAGAAGCTTTGCGTTCTGCTTGGTGGAGAAGAATCCGGGGGCGATGGCGTTGACCCGGATGCCCACCTTGGAGAAATGGACGGCCAGCCACTGGGTGAAATTGGAGATGGCCGCCTTGGCCCCGGAATAAGCGGGGATCTTCGTGAGGGGGGTATAGGCGTTCATGGAAGAGATATTCAGAATATTGCATCCCTCTCTCCCCACCATTTGGCGGGCGAAGGCCTGGGTGGGGATCAGCGTCCCCAGGAAATTCAGATTAAAGACGAAGCCCACGCCGTCGGCTTCCAGATCGAAGAAGGATTTGGTATCGGCGTCGATATCGCCCAATTCAAAATACTCCTTATCGGTGGTCGCCCGGGGATTGTTCCCGCCGGCGCCGTTGACCAGAATATCACAGGGACCAAGATCGGCGGCCACGGTGTCGGCCACGGCGTAGCAGACGGCCTTGTCAAGCACGTTGCAGGCGTAGGCCTTGGCAACGCCCCCTTCGGCGACGATCTCGTCGGCAAAGGCCTTGGCGGCCTCCTCGTTGATATCCAGCAGAGCCACCTTTGCACCCGCCCGGGCAAGGACCTTGGCAAAATAACTGCAAAGCACTCCGCCCGCGCCGGTGACCACGGCAACCTTGCCGGTCAGGTCGGTATTCAGAACGTTTCGTTTCATATGATAAACTCCTTTTGATTGAATCACACTTTACCGTTGAGCCGGTCCAGCATATCCCAGCATCCCAGCATATACATGATGCCCAGCGCCCGGTCGTAAAGGCCGTAGCCGGGGCGGACGGTGCCGGGGCCTTCGCCCCACAGATGGCGACCGTGGTCGGGGCGGATATAGCCCTTGAAGCCGCAATCGTGATAGGCCCGCATGATCTCCAGAATCCCGGTATCTCCGTCACAGTCCCGATGGCTTGCTTCGGAGAAATCTCCGTTCTCGAAATGCTTGACGTTGCGGATATGGGCGAAGGCAATGCGGTCGCAATGCTTGCGGATAATCTCGGCCACGTTATTGGAAGGATCGGCGTTGAGAGAGCCGGAGCAAAGGGTCAGGCAGTTGTATTCGTCGTCCACCATCTTCAGGAAGCGGTCGATATTCGCCTCGTTGATCAGCAGGCGGGGCAGGCCGAAAATATCCCACGGGGGATCGTCCATATGAATGGCCATTTTGATATCGCATTCCCGGCAGGTGGGCATGATGGCATCCAGAAAATATTTCAGATTTGCCCACAGCGTTTCATGATCCACCTCGGCGTAGGCCTTGAACAGCTCGTCCAGCTTGGCCATCCGTTCCGGCTCCCAGCCGGGGAAGGACATATTGTATTTTTCCGTAAAATCCAAAATATATTTCGCCATGGCGTTATAATCGGTCTGGATCATGTCCTTCTCGTAGAACAGGGCGGTGGAGCCGTCTCCTACGGGGTGGAAGAGATTGCTTCGGGTCCAGTCGAAGATAGGCATGAAATTATAACAGATCACCTTTACGCCGAATTGGGACAGATTGCGGATGGTCTGCTTGTAATTCTCGATATAACCGTCCCGGGAGGGCAGTCCGATCTTGATATCGTCGTGGACGTTGACCGATTCCACCACGTCCATGTTGAAGCCGTAAGGCTCTAACTGCTTCTGTACCTTGGCAATCTCCTCGACCTGCCAGACTTCTCCGGGCATTTTATCGTGGAGTGCCCAGACCAGGCCGGAAACACCGGGAATCTGCTTGATATCGGCCGGGGTGATCTTATCGTTTCCCTCGCCGTACCAGCGAAACGTCATTTGCATAGGTTACTTCTCCTTATTTCAAATTAAAATAGCGCTCGGCGTTGTAATAACAAATATTGGAAATCAATTCCTTCAGCGTCTTCTCATCGGCGGGATATTCCCCGTTTTCCACCCATTCGCCCACGAGACCGCAGAGAATCCGGCGGAAATATTCGTGGCGGGTATAACTGAGGAAGCTTCTCGAATCGGTGAGCATTCCCACGAAATTGCCCAAAAGGCTGAGATTGGCAAGGCTGATCAGCTGATCCCGCATTCCCTGCTTATTATCGTTGAACCACCAGGCGCTGCCGTGCTGAATTTTTCCGGGGACGTCGGTGCCCTGGAAGGCGCCCAGAAGCGTATCGAGAAAGGCGTTATCTCCGGCGTCGAGGCTGTAGAGAATCGTCCGGGGCAGAGCGTTGCGGCATTGCAGGGCGTCCAGAAGCTTTGCCAAAGCGGGGGCGCCGTTGTTTGGCCCGATAATATCAAAGCCCGTGTCGGGGCCAAGGGTCTGCAACGCGGCGGAATTGGGATTGCGAAGGCAATTGTAATGAATCTGCATGACCCACCCCAGCTCCGCATAGCGGGAGGCGCAATAAATGAGAAGCTCGGTTTTCAGAATCTCCGCCTCTTCCCGGGTAACGCCTTCGCCCCGCAGTCCCTTGCGCAGAACGGCATCGGCCTCCGAAGGATCGGCAAGGCGGAAAACGGCGTAATCCAACCCGTGATCGCTGGCCTTACACCCGCATTCGTTGAAATAATCGATGCGAAGCCCCAAGGCCTTTTTCAGCGAATCCAGCCCGTCAACGGGAACGCCGGAAACGTCGGAAAGGGTTCCGATATACTCTCTCCAGCCGGGCTTATCAATATTCAGCGCCTTGTCGGGACGGAAGGAAGGCGCAACCACCGTCTCAAAGGTATCGTCGGCGGCGATCTTCCGGTGCCATTCCAGGGAATCCACCGGATCGTCGGTAGTACCGATAAAGGCCACGTTGCTCCGCCGGATCAGTCCCCGGACGCTCATGTCCGGCTCCCGAAGCTTTGCTTCCGCCAGATCCCAGACCTCCTGGGCCGTGTCACCGTTGAGAACTCCGGTATAGCCGAAATAGCGCTGTAATTCCAGGTGGCACCAATGGTACATGGGATTTCCGATGGCCTTGGGCAGGGCTTCGGCGAATTTCTGGAACTTCTCCCGGTCGGAGGCGTCGCCGGTAATATACCGTTCGTCCACCCCGTCGGAGCGCATGATACGCCATTTGTAATGATCGCCCCCAAGCCACACCTGGGTAATATTCTCAAAACGGCGGTCTTCCCAGATTTCCTTGGGAGACACGTGGCAATGATAATCCACGATGGGCTGTCCCTCGGCGGCGGAACGGTATAATTCCTCGGCCGTGGGCGTGGTCAGCAAAAAATTGCGATCCATAAACTGTTTCATATTCGATTCACCTTTTCCGCGTTTTCTTACATTATACCATGCATCACAATGCAATGCAATATGCAAATCCGGCATAATACCTTGCTTTTTTCGTCAGCTTTTCAACGGCTGACCGATTCCCGGTATTCCTTTGGAGTCTTGCCCATCTGCCGCTTGAAGACCTTGGAAAAATACTGTACGTCCACGATGCCGCAATGGAGTGCCACCGTCTGCACCTGCAGATGGGTGGTCGCCAGAAGATGGGCGGCGTGGAGGATGCGCTTTTCCCGGATATATTCGGAAACGGTCTTCCCCGTCTCCCGCTTGAAGACGGTGGCAAGATAACCGGAGCTGATCTTCTGCTGATCCGCCAGGGTCCGCAGGGTCAGATTGGCGGAAAGATCGGAATCGATCAGGAGAATGGCCTTCTGCACCGGCAGAGAATAGGCGCCCATGGAATGCTTCCGCACCAGGCGACAGTAAGACCGGAACATTTCCCGCATCAGCAGAGCGTTCTCCGCAAGGGAGGCCATCTGCTCGATTTTCAGAGCAAATCCGGAGGATACGTTGTTCAGATAAACCGGATGAACGCCGCCCTCCTCCGCCGCCTTCCGCAGGAGCGTATTCATGATAATGCAATAATTTTTCGCATTCCGCAAAGGATCTGCCACCCGTTTTTCAAAGGGATAGTCGGACAGAGATGCGACCAAAAGATTTTCCTTATGCAGCTGGCCCAGTCTCACCGCCCGAATCAGCTCGTTTTCAAATTGATAACGGGTCTCCATGGTCTTCATATTGACCAAAACGCCCTCAAAATTATCGTTGCGGGAGGCCTCGTTGATGGGAGATACGGGGATTTCGTATTCCCGGTCGACGTCCACGATGGAGAAGGCCGGACTGCTCCAGAGATGCTCGCAGAAGGTGTCGAACACGGTCAGCAGATCACACCCCTCAGACATGACCGGAAGGCCTGCGTAATATTCATCGAAATACCGCTGACTCTGGGGTGGGATCCCAACCGTCTCCGCCAGCTCCAACAGACGGGAGGGCGACATGGGCGCGGAAAGATAGGGCCCCACGATCAGTACGGAGGATTCTTTTCCGTCGGGCAGTAAAAGATACAGATACCGCCGCTGCATCCCGTCGCTGATTTTATAGACCGTCCGGGGCTGAACCGCGCCGAGCAGCCGGTCAAGGGTAGGGAGATCCACCCCCAACGGGACGGGCTCGAAGGATTCCCGGAAAAACGCGCCGTTCACCGCCGCAGTCCGGGGCATTTCGGTCACGCGGAGACGGTGCTTGCGAAAAATATCGGTGAGCATCCGCAGTTCCACCCGGTACGCCGCCTCCATGCAAACCCCTCCCCTCCGGAAAAATTTGTATTTTTTCCAATCCTTGTTCTTATTATATCACAGTTTTTGTACAATTACAATAGGGATTTTTACGAAAAGATGAAGAAATTACAAGTTTTGATAAAAATAATACTCACGACATTTCATAAAATGATTTATACTTATATTGGGACGCGCCGTCCTTCTTTTTTCCGCCGTAAATTTTTTTAAAAATTTAAATACATTACGAAAAGAGGAAACCAACCATGGCAAAAACGAAAAAAGCAGATGCCAACGGGATTCGCAAGTTCGGGATTCTCGACAGCATCTCCTACGCCGCCGGGGACTTCGGCTGCAACATGAGCTTCGCCCTGAAGGGCACGCTCACCATCTTCTGGTCTCAGTTTATGGGATTGGGAGACTCCCTCTACGCCCTGCTCCTGATCTTCGTGCAGATCTGGGACGCCATCAACGATCCCCTGATCGGCTCCATGATCGACGCAGACCGCCGCAAATATAAGCGGAATAAATTCCTCGCTTATATCTGGGCCGGCTCCATCGGTCTTCTGGTTGCGGGCGCGCTCTGCTTCATCCCCGTGCCCAACGCTCCCCACGTCATCAAGGTCATCGTGTTCCTCGCAGGCTACGTGATCTGGGACGCCTTCTACACCGTAGCCAACGTTCCCTACGGCTCCCTTCTCTCCCTGATCTCCAACGACGTCAAGGACCGTGCTTCCCTTTCCGCATGGCGCTCCGTCGGTTCTATGATCGGCAACATGGTTCCCATGGTGATTCTCCCCTTCCTGATCTGGAAAGAAAGAGTTGACGCCAACGGCGAAAAGGTGCTCGACGAGGCCGGCGACGTGATCAAGGACCTGCAGGGCTACAACGTATTCTGGGCCGCTCTGATCATGGGCGTTCTGGGCTTCATCGCCTTCCAGTTTATGATCCGCACCACCAAGATCCGCGTGGATACCGATACGGTCAGACTGAATGAAAAAACCGAAAAATTCAACGTTTTCAAGGCCTTCTGGAACTTCCTGAAGAACCGTCCCGCCGTGGGTGCCACCCTGGCCGCCATGGGGATGTTCATCGGAATGCAGGGCGCTGCCCCCGCCGTCACCGTTCTCTTCCAGACCTATTTCAAGAACCCCGAGATCTCCGGCGTCGTTCAGCTGTTCTCCATGATTCCCATCCTTTGCTTTACTCCCTTTGCCCGGAAGGCCGTTGCCAAATTCGGCAAAAAGGAGCTGTGCGTCTTCGGCTCTCTCTGCTCCGTGGTCGCCGGCGTGGGCCTGGTGGTTCTCCCCATCACCCCCGACTCCAAGGGCCTTATCATCTACATCGTTTGCCAGTTGATTTATAACCTGGGTCTCGGCATCTACTCCACCGTATCCTGGGCGCTGATGGGCGACGCCATCGACTACAACGAATGGAAGACCGGCAAGCGGGAAGAAGGCATCGTATACTCCCTCCACTCCTTCTTCCGGAAGCTGGCTCAGGGCGCAGGCCCCTCCATCGTTCTCGTGATCATGGTCGCCCTCGGCTACGTCGGCGAAAACGGCGGTGCACAGACGGCAGAGGTCGCGCTGAATATGCGCTATCTGGTCGCCGTTCTGTTCCTGCTGAGCGCCGTTCTGGAATTCATCGGTCTTGCAGTCATCTACAACCTCGACAAGAAGACTCTGGCAAAGATGAACGCAGAATTGGGCCGTGGCGAAGACGGTTCCGCTCCCGCAGAAGCCCCCGTGGCGGAAACCGTGGAGGGCTGATTGGCCACTTGACAAAATACTCCTTTAAATGGTATAATAAAGGGACGCCGCACCGGGTATATCATACCCCGGGATGCATACCCTAATACAAAAAACACCGTGCGGCATTCGGCTTTGTTGCCGGATGCCGCCTCTGCAAAGATTCACCCCTCTCACCGAAAGGAAAAAACATGAGAAACGTTGTTAATTTTAATGCAAAATGGGCTTTTACCAAAATGGTAAACGAGCTTCCCACCGCCATTGACACCCGTTGGGATTTCGTCAATCTGCCCCACTCCTGGAACGCCATCGACGGTCAGGACGGCGGCAACGACTATTACCGCGGCACGGCCTACTACGCAAAGACCCTGGACAAACTGGATCTGCCCGAGGCCGACCGGTACTTTCTGGAGATCAACGGCGCCAATTCCTCCGCTGACGTTTACCTGAACGGCAAGCATCTGGCCCACCACGACGGAGGCTATTCCACCTGGAGAGTGGATCTGACCGACGCGTTGGAACGGGAAAACCTCTTCGTCATCGCCGTGGATAACGCCGCCAATCAGCAGGTCTATCCCCAGGTGGCCGACTTCACCTTCTACGGCGGTCTTTACCGGAACGTCAACATTATCTGCGTCAGCGAATCCCACTTCGACCTGGAATATTACGGCGGCCCCGGCATCAAGGTGACGCCGGAGGTCTGCGGCAAGGACGCAAAAGTAGAGGTGGAGGTGTACGTCAAGAATCTGAAGGAAGATCAGAAGATCGTCTACACCCTTTACGACAAGGACGAAAATCCCATCGCCTCCGTAGAATCGGCCGACACCAAAGCGGTCTTCGATCTTGCCGACGTTCATCTCTGGAACGGCCGGAAGGATCCCTATCTCTATTGCTGTGAGGCAGAGCTGACCGAGGACGGAAGGGTTCTGGACAACGTCTGCACCCGATTCGGCTGCCGCACCTACGAGATCGATCCCGAACGGGGCTTTATCCTCAACGGGGAAGAATATCCCCTCCGGGGCGTTTCCCGCCATCAGGATCGCTGGGGCATCGGCAACGCGCTTCTGCCCGAGCATCACGAAGAGGATATCGATCTGATCATGGAGGTGGGCGCTACCACCATCCGTCTGGCCCACTATCAGCACGATCAGTATTTCTACGATCTGTGCGATGAAAAGGGGCTCGTGATCTGGGCGGAGATCCCCTATATCTCCCAGCATATGCCCACCGCCCGGGAGAACACCGTCTCCCAGATGAAGGAGCTGATCACCCAGAATTACAACCACGCTTCCATCGTGGTGTGGGGTCTCTCCAACGAGATTACCATGAAGGGGGACGACGATCCCGACCTTCTGGAAAACCATAACATTCTAAACGATCTGTGCCATGAAATGGACAAAACCCGCAAGACCGTAGTGGCCGCCGTCTCCCCCTGCTCCATCGATAGCCCCTACGTGCAGATTCCCGACGCCGTTTCCTACAACCACTATTTCGGTTGGTACGGCGGGGATACCTCCATGAACGGCCCCTGGTTTGATAAATTCCACGCAAAGTGGCCCAACATCCCCATCGGATGCTCCGAATACGGCTGTGAGGCGCTGAACTGGCATACCTCTCACCCCGTTCAGGGCGACTATACCGAGGAATATCAGGCCTATTATCACGAAGAACTGATCAAACAGCTCTTCACCCGCAAATATATCTGGGCCACCCACGTCTGGAATATGTTCGACTTCGGCGCCGACGCCCGGAGCGAGGGGGGCGAAAACGGTCAGAACCATAAGGGTCTGGTCACCATGGACCGGAAATACAAGAAGGATTCCTTCTACGCCTACAAGGCCTGGCTTTCCGACGATCCCTTCGTCCATCTCTGCGGAAAACGGTATGTCGACCGGGTGGAAGACGTGACCAAGATCACCGTTTATTCCAACCTGCCCGAAGTAGAATTGTTTGCCAACGGCGTCAGCCTGGGCAAAAAGACGGCAGACGATCACTTCTTCTATTTCGACGTTCCCAACGCCGGTGAAACCGAACTGATCGCCGTGGCCGGAGAATGCAAGGATCAGAGCAAGATCCGCAAGGTGGAAGTCTTCAACGAAGACTACCGTCTGAAGGAAAAGGGCGCCATCCTCAACTGGTTCGACATCACGGAGGTGGAAGGCCACTTCTCCCTGAACGATAAGATCGGCGATATCATGGCCACCCTTCAGGGCAAGATGCTCTTTATGGGTCTCGTTGCCAAGCTGATGCCCAAAAAGAAGAAGGGCGAAAAGGACGAAGGCGTCATGGGCGGCTTTGAAATGAACAACGACGCCATGATGCAGATGATGGGCGGCTTTACCGTTCTGCGCCTCTCCGGCATGATCGGAATGATGGGGATCAACCTGACCAAGGAAGACCTGCTGGATCTGAACGCCAAGCTGAACAAGATCAAAAAGCCCAAAAAATAATCTCCCACGATCACCGCAACGGTCTCCGGAAAATTCCGGAGACCGTTTTTTGTGTTATCTTCGCTTTTTTGGGGAACACTACCGGAAGAAAATAAGGAGGATTTCCGGGCCATGATCAAAAACAAAACCGCCCGTCCCTTCGGATTCCGGGACAAACTGGGATATCTGTTCGGGGATTTTGGCAACGATTTTACCTTTATCTTATCCACCATGCTTCTGCTGAAATTTTATACCGACGTGGTAGGCGTTTCCGGCGCCGTGGTGGGAACGGTGATGATGGTCGCCCGGTTTGCCGACGCCTTCACCGACGTAACCATGGGGCGCATCTGCGACCGAAGCCCCGTCACGAAGCAGGGAAAATTCAAGCCCTGGCTTCGGAAGGCCTGCCTTCCCGTGGCGCTGTCCTCCTTTTTGATCTATCAATCGTCTTTGGCCGCCGCCCCGGAATGGTTCCGCATCGCCTGGCTGACGGGAACCTATCTGCTGTGGGGGTCGGTCTTCTATACGGCGGTCAATATTCCCTACGGCTCCATGGCCTCCGCCATCTCCCCCGACCCGTCGGACCGGCAATCCCTCTCCACCTACCGTACTATGGGCGGCACCCTGGCGGGGCTGATCATCGGCGTGGGAATCCCTCTGTTCGCCTACGAAAAGATCGGAGATCAGACGGTACTCCGGGGAGAGCGGGTCACGGTGGCGGCGGGGATCTTTTCGGTGCTTTCGATCGTTTGCTATCTTCTGTGCTATTTCCTGGTCACCGAGCGGGTTCTGCCGGAGCCGCCCAAGGAAAAGCGGCAATACCCCTCCGTGGGAAAAATGCTTGCAAGCGCCTTGAAAAACCGAGCCTTGATCTCCATCATTCTGGCTTCGGTCGTAATGCTTCTGGCCCAATTGACCATGCAGAACATGGCCTCTTACCTCTTTCCGGATTATTACAACAACGCCGCCGCGGCATCGGTCTCCACCCTTTCCATGATGGGCGGGATGGTGGTGGCCGCCGCCGTTGCAAAGCCTCTGGCCGCACGGTTCGGAAAAGCGGAGATCTCCGCCGCCGCAAATCTTTTCGCCGCAGGAATCTGCCTTTTGCTCTTTTTCCTCCGCCCCCAAAGCGTATGGGTCTATATCGGATTCCAGGCACTTTGCTGGCTGGGATTGGGGATCTTTTCCATGGTCAACTGGGCGCTGATCACCGACGTGATCGACGATGCGGAGTTGAAAAACGGCATCCGGGAGGACGGCTCGGTCTACGCCCTGTATTCCTTCGCCCGAAAATTGGGGCAGGCTCTGGCCGCCGGAGCCTCCGGCTGGCTTCTGACCGCCATCGGATACGACAGCACCGCCGCCGGAACGCCCCAACCCGAACCGGTATTGCGGGGCATTTTCAACATCTCCACCCTGGTCCCCGCCTTAGGCTTCGCTGCCTTGGGATTGATTTTATGGCTCTGGTACCCCCTCCGCAAGCGCCGGGTCGCCGCCAACGTCGCCGCCCTGAAGGAAAAGCACGGAGAGAAGAAATAAAGCAAGAAGGAAATAAAAAACCACAGCCCCGCCATCACGACGGGGCTGTGATTTTGGACTGGAATTACACAAACAAACGCAAACGAAAGATTAGAAAAATGCGTACCCACCGCCGAACATGTGCTTTTTCTCGCGGATAAGTGCTGCCAGTTTTTCAAGCAATGCCTCCAGCTGTGCTTTTGCATCGGCGTAAATAGCCCGTTTTTTCTCCTCGGATTCTACTTCGTAATTGGGGAACCACTTGCACCATTCGTCAAGGTGTTCCGAAATGTCACGGTGCAAATCCTCGCAGAATTCCATCATATTTTTGTTGATATATTCGGTACGAACGTCCTCCGCTTCTACCTCATATGCCTCATCGTCACTAAATACGACGTAGCAATTCCAATAGCTAACCGTACACAGCATTCGTCCCGGCTCGCTGAACCCGTGAACTGTAAAGGGCAGCATCGTTTCCAATCCGTGTATCGCTTGGTTGAGCCAATCGAACGGCAGCTCTGTTAAATAACTCAATGGGTATGATTTGTCTTTCAGTTTGAAGTCCGTCCAACCGGTATCGGGTCTGCTTAACATGTTACTGTCCCCTCCTTTATATTCACCTTAATTATTTTTGTCGAAATAAGCCCCGAAAAATCGGGGCTTTGGCGGAGGCAGAGGGATTCGAACCCCCGCGGGTGTTACCCCAAACGGTTTTCAAGACCGCCGCGTTATGACCGCTTCGCTATGCCTCCGCATATTTTGTTTTAGACCGCTGCGCCGGGCGGATCCCGGGCGGGGTATGGGAATATTGTACCATATTTTTACCGAAATGTCAAGAAGGAATCCTCCTTTGGGGGAAGATTCCTTCGGATTTTTTTCTTTTGGGGTCGGCGGGGATTTTCCGTCCCGGGTCAGAGGGCGGCGAAGCGGCCGGCCAAAAGCAGGGATGCGATGCAGAAATAGGCCAAAAGCGCCAGGGCGTCCACCACCGTGGTGATGAAGGGGGCGGCCATGACGGCGGGGTCGAATCCGCACCGTTTTGCCGCCAGGGGCAACAGGCATCCGGCGGATTTTGCGATCAGGGCGGTCACGCCCAGGGCAAGAGAGACCGTCAGCGCCACGGGAACATCGATGCCGGAGGCGCCGAGAATCCACCGATCCAGCAATAAGATCTTCAGAAAGCATACGCCGCTCAGGGTGATCCCGCAGACCAGCGCCACCCGGAATTCCTTCCACAGCACCCGCCACAGATCCCCCGGGCGGATTTCGTCCAGGGACAGACTCCGGATCACCGAAACCGACGCCTGACTGCCGCAGTTGCCCCCGGTGCCCATAAGCATGGGGATAAAGGCGGTCAGCGCCGCTACGGCCTGCAATTTTCCTTCAAAGGAAGAGATGATGATCTGGGTAAAGGTGGCCGAAACCATCATGATCAAAAGCCAGGGGATCCGATGGCGCCAGGTTTCGAAGACGCCGGCTTTCAGATAGGGCTTTTCCGTGGGGGTGATGGCGGCCATTTTCTGGATATCCTCGGTGGTCTCCTCCCGCAGTACGTCCATGGCGTCGTCTACGGTGACGATGCCCACCAACCGCTCCTCCAGGTCCACCACGGGGAGGGCCAGAAAGCCGTATTTTTCAAACAATCCCACCGCCGTTTCCCGATCGGTGTCGGTGGTGACGGAAATGGGATTCGGAATCATTTTATCGGCCACCAAGGCTTCCGGATCGGACAGAAGCAGATCCTTTGCAGAGATCACGCCCAAAAGCCTCCGGTCGTCGCCGATGACGTAGCAGGTGTAGACCGTTTCCTTGTTCACGCCGGTACGGCGGATGCGTTGGAAGGACTCCGCTACGGTCATGCCGCCCTTCAGCGCCACGTATTCCACGGTCATAATGCTCCCAGCGCTGTCGTCGGCGTAATTCAGAATTTCGTTGATCTTCGCCCGGGTGTCCGCATCGGTATTTTTCAGAATCCGCCGCACCACGTTGGCAGGCATTTCTTCGATCAGATCCACCGTATCGTCCAGGTACAGCTCATCCAGAATATTCCGCAGCTCCCGGTCGCTGTAGGCCCGGATCAGATCTTCCTGCAGATCCGGCTCCATCTCCACGAAAACCGCCGCCGCCATTTCCTTGGACAGCAGGCGGAACAGGGTCATCAGATCGGTCTTGTTCCCCGCTTCGTTCAACTCCTGCAGAAGATCCGCAAGATCCCGGGGAGCCAGATACTTCAGAATTTTTTTCAGTTGGTCATAGGCCTTGTCTTTCATCAGGCCAAGGATGATTTCTTTCATTGGGAATTCCTCCGTTTCGTTACGTTCGGAGGACAGAACCGCCCCTTGGGGTCAGCGCCGGGGAATGCCCGGAACGGAAAGGGTGCATCGGCGCCAACGGCCGGGGGAGGATCTGCGCCTTCGAGGGATTGCGTCCACGACCGTTTCACCTTCCTTTCCGGTCAAAAAAGATTGGGACTATTTTCATTATACGATTTTTTTGAGGTTCTGTCAAGACTATCCTTCCCCACGGGGAAAAAAATATTTTACTTTTTTGTGAACTCCCTTGACAACACACCTCTTTTGTAGTATAATATACAAGCGCAATTCGGACGGTTAGCTCAGCTGGTAGAGCATCTGCTTGACGTGCAGAGGGTCAGGGATTCGAGTTCCTTACCGTCCACCAAAAAAGAAGTAACTTTTGACTACCAAAAGTTACTTCTTTTTTTATCCAAGCCGCAGGCTTGGCATATCATCACCGCGAGAAGCGTGGTGCATATCATCAGCCCCTTTGGGGCTGTATCTCATCACGCTTTAGCGTGCATCTATCTGCGGCTTGATGATATACAATGCTCCGCATTGATGATATGCAATTCCTGCGGAATTGATGATATACACGGCTTTCGCCGTGATTTATGCAAGAGTTCGAATTCATACGCAAAACTGCCGAAAATATCTTTTTTGTAGCCCATGGCCAAAGAATAACCGTAATCTTGATACAAGGTTGCGGTTATTTTCTTTTTATGGTACAATGGAAAAAAGGTGGTGATTAGATGAATTTGGTGCAAGAATATTTCGTGTTAGTAAATGAAGTGGTTTCTTATAGGGAAACTGTATATGATGGTGCCACCGCAGAAGTACATAATCGCAAAGTAAAAAGAATGAGTGCCATTGCAACGGAAATTGAGCAAAACTTCCCAGAACTTAAGAATGATTTTTATGAATTGCTAGCAAATGAAAACAAAGAAATCCGCCTTTGGGTTGCACACCATATTCTTGAGCATATGAACTATGAGCGTTCTTTTAGAAAAAACGCATTAATGGAAATCCGTAGTATGGCGCGGACGGATAAAACGGCGTATGGCTTTGGTGAAAAAGTG
>JAZPXN010000092.1:0-2598 GCA_045543655.1 Eubacteriales bacterium
CCCCCGGCAAAATTTTCCCCTTTGCCCCCTTGCAATCGGCGGCGATTTGTGATAAAATAGAAGGAGATATGAAAATTGCGAAAAAAGGAAGGTGCAACCGTGAAAATTGCCCTTTGCGACGATGACAAATCCTGCCTGGAACGGGTGAAGGAAGCGGCGGCCGCGTATGCCAAAGCCCGCCCCGACGCATCCCTTGCGTTTTTCCCCTTTTCCGACCCCGGGGAAGTCCTGCGGCAGACCAAGGAACAAGGCCCCTTCGATATTTACGTGCTGGATGTGGTCATGCCCGGCACCGACGGCATTGCCCTGGGCACGGCTCTGCGGGCGGCCGGCGTCGACGGGAAGATTATCTACCTGACCTCCAGCCGGGAATACGCCCTGGATTCCTACCGGGTACGGGCCTTCCAATACTTACTGAAGCCCATTGAAACGGAGGCCTTTTTCGCCGTCATGGACGATGCGATCCGGGAACTGTCGGAACGGAAAAGCCGGGGAATCATGGTCAAGACGAAGTCCGGCAGCCTGCGCATTCCCTTGGACTCGGTTCTTTATGCGGAGCTGTCCCGGCGAGCGGTAAAATATCATCTGACCGACGGACGGACGGTAGAGACCACCACCCTGCGGGTCCCCTTCCCGGAGGCGGTGGGGGAATTGCTGACCGACCGGCGCTTCGTGCTCTGCGGCGCCAGTATGGCGGCCAATCTCCATCACGTAACGGCGGTGAAGAGCGAAGGCGTGGTCTTCCGGTCCGGAGCCTCGGTATTTTTGGGCAAAAAGGCCTGCCGGGAGTTGCGGACGGCCTGGAATACCTATTGGATCCACGGGGAAGGAGGGGGAGAATAATGCTGCGGGGAATATCGCTTGTCTGGTCCATGGCCCACGCGGTGGTGCTGTTTATTTTGTTGTTTGAGTCCCGGTATTCCGCCAGGACCACCCGGATCGTCACCCTTGCCACCATGGTGCCCCTGGCCCTCGCAAATCTGCTTCTGGCCCTGTCTCTGGACGCGGAGGTCATGGGCGTAGTTCTGCTGGGAACCATGTCTCTGCCGAGCCTCGTGGTCTTCTGGATTCTGGCAAAGCATCGGGACGGGCGCTTCTTCTTCACCTTCTGTCTGGTGGACACGGTGGTGCTGGAGATCATCTATCTGACCCAGATTCTGAATCATTACGTCACCCCCGACAGCAATCTTTTGATGTTCCTCCTTCGCCTGGTGGCCTTCCCGGCGCTGGAATGGATCGTATATAAGAAGCTCCGCCCCACGTTTCTGGCAGTAGAGCGGCAAACCAAGTGGGGGCTGGGCGTATTCGCCCTCATCGGCGCGCTGTTTTACGTCTTAATGAGCCTGATGATGAACGTTCCCACGTCGGTCACCCAACGGCCGGAGCAGCTTCCGGCGGTGATTTTGCTCTTCATCCTCATCCCGGTCATCTACCTGCACATTATTTCCACCCTGGGACACCTGCAGAACCTGCACGAAAAAAGCGAGCAGGAAAATATCTTGAAAATGCAGGTCTCCAACCTGGTTTCCCGGGTCAACGAATTTTCGGCGGCGGACGATAAATTCCGCATGGAGCGCCATAATTTCCGCCATAAGCTGAAAACCCTGGCAAGTCTGATCAAGAGCGGGCAGAACGAGGAATGTCTGACCCTGCTTTCGGAATACGAGGAGGCGCTGGACAAGACCAAAATCAAGCGCTACTGCCAGCATCCCGTGCTGGACGCGGTGCTTTCGGCCTATCTGCAAAAGGCGGAGGAAAAGGGGGTTGCGGTGCGGACGGGCATCGCCTTCCCCGACGAGATCCCGGTAAACGAGGCCGAGCTGGCCACGGCCATGGCAAACGCCTTGGAAAACGCGCTGA
The DNA here is from genome assembly GCA_045543655.1 of Eubacteriales bacterium. Classification (GTDB taxonomy): domain Bacteria; phylum Bacillota; class Clostridia; order Oscillospirales; family UBA644; genus RGIG995. The sequence goes on from JAZPXN010000092.1 coordinate 1,861, forward strand.
ACGCCTGCGATCGGGTGGCAAAAGAGAAGCGGTTTATCGACGTAAACGTGCTTAATCATCCGGGATTCATCATCCAAATCTCCAACAGCTACGAGGGAACGGTGGAATTCGACGAGGACGAAATCCCCGTGAACCGGAACCACGATCACGGCTTCGGAACCCGCTTCATCGCCGCCTTCTGCAAGAAGAACGGCGGATATTATCAGTTCCTCGCCGACGGCGAACGGTTTACGCTGTATTTGAATTTCTGAGGAGAACGGGGGAGAGGAACGGTGTTCTTTCTTGTTCGGGAACAAGAAAGAACCAAAGAAAAAGCGGAGGCCAACGCAATTCTTGCGTTGGGGGGGGAAGGGGTCATTCTCTCGCCGGAAGGCGAACTTCACTTTTCTCCGAAAAACTTCACTGCCCCGCAACTTCACTTGCCGCAAGGCAAACTTCACCGGCAATGGCGGGGAGGGGAAGTATCTCACGGTCGGTCAATCCCTTCCGTCACCTGCGGTGACACCTCACCTTACTAAGGGGAGGCAGGGCGTTTACGCATCGCCCTTGTATTTTGTATTTTTCCGATTGGAAAATTGAAAAAGAATCCTTCGCGCCCACGGAACCCCATCCGTCTCGCTTCGCGAGCCACCTTCCCCGTCGCATGGCGCTCCGGAGAAGGCAGAATTTTAGCGCGTCGCTCTTTGATATAGCGCATTGCAAGTTGAAAAATTGAGAAAGTATCCTTTTCGCAGGAAC
>JAZPXN010000093.1:0-95324 GCA_045543655.1 Eubacteriales bacterium
CGTATATTTCACATTTGCGAAGCAAATATTTCACAGCGAAGCTATTTCACTTGCCCGAAGGGCAAATTTCGTTGAAAAAGGCACTTGCCGAAGCAAGTGCGTTTTTCTGGCAGGGATAGCAGGACTCGAACCTACGAATGCCAGAGTCAAAGTCTGGTGCCTTACCGACTTGGCTATATCCCTATCTAAATACTTGAATAGTATATCATAGATTGAGGCGAATTGTCAAGGGGGTTTACAAAAGGTTCAAAAAGCGAAGTGGATTTTTTTTGAAGGCATCTTTCGCGCCGGACGGGCAAAACTTTTTATGAGGAAGGTGAAAGCATGAAAGACCGATATAACAAACGGTATCCGGCGGAAGACGCATTTTTGACCAATCCCATTCCGTCTGCAACCGAAGCCACGGGATGTTCTCTGAACATTGAAAAACGGGACGGAGAAACGGTAAGCCTCAGCGCACCCTGTAAAGGAACGAAATTGCCGGGAAAAGACCCGGAACGGATGCCGGAAAACTAAAGAAAAAAATGCGACGCCGAAGAATACTTCGGCGTCGCGAACGCACTGCGAATTATTTGTACCAGTTAGCGCCGGCCTCGATATTGACCTGGAGATTTTCGGCGGAAGCGAAGTTCCACTTCTGAATCGCAAGGCCTTCCCAAGCCTGAGCGGTAAGAACGGTAGCACCGTTCACGGAACGGAGGGTCAGAGCAACGTTGGAAGCAACGTTGACGATTCCGTACATACCGTCGCAAGGAACAACAGCCCAAATCTGCTCGGCGGAGTTGGCAACGGCGGTCTGGGTAAGAGCACCGTCAGCAACGGTCAGAGCATTGCCGGTCTGCTTATTGACGATCATATAACCGCCTTCCGCAGGAACGAAGGTCCACATCTGAGTATCAGCAGGGAGAAGATCCCACTGAGTGACGTAGTAATCGGCACCGACCCATTCCTTCACGTCGGCCGCAGTATAAGCCTTGGCGTTGGCGATGGAGGCAGCGCTGTCCCACTTGAATCTGGGAGAATAATTGCGGGCACGGTAAGCATGGTCCTGAACCAAAGGATTGGAGTAGGTCATGCTATCGACAACCGTCAGGTATTTGCCGGAGAGGGCGTTCTGAACGCGGATGCGGGTAGAATCGGCTTCATCGGCAACGATGGTCCACTTGGAGTGGTCGTCGGAACGGGCAGCCTTCAGGGCCAGACGGGCACCGGCATTGGTGTAATTTCCTGCACCGCCAAGGTACAGAGAATAGTAACCGCCTTGACCGTATCCGCAGCTGAAGAGCTGGTTGTCTTCATAGGTCCAGTTCTGCCACTGGAGACCGCGATAAGAAGCCAACGTAAGTTCAGCTTCGGAAGCAAGAACACCGTAGGCGTCCTTCATAACGGGAGACAGGTACAGACCCTTCGCAACGCTCTTGATGCGGAAGGCATCGGCCACGCTGATATCGGTGGCGTTTTCCTTGACCCAGTACTGAGAAGCGTTACCGAGAGCGGCCTGGACGTCAACCTTGCCGTCGGCAACGACGGAGAGATAGGTGGAGACGGAGGCGGCGTTGGTAAGAGCAAAGGAATTGTTATCCAGAGCAAGCGTTTCCTGTGCAGTCAGAGTAGTACCGCTGTTAAGAACGGTCTTGCTGATCTTCTCGGCGTCGTAACCGGAGGAAACGGGAACGATGCGGAAGGAATAGGTGTAGTTCACACCGGGTTCAATATAATCAGCGTCGGAATATTCCTGATCGAAGAGGGAATTGGAACTAACGCCCTTCTGACGGCCGATCACGCGAAGGACGGTGTCCTTAGAAGCTACGGCAGCACCGGAATTAACGTAGTTCGCAGTATTCCAGGGGTATTCCTTGGAAACGTTGATTGCCAGAAGATCGGTGTCACTGGTAATAACGATACCGGTGCCGTCTTCTCTTTCGAGAGCCATCCAGCGAACTTCGGTCTTATCTCCGGCTCCGGTGCCGTAGAGGTATTCGGAAGCGATCTGATCCGCAATAGAAACGCCCTTATAGGTGTCAATGCGGGAATCGGCCAACTTATCGCTGTAGGTTTCTCCGGGGCCTCTGCCGAACCAACTCATGGTCTTGAAATCGGCAGTCAGGGTCATGATGGAGGAAAGCTCCATAGGAACGGTGGACTTCACGGTGGGCTGATACTTGACGGAGGTCTGGATCTCGCCATCAGAATAAACGTCGTACACCACGGTGTAATAGGTGTCATAACTGTAAGCACGCATATTCTTGACGGGATAGGTGACCCACAGATAGTTCAGCTCAATACGGTACTGACCGTCATTGACCTTGGTAATCTTATATCCCTCAGGAAGGGTCTTGGTTTCCGCATAGTTCTGAGACAGAGAGGTCAGAACGTTGCGGGAAGCGGTGGTAACGGACTTGGTGGCAATGTCACCGCCGGTAGGATTACGGAGCAGGTTGGAAACCATGGAGGGAGTGGAGGTATCACCATTGACGAAGATATCCTTGCCACCCACGGAATACTGCTTGATCAAACCGGTATTGGCATCGATGCAAAGAGTGAGGGTATTGTTCTGAAGAAGAATGAGGGAAGAGCCGTTATAGGACTCGGGAGCGGCGGGAAGCTCGGTCAGGTCGGTGTCCTGAACTTCGGGCTCTGCATCCATGGGAGCAGGGCCAAGAGTGGCTTCGCCCATTTCATCCACGCTGATCTCAACGGGATCACGGCGAGGATCGGTCTTGAAGGGAATATTGGAGCTTTCATCGGTGTTCAGCTTGTAAACGAACTGAGTACCGGCAGGAACTCCGGCCACGTCGACCTTCGTGGTCAGAACGAGATGCGCCGCGTACATGGCGTCAACTGCAGCGCCGTTTGTTTTGATGGGCAACGTGATCAACTGATTCTCCGCGCCGCCGGGAACGTTGAAGTTCGGCAGGGTTCCCTGGTCGTAGATAACCCAACGGGGAGTCGCCCAATAGGCGTGCTTTTCGTAGATGACCCAAGAGAGAGAGTAAACGTCGTTGAAGTTCACCTGAGAGCGGTTGGTAACGTACAACTGTCCCTTGGAGAAGGTGTAATTGGAGATAAAGATTTCGGGAGCCTGGAACATAGAAAGGTTCAAGGCTTCGCCGGCATGCTGCTGAACGGATCCATCCTTGGAAACGGAAGCGTCTTCGGTCAGCGCAATTTGCTTGGACAGAACGACCAGATCTTTATTATCGGTCCAGGCGGGAGCGGTCTTATACTTTACGACGAAGGTGACGTAATAATTCCCGGAAGAAAGGTCCACGCCGTAATCCACGGTGAAATTACCGGATTCGCCGGCCTTAACGTCGATTGCAACGTTACCGTTCTTGATCACAGTCTTTCCGTCGGTAACTTCGTAAGAAACCTCGTAGAGAGCGGAAAGGTCGGTAAAGGAGTTACGGTTAGCCAGGCGGAAGGTGCCGGCGGCAACGTCCTGAACGGTAATGTAAACGGGAGACAGAGCATTCTTCAGTTCGGCAGCGTCGGACTGCATCTTGCGGTCTGCGGTCAGGATACCGGAGAGAGAGCGGTAACCGTCTACGGCAGAGTTGGTCTCCCCCCAGCTGCCGGCGTAGGTCAACTTATAGGCAGCAGCATTATCCTTGTTGTACGGAGTATTCTGGAGGGTCACGGAAGCTTCCGCAGCATTCTTGGGCCAATAAATGGCGTTGTCAGCCCAATAACCGAAGAAGCCGCCCTGGAAGTTATCGTACTGATCCATCAGATCGGAATACGCAGAGAAATTACCGCCGTTGTTCAAAAGGGCGCCGGTAGTATCCTGGAAGAGAATGGGCTTCTTATTATCGGAATCCTTCAAAAGCTGAACGAAATCGTTCAGAGAAAGGTTGGATCCGATCAGAAGGTCAGAAGCAGAATCGTCGTCATCGTAAACGATCATACGGTTATCCGCAGCAGTCAGCCAGCTTCTGAGAACGGAGAAGTTGGAACCGATGCCAGAATCGTTACCGACAGACCACATAATAACGGAGGCGCTGTTCTTATCCCGGTAGTACACGCTCAGCAGGCGGTCAAGGCAAGCGTTCTGCCAGACGCTCTGATCACCGGGGATGGAGGATTCGTCTTTATTGCTGTAAGGATTGGAGTTCAGGCTCATGTCGTCGATAACGTAAAGCCCGTATTCGTCACAAAGAGAAAGGAACTCTTCGCTGAGGGGACGGCCGGGGGAACGAACGGCGTTGACGTTCATTTCCTTCATCAGCTTGATGTCGGCAACCATCTCGTCCCGGGTCACGGCCATGCCGCCCACAGCGCTGTTTTCGTTGTAAAGAATACCGCGCAGAACGACGGGCTGACCGTTCAGAACGAAGGTCTGACGGCCGTTGTCGTCAATGGTAATACCTACGGTCTTAAAGCCGATACGCTTGCTGACGGTATCAAGAACCTTACCGCCATCCTTCAGTTCCAGTACGACGGTATAAAGGTTGGGGGTTTCCGCAGTCCAGAGGGCGGGATTGGGAACCGTCACGCGAGAACCGACTTCGCCAAGATAGGCGTTGGCGGTCGTTGCGGGCTTTTCGGAGAAATTGGCAAGGCCACCGACCTGAACGGGATCAAGGACCCGCTTGCCGGAAGCGTCGTAAACCGAAAGGTCAACGGTCAAATCCCCGGAGGGCTTGGAATAAGAAGCGAGAGAAACGGTCACGTTCATCAGAGCGTCTTCCCCACTCATCTGCATATCGTAGGTGAAGTCGCGGATCTGAGTTTCGGGAGCAGCGTAAAGATATACGTCACGGTAGATGCCGCCGAACTTGATAGAATCGTTGGCCTCCAAATAAGAAGCGTCGCAGTATTTGTATACTTCAAAAACAACGAGATTCTCAGCACCGAAGTCAACGGCTTCGGTGATATTGAAGGTCTTGCCGGTATAGCTGTCCTCCGAATAACCGATCAGGGCGCCGTTCACGTAAACGTAAACGCAGGACGCAACACCGTCAAAGGTGACGTAAACCTGGCGGTCGGACCAATCGGAAGGAACCTCGATCAGGTTGCGGTAAATACCGACGGGATTATAAGCCTCCGAAACGTTGGGCGCAACAAGATCGGAACCCCAGGGATAGGTATTATAAGTATAGGAAGGGGTATCGTAGCCTTCCAACTCCCAGTTGGAGGGAATGGAGATCTTCCCCCAGGTGGTGGGATCCTGCTCGTTGGTGCGAATGGTGGCGTTTTCGGAAACGGTATAAAGATATTTGGCCGTTTCATAGCCCTGAGGCACGAGAGAAGGATTCAACGCAATGGAAAAATCCCATTCGCCGTTGAGAGACTTATAGTAGGGGGAAGCGGTGTAGTCCCCGCCCAGGGCCTGTTCCACGGATTCGAAGGGAATGAGCGTGGTAGAATAAGGCTCTCTGTTGCGGTTGACCGTTTCCGGGCTTCCGATGGCTTCGCTTTCTCTGGTCAGACCTCTCACGCCGCTGCAGGCAGAAAATACGCCTACTGCAAGAATCAGCGCGAGGACCAGCAAAAGCACCTTTGTGACACGTTTCATGAACATAACCTCCATGTTGTTTTGCTGATGGATTTCTCTTTGCACAACGATATAAGAACGCTATCAATTTGTGCTATTAAAGATTATATAATAGAGTTGTGGCAATTCAATGACATTTCTCGTGATATTCTTGTGGGATTCGTGAATTTTTTATGAACACGAACACTTTTTTTGGATTTTACAATCAAGACCGAACTTTTTCGCAACTTTATGTGATTTTTTCGCAAACTGAGAAGAAATCGCTGAAAAATCGTCTCTTTTATCATTGACAGATTCACTTTTTTATACTATAATATCTCTATAACTTAGTAAAGGAATTCAATCGCTATGGCTGAAAAAAATGTAAAAGAAATCACTTCAATGGACGTTGACTTTGCCCAGTGGTATACCGACATCTGCCTGAAGGCGGAGTTGGTCGATTACTCCAGCGTGAAAGGCTGCATGATCATCCGCCCCTACGGCTACGCTATCTGGGAAAACATCCAGAAGAATATGGATGCCATGTTCAAGGCTACGGGCCACGAGAACGTTTATATGCCTATGTTTATCCCCGAATCCCTTCTTCAGAAAGAGAAGGATCACGTGGAAGGCTTTGCCCCTGAAGTGGCCCTCGTTACCAAGGGCGGCAGCGAACCGTTGACAGAGCCCTTGGTGGTGCGCCCCACGTCGGAAACGCTGTTCTGTGAACATTTTTCCCATATCGTTCACTCCTGGAGAGATCTGCCGAAGCTGTACAATCAGTGGTGCTCCGTGGTGCGTTGGGAAAAGACCACCCGTCCTTTCCTTCGCTCCCGTGAATTTCTGTGGCAGGAGGGTCATACCGTCCACGCCACCGCAGAAGAGGCTCAGGAAGAAACGATCCGCATGCTGAACGTCTATACCGACTTCTGCAAGAACTATCTGGCAATGCCCGTTATCCAGGGACAGAAGACCGAAAGCGATAAATTCGCCGGCGCGGAGGCAACCTACGCCATCGAAGCGCTGATGCACGACGGCGTCGCACTGCAGGCGGGCACGTCCCATTACTTCGGGGACGGCTTCCCCAAGGCCTTCGACATTCAGTATACCGACAAAAACAACAAGCTTCAGTATTGCTACGAAACGTCCTGGGGCGTTACCACCCGTTTGATCGGTGCCTTCATTATGGTTCACGGCGATGACAACGGACTTGTGATTCCTCCCCGCATCGCTCCCACGCAGGTAGTGGTCATCCCCGTGGCGATGCACAAGCCCGGCGTTCTGGACAAAGCCAACGAAATTAAGGATAAGCTGGCGGCCGCCGGCCTCCGCGTTAAGATGGACGATTCCGAGCAGTCTCCCGGCTGGAAGTTTGCCGAATACGAAATGAAGGGCGTCCCCGTTCGACTGGAGATCGGCCCCAGAGACATCGAAAACAACGTCTGCGTCATCGCACGCCGTGATTCCGGAGAAAAGACGACCGTCTCTCTGGATGAAATCACGACGTTCCTGCCTGAGCTTCTGAATACCATTCACAACGATATGTACGACCGGGCGCTGAAGCACAGAGACGAAAAGACCTACGTTGCCCGCAACAAGGAAGAGCTGAGGGAAATCACCGATACCAAGCAGGGCTTCATCAAAACCATGTGGTGCGGCGACCCGGAATGCGAGGAAAAGGTTCGGGAAGAGTTCGGCGTCCGCTCCCGCTGTATCCCCTTCGCGCAGGAAGAACTGAGCGATAAGTGCGTCTGCTGCGGAAAGCCCGCCAAATACATGCTTTATTGGGGCAAGCAATATTGATAATCACGGCATAATGCAAAGTGCAGAAGAGAAAATCCTCTGCACTTTTTATTTATAAAACGGAATTCAGGGTCTCCTCTGTCGCAATCTCCGCCCAGCGCCACAAACGGGCAGGATCGCATTTTACCGTCGTAATATCTTTTAACAATAGCTCAAGCGACAGGCCGTTGCTCTTTGCAGCGGCAATGGTCTTGCGCAGATCGTTTCGTACCACCTCTTCGTCAAAGGATCTCTGGGCAAGAAATGCGGGGGTAGGCTTTGCGGACATGACGTACTTCTTCGGAAGTACCGATGCAAACCGTTCCCGGTCACTCCAGGGACTGCAGGAGATCTTTCGAATATTCGGCATACGGTCGATTATATGCAAACGGTCATCCAGCCGCTCGCAACAACCGTAGTAAACGGAACCGAACCGAGAAAAAATCTTCGTCATATAGGGAACTTCAAACTCTTCGTTGACGGAGGGCGATACCGAAGTGAACAACTGAGCCATACTAAAGGTCCAACCGTCGCGCGTTGTGGGATGCGCCTCGTCGAAATCCCCTTGCAGAGGATGGTCAGAAAAAGTATGAGAACAGTGACACAGGTTCGAGGTAACGTCGTACACGCCTAATTCGTTGATTTGGTCAATCTGCGCAAGAAAGGCGTCGGTATAACGGGTCAGAATCGCGTGAATCAGCTCGGGGCGATCCAAGAGATCCATATAGCAATTCTCAACGCCCTTCCAGAAGGAGATCTGATCCCACAACCCCGAATGAAGCATGATCCCCCGCAGGCGCACGGGAGCAATCCCCTCGAAAATATCCGTTGCAAGGGAGAGAAGATCCGCTTCCTCCCGGCGATCCAGCGTCAGAACGGGAGTTTTGATCTTATCAACGTCCTCCTCTTCCGCCAATTGATCCTCGAAGAGAAAGCTTTCCGCGCTACGCTTCTGTTCGTGATTGGCCCGAATCGTGGAGATCCCGAACCCGGTATTGCGAATCGGTCGGGGAATACTGATATAGGGATTCAGCACCATATCTGCCCGCATATGTTCCCAGGAATAAATCTGTCGGCGCAATTCGTTTTCGACCTTCCGAAAATAAGGATCCGTAACGGTACATTGCAAAAAACCGTCCACGTCCATTTCCTGCCAGGGAACCTGATGGATGGTGATCAGAGGCTTTTGCATATTCAAGGCGTTCAGTTTTTTCCACAGCTCTCGCTTTTCGTCGTTCTCCTCACTGAGAGCGTATGACATGTAGCGGGAAGCAAGCATACGAAGCGTTTCTCGGTCTTTAAGCGAAATATTCATATCGTTTATCCTTTCTGGTCGTCGTTTCCGATTCGTTCTTTACGATATTGTATGGGAGAGATCCCAAATTCTTTGCGAAAAGCAGTGGAAAACTGAGAGGGAGAGAAAAATCCGCAGTCTGCGGCAACGGAGGCGATTTTCGCCTCCGGCCGAAGCAACAGCAGTTTCGCCCGGGAAAGCTTAATACGGTTCAAATAGCGAATGGGAGAGACACCGTAATACCGTTTAAAACGATGAGAGAAATAATACTTACTCAGATTCATTTTTTCGCAGAACACATCTAACGTTACGTCCTTCAAATCAACGCCGGCAATCACCTGCTCGACCCGATTTTTAAAATCAATCTCCTCCCGGGGAAACTGCATTGCCCTGGCCAGGCGAAAGGCCTCCTCCAGAATTACGTGAAGAACGGTTGAAATTTCTGCAGAATGAGAAAAAGGCGTAGCGCTATGATCGCGGTATGCTGAAATGCATCGCTTCAGAACCGAAAAAACCGTAGGATCCTGCCCTACGAAGGGGAGCGGGCCGTATTCCTCAATTTGCCCGATCAGTGCATGTGCAAAAGCCCCGTTAAGATGCATCCAATAAATCTCGGAAGGTATCGCGGGATCAAAGAAATAGGTATGACGGATTCGCTTATCCAACAACAAATACTCGCCCTCTCCAAGCACGCGGGAAAAATCTCCTTGCCGACAGATAAAATTACCGCGATTTACAAAAACCAAAACGTGATTTTCCTCAACGAAGTTGCGGCAGGCAAATCGAGGAGAATTCTCAATTCCCAGGATATCAGAGTAACAGAGATCCGGCAATTGCTCGAAATTCTTCCTTAAAAAACCGACGTACGACTCGGACATAACTTCTCTGCTCCCAAAAAACAATTTCTATAATAATAATATACCATAAAAAAGGAAAATTTGCAATAGGAAAGCAAGAATAAACAATTAAAAAGCAAGTAAAATAAAAATCGCCGAAAAAAAGAAACCTTTCTCCGGCGATGCAATGGAATAAATCAAAAACGAAAAACCGTGGGGTTGAAGAAGACGCCTTCGCTGTCCACGGGAACGTGGGTGATCTTATCGCGCTCAAAGATAAAACCCGCGGCGGCGTGATATTCGGTAATTCCTTCCTCCGGCTTGGAATGACGGGGAACGCTGCCCACGGCAACGGGGCAGGGATGGCCGAGATAATTATCCCGTTCATCTCCGGGGAAGGTAACGAACTGGGAATGGAAATGACCGGAGATCATCAGGTCGGGATGAATCTCTTCTTTAAGAATGCGGCACCATTCCCCGTAAATATCCTGCTCGATATTGAACCGGTCTGCAGATTCCGCCACGGAAAACGGCTTGTGGCAGATCACGATACGGTGCTTGATAGAAGGATCGTCAAACTCTTTTCCCTGCGCTACTTTGCGAAGCCAGCGGGTCTGGCGCTGACGGAATTCGTGACAGCAAATCGTATCCCCGTAGGCGTCGCAGGAATCGGCCTTATCTTCCCCGCAATCCATCACTACCGCCCAAATATCCCCGACCTGAACGGTATAAAACGTGTTACCATTCCAATTGGGCGTGTATTCGGCGATGGTCTCCGCATAAAAGCCGCGCAAATCGTGATTTCCACGGGAAAAGATCGTGGGGATCTCCCCTTCCGTCAACCGGGAAACGATCTCGTAAATATTATCGAAATACTCGATCTTTCCGCTGTGATTGGGAATATCACCGTTCAAAACCAGGAGGTCCATTTTTCCGTATTTTTTCTCAAAATGACGGGCGGCGGCCACGGGTGCGTCCACAAGATTATGAGCGTCCGAAATATGATACATTACCGTTTTTTCTCCCGTAACCGGCCGGAAGGAATAGGTCAATTGCCGTTCCGCCTCTGTTTCAGGGAAATAGGGCTTACGATCAATTATCTTACGCCAGCAGACGGTATAGGCTTTTACTTCGTTCAACAACTCCGCAGGAACCTTCATCCGATGGGTTGTAACGTTGGAACGGAGGATGCCGTTGGAATCGTCAAAGAACTTCTCCTCCCCTATCTTGACCCACATCAGGCAAGGATCCTTTACGCAGACCATGATCTGATATTCGTCGCCCACGGCAAAGACCGCAGGATGAGTCTTCAGCATTTCATTTTCCATAATTCTTGTCTTTCTCCCGTTGCATTTTTCCTACACAGTATAATTTTTATTAAAAAGCAAGAGAAACGTACTAACAAATCTCTTCGCATCCAAAAGAAGGCTTAACGATTTCGTTAAGCCTTCCTTGAATCTGCAATTATTCAAAATCAGTAACAACGCAGTTATGTTCCGCAGAATAGAAGCACGCTTCCATGAAGCGCATATCCCGGAGCATCTGCTCGTGGGTGATCCACTGTTCCTCTTCACCGTGAACGACGCGGGCAATATTACGGTAATAATCCTTCAGCGTCACGTTTACTTCGGGCAGAGGATATTCGGTGATCGTATCCTTGGTCCGGGGAGCCATGGTCTTGGTCCAGCCGGCAGAAGTCTGAACGGGAACCGCATCCCGTTTTTCCCAATCGGAAACCTTGACGATCTTGCCGTTATGCCAATCCTCCATGACGGCGGAGCCGTTTTCACCCAGCATATACCACCGCGGGAGATTGATGAAGTTGCTGGTGCCCACTTCAACGTGGAACTGAATATCGTCTTCAAATTCAACGATGACCTTAAAGCCGTCGTCGCAATCTTCGTTCGTAACGTAAGAAAGCTTGCAGAACAGAGACTTGACCTTGCGGACGCCCATCATCATGAACATCTGGTCAAAAAGATGGATGCCCCAGTCGAGCACCATACCGCCGCCGCACTCTTTCTTATTCCGCCAGTCCCCGGGGATGCCGCGGGAGCCGTGAACCCGGGATTCAATGCAGAAAACGCGACCGAGGGTATTATCGTCAAAGATCTTCTTCATGATATTATAATCTTCGTCCCAACGGCGATTCTGATGCACGGTAAAAAGAACGCCGCATTCTTCGGCAACGGAGATCATTTCCAGAAGCTCCTCGCTGTTCAGGGAAACGGGCTTTTCACAGACTACGTTTTTACCGGCCCGCATACACTGAATGCAAACGTCCTTATGCTGATCGTTGGGAATGGCGACGGTGACCACATCCACCGTAGGATCTGCAAGCAGATCCTCAAGACTGTCGTAAGTATGAAAACCGTCCTGACGGGCAACTTCCATCCGTTCGGGCTTGATATCGTAAGCGCCGGCGCATTCGACCATCTCGTTGCCGTCCATGATTTTGGGGTGTTTGCTGCCCATTCCGCCGTAACCGACGATGGCAATACGAATTTTTTCCATAGTAGTATACACCTTTCTGTCCTCTCCTCATCCAAAAAAGCAGATGAGACGTCCTGTTTAAAGTATAACATTTTCCCGGATTTTTGTCTATACAAAAAAGGATATAATTTTTATCATTTCGGACAAAGATACGGAATAAAGGAGACGTAGGACCTTCGCCGGGGCGATCCGCCGAACGACGGACCGCCCCGGGGTACAGCATAATTCAATTGGCAGAAAACTCAGATCTCGGGAATCTCGATTTCAATTTCCTTACCCAACTCAGCGGACTTGACGATACCGTCGATGATGGCCTGGTTGTAAAGGATTTCGCCGGAAGAAACGGTGGCCTTGCCTTCGCCCTCGGGCTTCTTCACTTCATCGATGAAGCAACGGAGCTTCTGGAAGAAGAGGCTGGTCTTGGTTTCGATCATGGGAACCTCGTAGCACATCCGCTCGCCTCCGATGTCTCTGTAGACCTTCAAGGGAGTGGTGAATTCGCCGTTCCAGCATTCCGTGGAGGGAATCCGCAGACCGCCCTTGGTACCGAGGATCAGAGCGTCGCCGCAGGTATCCATGTGCATGGCCCAGGAAATACGGAAGTCCAGGATAATACCGCCTTCCAGACGGACGAAAGCCGCTGCAAAATCGTCAACGCCGAATTTCTCAGCGTATTCGGGGTGCTTGGATTTCGCATAATATTTGGGATCGGTGCCGAAGAAATTGGAGGTATAACCGGAAACGGTGAGGGGCTTCGGATATCCGACCGCATTCAGCAGCATATCAAGGGAGTAAGAGCCGATATCGCCCACCGCGCCGATACCGCCGGTTTCCTTCTCAATGAAGGTGGTGCCGTAGGGAGTAGGAATGCCGTGACGGCGTCCGCCGCCGGCCTGCAGGTAATAGATATCGCCCAGCTCGCCGGATTCGACGATCTTCTTGATCATCTGCATATTTTCGCTCATACGGGGCTGGAAGCCGATGGTAAGAATCTTACCGCTCTTCTTCTCGGCCTTCATGACGGCAACGGCTTCATCGAGGGTAACGGTGAAGGGCTTTTCCAACATAACGTTGACGCCGTGCTCAAGGGCGTAGATGGTGGGTTCGGCGTGCTGACAGTTGTAGGTACAAATGGAAACGGCGTCCAATTCTTCATTGTCGATCATTTCCTTGTGGCTGGGATAGCAACGAACGCCCTCCACACCGTGATCGGCAAAGAACTTTTCAGCCTTGCCGGGGATCAGATCCGCGCCGGCGACGATCTCAACGTCTTCCATCTGCAGATACTGTCTGATGTGAGAATCGGCGATCCATCCGCAACCGATGATACCGACCTTTACTTTTTTGCTGGTGTCGACGACCTGATCCGCAACTTCATTCTTGAAGGCGTCAAGTCCGGAATCGATAACTGCCATAACAATGTTCTCCTTTTTAATTATGATATCGCCTTTCGACGAAAGATTACAGATTGATGGTCTTCAGATAGTCGATGCTCATCTTGGCGCATTCGAGGGGCGTTTTGCCCAGGGCGGGACGATCCTGCTCCACGATGACCCATTTCGCACCGGCTTCTTCGGCGGCCTTGAGGATGGCGGGGAAATCCTGAACGCCGGAACCGACGGGACGGAGCTCAAATTCCTGATTTTCCGCAGCCTTCTTGTCGGCGTCGTTCTTCACACCGATGAGGGCGTACATATTCTCGGACTTCTGACCGACGAAATCCTTCAGATGGACGGTGGGGCAGCGGCCGGCGTATTTCCGGACGTAAGCGGCGGGATTCTCTCCCCCGACGTTGACCCAGCAGGTATCCAGCTGCGTTTTGAGAAGATCGGCGTCGACGGCTTCGTAAAGAGCGTCCAGCATATGCTGATCACCGATCATATTAGTGAATTCGAAATCGTGGTTATGATAACCGAGGGCGAGGCCCATCTCGTTTGCAACCTTGCCGAATTCCTTGGCATATTCCACCAGCTCGGGGAATTTTTCGTCGGCCTTGCAATACTCGCCGGAAACGTGGGGGATAACGACGTATTCCACGCCGATGGTCTTGTACTGGGCAAAGGTTCCCTTCACGTCTTCGATCATGCTCTTGATGGGAACGTGAGCGGAAATGGGGGTAAGGCCGTGCTTGGCGCAGAGATCACGGATCTGTTCGGCGGTGTAATCGTACATGCCGGCGAATTCCACACCGTCGTAGCCCATCTCTTTGACCTGCTTCAAGGTTCCGTCGAGATCAGCCTTCACGTCGTCACGAACGGAATACAACTGCAATGCTACGGGAAATTTCATAACTTTGTAACCTCCGGTTCACATATTTATACTTGTATTATAAGACAAAATGTGCTATAATACAAGTCAAGACCAGTTTTTTATAAGACAATTATTGCGATTCGGAGAAAAAAGAGAGTTATGGCGACCTTTTACGAAAACAAACGGATTCCCATTTCGGCGAATCACGGTGCAAAATTGGTAGACAGCCCCCATCTTCACAATCATTTGGAGATGGTCTATCTGCAGCAGGGGGCCACGGAGGTAGTGTGCGACGAATTCCGGGCCGAGTTGAACCCCGGAGACGTCTTTATCGCATTTCCCAATCAAGTACATCATTATCCCAAAGTAGGGGACGGAACTGCGATTCATTCCATTGTGATATTCTCCCCCATGGTCTGTAGCGAGTTCAAAGAGCTGTTCCGCCGCATGACGCCGGTCTCCCCCATCGTGCGAAGTCAGAACCTTGATCCGGACGTTCCGGACCTGATCGCAAAGATCATTGAGGAAAACAAAAGCGAAACGCCCTACAAGGAGGCTACTGCCCGGGGATATCTGATCGCATTCCTCGGGAAACTGTTTCGCTCCATGGAATTCCGGGAGGAAAAGCAGTCGGACGGGACGCTGATGAAAAGCATTCTGAATTATTGCAACAAATACTATACGGAACCGCTTTCGCTGGACATTTTGTCGAAGGAATTGAACGCCGGAAAGTATCACATTTCGCATATTTTCAGCGAAAAACTGAAAATCTCCTTCCCGGACTACGTAAACGGTCTTCGCATCAACGACGCCATTCGGCTTCTGACGGCGGACACAGATCGGTCCATCACGGAGATTGCCTATGACTGCGGCTTCAGCAGCACCCGAACCTTCAACCGGGCCTTCGTCAAATATACGGGGACCTCGCCCCGTGAATATCGGGAAAAGAACCTTTATAAAAACGTAACTCCCATCAATTTCTATATTCAGGATTCAAAATACTGACAATATCAAGAATCCCCCGGAACGACGATTCCGGGGGATTCGATTCTTTATTCTGCAATGCGAAGGAATTCTCCGGCGGCAAGGTCGATTTCCACCTCATCCCCGACGGAAACGTAAAACGGTACGAAGAGCGAGGCTCCGGAGGACGTAACGGCAGGCTTGGTCACACCGTCCGCAACCTTATCGGAAAATGCGGGAGCAGGCTCTGTTTCGATAACGGCAACGACGACCGTTTCCGGCAATTCCACGGAAACGGAGCCGTCTTCCCCATAAATGAGGAATACTTTATTTTCATCGGTAAAAAAGCGGATTCCTTCCGGTATTTCGCTTTTAGAGAGAATCACCGAATCAAAGGTTTCCGAATCAATAAAAAGGACCTCGTCGCCGAGATCGGCGGAAAATTGGGCTTCGTTTCGTTTTTTACTCATAGAAAAACCTCCTGAAACAATACACCCTCTGCCCAGGGGCAAAGGGTGCATCAAAAGACAAAATCAAATCAATCAGTCTTTGCAGCGTTCCATGTAAGAACCGCCGTCACGAGTGTCGATACGAATCTTCTCGCCTTCGTTGATGAAGAGGGGAACGCGAATCACGGCACCGGTTTCAAGGGTAGCGTTCTTGGTAACGTTGGTAGCAGTATCGCCACGGACGCCGGGCTCGGTCTCGGTAACCAGAAGATCTACGAAGAAGGGAGGTTCAACGCTGAAAACGCTGCCCTTATAAGAAAGGATCTTGCAGATGGTTTCTTCCTTAACGAACTTGAAAGCGTCGCCAAGCATATCGGCGTTCAGAGGAATCTGGTCGTAAGTTTCCATATCCATGAAGTAATACAGTTCACCGTCGGTATAAGAATACTGCATTTCTTTTCTTTCAATGTGAGCGAGGGGGAATTTGTCAGTGGGAGAGAACGTCTTTTCCACAACACCGCCGGAAATAACGTTCTTCAGCTTCGTGCGGACGAAGGCGGCTCCCTTACCGGGTTTTACGTGCTCAAATTCAACGACCTGATAAACGTTGCCTTCCATTTCAAAGGTAAGGCCGTTTCTGAAATCGCCTGCTGTCGTCATAGTGTGAATACCTCCAAAGTATAAAATTCGGTAAATGTTATATTATAGTTATTATACACTATATTTCGCCTGATTGCAAGAGTTATCAAGAAAAATTTTCAAATATGTAAAAAATAGAAGGATAAAATCATGAAAAAACAAAGGACGAGACGTTGGCTTGGATGGGGACTGCTGATCCTCTGGCTTCTGATCACGATCACGGCACCGATTCTCCGCCTGACGGCAGAGGAACCAAAATATACGGTGGTTCTGGATCCGGGGCACGGCGGAACCGACGGCGGGGCGGTGGGAGACGACGGAACGGTGGAAAAACATCTGAACCTGACCATTGCCCTATTGCTGAAAGAAAAACTGGAGGAAGCGGGCGTTACCGTCATCATGACCCGGCAAACCGACGAGGATACCGACGGACTTACGGGCTTTCACAAAAGGCAAGATTTGGAAGAACGGGCAAAGCTGGGAAACGAATCGGGCGCCGACGCCTATATCAGCATTCACATCAACGCTTCGACGGCCCGAAAAGATCAAGGATTCCAGGCCTGGTACGGCAAAGGAAACGCCGACGGACAGAGGCTGGCGCAATCGGTGACCGGCGCCGTAGAGGATGCGGGGATCTGCACCCGAATCCGAACCGTGCGGCAGGTGCCGGAAACGCTGTATATTTTCCGCACCGTTACGATTCCAAGCCTTCTGGTGGAATGCGGCTTCATCTCCAATGCGGCAGACCTGCATAAACTGAAGCAGGAAACCTTCCGGGAGGGATTGTGCACCGCCGTCTGTAAAGGGATCGTGGATTATCTTTCGGGCAAAAGCTCCCGGATAACGTAATCGGAGAGAAGGAATCCCTCCGCAGTCAGCGCAAACCGGGTATCGGAAAGGCGGGCAAGCCCCTGACCGCACAGCGCACGGAGAAAGGGTTCTTTTTCCGGTGCAATAAGGGAACGGTCGATGCCTTCCGAAAGACGAAGTCCCAGAAAAACAGCTTCTCTGCGGGCTTCTTCCGGATCCACGGTCTCGTCAACGATCGGCTCCACGAGCCCCTTTTCCCGGCAGAAGCGGGCAGTATCAAAGGGGTTATGGTAGCGAACGGAGCGATAATACCCCGAAGCACCGGGGCCGAAGGCCAGGTATTCCCCGCCGGCCCAATAAACGCCGTTATGTTTTGCGCGAAAGCCAGGCCGGGCAAAATTGGAAATCTCGTAATGCTCGTATCCACCCCGGGTCAGGGTGCGGTCGGCCTGCAGATACAACTCCCGCTGCAACTCCTCGTCAGCCTCGGCAACGCCGATCTTCCCAAAGACGGAATCGGGCTCCACCTTGAGAAGATAAACCGAAAGATGCTCCGGCGAGAGGGATAGCATCTGCTCCAGATCTTCTGCCAGATCCCCGGGGGTCTGGCCCGGCAAAGCAGTCATCAGATCCAGGCTGATATTCCCAAAACCGCAGGCGCGCAATTCGCCGTAAGCCTGCAACGCCCGGTCTTTGGTGTGCAACCGCCCCAATCGTTCCAATTGACGGTCGGAGAAGGTCTGAACGCCCATACTGACCCGGTCTACCCCGTTGCGGAGCCATACCTCGGCCAGCGCGGGGGAAACGCTTTCGGGATTGCATTCCACGGTAAACTCCGCGCATTGGGAAAGATCAAAGGTCTCCCTCAATGCGGATACGATATCTTCAAAATCCTTTTCCGGAAGAAGGGAGGGCGTACCGCCGCCGAAATAGACGGTATGGACGGTCTCCCCTTTTGCGGAGCTCGTGCGGATCTGATTGCACAAAGCCTCTCCATAGGAAGATACCGCTCCGGGTTGAGGCGGAGCGGAATAAAAATCACAGTAATTACATTTTCGCCGACAAAACGGCACGTGCAGATAGACGGATCGCTTACTCATCCAATTTAAGAACGGCCATAAACGCCTCCTGAGGCACCTCGATAGAGCCCAGCTGGCGCATACGCTTCTTCCCTTCCTTCTGTTTTTCCAGAAGCTTCTTTTTCCGGGTGATATCGCCGCCGTAGCACTTGGCAAGAACGTCCTTGCGCATGGCGCGGACGGTCTCACGGGCAATGATCTTGGAGCCGATGGCGGCCTGAATGGGAACCTCAAACAACTGGCGGGGGATATTTTCCTTCAGCTTTTCGGCCAACTTCCGCCCCCGGGCATAGGCACGCTCGGAAGGAACGATGAAGGACAAAGCGTCCACGATCTCCCCGTTCAGCAGGATATCCAGCTTAACCAGATCGCTCTTGACGTAGCGGGAAAATTCGTAGTCCAAAGAAGCGTAGCCGCGGGTACGGGCCTTGAGCGTATCGAAGAAATCGTAAATGATCTCGTTGAGGGGCATCTCGTAATGGAGATCCACACGGGAGGCGTCGATATATTCCATATTTTTGAAAACGCCGCGCCGCTCTTTGCAGAGATCCATCACGGTGCCAACGAATTCGGCAGGAGCAATAATATCGGTCTTGACGATCGGCTCCTCGGCCTCAACGATGGAAGAGGGGGAAGGATAATTGGTCGGATTATCAATATAAACCGTACTTCCGTCGGCCATAGTCAGCCGATAGACGACTCCGGGGGCGGTAGTGATCAAGTCGAGATTGAATTCCCGCTCGATACGCTCCTGCATGATCTCCATATGGAGAAGCCCCAGAAATCCGCAGCGGAAGCCGAAGCCAAGAGCAATGGAATGCTCCGGCTCGTAGGTCATAGATGCGTCGTTCAGGCTGAGCTTGTCCAACGCATCCCGCAGATCTTCATAACGGGAGCCGTCGGCACAGTAAATACCGCAATAAACCATAGGATTGGCTTTTTTGTAACCGGGAAGAGGGGTGATCGCGGGATTTTC
Source organism: Eubacteriales bacterium (assembly GCA_045543655.1). Lineage (GTDB taxonomy): Bacteria > Bacillota > Clostridia > Oscillospirales > UBA644 > RGIG995. The sequence goes on from JAZPXN010000093.1 coordinate 19,048, forward strand.
AGCCAGGGTCACCGTATCGCCGACCCGGGTATCGGAAACGGTCTTGATGCTTGCCATGATATATCCGACCTCGCCGGCACGGAGCGTTTCGGCAGGACGGAAGCCGAAGGGAGAAAGGTAGCCGATCTCCACCACGTCAAATTCAGCACCCGTAGCCATCATACGAATGCGCTGTCCCTTGGAAAGGGAACCGTCCATCACACGGACGTAGACAACGACGCCACGGTAAGCATCGTAATAGGAATCGAAGATCAGGGCCTTCAGGGGTGCCGCGGGATCCCCCGTGGGAGCAGGAACGTTTTTGACAACCTGCTCCAACACGTCCTGAATATTGATCCCGTTTTTGGCAGAAATACGGGGAGCGTCCTCGGCAGGAATGCCGATGGTATCTTCAATCTCCCGAATAACTCGATCAGGGTCAGCGGCGGGAAGGTCGATTTTGTTAATAACGGGCAAAATCTCCAGATCTCCGTCAATGGCAAGATAGGTATTGGCAAGAGTTTGGGCCTCAATCCCCTGGGAAGCGTCCACCACCAGAAGCGCCCCTTCGCAGGCGGCAAGAGCCCGGGAGACCTCGTAATGGAAGTCCACGTGTCCCGGCGTGTCGATCAGATTTAAAGTATAAACCTCGCCGTCCGACGCCTTGTAATCCAGTTTAACGGCGCGGGCCTTGATGGTGATGCCGTGTTCCTTTTCCAGGTCCATATTATCCAGAACCTGGTCTTCCATCTCTCGCTTCTCCACGGTCTCGGTCAACTCCAGCAAGCGGTCGGCCAGCGTGGATTTTCCGTGATCGATATGGGCGATGATGGAAAAATTACGGATTTTGGAAATATCGTACATTCTGTTCCTCCGAATGGAATTAAAGATCAAATGAAATACTTCTTCTATTATATCCGAATCTTTCGATTTTGTCAAGCATTTCTTGCAATTCCGTCTTGATTTTTCTTCTTAATTATGTTATAATATAGTTAATCATTGAAGAAAGGAGGTTATCCCATGGGACTTTTTTCGAAAATCAGCCGCAGAAAGACCTACCGTGCCAGCGACAGTCTGAACAAGCCCTCCGCCGCGGTCTTCGTGGATTTTGAGCATTGGTACATTGCAATGAACAATATGTACCATACGAAGCCGGACTACAAAGGCTGGCTGAAAGACCTAAGCAAGCGGGTGAACGTGGAAGAGATCGTTTTTTTCGCCGACTTTTCCCACCAGAATCTCTCTCAGGAGATTCCAAAAATCCGGGAATTCACCAACCGGATCATCGAAACGAAGAACGCCGATCCCCGCTACAAAAAAGATTTTACCGATTTTATCATGCTTGACAGCATTTACCAGAAGGCAATGTTCGACCGGAACACCGACGCTTTCGTCCTTTTCACCGGTGACGCACATTTTTCATCCGTCGTCAGCTTTTTGGTCAACCGCTGCGGAAAAGAAGTAGGCGTTTACGGCGTAAAGGATTCCTTTAGCCAGCAGTTGAAGAACACGGCGTCCTGGTTTGTGGAGGTTGCAAAGCCGGTGCAGGAGAATCCTTACGATGCTTATTACAAAATGCTCTTCTCCAGCCTTGCAAACGCAGAAAACAAGCACCGTAAAAACGTTAAACCCACCTTCCAGAAGACCGTCAACGTCGTTGCAAATTACCACAAGATCCCCCAAAAAACCATTCAAAAGGCTTTGGAAAAGATGATCGAGGAGCAGTACGTTATCCGGGAACGCACCGGAAAATCGAAGCCAAGCGATCCTTTGGTCATCAACTGGAAGCGGTGTGCCCAGAACCCCCTGTTTACCGCCCAGGTCCAGACCGATAAATAACGGAGGCATACGGAATTGAAAAAAATCGCACTCCCGCTCCTTACGTTGATTCTGATCCTCGTCTTCTCCTTCAGCGCCGCCGCATCCACGGTCAGCGTCGCAACGGAGCTGGCAAACGTCCGGAGCCATTACACGAAAAAAACGGAACTCACCTTATTTGAAGAAACGCTGGCCTTAGCTTCCATGGGGATGCTGACGGGACGAACCGCCTACGTTCCTCCGGAGGCAACCGATGCGGAAGGTCTTGCAAAACGCATTCTGGCTCTGGCCGCCCAAGGGACGGAAGCGCCCAAGGAAGAAGAAATCCAGGCTTTGACAAAGCTTCAGAACGAGGAGGGGGCTTTCGGCCCGGTGGAGATCCACTGCACGGCGATGCTGGCGCTGTCCTCTCAAAAAGCGATCTACAACAGCGCGAAGGCCTACGAATGGCTTATTGCGCAGCAGGGAAACAACGGATGCTTCGACGGATCGATCCGGGCAACCGCTTTGGCCGTGGCTGCTTTTTCCCTTTCGGAAAACAGCGAAGAAGCACTGGCTTCCGCAAAAGCAGTCAAGTATCTTTCCGACGCTGAGGCTTCCGACGCTACGGAGTTGGCCTGGCAGATCATAGGAATCACCGACGGCGGCGTGGATGCAAACACGGCGGGAGATCGGAATCTGTTGGAGAATCTTCTTTCCTATCAGAACACCTCGGATCATTCCTTCTACCGTTCCAAAAACGATACCGAATCCGATCCCTTATCCACCGCCATGGCCGTGGCGGCACTGGACGCCATTAACGAGGATTCCAGTCTTTTTCAGCGCCTTGCAAAGGAAGGGAAGCTCACCTTCTACGATCCTGAAGATCTACGGCCTCTGCTGATTTTCGCCGGCGTGGCGCTGGCCCTTTCGGTAGCATTCTGGATCTACGTTTTCTTACATAAAAAGAGTACCAGAACCTTGGAAGAAACGAAAACCTATTGAAAGGAAATATCGCATATGCTCATCCCCGTATGGAAAAAAGAAATTCCTTATTTTGAACAGGAAAAAAGACAGTTCCCCCCTACCCTCTCCCCGTATCTTCTGACCGGAAGAAACAATCCCTGTTGCATCGTGATTCCCGGTGGCGGATACAGTAAAAAAGCGTGGGACCATGAAGGCGTACAGATTGCGGAATGGCTGAACTCCATTGGCGTCAGCGCTTTCGTGCTGGATTACCGTATCGGCCCCGCCTACGACGGCAGAGCGTTTCTTGCCGACGGAAAGCAGGCCATTCTCACCGTCCGGGAGAATGCGGAAGCGTACGGCATTGATCCCCATCGGCTGGGAGTCTGCGGTTTCTCCGCAGGCGGCCACCTGGCGGGGTGCTGTGCCACGATGTACGATAACGCAGAAGAAAGACCCGACTTTGCTATTCTCTGCTACGGCGTTCTGACTTTGGGAAAAGGAACCCACGGCGGCACCGCAAAATGGTTTCTTGCAGACCGCGCAAACGATGCGGAATACGTGAAGCAATCGTCCCCCATAAACCGGGTCACGGCCGATTGTCCGCCCATGTTCTTGTGGACCACGATCACGGACACGACCGTACCCCCCAAGCCCAACACCTTCGCCATGGAAAAAGCATGCCGGAAGGCCGGGATTCCCTATCGCTTCGTCTGCTACGATCACGGTCCTCACGGCCTCGGAATCCCCAAGGACGATCCGGAAATTGCTTCCTGGGCAACCACCTGCGAAGAATGGATGAAAGAACGAAAAATCATTTGATTTATGCGAAAAAAACTGCTTCGGAATCAATTCCGAAGCAGTTTTATTTTTATCGTTTTTTTCAAAGATTCAACAGAATAACGGCGACAAGCGCAACCACCGATCCCACGATCTGCTTCCAGTTCATCCGCTCCCGGAAGAGAATCATGGAAACAAGCACGGAAAAGACCAGGATCCCACCCTGATTGGTGGCGTTGACCACCGTGTCGCTCATGATGGAATACATATACATCACGAGATTTGCGGCCGCAGTCGCAGCAACGCAGGACCCAAGAGCGAAGAGCAACGCCTTCCAGCTCATACGGAATGCGGCAACCGTCTTTTTGCGGGCAATCACCGCAAGATATACCGCAGAAATAATTCCGCTGAAAAGGAAGGTGGTGACCAGCATTTCCGACCGTTCCGCCCCACTCATATAATGGGTCTGCAGAGAGAGAAGGACCGAGAACGTGCCGTTTACGACACAAAGAAGGATCACCCAGAAGTAGAATCCCTTCCGCGGCTTTTCCTGCTTCTCCCCTTTCAGGTTCAGCAGAACGAAAGCGCAGAGCATCAGCGCGACTCCGATTCCACGAACCAAGGACAGGGTCTCAATACGAAGAACACCAAGCACAATCAACGGCATCAGAAGACTGCCCGAAAGATTGCAGATCATCACGAAGGAATAAGGGCCTCTGCGGGAGCTTTCGATGAGCGCCAGATTATAGACGAAAACGATCACGCCGTTCAACAGCCCCATAATCAGCGTCAACGTGGAAGGACGGTAAAGGAAACCGTTGATTGCAAGGGTAGCAAGACCGATCACAAGTCCGTAGATAACGGAAAAGACGGGAGACGAGAACCTCTCTTCCCCGGAATACCGATCTGAGAAGAGCTTTGCAAAAAGGGATTGAAAGGTATAGATCAGGGCTAACCCAAGAAGCAGCGCAACGTTCAGCATAACAAACCTCGCGGATCAGAGTGACAGTACCGACGTCTGTGTTACGCAAGCAATGCACCCCGATACATCGGAAAATTACTTCAGGATGGTGATACCGCCGATGAGAGGCAGCTTAACTTCCCGATCGTTGACGGCATTCAGAACGCCGATGGCAATGAGAACCAGAACGCCCACGCCGACCAACCAGCCGAGGATGCTGACGAGAGTGCCGAGAATGCCAAAAATAAAGCCGATGGTGGGAATCTTAGCCAGAAGGCCGATAATCGCGCCAGCGATAGCGAAGATCACTTCGATTCCGGTGCCGAAGATTCCGAGAACGAGCCCCTGATTAAGATGGAATTTGGCATCACGGTCGCCTGCGAAATAAGCAACGACCCAGCCGAGGATGGTGCAGTAAGAAACGATGGAAGTGACTTTCTTGTTCATTTGAAAAACCTCTCTAAAATAAAATTTTACTCCCGCCCCCGGGATACGGGAACGGGAGCCTTTTTGGAGCTGATAATCGGATTCGAACCGATGACCTGTTCATTACGAGTGAACTGCTCTACCGACTGAGCCATATCAGCATAGAGCGGTGAAACGTCACCGCAAGATTATAACGGAATCATTATACCACAGATCTAAAGAAAATTCAATGAAAAAAATGTAACATTTTTAATTTTTCGTATTTTTTTCATTCAAAACCGCCTTCTGCGGCGTCGATCGCCGAATCGCAGGGAGTGATCCGGCTTCATCCGCACCGATTGGGCAAGCCCTACGGCGCAGAAGGAAGAAAGAACGGAGGATCCGCCGGCGCTGATAAAGGGCAGAGTGACCCCAATAACGGGGGTCACACCAATGCACATCCCGATATTCATAAACGACTGCACCGCAAACATAGCGGCAAGCCCGAAGCAGATCAGCCGCCCCGTTTCGTCCTTTGCCTGACCGGCAGCGCGAATCAGAAGACCGACGAGCGCCGCCATCAGCAGAAGAACGACGATACAGCCGATAAAGCCGAATTCTTCCCCGATCACCGAATAGATAAAGTCGGTATGACTTGCGGGGAGAAGCTCGTTTTGGGACTGCACGCCTTCCCCGTACCCTAAACCGGTAAGTCCGCCGGAGCCGATCGCGATCTTGGAGAGAATGGGCTGGTAACCGAATTCCAGAGGATCCAACTCCGGATTCAAGCTGAAAAGAATGCGCTTTTTATGGTAATCCTTCAGAATAAAATTCCACAGCAACGGGAAGGCCGCAACGATGACCACCCCTGCGATGAGAAAGTAACGGTACTGCAGCCCCGCAAGGTACAAAATGGCCACGAGCATCCCGCAATAAACCAAAGCCGTACCAAAATCCCCCTGAATGCAGATGGGGATAAAATAGGCGAGAAAATGGAGCAAAAGCACGGCGATCGTAGAGATGCGATTCAAGGAATCGGACACCCGGGAAACGTGGGTGGAAAAGGTTAGAATAAAGGCGATCTTGGCAAATTCCGAGGGCTGAACGCTGACGAAGCCGAGATTGAGCCAGCTGGTATTTCCCCCTTCGTAAACGCCCAAAAAGGCGGTCGCGAGAAGAACCACGGAGCAGATCGCCACGATGGGTACTGAAAAATGGCCCAGAAATCCGTAATCCAAAAGGGTAAAAACGAGAATGATCACGAGCCCCGCGACAATCCCGGCGATCTGCGTGGTCATATAGTGCTGCTGCATCGTCCCTGCAGCGGTGGCCGTATTCACGGCAACGAGACCGACTGCCGTCAAAAGAAAGGCAACGAGAAGGATCCCTTTGTCAAGGGATGCAAAATATTCCGAAAGCGAGCGGGAAAACTCTCCGACGGGACGTTTCACGGCAGGAACTCCTTTCGCAGTAATAAATTATCTCTTTATATTATAGATGAAAAAGGGGGATTTGTCAAGAGTTTCGACGTCATATTGCGGAATTATTCAAAATATAAATTAACAAACGGGATGGAGGAATGAAAAATGAACCGGGAAAGAAAGCAGAAATTGCGGCAGGCAACGATTTTCACGTTCCTGCTCTTTGGGGCCCTGACGGCGATGGCCGGCATCTTTATGCTCGTCCCTGCCGAAGCACCTGCGATAACGGACGCGCCGAAGACCGATATTCCGGCCTCCGCGGAAGTATTTTCGCCGATAAATCAACCGGAGGACACAACGGTATTTGCAGGCTTTTTGCCTCCGCTGACCGGCCGCATCTCTTCGGAATACGGCTACCGGGAGGATCCTTTTACAGGGGAAGTGCGCTATCACAAGGGCGTTGACGTGGCGGTGGAGGAAGGAACGCAAGTCGTGGCGTCGGCCGGGGGAACGGTATCTGCCTCGGCCTACGACGGGATCGGAGGGAACTTCATCGTTATTGACCACGGAAACGGCACCGAAAGCTATTACGGCCATCTGCGCACCCGCACCGTGGCAAAAGGGGACCGGGTAGAGCGCGGGCAGGGAATCGGTCTTTCCGGCAGTACGGGAAAAACCACGGGGCCCCACCTGCATTTTCAGTTATCGTACCGCAATCGAACGGTGGATCCCCTGGTATATCTGGAACTGGAGGCCAAATGAAGATCCGGGTCCACCCCGCCTCGGCGGTAATCCCACTTTTTCCTTTTTTGGGAATTCTGACCTGGGGACAAACGGGGCTTTTATGGCTTTGCGCGGTGCTTCACGAAATCGCCCACGTTTTCACGTACCGTCTTTGCGGAATATCTATGGAAAGCATCACTCTTCTCCCCTTCGGGCTTTGCGCCGTACCGAAAGACCCCCTTCGGATCTCTCCGAAGCAGGAAATTCTCTGCGCCGCCGCAGGGCCGTTGGTCAACCTGCTAACGGTATCGCTCCTGCTGGCCCTTCCCCTTCCCGCAGAGAGTGAAACCGTACGGTATCTTCTTTACTGCAACGCCGCCCTGTGCCTGGTCAATCTTTTACCGATATTACCGTTGGACGGAGGAAGGATCCTGTACTATTCCCTTGCGGTAAAATGGGATGCGTCGGTCTGCGAAGCGGTCTGCCGACGGAGCGGAGCCGTGTTGATCAGCCTTCTTTTAGCCCCCTCCGTCGCAGCATTGATCGCCGATAAAAATCCATCCTTCGTTATGATTCTGGGATATCTTGCCCTTTATACGGCAATCCGACGAGGTTCGATATGAATTTTTTGCGACTTTTCCGGGACACGTATTGAAAATAGCGTTATACTATGTTATAATATAGTGTAATATATCAAGGAGGTGATCGGCTTGACCAGCGCACCGCTCTCATTGCACCAAATCAAAGTATTGATCCTTTTTACCGTTGACGGAACGCCGGGGCCGGTCCCGCGCCACGTAATCGAGACGGCCCTTGCCCTGTGCGACGCGAACATCTTTATGATTCAGGAGGCGTTGCACAACCTGATTGCAAACGAAAACCTGACCCAACGAAACGACGAAAACGAGATCCCCTATCTTTTTCTGACGCCCCAGGGCCAATCCGTCGTGGAGCCCCTGCGAAGAGACGTCCCTCTCTCCTACCGGGAGAAGGCTCTGGCCTATGCGGCGGCGGAGATGTCAAAATTACGGAAGGCCATCGGAGTAGAAGCCGAGGTGGTTCCGGAGGAGCACGGAAAGCTCACGGAATATTCCTGCCGGATCAACCTCTCCGACGAAGGGGTCACCATGATGGGGATCACCCTGTATTCCCCCAACAAGCTGCAGGCCGAAATGATGGCGGAACGCTTCCGGAAAAATCCCTTGGACGTATACCGGAAGGTCCTTGCGATCCTGACGGGAACCGATACAGACAACGACACGGAGGAGTAACGGAATGAAAAAAGAAAAACTGTTCCGGGAGACCGCTTTCGGAGGATACAAACGGGAAGACGTGCTGAATTACATCGAGGCGTCCGACCGTTCCCACCGGGAAGCGATGGAAGAAAAGGAAGAACGGATCCTGGAGCTGAACGAAAGCCTTTCCAAAGCAAATCTCCATAATGAAGCCCTGGAAAAGGAACTGGAGATCAAAACCGGTTTTGCCAGAGAAGCGGAAGATCTGCGACGGCAATTACAGGAAAAGGACAAGCAGATCGAAGATCTGATTGCCTCCAGCCAGCAGCTGGCAAAGCAGACCGAAGAGATCGTCAGACAGTGCGAAGATCTGACCGCCGAAGTGGAAAAGAGCCGCAACGGATTCGCCTGCGAGCGTCTGTCCGGAGGAACCTGCTCCGCAGTGTCGGAACAGGCGAAAAAGATTCTGGACGAGGCTGAGGCCACCGCAAAACAGAAGATCTCCGCCGCGGAGGAACAAGCCTCCGGAATTTTGCTGAAAGCCCGCATTGAAGCACAGTCCATGATCACCGAAGCGGAGGGACAGACCGAGGCCTTGGCCCGTCAGGTCTCCGACGAGGCCCACGAGATCATCACCATGACCGTGAAGGAGGCCAAAGAGATCATTGGCATTGCAAAGGCCCAGAGCGACGAAATTCTGACCGATTCCGCCCGCTCGATCGGCAAGATCAAAGGAAACCTTTCCTCCATGCAGATGGTGGTAAAGAATATCGAAAACGAATTGAGATCCGCAAAGGAATCGCTCTCAGAAAACATTACGAAAAAAGAGGAGTAACCGATTATGAACAAGAAAACCAAACTCGCCGTCCGCATTCTCTGCCTGATCCTGGCCGTCGCAATGGTTCTTTCCCTGGCCTACACCATGCTCTACTTCATTTTCCTGGTCTAAAAAAGTCGATTGGATTTTACTGGGTGCAGTCGCTTTGTCCATAGACAACCCCACAAAATTCTGCTACAATGGAATCAACTTCACGGGGCGCAGGAAAAATAATCGTCCCGGGACAAGGAGATATTCTTATGAAACGTCTGAAGGTTGTCATTGCCGGGTGCGGTGCGCGCGGAACGGGATACGCAAATCTGATGGGGGGCATGCCCGAGAAATACGAGATCGTCGGCATTGCCGAGCCCATTGACGCCAGAAGAAACCATCTGAAGGAAAAATTTAATCTTCCGGATGAGGTTTGCTTCCTTGACTGGAAGGATCTGGCGGCGCAACCCAAATTTGCCGACGTTGCCGTCATCGGAACGCAGGACTATATGCACCGGGATCCCGCCCTTGCCTTTATCGAAAAAGGGTACGACATCCTTCTGGAAAAGCCCATGGCCCCCACGCCCAAGGAATGCCTTGAAATCGTGGAAGCGGCAAAAAAGCACGATACCAAGATTCTCATCTGCCACGTTCTGCGGTATACCAAGTTCTACAAGATGCTGAAAAAAATGCTGGCTGACGGCATCATCGGCGATATCCAGGTGATCAACCATCAGGAAGACGTGGGACACATTCATCAAAGCCACAGCTTCGTCCGGGGCAATTGGAGAAATTCCGTGGAGACCACGCCCATGATCCTGGCAAAATGCTGCCACGATACCGACCTGCTCCAATGGCTGGTGGGAGATAAATGCAAAAAGGTTCAGTCCTTCGGCAGTCTCTCCCATTTTACGGCGGAAAACGCTCCCGAAGGCGCGCCCGACCGCTGCACCGACGGCTGTCCTCACGCCGACACCTGTTATTACAACGCTATTAAACTGTATTACGACGATAAAAAGAACGCCTGGTTCCGCTGTGCGGCAACCCAAATGCCCAACCCCACCGACGAAGACGTCATGCGCGTGCTGAAGGAAGGACCTTACGGTCGTTGCGTTTACAAGTGTGACAACGACGTGGTGGATCACCAGACCGTCAATATGGAATTTGAACACGGGCAGACCGTGCTTCTTACCATGACCGCCTTCACCAAGGGCGGCCGGAAGACCCGCATCATGGGAACCAAGGGTGAGATCGAAGCCCATGCGAAGAACGATTTCATCACCGTGTTTACCTTTGCGGACCGGCAGTATCACGAATACAAGATTGCCGATTACGTTGGCGGCAATACCATCGTCAGCGGCCACGGCGGCGGCGACGGCGGAATCATCGAGGAAATGTACTATTATCTGACCGACAACTACGACGGATTCTCGGTCTGCGATATCGAGACCTCCGCAATGAATCATCTGATCAGCTTTGCTGCGGAAGATTCCAGAGTTAACGGAGGTACCGTTATCGATCTGGACGAATACGCAAATCGCTTTACGAAATAAGGAAAACCGCAAAAAGAACGCGCTTACGAACCGATATGGATTCGTAAGCGCTTTTTTTGTGCTTGTATCGGAGATCAGTCGGGCATAAAGCCGATCTTGGAATGGGGCCGCTTTTTTTCCGTGAGAGAACGGAAGGAGGCGTCTCCCCCAGCCCGGAGAAAATCTTCTTTGGTCAAGGTAATCGGCTCGTCGGTCACCATCGCGGGATCAAACTGGCATCGGGTATAGGCCTTGGCGCAGGTGCGTTCGAAGAGATTGCGCACGAAGCGGGCGTTGCTGAAATCCTTGGCGTTCAGCACCTCGTCGGAGAGAGAATCGAAAAATGCGCGGACGGCGTCCTCAAAATCCTTGCCATAACAGAAATCGTTGCCCACGAACCGGAAGAAGATCCGGAACAGATCCTCCCGACTGTAATTGGGGAATTCGATCAGATAAGGCATTCTGCTTTCCAGGCCGGCGTTCCCTTTCATCAGAGTATCCATTTCGTCAGGATATCCGGCCATAATGACCACAAGATCGTGACGGTGATTTTCCATTTCGGCGATGAGGGTATCCAGTGCCTCCCGACCGAAGTCACGGTCGTCACCGTCTCCGCGATAAAGCGAATAGGCCTCATCAATAAAGAGAACGGAACCGTAAGCATCCCGACAGATCGAGGTGGTAATAGGGGCGGTTTCGCCGATGTAGCGGCCGCAGAAATCCCGACCGGAATATTCAAAGAATCCGCCCTGACGGAGAATCCCCCGCTCTTTCAGCATTTTTCCGACGATCCGGGCGACGGTGGTCTTCCCCGTTCCGGGGTTGCCCACGAAGCGCATATGGATGCAGGGGCGATCCGTCCCCTTATGAATGGCAAAGGAGATCTGGGCGACCATCTCCTCTACGGCCTGGCGGATGGATTCCATACCGATCATCTGAGAAAGCTCGTCGCAACAGCCGTCTTCCTTGCCGTAAGTCTCCGAAAAACCGGGAACGTCAGAGGCTCGTATCACCGTATCGTCGGTTCCGGCCCGCACGTCGTGCAGCTGCTTACGGTAGATCATTTCGCACAAAATCTTCTTGACGGTGTTGATCCCGTAGAAGCGGCCGTCGGCCTTCTCTTCCCGAATACGGGCGCAAAGAATCTCCCGACCGTCGTCGGTCATAGAATAACCGTAGCCCTTCAATATCCGGTCGCCGCATTGAGACAGCTGGGCGATGCTCATGGGAGGGAAAGAAACGGTGCGGACGTACAGAACGTCCCGGATGGCGGCGGAAACCTCCTCCAACACCTCACTTTCCAGGAAAGGGACCCGGAAAATAATGATATTCTTGGAGCTGTAGTCCTCCAGCGTGGTCAGGAAGGTACGGAACCGAGGATCCCGCACCCGGGAGATCCACTCCCTCAGATCGATCGAGGCCACCACGCCGCCGGTGCGATCCATGTTAAAGGCGCGGTAGATATGACTGAAGGGATCATCCTCGTTGTTTTTGGGGCTGCGGACCTTGAATTCAAAATACTTCCGGTCGGGAGCCACTTTAAATAGGCCCAACGAAGTCAGCAGATCGACAAAATTTTCCAGATAGGTGGAATAACCGCAACCGTCGTTGACCGAAAAGATATAGCTTCGGAACAGGAAGGCGTCGTAGGTTTTATGGGAAACGATCGACGGAGCGACGGATACGATCTCGCGGCAGAGAGCCTTGAACTGCTCGCCCCCAACCAATCCTTCGATCTTTTCAAGAACGGCAGCCCTCCGATCATCGGACTGATTCAACTCGGATTCCTCCTTTACGGAGACCGCTTCCAAGGTAAACTTCACGTCGCTGTCGGTATAGGGGCGACCAAACAATCGGGTAAACACGCCCTTGGAGCGGGGATTCCAATCCAAATCCTCGTAGGAAGAGCGAATTAAAAGCGTACAACGGGAGTCTTCCAGAGCTTCCAGGGTAGCGTTGCTTTTGTAGGTGTTGACGTACAGCTCGGCGAATTGTTGCACGCCTCCGGGGAATTCCCGCAAAAAATCAAGGGTAAATTCAACAATCAATCGAAACATAACAAACCTCGCATATCGTGTTCTTCCTCTTATTATACCGCAAAATTCGACAATTGTCAAGCAAAAAAAGAGGGCTGCCGCTCCGTTCGAAAAAACTTTCTGCGGCAGACCTCATAAATCAGAATATTTTATTGATACTCCCCTTGAACATGGTTATCTCTCCGGGCATATCCCCATCCGCGGGAACGGTCTCGTAGACCTTGAAGCCGTTCCGTTCAAAGGCCTTCCGGGCACGCTCGTTATAATCGAAAATGCCGAAGGCGAAAAGGTGGGAGCAGGAGGTCCGTTCAAAGGCGAAACGGCACAGAAGGCCGATGGCCCGGCTTCCGTAAGACTTGCCCCATTGATCCGCTTCACCGATCATAATATCGATACGGCGGCAATCCGTAGAGGAAGCAAGGGGCTCCGGAAAGGGGGAACGCATAGGTTGAATCCGACATTCACCGATGGCAACGCCGTCCACCTCAATCATGAAGCAATCGGCCTTCTGAGACAGGGCGGCATAGGTGGAGGCGACTTCTTCCTCCGTATAGGGCTCCACGTCTCCTTCGCTGAAATGCAGGACGTTTTCATCCCCGTTCCATTTAGAAAGCAAGGGAAGATCATCGTCGGTCATAGGACGAAGAACGACGGTATCGTCGGAAAAGGTTTTGGAATGAGGGCGGATGAGGGACATAAAAAACTCCTTCTTGAAAAAAATCCAAGGATCGGCTGATCCTTGGATTTTTCGTTTTCACTTGGATCAAGAGCCGGAACTGACCACGTAAACCGTTCCGGTACGGCGGCCGAAATAGGTACAATCGGCTTCCGAGGGAAGGAAAAGGTCAACGATATTGCCCTTGATGGCACCGCCGGTATCCTTTGCATAACAATAGCCGTAAACGAAGCCGTTGTCAAGCACGATATACAGATACGAGTGCATCGGAATAACGCTCCGATCGACGGCGACGTAGCCCACCTGCGCTTTTGCGCCGGAGGCCGTAATGGAAGCACCCGTGCGATTATAGGTGTACGCCGTAAAACTGCAGGACAGCTTTTTCACGTAATTGGTCGGCGCACCGCCCCCCACGTTCAGCAGATGAGAAGCATCCACGTAAACGACAGCGTTCTTCGGCTTGGAAATGACCTTCGAGGAAATCCGGGTGGTTTCGACGACGACGCCGTCGACCATCTTGACCCGGTTGGTCACCTCCCGGATCCCGGGAGTGCCCGTCGTGTTCTTCAGTCGGGAAGCGTAGCTCCCCTTCATGGAAGGCGAAAGGGCGTAAGTCATAAGAATCTGTTTGGTTTCGAAGGGAATCGATTCACGTTCGGTAACTTCCTTGTAGGTCACGCGGCCTACTTCGACCGACATATCCGCCTCTAACTCCGCAGAAAGATCGTAATTGACCGTATCCTCCGCATTGAGATAAACGTCGTTTCGGTAAAGAAGATCAAGAACCGTCTGCCGTTCTTCTTTATCATAGCAGAAGGTGTGTTCTTCACCGTCTACCTTAAGATGAACGAGATAGGAGTTGTTCCCGCTGACGACGATCTCTTCAGGCTCGGCGTCAGACGAAAACGAGGTGATCTGTCCGGTCAAACGTCCGGTGTCATCGGGGGTCTCTTCCGCAAACATCGCAATGCCGCAGACCGAGGCCAGCACCGCCGTCAACAGGAGGGCCAGAAGCGTAAAAAGCACTTTCCGATCCCCGAAGACGGAAGACAGGCGAACGTTTTTCGGAATTATCTTCATTAAAACACCACCGTAGTAATTGTTTTGTCACGATCTATATGAACCTGCCGGCCGGGAGAACCCGGCACAGACAGGGGTATAATCATTGCAACCAGGTCGAAGGGCTTGGTCCAACCCAATTACTAATGTATACGCATCGGAGATCGGTGGTATGATCCCGATACGTAGCAGAGATTGCTTTAAGCAACGCAAAAAGCAACGATATCTTCTGCGGAGATACTCAGCGCTTGGAGAACTGAGGAGCGCGGCGGGCAGCCTTCAAGCCGTACTTCTTTCTTTCCTTCATACGAGGATCGCGGGTAAGAAGACCGGCCTTCTTCAGGGTAGCCTTGTAAGCCTCGGCATCGATCTTGACCAGAGCGCGGGCAAGACCGTGACGGATCGCGCCGGCCTGACCGGAAACGCCGCCGCCGACGACCTTGACGACAAGATCGAACTTGCCAATGGTCTCGGTGAGAGCCATGGGCTGACGAACGATGAGCTTCAGAGTCTCAAGACCGAAGTAATCGTCAATGTCTCTGCCGTTGATGGTGATCTTGCCGGTGCCTTCGTAAACGCGAACGCTGGCAACGGACTTCTTTCTTCTACCGGTACCGTACTGGTATGCTTTCTTGGAAGTATACATTCTCATTGTCCCCCTAATCAGTCAAGATTATAAACTTCGGGCTTCTGGGCCTGATGTTTGTGTTCGCTACCGCGATAAACTCTCAGACGAGTCATAGCGTTGCGGCCGAGGGTGGTAGCGGGAAGCATCCCCTTAACGGCGCGCTCAAAAGCGAATTCGGGGTTTTCTTTCATAAGGGTAGCGTACTGAACTTCCTTCAGACCGCCGACCCAACCGGTGTGATGACGATAATACTTATCGGTCAGCTTTTTGCCGGTGAGAATCACTTTTTCGGCGTTGAGGACGATGACGTGATCACCGCAGTCAACGTGAGCGGTGTAGGTGGGCTTATGCTTGCCCTTCAGGATTTTCGCCACTTCGCTAGCAACGCGGCCCAGGGGCTTGTTTGCAGCGTCGACGATGTACCATTTGCGATCGATTTCGGTCGCTTTCGCCATAAATGTTGCCATGACTAGCATCCTCCGTTTTCATTCTATTTCAGAATGTGTATTTTTTTCAGCCTGACTATTATATCACACGGGACGGATTTTGTCAATAGGTTTTTGAAAATTTTTTAATTTATACAATCCGAACTTTGATTTTCTTTCGTTTTCTTCGTTTTTCTTTGTTTTTCTTTAATCGCAATTCTTGTTCTGAAGCCGCTTGCACAGTTCGGGGTCGGGATTTACGTAGGCGGTACGGTAGGTTTCGTAGACGACCATCCCGGGCTTTGCGCCGGCAGGCTTGCGGATATTACGGATCTCGGTATAGTCCACGGCAACGTTGTCCGCCTCCCGCAGACTGCTGTTCGTAGCCGCAATGATCGCGGCCTCGGTCATCCCCTCGTCGGTGGCGGGGCGGTCGTCAAGCAGCATGACCGTATGGCTTCCCGGAGAATTCTTGACGTGGAACCAGATATCCCGTCGGCCGGCGGTACGCAGAGTCAAGGTATCGTTCTGCAGATTGTTCCGTCCACACAGAACCGTAAAGCCGTCGGAGGTGGTATAGCGGAGAGGCTTGGACTGCTCCCGGTCTTTTCCCTGCTTTTTGGCCGCCTTGCGCAGGTATCCCTGACTTGCAAGCTCCCGGCGAAGATCAGTCAATTCCGCCAAGCCGACAGCACGGGTCAGAGCGTCGGAAACGGAATTGAGATATTCCAGTTCTGCGGTAGCAAGCTCGATCTGCTCTTTAAGAACATTCTTTGCGGTTTGAGCCTTTTTATACTTCTTATAATACAGTTGGGCGTTCCGGCTGGCGGAAAGGGAGGGGTCAAGGGGAATCTTCACGTCGGCAGGGGGGTCTTTGGTATAGTCGGGAAGGATCACGGAAGATTCGTGCCCCTTAAATATATATAGGTTGGAAAGAATCAAATCGCCGAAGGTTTTGTATTCCTCCGCCCTGGCGCTGTCGGCCAGTTCCGCCCGCTGAGCCTCGATCTTCCGGGAAAGCCGTGCGGTAGCGGTGGAGATAAACTTGGAAATATCGGCGGAATGGCGGCGGATATGCTCCACCGTATCCTTTTCCGAAAAATAGGAATCCATCGCCTCGGAGCAGGTAGGGAAGGATTGGGTGGTAAACGCGGCACCGTACTGGGTGACGGGGAAGCAGTAAAAATCCTTGGGAACCGCCCCCTTCAAAACGGTGGGAACGTATTCCTGTCCCTCAATCTTCGCCTTCAGGTCTTTCAGGGCGGCGGTCAGGGCGGGAGCGCCGAAACCGGGCTGACAGGACAGATCCGCATCGCAGACCCCGAAGGTCCGGTAGGAGATCTCCCGGGACAGAAGCGGCGAAAAGCCCTCGAAATGATTGGTCAAATACCGGTCTGCCCGTTCCTCTCCGTCGGGGACGGGGAAGGTGAAGTCGTCGAGAATGGAGATTTTGTTTTGAGAGGGAGGCAGCTGATAGATCACGCCGGGCAGCAGCTTGCGGGGGGAATTCGCCGAAAGATCCACCTGCCGCAGGGCGTCGAAGATCTTTCCGTTGCCGTCGGTGAGAATGAGATTGCTGGCGCGCCCCATAATCTCGATGATCAGCCGCTTCTCCACCGCTTCATAAAAATCGTTTTTGCAATCGAACCGCAGAATCAGCACGCGCTCCAATCCGGGCTGAACTGCCTCGATAAGGCGGGCGGCGGCAAGATGCTTGCGCAGAAGCATACAGAAATTGGGGGCGTAGGCCGGGTTCTCCTTGGGGTAGCCAATCCATTGCACCCGGGGAGAAACGGCGTTGGCAGAAAGCAGGAGCCGGCGGTTTTCCCCCTTGGAATAGAAATACAGAACCACCTCGTCCCGTTCGGGCTGGGTGATTCGGTCAAGACGCGCTCCGGCATGGCGGGACAGCTCGTCCCGCAGAGCATGGAGCATAATTCCGTCGATAGGCATGGCAATATAATTCCTTCCGGATCAGATAGATAGTACGGGATCGTCAAAGGAGCTGTAGACGATCTCAAGGGAGGGGTCAGCCTCGGTCAGCCAGGCGGCGAGGACGGGCAAAACGATAACTTCCGTAGCGAAATGCCCCGCTTCGATCAGATTGATCCCGCTCTGGGCTGCCTCGAGAAAATGGTGGTATTTCGCCTCTCCGGTAAGAAGGGTATCGATATCGGTTCCCACGAGAGATTCCCACAAATCTCCACCGGAACCGCTGCAGAGGGCTACCTTATGAACGGGACGGCCACCGTCGGCGTAACGGAGGCTGTTGCAATGCAAAATCTCCTTGACCTTCGCGGCGTATCCGGCCAGAGGCATAGGGGCGGGCAAAACGCCCTTCCGGCTGACGAAACCGGGGTCGTCCCCCCACCAGGGTTCGACCTGCGTAAGAAGCACGGCGTTGGCAAGTACGTCGTTGACACCGCCATCGGCCGTATCCAGATTGGTATGCGCAGCCACGGCGGCAATCCCCTTTTCGATCAAGCGATAGACCCGATCCTCGGGAGTAAAATTCTTTTGAGCGGTAAAAAGGGCGGGGTGATGCGTCAGGATCAGGTCTGCCCCGGCCGCCTCGGCCTCGTCGATCACGGAATAGGTAATATCAAGGGAAAGCAGGACCTTCCGGATCTCCCGGTCTTTATCTCCGCAGAGAAGGCCGGAGTTATCAAAGGACAGAGCGGTGGAAAAGGGGGCTTTGCGATCAATGACCGCAAGAATATCAGCAAGTTTCATCGTGAAGTCTCCTTGAATAGGTTCGCCAAAGATCAGAAAGGCGGCGGATCAGGTCTTCTTCCAGAGCGATGGCGGCGGAATCTTCGGTCTCGGCCCGGCGCAGACCGAGAAGGCGCTTTTGGTGAGAGGAAAGCAGTTTTTCGATATAGTCCAGCGCGTCGGGGGAGCATGCGAGATTTTGGGGGAAATAACAATCGGTATCGGTAAATTCCGGCGTAGGTGTCCGGCAAACCGAAAGAATGATATACCTCTTCTCCCCTTCGGTAACGGCAATCTCCCGGAGGATGGAATACCCGTGCCGGAACAGATAGCGGCGAAGAACCTCCGGCTTGGTCATGGGTTGAAGCAGAATCTTCTCCGCGCAAACGGGGGGATGCTCGTAAAGGATCCGGGCGATCAGATCTCCTCCCATGCCGGCAATGACTACGGTATCGTAATCCTCCGGGACGGCGTGAAGGCCGTCGCTGAGAACGAGGGAAATACGGTCGGAAAAACCGCTTTTCTCCACGGCGGAGGAGGCTCGGGCAAGAGGCCCCCGATTGACGTCGCAGGCGTATGCACGGCGACAAAGCCCCGCTTCGATCATATAAACCGGAAGGTGGGCGTGGTCGGTGCCGATATCGGCGACGACACCGCAGGGCGCCGCGAGATCGGCAATGGCCGCAAGGCGGGGCGGCAGGGTTACGGAATGATCAGACATAATATCCTCAAGTAAAAGGCGGGGAAAGGCTTTCCCCGCCGAATTTTCAGCCTTCAATGGCAGCGTTCAGGGCTTCGAGAACCTCGTCGACCTCCAGCCCGTGAACGACGCAGGCTTCTCCGATGGTCTCCCCACGGGCGGCCATACAGCCGATGCAATGCATTCCGAACTGAGGCAGAATCTGCGCAGCCTCGGGATAGGCGCGCAAAATATCTCCGATCAGCATATCCTTCGTAATCATGGTAATATCCTCCTTAAAAATATATAATACTTATTCTTCACCGAGGGTTTCCCGATGATTTTCGGAAAACTCCACGGCGTATTGCTTCTTCAAGCCGTCCAGCAGCTCGTAATAATCTTCGTCCTGCAGTCCGGGCAGGCAGGCTTCCTTCCAGGCGATCTCGCCGTATCCGGTGAACCACACGAGATGATAACCGTAAGCGGTTTTGATAATCGACGAATCTCCGGTTTTACGGCCTTCGGCGTAGATCCAATCGTTAATCTCCGAAACCATCGTACCGTAAGCGAAGGCTTCGTAGAGGCCGCCGGTCTCTTTGGAGCCGGGGTCGTCGGTATTTTTGGAAGCAAGGGAAATAAAGGTCTCCTCGGAAAAACCCGACTGCTCCCATTGCGTATAAAGCCCCTTGATCTCTTCGTACACCGCAGCATCGTCGGAATTTCCGTCCTTATCTACGGTAACGGAAAGAAGGATATGACGCATCCCCGCAAGAGGATGCTCATCCCGCTGACGGGAAACGAAATAGCATACGGTATAAGCACCGGTACCGGTAGCGTGCACCGAAACGTCCCCTTCCTTGCGAGCTTCGTCGAAGAGCCATTCGGACATGGTAGAAGCGGCAAGATCGGAGGAAGAGATATTGGTGGCCAGGGTGGCGGCGGCGGAAGCGTAATTGTCCTTCTCATCCTCGGGAGCGTATTCCACGGCGCGATCCATAAAGAGCTGCTCGGAGGTAAGTCCGTCGGCAAAAGCGTCGGCCAGCTTTTTGACCTCGGCGGCAACGTCGGTTTCGGTGACGGCGGCAGAATCGGCGGGCAGATAATCCTCGGTCATCGTATAGACCCGGAAGGTCACGTTATCGATGGAGGCCCGGTTGTCGGCGTAATAGGCCTCGAAATCGGCGTCCTGGTAGATAATGGCGCCCAGCTTTTCATCGCAATACTGGGTGGCCAGCAGACGGTGGGAGATAAATTCCCGGTACAGCTCCGTCGAGAGGCCTTCCCCGTAATATTCGGACAGGTAATTATCCAGCGTCATGGACGCCTTCTGGGCAGCTTCGGTAGCGGAAAGAACGAAGGCGTCGACCTGAAGCAAGGATTCCTCGTTCAGCTCCATGCCCTCGGCCCGGGCGGCGTTATAGAAGCAGAATACCTGGGTCAGCATCTCTTCGGTCTGGTCCATAAAATATTCCGCCCACGTCTGCTCGGTTTCAGAAACGGTGCATTTCTGCTCGTCGAGAGGCTTTTCGGGGTCAATACCGAAATAGGAGAGATAATCCGCATAAGAGGAGTAGAAATTCTGCACCTGAGAATGGTAGGTATACTCGTACTCTGCGGCAGAGATTTCGGTCTCGCCGACCTTCATGACTGCGTCCTTCTCCCCTCCGCAGGCGCAAAGAGAAAGAGAAAGAATCAAGATAAGAATGAATGCCGTAATTTTTTTCAAAGTAAATACCTCCGGGAAAGATTACTGATCGGATCCGTCGGGATCGGATATTTTCTGGAACTTAGCGGTCACTTCAATACCGACGGAGGGATCCTCCCGATCGGTAACCTTGCGGAATTTTGCGGTCATTTCCGTATCGGCGACGGGATCGGCTTCCTTCCGGTCAGCAACCTTGCGGAATTTGACGGTAGCATCCCCTTCTTCCACCGGAGCGGCGGGGGGATTGCGGCGGGCGGACCGGGGGCCGACGACGGTCGTTCCGTCGTTTTCGGCGCCGGTAATCGAGACCGGCATGGGGGCTTCGTCTTCGGGAGAACGCTTTTCCTTACGGACGATGATAACGATAATCACGGTAATCACAGCCACCACGAGAAGAACGGCGGCAACGATGATACCGATCAGGACCATTCCCCAGAGATCGGTCTTCCCCTTCCGTTCCCCGTTCAGAGCAGCGGAAAGCCCGTTCCGGAACAGGGCCTCTTCTTCCGCGGAAAGAGCAGAAGCAGACAGATAAATCTCATCCACGATGCCGGTAAAGGCGGGGTCTCCCTTCACACCGCTGCGACCGATATAGCAGAAGTTGGGGTTGATGGCGGAAAGATCCACCTGCGTATCCCCCGTTGCGGCCACTTCGCCGTTCAGATAAAGAACGATCTTACCGTCGGCCACGGTAACGGTGATGCGGGTCCAGGTATTGACGGCACTGTAATCGCAGGTAAGATAGGTAGAGGACACTCCGTCGCTGATGCCGAACCGAAGGCCGGAGATCCCATTGCCCATTTCCAGAAAAACGGAGGCGGCAGGATCGGTAACCGACGACAGCTTCCGGGAGAAATCAAAAAGGCGTTGTGAGCGGGAGGGATCGGCTCCGGAACCGTCCCAGCAATAAGAAAGGGAGATCGTAAGTCCCCGGGCTCCGTCCAGAATTCCGGCAGGATAGCGGAGGAAGGAGTTCCCGTCCAACGATAGGCCGTAGGACGAAATCCCTTGCGTCAGCCGACCGCCGGTGACGGTAGCGTTAACGGCGTTATTCCAATCCTGCCCTACCTGACTGCGCTGATCGAAGGTCGTGCCCACGAAACCGTTGGCAATCGTCCCGGTCTGGGAATAGGCGTCCTCGGCCAGGTCTACGGCGTCGGGAGCGTAGGGATTGGAAGCGTCCCCGTCGGTAGAGACGTCGCCGGGATCGGGCAGAACCTCACTGGTATACCGCTGAAGACCGTAAGCGTGAATCCTGCGGATATCCCCATCGGACAGCGCTTTGGGCGCAACGTAAATCTCGTCGAGAGCGGTGCGGGTGGTATCGTAAGCGGAAGAACCGGTCAGCACCTTACATTCGGCAAAGGCGAGGGTTGCGGGATTGACGCCGGAGGCAAAGGTGCCGAGGGATACGCCGTCGGCATAAACCGTGATATCACCGTTGGAGGTGACGGTAACGCCGTAATGCACCCATTTGTTTTTCGGGCTGATCTTATTGGCTTTAT
This sequence comes from Eubacteriales bacterium, assembly GCA_045543655.1. Taxonomy (GTDB): domain Bacteria; phylum Bacillota; class Clostridia; order Oscillospirales; family UBA644; genus RGIG995. The sequence continues at coordinate 41,080 of JAZPXN010000093.1, forward strand.
CGAGACTCTGCCGCTGGACGTTGCCCCGGGTATCGGTATATTCCAGATATGCGGCACCCGTACCGTCCTCATCGACAGCGTAGGGAGCAAAGCGGAAAACGCCGGTTCCCTTCAAAGAAAGAAGGATTTCTTCGTTGGCAGCGGTCTTACCGGTGCGGTAGACCCAGCAGGTAAAGGTAAAGGCCTGCTGGCCGTAGAAAAGGCGGGGATCCAGGGTGAGGTAAGAGGCGGGGACCGAGGCTTCTCTGCGGATGACGGCGTAACCGTATTTTTCGGCAAGCTTGGCCGTATCGATCAGCACGCAGGAGGGATCTACCGTGGCGGGGACGTCTCCGGAATGGTAATCGGTACCGGCGGCAAAGGTGCCGTCAAAAAGATATGCAGCCCAGTTATAGGCGTGGGCTTCGGGAAGAATCACGGGAGACTGCACGTCCCCTTCGCTCTCCCCTTCGATCTCTTTGTTCTCAGCCGCAAGAAAGTCGGCGGCGGATTTTCCCATCAGGGAGGCGATCTTGGCAGGAGTAAGACAAACGTCGGTGTAATACAGCTCATCCACCGTGATCCCGTGGAAGGCGGCGGTATCGCATTGGATCCGGGAAAGATCCACGTAGGCGGTGGAGATGGAGGACGCAGAAGATCGACCGTTGACGTAAAGGGTCAAAAGCGATACGGTACCGGAGATGCGGTAAGTAAAGGCCACGTGAATCCAGGAACGTTCCTCGGTCAGAAGATCCGTCACGTTATAAGAAGCCCGGGACATATTGTATCCGTCCCGAAAATACAACTGCAGAAATTGATCGCTTCCTTCGGAGACAAGGCGAAGCTCCAGAGACTCCCCGTCTTTTCCCTGAACCAGAAAAACCGTACTGAGATTCCGGGCGTCGGAAAGAGAAAGCTCGGTCCAGAAGCCGAGAGAGATCTGGGGAAGCGTATGGAATAGGGAATCCTTCATATGGAAGTACCCCTTCAGCGCTCCTCCCATCCGTCCGGAGACCGCGTTGACCATAGAGGCGCCGAATTCCTTGGTGGACAAAGGATTTGCACCTGCGGCGTCGGCAGTCGGATCGACGGCGTCGTCAAAGGAATATGCGGCCTGCACCCGTACGGGGGGCGTTTCGGAATCCTCGGTCTCCCCTCCCGCGTTCCCGGAAGAGCCGGAAGAAACGTCGGAAGCTTCCGTACCGGTACCGGTATCGGTAACGGCAAGGGCCGGGAGTCCAAAGGCGGAAAAGAAAAAAACGAAGGCCAGAAAACCGCAGATCAGCGGAAGCGCGAACCGTTTTGAAATTATCATAAAATCCCTCCGAAAAAAGGAAAGCAAGACGATGATAGTATACTATTATATATTTTACTACAAAATAAAATATTTGTCAAGCCCGTAACGACATTTTGAACCATTTTTGAAAACTCTTGCATTTCCGTCAAAAATGTTATATAATGATAGATAAGAAATAAGACAGGAGAAACCCTATGGAACTCGAACGACTCCTTCTCCGGGTTAAAAACCCGGCGTGGTACAGCGGCGGCGAGCTGAACAGCGTGGTCAAGGATAAAAATTCCGTCAAAACCCGGTTTGCGTTTTGCTTTCCCGACCTGTACGACGTGGCAATGTCCCACCTTGGGATCAAAATTCTTTACGACGTATTAAATCAGAGAGACGATATCTGGTGCGAGCGGGCCTTTGCGCCGGCGCCGGACATGGAAAAACTGATGCGGGAGAAGTCCGTCCCCCTCTTTGGGCTGGAAAGCAGAGATCCCGTCAAGGACTTCGATTTTATCGCCTTTACCCTTCAGTACGAGCTGAGTTATACGAACGTTCTGAATATGCTGGATCTGGCGGGACTTCCCGTTCTTTCGGCAGAACGGAGCGACAATATGCCCGTAGTAATTGCGGGAGGTCCCTGCACCGTAAATCCGGAGCCGCTGGCCGATTTCGTCGACCTTTTTAATATCGGCGAGGGTGAGGAAACCCTTCTTCAGCTGGTGGATCTCTGGCAGGAATGCGGGGGAAACAAAAAAGAATTTCTTGAAAAAGCGGACCGGCTGGAATCCTGCTACGTGCCCGCCATTCACGACCGGGAGATCAAGGTACGGCGACGCATCGTCAAGGACCTGGACAAGGCGCCCTATCCGGAAAAGCTCATCGTTCCCAACACGAAGGTCATCCACGACCGCATTTCCATGGAGATCATGCGAGGGTGCATCCGGGGTTGCCGCTTCTGCCAGGCGGGGATGATCTACCGACCCTTCCGGCAAAAATCTCCCGAAGTGATGATGGAAAACATCAAAAAGCTCTGCGCCTCTACGGGATACGAGGAAATCTCTCTGACCTCTCTTTCCAGCAGCGATTACGAGAAGCTTCCGGAATTTGCGGATATGCTACTGGATTATTGCAATCCCCGGAAGATCAATCTGGCCCTTCCCTCTCTGCGCATCGACAATTTCTCGGAGGATCTGCTGAAAAAGCTGCGCACCGTCCGTTCCTCGGGGCTGACCTTTGCACCGGAAGCGGGAACTCAGCGGCTGCGGGATGCGATCAATAAGAACGTTACGGAAGAAGATATATTCGAATCCTGCCGCATCGCCTTCACGGGAGGCAATACGGCGGTAAAGCTGTATTTCATGATCGGCCTTCCCACCGAAACCGACGAGGACGTCCTCGGCATCGCGGATCTGGCCCAGCGGATCGTGGACTATTATTACCAACTGAAAACCAAGAAAAACGGAAAAGGCGTTTCGGTGACCATAAGCCTTTCCACCTTCGTTCCGAAGCCCTTTACGCCCTTCCAATGGGAGCCTCAGATTCCCCTGGAAGAGATTCATCGCCGTCAGCAATTGCTGAAAAACGCCATTACCTCCCGGAAGATCCGGCTGAATTACCACGAGGGAAAAACCAGCGTGCTGGAAGGCGTTTTTGCACGGGGGGACCGGAAGCTGGGAAAACTCCTGCTCAAAGCGTGGCAAAAGGGTTGCATTCTTGATGCGTGGGACGAGCATTTCCGCTTCGATCTCTGGACCGAGGCCATGGAAGAATGCGGCATCAGCATCGAAGATTACGCCGGGCGCCGATTCGGATACGAGGAGGATCTGCCCTGGGACGTGATCGATTGCGGCGTCAGCAAGGCATTCCTCGTCCGGGAAGCAAAGCTGGCATACGAGAACAAAACCTCCCCCAACTGCAAAGAAAAATGCCTTGGTTGCGGAGTTAAAAAAATCTGCGGAGGTGACGTCTGTGATCCGGATCGTGTTTGAAAAACGCTCTACAGCCATCTATATGTCCCACCTGGACCTGATGCGGTGCATGACGAGAGCCTTGTCCCGGGCGGAAATTCCGGTGAAATTCACGGAGGGGTTCAATCCCCACCCCTATCTCGTTTTTGCCGCCCCGCTGGCCCTGGGAATTACGGGAGAACGGGAGTATTTTGAAATCAAAATGACCGAAGATATGCCCTTTGACGAGATGCGGGAGCGGCTCAACGGCACCCTGCCCCTCGGACTGAAGATCCTGGAAGTATACGAAGCGGAAAACGATTTCAACGACATTGAAAGCGCTGACTACGAGCTTTTCGTGGAAGGAAAAACGGCGGCCGACTGGGACGCCTTCTTCTCCGCTGAGACGATTCCCACGGAGAAAAAGACCAAGAGGGGTCTTGAAACCATCGATATGAAGGCCGAGATCTTCGGTTGCAAGGCGGAAGACCGGGAAAATGGAGTGCTTTTGCACCTGCATCTCCCCTGCGGAAACCGACGGAATCTTTCTCCCCTGCTGGTAGCAAAAACCTTTGCTCCCGACGAGGAAATCTATTATACCGCCTCCCGGATCGGCTTTTACGATAAAAAGGGGAACAGATTCTAACTTTTGTCACAAAATCGTGACAGATAAAAGATAAAGATATGCTATAATCGTCGTATGGTGAATTTTGTGCAGACGCAGAGGCGCGTACCGGGCGTACGTAACTGAGGCGAGCGCGGAATCCCACCGAAATTTACCTCGGTTTGCGGTGGAAATTTTGCGGAGGATTTCGTGAGAGCCCGAAGGCGCGTACCGGGTGTACGTAACTGAGGCGAGCACGGAATCCCACCGAAATTTACCCGCAAAGTCAGTCGCAATTCCCTGACTTAAATTAAAATACGGAGTGTTTGAGAAATGAAAAATTTTTCTGCAAAGCAGATCGCCTTCTGTGGGCTGATCGCCGCCCTTTACGTCGTTTTTACCTGGATTTTGGGAGATTTCGCCTACGGGCCCATCCAATTCCGCATTGCTGAGTGCATGACGGTCCTCCCCTACTGCTTTCCGGTAGCGACGGCGGGGCTTACGATCGGATGCTTCCTTGCCAACCTGATGAGCACCGCAGGCCCGTTGGACCTGGTATTGGGAACGGCGGCAACCCTTTTGGGCTGCGTGGGAACGCAGCTTTGCCGGAAAAAGAAACTGTGGTGGCTGGCCCCCCTGCCCCCGGTGATCGCAAACGCTTTTATGATCGGAATCATGCTGACGATATACAGTGATACGAAAACCCTTACAACCTTCGGGATCATGGCGGCACAGGTCGGATTGAGTGAGACTCTGTGCTGTTATGCATTGGGGCTTCCGTTGCTGTTATTGGTACGGCATTATCAAAAAACGAACAATCGAGGGATTGACTTATGAAAATCAAAAAGGCAGTTATCCTGGCCGCAGGCCTGGGCACCCGTATGTTACCCGCAACGAAATCCGTTCCGAAGGAGCTTTTTCCCATCGTTGACAAGCCGGCGCTGCAGTATCTCGTGGAAGAAATCAAGGCCTCCGGCATCGACGACATCATGATCATCATCTCCCGGGGAAAGACCTTGATCGAGGATCATTTCGACTACGCCCCCGAGCTGGAAGACCGTCTCCGCGCCGGTGGCGCCGCAAAAGAAGCGGCATTAAAGCAGGTACGGGATATTGCGGAGTTGGCGGATATCGTCTACGCCCGGCAGAAAGAAATGCTGGGGACCGGCCACGCCCTGCTTCTGGCCAAGAACTTCGTGGGTGACGAGCCCTTTGCCCTGCTCTACGGCGACGACGTAATCATGAACGAGGAGAAACCCGTGGTGGGTCAGCTCGTGGACGTATACGAAAAATACGGAAAGAGCGTCGTAGGAGTCCAGGAGGTCCCGGAAGAGCTGGTCATGAAGTATTGCACGCTGGACGTGACGAAGGTGGACGATCGGCTTTACGACGTCTCCGACATGATTGAAAAACCCAAGAAGGAAGAGATCATCTCCTGCTTCTCGGTGTTGGGGCGCATCGTATTGACCCCCGACGTGTTTGATTATCTGGACAAAACCCCCTATGCGGCGAACGGTGAGCTGCAGCTGACCGATACCATGAAGCTGATGGCGATCGACGGGAAGATGATGGCCATCGATTTTGAAGGCATCCGCTACGATATGGGGAATAAACTGGGCGTCATGCAGGCTCAGGTCGAAACGGCCCTGAAGCACCCCGAGATCGGCGACGATTTCCGGGCGTATCTGAAGGAGATTTCGAAAACTCTTTAACCGAAGAAAAAAATTACGCCCGGAGAAGCATCTCCGGGCGTCTTCGTATTTTTCAGAGGTCAATCGAGGGTATAAGACACGGAACAGAATTCTTCTTTTCCGGGGGCAAGGGTGCGCATATCCCGCTTGACGGTCAGATCCTCCGGGTCTTTCGCGCCGCTGGGAAGGCCGTTCCAGGGTTCGATGCAGACGTATTTCGCATTGCTTCCCGTGGCCTGCCAGAAGGCAAGATAATCAAAGCCGGTGCAATCGGTGCGAATACGGTGGGAGGATTTGTCACACTTGATCTCGAAGGTCTTATTCTCAAGGCCGGTGAGGATAAAGGCGTCGTCGTCGAACATTTCGTGATAAAAGGGGATCTTGTTGCCCTTAGCGTAGGGACAGGGAACCACGGTGCCGGACATGAACATTCCGTCAAGCAGCTCTTGCTTCAAGGGCTGTCCTTCCGCAAATTCCAGATACCAATCGGAAAATTCCGTACCGTCGGGAGGAAGAATAAAGCCGGGATGAGCACCGAAGGAATAAATCATCGGCTCCTTGCCGGGATTCTCAACCCGGAAGGTTTGGGTCAGAGTATTGCCGGAAAGGGAATAGATCACGTCGAAGATAAAGTCAAAGGGATACAGCGCCTTGGTGGACTCGGAGGAGGTCAGGCGGTAGGTCAAAGACGTTTCGGTCTTCTCCACCAGGGTAAACACCGAGGTTCGGGCAAATCCGTGGGGGCCTTCCGCCGGATATTCCCGGCCGGCGTAGGTATATTTTCCATCCTTGATGCGGCCGACGAAGGGAAACAGAACGGGAGAGTGCTCGCCCCATACGGCGGGATCGGCCTGCCAGAGGCGTTCGGTACCGTCAAGCTTAACGGATTGCAACTCCGCACCCAGATCGGACACGGTCACGGTCAGACGGCCGTTGGAGATAATTTCGGTCATATAATGTTATTCCTCGCTTTCGGAAGATGATTCGTTTTTCAGGGGAAACGTTACGGAGGAAGAAAACTGGTCGCCGTCAATGGAAATAAAAAACCGGGCACCCAATTGCTCCGCGAAAGATTTCGCGATGGCTAACCCTAGTCCGCTCCCCTCACCGGTGCGGGAGGGATCTCCCCGGACGAATTGCTCGGAGATCTCCTCGGCCGAAAAATTCATTTCGTAGGAAGCGGTATTTTTCACCGTCACGCAAGCGGTATCCCCATCCAGGGACAGCGTAACGAAAATGCGGGTGCCGGCAAGGGAATACTTCAGCGCGTTATCCAACATATTCTGCAGGATGCGATAGATCTTATTGCCGTTGGAACGAATGGGCGCGGAACCTTCCCCGGTGAGACGGACGGTCTTTCCTGCCGTAGCCGCGGTATCGGAGAGATCGGCAACCAGCTGGCGCGCCAGAAGGAAGAGATCCAGATCCTCCATAGGAATTTCCTCAGCACCGCTGTTGGCCTTGGACAGAGCAAAAACGTCGGACACCAGATGGTTGAGCCGATTGGATTTCTGGGTAATGACCCGAACGTAATCCCGGGCCTCGTCGGAAAGATCGGTCTTGGAAAGAAGATCCAAATATCCAATGATAGAGGTCAGGGGAGTGCGAAGATCGTGGGAAACGTTGGTGATCAGATTGACCCGGGAGCGTTCCGCGGAAATCTGGCTTTTCAGCGTCTGTTCAAAGCCGTCTCCGACGCTGCGAAGCTGGTCCTCGTATTCGGAAAAATGATTCTTATCGCCCAGTTCGGCGCGGAACGACAGATTGCCCTTCTGCAATTCCGAAATATGATCCAGGATCCGGTTCAGGGAGCGGAGATCGTAATAGCATCCGAACAGATAGATCCCCGCCAGAGCAAGGGCCGAAATCAAAAAGATAATTTGAACGACGATCCAGAAATGGTTCACTGCAGTAGCGATGTACGCCCCGACAAACACTGCCTCCAGGACGAGAAAAAGAACGGTACGAAGGATGAAAAGCACGGAAAAACGGTAGCGGCGGAAATAATTCCGGTCGACGCGGCGGCGCAGAGCCAGGTAGGGATGCGAGCAGAACCACCACAGAAAGGATCCCCGCATCAGCCGACGCTCTTTCCCGGCAAAAATTAAGGAAAGAAGCGACGTAAAAAAGATCAGGAGAAGCAACGCAAAGAGGAAGGCAAAGGAATAATAGACCGCCTTTTCGCTGCCGAAATTAAACAACTCCAACAGGTTTCGGAAGCGACGGAGAAAATCAACGTCCAAAATCTGCAAGAGCCAAATCACCGAGAGAATGGCAAAAAGCACCGTCAGCTCCGTAAAGACCCGGGGCGCTTTGGGGGATGCGACCGGCGCCCCCCAGCTGACGGCAAGAATCAGATAAACGGCAGGCAGAACGGCAAGAGCCAACAGGATAATAAAGAGAAGGGCCCGATCCTTTGCCGTATCCCAAACCGAGTACTGCTCGCTGATCCAATCGGAATCGGGGACGAGAATGGCACCGGCATCGCAGGAAAAGACGGAGAGGGAAACCGTTTTGGTCAGATCGTAGGGAGCCCAGGAATAGTCCTCCCAATGGGAGAAGCTGTCGGTCTGGGTATAATTGGTATCGAGAAGATAGCAAACGCCACTCCGGTAGACCGACAGAGTCTTCGCGTGGCTGAAATCCACCCCCTCCAGCAAGGGAATATCGGTGAGAACGGTGCCGTCGGCGTAAAAATAATAATGGAACGCCCCGTCCACGGCCCCTCCTTCCAGATCCACCGCAGAAACCTTCCGGCCGGAATAGACCTGTCGGGCAAGGGAGACCATCTCCTCGGAAGCGGCCTGCAGACGGTGATGGTAGGACGTGGTATTACGGAAATCGGTATAGGTAAAGATCTCTCCCATACCGGCCTGATCGTTGGCGTAAACATAGCACATAGCGGAGGAAAACAACAAAGCGGCAAGAAGCAAAAACGCCAGCAATTGCAGGGGGCGAGAGCGCAAAAACGCCATAAGACCGGTCTCCTTTCCGAGGATTTTTGAGAAAAATTATTTTTCCAGTTTGTATCCGATCCCCCAGATCACCTTTAAATATCGGGGTTCTTTGGGATCGATCTCGATCTTTTCCCGGATGCGGCGGATGTGAACGGTGACGGTATTTTCTACGGCGTGGGCGTCTTCCTTCCAGACGGCGCGGTAGATCTCGTCAGCAGAATAGACCTTTCCGGGAGAACGCATAAACAGCTCCATAATCCCCCATTCGGTGGAGGTCAGCTTCACGGAACGGCCGTCCACGGAAAATTCTCTGGCGTCGAGATCCATCTGAAGCCCCCCGACGGTGATCAGATTATCGGTCGGCTCCTCTGAAGCACCGAGACGGAAGTAGCGCCTCAGTTGAGATCCGACCCGGGCGAGAAGCTCCATGGGATTGTAGGGCTTTGCAATATAATCGTCCGCCCCCACGTTCAGCCCGAGGATCTTGTCACTGTCCTCGGTTCGGGCGGAAAGAATGATAATAGGAATATTGCGGGTCTTACGGATATGCATGACGGCGGAAAGCCCGTCCACCCGGGGCATCATCAAATCCATCAGGATCAGATGAACCTTATTCCGGGCAAGCACGTCAAGGGCCTCCAGCCCGTCGTAGGCCTGCAGGACGGAATACCCTTCCAGCTCCAGAAGTTTCGTGATGGCAGAAACGATCTCAGGGTCGTCGTCCACGACCAGCACCGTTGCTTTCAGTTCGGGGAAATCCATGAAGGGCCTCCTGCGACAGATCAAAATATTATATCTTATATTATATCACAGACAGACCCAATTGTCAAGGGAAAAGCGTCAAGCGAGATACAGGGAAACCGCCCCGGGAAGAAGGGTGGCGTGCTCCGCAAGAAAGGATCGGTCCAAGGGAGACGAAACGCCGTATTCCAACAGCGTTCCGGTCAAACGACCGAAGAGGTGCAAATCGGCGTAAAACTCGAACCAAAGATAGTATTTCCCGGCATAACGGTAGATTTCCGCGCAGATCCGGGGATCCTTTGGAAAGACCCGGCGACAGTCAAGCAGGCGATCGACGTCGGCAAATTCCAGAACCCGGGAAAAGAGCCCTCGACTCCCGTCTTCTTTGGGCAAAGAAAAGTACAGGATCAGGTCTCCCGACGGATTTTCCACCGCCCGGACGGTAACGTTTCCGGAATTGTCCATCCCCTCCCGCAGACAGACCAGCACCGCCATTTGTTCGCAGAAGCGCCGGGTGCGGGGATCCGAAAAGGACATGGTGGCGTAGCGGATCCCGAAAGCCTTCTGGTCAGAGACCGATAATACGACGGCCACGTCGCCCCGAGGCGTTTTTTCCATCTTCACGGGTCTCTCCCCTTTCCGGTCGGGATATTCCATTATATTTTCCCGGGCGGATTTTTGACAATGACTTGACAAAGGGCGAAGAATATGATATTATTGTAAAGAACTCAAAGAAAAGGACGAAACCATGAGAATTTTAGCAATAGAAAGCTCCTGCGACGAAACTGCTGCCGCTTTGGTGGAGGACGGTCGCAAAATCATAAGAAACGAAGTAATCTCCCAGATCCCCGTCCACGAACGGTACGGAGGCGTCGTTCCGGAGATTGCCTCGCGCTGTCATATCGAGGCCATCGAACCTCTGGTCAACCGAACCCTTCAGGGGGAGATCCCCGACGCGGTGGCCGTCACCTACGCTCCGGGGCTGATCGGCGCCCTTCTGGTGGGGGTAAATTACGCTAAAAGCCTGGCCTTTACCCTGCAGGTGCCTTTGATCCCGGTGCATCATCTCCGGGGACACGTAGCGTCGAACTATCTGTCCCATCCCGATCTGAAGCCTCCCTTTACGGCCCTGATCGCCTCCGGGGGACACAGCCATATCGTGCACGTGAAATCCTATACGGAATATGAAATTCTGGGTAAGACCAGAGACGACGCGGCGGGGGAAGCCTTCGATAAATCCGCCCGGATTCTGAATCTGGGCTATCCCGGCGGCCCGAAGATCCAGAAGGCGGCAGAAACGGGGAATCCCGACGCCATCCTATTTCCCCGGGTGCATTTCAAGGACGCCCCCTACGATTTTAGCTTTTCCGGGGTCAAGACGGCGGTGGTCAACTACGCCCATACCGCAAAGCAGCGGGGAGAAGAGATCAACGCGCCGGATCTGGCGGCCTCTTTTACGAAGGCAGTCTGCTCGGTTCTGACCGAAAAAAGCGTACTTGCGGCGGAAAATACCACGGGACGCCTGGTTCTGGCGGGAGGTGTTTCCGCAAACCGGGATCTGCGAAGAATGATGACCGAGGAGTGCGAAAAGAAGGGAATTGAGCTGTATCTTCCCGAGGCGGGGCTTTGCGGAGACAACGCGGCCATGATCGCGGCCCAGGGATATTACGAATATCTGGCAGGCAACCGGGCAGGAACCGACCTGAACGCCTACGCCACCATGCCGGTGGATGCGCCGACCTGGTAAAACTTGAATATATGTTCGAAAATTGTTCGAACGTCGTAATAGATTGGACACAAAAAAGAGTTATAATGAATTGAGGAATCAATCACTATAACTCTTTTTCTTTTTTGAGGAATTCACCGAATGGCAAGAACGCGAAAATATTGCTGTGACAAATACGTTGAAAAAGTCATAGAAGAATATCCCTACGAGAAATACCGGAAGGCCCTGGAGCGCCTCAGCAACATGCCGGTTTCCGATCCGCGGATCAACACCGACCGGATCTATCAGCGGATGATCTTTAACCGGGAGGCAATGGAGAGCGCCATGAACCGGGCGATCTGGTATCCCTGCGGCGAAAAGCTCTACGATCTTCTGCAGATGGTCTATTGGTCCAAGACTCATTCTGAGGTTTCGGCGGCACTGGAGCTGAACATTCTTCCCCAGGACGCCGAAAAGCTTCTGCGCAATTTCCGCATTATTCTCTACGATGAGCTGGGGCTGGTCTTACCCTGAGATCATTTTGCAATCTCGATGCGGTAGACGATCTTCGACACGTCCTCGGATCGCTCGCAATGGGTGTCGAATCCGGAATTTTTCATCAGATCCACGGTGCGGTTCAGGGAATTGAGATACAACCGCAAATCCCGGCAAAACCCCCGGAATTCTCCTTCCTTGCGGGCTTTGCGGGGAGAATCCTTCTTCATTTTTTCGATGTAGGCCTCCATCTGCGCAACCTTATATCCCCGGGCGACGGTCACCTTCAGAACCTTGCGACGGTCGCTCTCCCCTTCCACGGAAAGAAGAGTGCGTGCGTGGCGCTCCGACAGACGGGCGGACAGAATCGTCTCCCGCAGATCCGGAGACAATTGCAACAGGCGCATTTTATTGGCCACGGCAGATTGGCTTTTTCCCAACTTCTCCGCCAATTGATCCTGGGTCAGCCGAAGAAGCTCCGAGACCCTCCGCATGGCCTCCGCCTCTTCGAAATAATTCAGGTTTTTTCGCTGAATATTTTCCGACAGCGCTACCAGCGCCGCCTCCCCTCGGTCGGTATCGGTAACGATACAGGGAACCTTGTCCATTGCAAGCCGCTTGGCCGCAAGATAACGCCGGGTTCCGGAGACGATTTCGTATTCCCCTTCTCCGCAATAACGGACGGTAAGGGGATGAACCATTCCTACCTGACGGATGTTCTCCGCAAGTCCCTCGATGGACGGATCTGCGGCACGGGCGGGAGAGGTTTTCCGCAGGTGAAGTGAGGCCAGCGGGATCTCCCGATAAATTTTTCCTATAAAACGGTACATTTCAACCTCCTTGTGCATATACGTTTTATGATGGGTTCGTCGGTGTTACTCCCATTATACAACCCATTGGGTGCGGATTTTAGCAAACGGAGTCCGGGGAATTCTCCACCGTACAAAGCCCCTCGACATCCCCTGCGTTTTTCCACCGAAGAATCCGGCGAAGGGTGGGACGCCATGCCGAAAGGGAAAGAGAGATTGGCAATAGAAAAACTTGACAAAATCTGCAATCAGTGGTATACTGTTACGACGAAAGGATGATGACATGATAACTCTTTTGGCCCGGTGGCTGATCAAAAACCGGAATGACGTCAACGACGGTGAGGTCCGTCGGAAATACGGAGTTCTCTGCGGAGCTGCAGGGATCGTACTGAATCTGTTTTTATTTGCGGTGAAGGGGATGGCAGGGATTCTTTCGGGATCCATCGCCATTGCGGCGGACGCCTTCAATAATTTATCCGATGCAGGATCCTCCCTGATCACGCTGGTAGGCTTTCGGTTGGCGGGACAGAAGCCCGATCCCCAGCACCCTTTCGGGCACGGGAGATTTGAATACATATCCGGACTTCTGGTATCGATGCTGATTCTTTTGATGGGCTTTGAGTTAGGGAAATCCTCGGTGGAAAAGATCCTGCACCCGGAAGAAGTGGCCTTCGACTGGCTGACTGCGGTCATTCTGACCGTATCCATCGCAGTCAAGATCTACATGGCTCTTTACAATCGCTCCGTCGGCAAAAAAATTCGCTCGGCGGCCATGCTCGCAACGATGACCGACTCCTTGGGCGACGCCGTTGCCACGGCGGTGGTTCTGGCGGCCACGGCAGTAGGACATTTTACGGGGCTGAATATTGACGGCTACTGCGGCGTTGCGGTAGCGCTGATGATCTTTATCGCAGGATTCCGCTCGGCACGGGAAACCATCTCTCCCCTGCTGGGCCAGCCTCCGGAGCCGGAATTCGTAAAAAGCATCGAAGAGACCGTGACGAAATACCCGGACGTGGCCGGAATTCACGATCTGATCGTCAACGATTACGGACCGGGGCGGAAGATCGTATCGCTCCACGCAGAGGTTCCTGCCAACGCCGACATCTGGGAAGCCCACGATATGATTGACAATATCGAACAGGAAATCACCGCTACGCTGGGGTGCATCGCTGTCATCCACATGGACCCCATCAAAACCGACGACGAGACGACGCTGACGATGCGCAAAGAAATTGCAGAAGCGGTGAAATCGGTGCATCCGGGGATCACCATTCACGATTTTCGCGCCGTACCCGGCCCTACTCACACCAACGTGATTTTCGACGCGGTATTGCCCTTCGACAGTACCCTGACCGAGGAAGAGGCCCGGGAGAAAATCTGCAAATTGATCTCCGAAAAATACGATGCCGTGCGGGCGGTAATTCAAATCGACAGAAGCTATACGTAAAAAGTCAGGAGGCCGATCGGTTCGGTCTCCTATTTTTCTACAAAAAGCGGAATTTTTTTTAAACTGTATTGATTTTTAAGGGAAATTGCGGTATAATATATGGTTGTAATAAAGACTTATAAAACGCAGGAAAGGAAGTATTTCCATGATCCGTGAAGATTTGAGAAATATTGCTATCATCGCCCACGTTGACCACGGCAAAACGACCCTGGTAGACGAGATGCTGAAGCAGGGCGGAGTATTCCGCGAGAATCAGGAAGTAAACGACCGCGTAATGGACTCCAACGCCATTGAACGGGAACGGGGAATCACGATTCTGGCGAAAAATACCGCCGTTAAATACAAAGACAAAAAGATCAATATCGTTGACACTCCGGGCCACGCCGACTTCGGCGGCGAGGTAGAGCGCATACTGAAGATGGTCAACGGCGTTCTTCTGCTGGTAGACGCCTTCGAAGGACCTATGCCCCAGACCCGGTTCGTGCTGCAGAAGGCCCTGGAGCTGGGCCATAAGGTGATCGTCGTCGTAAACAAAGTCGACCGTCCCGACGCCCGTCCCACGGAGGTCGTGGACGAGGTGCTGGAGCTGCTGCTGGATCTGGATGCAACCGACGAGCAGCTGGATTCTCCCGTCATTTTTGCCTCCGGACGCACCGGCGTTGCGGGTCTTTCTCCCGATGCGGAAATGAAGGATTTTATTCCCCTTCTCGATGCGATCGTAGATTATTTCGATCCCCCGAAGGGCGAAGAAAACGAACCTCTGCAGATGCTGGTTTCCTCCATTGACTACAACGAATACGTAGGACGTATCGCCATCGGACGGGTAGAACGGGGCGTTATGAAGGTCAATCAAGACGTGGTTCTTTGCGACTATCACGGCACGAGACCCAACTCAAAGGCCAAAATCGTCTCCATGTATCAATTCGAGGGACTGAACCGGGTTCCCTGCACCGAGGCGAAGCCCGGAGACATCGTCTGCGTATCCGGCATTGAAAGCGTCACCATCGGAGACACGATCTGCCTGCCCGACGCAGTGGAGCCTCTGCCCTTCGTAAAAATTTCCGAGCCTACCATGGAAATGACCTTTATGGTCAACGATTCCCCCTTTGCAGGACGGGAAGGAAAATACGTCACCTCCCGGAACCTGCGGGCCCGGTTGTATAAAGAATTGCTGAAGGACGTATCTCTGCGGGTCAGCGATACCGAATCCACCGAAGCCTTCAAGGTCTGCGGACGGGGAGAAATGCACCTCTCCATTCTGATCGAAAATATGCGCCGGGAAGGGTTCGAATTCCAGGTCAGTACCCCCAAGGTCCTCTACAAAGAGATCGACGGAGTGCTCTGCGAGCCTATGGAACGGCTGGTCGTGGACGTTCCTGCGGATTCCGTGGGCGCCGTTATGGAAAAAATGGGGTACCGCAAGGGTGAGCTTTCGTCCATGAATCAGGTGGGCGACCGCACCCGGTTGGAATTCATCGTTCCCGCCCGCGGTCTGTTCGGCTACCGCGGTGAGTTTATGACCGATACCAGAGGTGAGGGGATCATGAGCTCCATCTTTGATTCCTACGCCCCCTTCAAGGGAGATATTCCCCGCCGTCTGAACGGATCTCTCGTGGCCTACGAAACCGGAGAGACCACCAACTACGGGATGTTCTATTCCCAGGATTCCGGCGCCATGTTCATCGGCTCCGGCGTGGAAGTCTACGGAGGCATGATCGTCGGGGAAGCCAGCCGACAGAACGACATCGTGGTCAACGTCTGCAAGAAGAAGCACATGACCGCCATCCGCTCCGCCGGAAAGGACGAGGCACTGCGCCTGGTCCCCCCCAGAATTCTGAGCCTGGAGCAATCTCTGGAATTCATTGCAGACGACGAGCTGGTGGAGGTAACTCCTAAAAATATCCGTCTCCGCAAGCGGATTCTCGATCACTCGGTCCGCATGAAGAACTTCATGAAAAACAAAGCCTAAAATGATCGCCCCCGGAAGGTTCTTCCGGGGGCTTGTTGTATATGGACTTAATTCTTATTAATTTTGTACAGCTCTTCTGCGGCAAGACGGGCCTTTGTGACCGAAACCGAAGGATCCTTGGGGAAACAATAATACAATTCGTTCCGATCTCCGACAGAAATAATATCACCGATTTCATACCAATAATAGTCGGAATTCAGGGTGTAAGAAGCCAGCGGCGACTGAGAATATTTCAGAGCTCCGTCATCGGAGGTGAGGGTAAAACCCTCTGCATTATGAACAAGCCGGCCGTCTCCGATCATATACAGAGACTTATAATCCTTCAGAACGCCGATCTCAACGGCGGCATCCAACGAATAGGAGCCCTCTTCAATCTGCCGACGGACGTTTTCCCGTTGCCATTGATACCAAGCAGGGATATGATCGATCCCAGTCTCCCCTTCCAAAGCCTTGATTTTACCGCTTTCCGTAAGCTCATAGACCTTTCCGCAGGCGTTGCAGGTCAGGTGAATCCCCCGGCCGACCGTCCGACCCTCCATGCCACAATGCGGACACTGATAGAGGATGCGTTGAAGACCTTCCGCCCGAAAAGACTCGGTTATTTTGATCCCATTGTCCTGCTGCCACTTAAAATTGTCGAAGGTAAAGGTCTCGTCGAGGAGACGGTCGATCTCCTCGACCGATTTCTCCTGAATCTCTTCGGGGGTAAGAAGGCACTTAACGGTGGCGGAAACCTTGACCTTGCGCTTCCGCAATCCGTTATACAAGGGGTCACGAAGATATGCGCCGTCCGTGATAACGGTGACGACCGGCACGTTCAATTTCTTCAACAAAACGCCCATTTTGCGCGGAAGAGGAGTGGCGGTTCCGTCAAAGGAATAACCGGCCTCGGGATACATCAGAACACTGGTATTCAAGGTACGGATCGCATGAAGAATATCCCGGACGAGAGTCAGATCGGAAACAAATTTTTGGGTGGGGATACAACCGATCCAGCGCATCAGCCACGGAATACCCACAAAGCCGTCGGTGGTGGAAACCACGCAAAAGGGCTTGGGGAAAAAGATTTTATAGGCGATTTTCAGATCAAGAAAGCAGGAATGATTCATCAGAATCAGCCAAGGTCCGGCTCCCGCCCGTTCCATACCCTCTGTACGATACGAGAATCGCGCTTTACAAAGGGCCGGAATCGACAGAGTACGGATGAGACACCGGAAGAAGAGGTTCGGGCGCAGGGGACGCTTGTGGGGCGGTTTCGGTAATCCCTTAACGGTATCGTAGGGAAGCCGCTTTATATTTATTTTCATAAAAACCTCAAAGATAATGAAAAAAGGTGGGCTCAAGAAAGTCCACCTTTTTCGATTTGATCAGAAAACATTGTACACGGTTGTTTTCCCATGGAAGGATGCTCAGTTTTCGGACTGGGCCTTCATTTCTGCAAAGCAAGCGCTGCAGTAAACGGGCTTGTCTTCTCTGGGCTGGAAGGGAACCTTGGCTTCGCCGCCGCACTTCGCGCAGGTGGTGGTGAAGTATTCCTTCGCCCCTCTGGAAGCGTTCTTGCGAGCGTCGCGGCATTCCTTGCAGCGCTGAGGCTCATTCTGGAAGCCCTTTTCAGCATAAAATTCCTGTTCGCCGGCGGTGAAAACAAAAGTTTTGCCGCAGTCTTTACAGGTCAATTCCTTATCTTCATACATTTTGAGATACCTCTCTTAATTTAATTTTCGCCCAAGCCGGAATCGCACCGGCGAGCGTTCATCCTTTTCCACGGGAACGAAAAGAAACCCCTCTGAGGTCGCTAACCTGTTGTAACGAAAGCGATGCAACGGGATACCGTGTATATCCCTCGAACGTTTCCGTTACAGCCCTGTAAAACGGAGTGACCGCACCTACTATATTCGGGCGTATTTATTTCAATCGGGAAGATGATCCCTGATTTTTTTCTTGATCCGGGTCATAGCGTTGTCTGCGGATTTTGCGGAAATACCCAACCGGTCTGCAATCCCGGCGCCGGAGAAGCCGGACAGATACAGCGTAAGCACCTTTTGCTCCAATTCGGAAAGACGGGGGCGAAGATCCTGCAAGGCCTCCCGAACGGCGTGAGTCCTGGCATAGGTATCCTCCATGGAAGAGCCTTCCGACAGGACCCGGTCCGCATCCTCAAGGGGGACCAATTTATAATCCGAGGCAAAACGGCGGGCGGCGGTGGAGATCCGGTTACGGATACATACCTTAATATAAGCATCGAAGGGGACGGCGCGGGCGGGATCGTAGGCGCAGCAGCCGAGATACAAGCCCCAGAGGCCCTCTTGAGTCAGATCTTCCCGGTAGCGTTCCGGATAAGACGAAACGGCGAGGCGGATAAAGGGAAGATATTCCCCGTGGACGGATGCAAAATCAAAGGACATAGTGGTACCTTTCCGGATGGGTTTTTTGCCCGAAATCCTCAAAAAACGCAAAACGCCCCACCCTCACAGAAGTGAGGGGGAGGCGTAACGAAAATTTTTCGAAGATTTCGAAAGGGTCATAAGTACACTAACCTTAGTTGATAATAGTCTGCTCGGTGTCAATATCGAAGAGGTGAATCTTGTTCATATCAAGAGCGATCTTGATGTTATCGCCGGGCTTCGCAACGGAGGTGGGGTCAACGCGGGCAGTGAACTTATTCTCCTGAACGTCGAGGTACAGATAGGTTTCAGCACCCATCTTTTCGGTAACTTCAACGTCGGCGGAGATGATGGATTCGGCGTATTTTTCAAAGTAGAAGGGATCGTCGTAGATATCTTCGGGACGGATACCCATGATAACCTGCTTGCCGCCGTAAGAGAGAAGCTTTTCATAGTTCTCGGTACGGACCTTAGCTTCGGGAATCTTCAGGGATTCATCACCAAAGTTAACGAACATATCGTCGCCGCGACGGGTCAGCTTGACTTCGATGAAGTTCATCTGGGGAGAACCGATAAAGCCGGCAACGAAGAGATTGCAGGGAGTATCGTACAGAATCTGAGGAGCGTCGCACTGCTGAACGAAGCCGTCCTTCATAACGACGATACGGTCAGCCATGGTCATAGCCTCGGTCTGGTCGTGGGTAACGTAAATAAAGGTGGTACCCAACTTTCTGTGGAGCTTGGACAGCTCGGTTCTCATGGAAGCACGGAGCTTAGCGTCCAGGTTGGACAGAGGTTCGTCCAGAAGGAATACCTTAGGCTCACGGACGATGGCACGGCCGAGAGCAACGCGCTGTCTCTGACCGCCGGACAAAGCCTTGGGACGACGGTCGAGCAGGTGGGAAATATCAAGAATACGGGCGGCTTCGTCGACGCGGCGCTTGATTTCTTCCTTGGAAACCTTGCGGAGCTTCAGACCGAAGGCCATGTTTTCATACACGGTCATGTGAGGATACAGAGCGTAGTTCTGGAACACCATTGCGATATCGCGATCCTTGGGAGCGACATCGTTGACCAGACGGTCGTCAATGCGGAGTTCGCCTTCGGTGATTTCTTCCAGACCGGCGATCATACGAAGAGTCGTAGACTTACCGCAACCGGAAGGACCGACGAGGATGATGAACTCTTTATCTTTAATCTTGAGGTTGACATCGGTAACGGCGCGGACACCGCCGGCGTAGACCTTACCGATTCCTTTTAACGTTAAACCTGCCACTTTGAATATACCTCCAGTTTTTAATTGCAGAATTACTTATTACATAATACCATAAAATCCGATTTTTTCATAGTGGCAATATCGCCAAATTTCGTGAGTCATTTTTGGTAATATCGCACAAAAGAAAAAACCACAGACCCATTTTTGGGACTTTGCGGACAAAAGACACGAAAAAAACAAGGTCTTACCCACAGAAGGTTCAAAGATTTTCGACCTCAGGGGCAGTTGATCAGATCCATGTCGTTAGCGCGTTTGGTACAAGCGAGCATGGCGTCGGCCATAATCTGGGAAAAGCCGCTTTTTTCCATCACGTTGAGGGCCTCGGCAGTAGTTCCCTTGGGGGTGGCAACGGAAGCAAGAAGCTCGTCGGCAGACTTTTTGGAGACCTCCATCGACTTGGCGGCACCGATCAGAACGCTTTCGGCGATCAACTCGGCGGTTTCCCGGTCAACGCCCTGAGCAACGGCACCGTCGGCCACGGCCTTTACCATATAATAGAAGTACGCAGAAGCGGACCCGGCGGCGGCAATATAGTCGTTGAGCTTCTTCTCTTCCACGATCCGAAGAAGACCGACAGATTCAAAAAGATCCTTGACGGTCTGCAGCTCCTGATAAGTGATCGGCATTTCGTACGCCAGAGCGGTAACGCCCTTGCCGAAGCGGCAGGCGACGTTGGGGATCGCACGGACCAGCTTGCATTCTTTGCCCAGGTATTTTTTAATGGAAGAAATGGTAACGCCGGCAGCAACGCTGATAACGACGTTGTTGAAGGTGACGGCATCCCGGACTTTTTCCATCACGATTTTTACGTCCGAGGGACGGACGGCCAGAACGACGATCTTGGAAGCGGCGACGACGGCAGCCTCATCCTCCAGCACGGTGACGCCCATTACGGCGAGGGAAGCGCGGACCGATTCGTCGGCGTCGTAAGCGCAGATAGATGCGGGGGCAAGAACGTTCCCGGAGAGAAAACCTTCGATCAGGGCCGATCCCATATGTCCGGCACCGATAAAGCCCATAGTGAACATTTTGGTTCATCCTTTCCTGTCTTTTTTGAACTTCGCCCGAAAGCGACATTATTTTCTATTATACTATTATAGCACATTTTTTTTGATCTGTAAAGAGTCATTTCGGATTTTTTTGTGTCAAAGAAGGAAACTTTGCTCTTTTTGCCGGTGAATGGGAGGAAAAATACGGGAAATCCGAAAAAAAAGAAACGGATATTGACATTTGACGTCCGGAATGGTATAATGTATTCATCCGCAGGAACAGTTTGTCCCATTCCAAGGTATTCGAAGAAAAAGCGAGGTATTCCGGTATGAAAAAACCAAATTTCACTTTGGGCATCGAGCCTGATAAGATCGCGAAAAAAGTTCTGCTGACCTCCGACCCGGAGCTGTGCGCGTACGTGGCGGAAAAATACATGAAGAATTACGAGGCCTTCAACGTCAACCGGAATTATCCCGGCTTTACCGGTACTTATTTCGGCAAGCCGGTCACCGTCATCTCCGCCGGCATCGGAATGGGAGCCATGGGACTTCTGGCCGAGGAGCTATATCAGGTCTGCGGCGTGGAATCGGTGATCTATATTTCCACCTGCGACGGTCTGAAGGAGGAAGTAAAAACCCTGGATTGCGTGCTTGCACTATCGGCCTCCACAGATTCCAATTATCCCGACCTGCTGGGGCTGCCCGGAGCAGTCTCCCCTACGGCGGATTTCGAATTGACCGAAGCCCTGCTCCTGGATTTCAAAAAGCGGAAGGAGGCGGTCTTCGCGGAAAGCGACGCTACGAATATCCACGTAGGGCCCGTCTTATCCTCCGACCGGCGCGTCACCGATACGTTGGAGGCGGAGGAATGGGCGGAATGCGGGACGCTTGCGGCAGACATGGCCACGGCGGCATTGTTCGTGCAGGCCATGAAGGCGGGTAAAAAGGCGGCTTCGCTTCTGCTCATTGATAAAAACGTAATCACCGGCACCGAAATGCCCTCTACGGAAATGCGGTACAAAGCACCTCAGTTCCCCCTGATGCGGCAGATCGTGATTGCCCTTTCCGTTCTGTAAGGAGGACACCGATATGATCAATACGATGCTTGCAGTTCCCTTCCCCGAATGGCTGACCAACTGGGACCTTATGGTCGACAACTGGATCCAATCCTGGCGGACGCCCTTTTTGGACACGCTGTTCACGATCATTACCCGTCTGGGGGACGAGGGGATCATCTGGATCGCCATCGCGCTGATCCTTCTCTGCTTCAAAAAGACCCGCAAGATCGGTATCACCATGGCTCTGGGGCTGATTATCACCACGATCTTGGGCAACGAAGTGCTGAAAAAAATCATTCAGCGTCCCCGTCCCTTCGATACTCCGGGGGCCCTTCTGGACGGAGACAGTCTTCTGGTTCCCCGCCCCGGACAATATTCCTTCCCCTCCGGCCATACCGGATCCTCCTTTGCCTCAGCGGTCTCTATTTTCTTATATGATAAGAAATGGGGAATTCCCGCCCTGGTGCTGGCGGCGGCGATTGCCTTCTCCCGGCTGTACGTCTACGTTCACTTCCCTACCGACGTGATAGCCGGCACGATCCTCGGAACCCTCAGCGCTCTGATCGCCTTTTTCCTGTGGAGAAAGTGGATCGAACGGCTGGTGGTCAAGGCTTGGAACAAAATTTTCAAAAAACATACCATCGAACGGATCTGAGCCGTATTTGCGGAGTTTGCCCGGTGCAAACTCCGCTTTCTTAAAAACAGAACACATATTTCTATGAAACAACCTATTGCACGGATTCGAAAAGCGTGTTATAATTAAAACGAAAATACCGAACGGAAGGAAAATGAAAATGACGCGAGCAAAATGGATCTGGCTGAAGGGAGAATTCGAAATCTATCACGCCCTTCTGCTCAACAGCCGGAGAGAAGAATACGGAGTTCCCTATCCTGCCATGTGGCATTGCGATACCCCCTATGCCAACGTGAAATTTTTCAAGCAGATTTCCCGGAAGGAGCCGGCACAAGTCTGTATTTACGGCCGGGGCATGGGCTACGCGCGGCTGGGCAGAGACAAGTACCCTCTGGGAGAGCCCTTCACCCTGCCTGCGGGGGACTACGAATTATCGGTCAGCGTCGTCTGTACCGACGGCACCTTTCCCTGCATTTTCTGCGACAGCAAGGACTTAGTTACCGACGAAACCTGGACGGCGTCCCACGTTACGGCGGAAATCTTTCCCGTGGGAGCTATGGACGAATACACGGACAAAAACGACAATCCTTATATTTTTAAATTCGAATACAGCCCCCTTCTTCCCGTGAGCAAGACGGCGACGGAGGGCGGCGTTTTATACGATTTCGGGAAAGAGACCTTTGCCCGCATCACGCTGAAAAACGTACCGGAATCGGGATGCGAGCTCTATTACGGCGAATCGGCGGAGGAAGCGTTGGACGAAGAAGAAGCGGTGATCCGTCTGAAGAAGATCGGCGCCGGAGATCATTGCCTCCACGCCCGCGCATTGCGGTATTTGCAGGTAAAAGCAGAGCGGGCTGAGGAGATTGAGGTGGAAACGGAATACGAATATCTGCCTCTGCGGGATCGGGCGGATTTTGCCTGCAACCGGGACGAGATCAAGCGAATCTGGGACGTTTGCGCCTACACCTTCCATTTGAATTCCAGGGAATTTTTCCTGGACGGCATCAAGCGGGATCGGTGGATCTGGTCCGGAGACGCATACCAATCCTACATGGCAAACAATTACTTATACTTTGACAACAATATCACAAAACGCACGATCCTGGCTCTTCTGGGAAAACCTCCCTTCGAGCAGCACGTAAACACCATCAACGACTACACCATGTATCTGATTATCGCGGTGGAGGAATATTATAGAAATACGAGGGACGGGGAGTTCGTCCGTTTCGTGTGGAAGCGGATTCGGGGGCTCTACGATTTCCTGAACGGCCGCGTCAACGAACGGGGCTACGTCTGCGCCCGGAAAGGGGACTGGATCTTCATCGACTGGTCGCCCATGGACAAATCCGGAGAGCTTTGTGCGGAACAGATTCTGTTCTGGCGGACGAAGCAGACCATGGCCTATCTGGCAGAGCTTCTGGGCGAGGATGGGGCGGCGTGGCGCAGGGAAGCGGAAGTGCTGCGGGAGAAGATCCTGCAGGACTTCTGGAGCGACGAAAAGAAGGCCTTTATCGATTGCTACACCTCCGGCCGGAACAACGTGACGAGGCACGCCAATATTTTCGCCATTCTCTACGATTTCGTGGATCGCAAGACCATGGACGAAATTATGGAAAACGTGCTGAAAAACGATCGGATCACCCCCATCACCACCCCTTATTTCGAATTTTTCGAGCTGATGGCCTACGGGAAGCTGGGGGAACTGGAACACATTCAGGACAAGATCGAATCCTACTGGGGCGGCATTCTGTCCCTGGGCGGAACGTCGATCTGGGAGCAATTCGACCCCACGAAGGAGGGGCTGGAGCACTACGGGATGTACGGCAAAAAATTCGGATGCTCTCTCTGTCACGCCTGGGGAAGCGGCCCGATCTACCTCCTGGGTCGGTTCTGCGTGGGGGTCTTCCCCACCGACGTGGGATATCGCACCTTCCGGGTGGAGCCCAATCCCGGAAAATACGAATCCTTTGAAGGAAGAGTTCCTCTGCCGGAGGGCGAGGTGACCGTTTCTTACGCTGACGGCAAAATCACCGTCACCGCCGGAGCCGAGGGCGGAACCCTGGCCTGGAAGGGCAAGGAATACGCGCTGAAAAAGAACGTCCCCCTGACCGTATAAGCAAATTCGAAAAAAAGGAACCCCGCCGAGCCATCGGCGGGGTTTGCGTTGCGTTAAAATCACTTGTAGAGGGTCTGACCGACGGCGTGCTTCCAACCGGCAAGCATAGCGGCGCTAGTGGCGTCGTCCATAGCGGGGGTAAAGGTCTTGGCAGAGCGACGAATGGCGGAAATCTCCGCCTCGTCCTTCCAAAGTCCCACGCCGAGGCCGGCCATAAAGGCGGCGCCCTGAGCGGTGGTCTCCGTATTGATGGGACGGTCTACGGGAGCCCCGAGAAGATCGGCCTGCAATTGCAGAATCACGTCACTGCGGGAAGCTCCCCCGTCCACCTTAAGAACGGAGAAGGGCCTGCCCGTATCGGACTGCATCGCGGAGAGCAGATCGTTGGTCTGGAAGGCAATGCTTTCCAGCGCTGCCCGGATAATATTGGCGCGGCTGGTGCCCCGGGTAAGTCCGGTGATGGTTCCCCGGGCGTACATATCCCAATAGGGAGCACCGAGCCCCGTAAAGGCAGGAACAAAATAAACCCCACCGTTATCCGCATCCGCGGCAATCACGTCGGCTTCGGGGGCGGAGGTGATGATCTTCAGCTCGTCCCGCAACCATTGCAGAACGGCGCCGCCGATAAAAACGCTTCCCTCCAGAGCGTAAGTGACCTGATCGCCTCGACTCCAGGCCACGGTGGTGACGAGTCCACTCTTGGACGCCACGGGGACAGAGCCGGTATTCATCATCAGGAAGCAGCCGGTACCGTAGGTATTTTTGGCCTCCCCTTCCGCAAAACAGGCCTGACCGAACAAGGCGGCGTGTTGATCCCCGGCGATGCCGGAAACGGGGACGGAGCAACCGAACAGCTCCACCTTCGTATGACCGAAATAACCGATGGAAGGCCGGACCTCGGGAAGAATGGCCCGGGGAATATCGAAAAGCTTCAGCAGATCTTCATCCCAATCCATGGTGTGGATATTGTAAAGCAGAGTACGGGAGGCGTTGGTCACGTCGGTAGCGTGAACTCCGGTCAACTGCCACAAAAGATAACAGTCTACGGTGCCGAAAAGGATCTCCCCTGCTTCGGCCCGCCGGCGAACGCCGGGAACGTTTTCGAAGATCCATTGGATCTTGGTGGCGGAAAAATAAGCGTCGGGCTTCAGACCGGTCTTCCCGGTAATCATCTCGGAAAGGACGGGATCAGCGGCCAGTTTTGCGGCGGCGTCAGCGGTGCGGCGGCATTGCCATACGATGGCGTTGCAGACCGGCTCGCCCGTATTTTTATCCCAGAGAACGGTGGTTGCCCGCTGATTGGTAATCCCGACGGCGGCGATCTGGGAGGCGTTGATCTCCGCGTTCAGAATGGCCTGCTTTGCAGTCTCGTATTGGGTAAACCAGATCTCCTTGGGATCGTGCTCCACCCAACCGGGGGTAGGATAGATCTGGGGAAATTCCATCTGGGCAATGCCCTTCATGGTTCCGTCGTGATCGAAGACGATACTGCGGGACGAGGTCGTCCCCTGATCAAGGGCAAGAATATAGCGTTTTTCGTTCATAACGATCTCCTCTCAATGGATGCTTCGGTCATCCCGGAGCATTTTGGTTCCTTGGGCACATTCTATCCCGTACAGCACCAGATCCCGGATCTGCCCGGCAAGGCAGACGGCGTATTCCCCGGCGCCGCGGACGTTGCGGACGGTAATATTATAGGTCTCGTCGGCGGTGGAGTGACGCTGACCGTACATATGAGTATCGCCGATGCGGACGGCAAACATGCCGCGATCCAAATGAACGGACTCTCTGCTAAAATCGGTAACGCCGTCGATGAAAATATCGTGAAGCTTAATTTCCCCCTGATTCAGAAGCCGCACGTTGGAGCAGAAGGCGGCCGAGGCAACGTTTTTGATCGTAACGTGGCACAGATCGGAGGGCAGCCCCTCCACGGCAAAGGTCTTTTCCAGAGCACCGTTCAGAGCGGTGAGGGCCACGGTGTCGTCTTCGGTAAAACCGGAAATATTCTCGATTTCAATATGATGACACCCCTGCCGAAGATCGATACCGTCGGCGTTTTTGACGAGCGTTCCGGGATAATCGGACTGCAGTAGGCCGTGAACGACGTTGCCCCTTTCATCCACCCGCAGATCGCTTGCGCAGAAGATCAGATCCTTCAATAGCCCGTGGGCGCAATAGATAAAATTCAACGCCCACCAGCGCTGATTACGGCATTCCAGACCGGAAATGCGAAATCCCTCCACGTTGGTAAACAGGATCAAATTATTCTTCCAGATCGGCGGCAGGCCGTCTTTGGAATGATTTTTCTCCGAAAGCCCGTTGTATTCACCGCCGTCGAGAATGGCTTTTCCCCGGCCGAGGATCGAAATATTGTAATTGCGCCCCGCCACGGTGCGACCGAGATCGGTTCCGTGATTTTGGTTGACGAAAAGGTTGGAATAGCAACCGTCGGCCATACGCAAGTGACAATCCTCCAGAATCAGCGTAAAATGGTCGGGAATGCGAATCGCTTCACGGATCTCCCAATTTCCGGTGACCACGGCGGTACGGGATCCGTCCTCCACCGCAGCGGCAATGAGGCCGGAAAGATACTCCGATCCCTTCTTTGAAAATTCCTTTTGATCCATAAAAATCTCCTCCGTTTCACAGCGACGCCGGTTTTTGTATCATACCGCGCCGGAAAGCACGAATCAATTACGAATCCACGCAACACGTTGCTTTTTTCGTCAGACCGGCGGAATTTGATTCCATTATAGCACATTTGGGAACGGAATGCAAGGAAAAACTCTAACAATTTCCGCAAATTTGCGAAAGACACTTGACAAAGGGAAAGAATTGGTATATAATACTCTTTGAATAATTAAAACGCCTACTTGTTTATATAAACGGAAGGAGAACCGCACCATGGCTGAAAAAGGCGGAATCTCGGTACAGACCGAGCATATTTTTCCTATCATCAAGCGCTGGCTTTACTCGGATAAAGAGATCTTTCTGCGGGAGATCGTTTCCAACGCCGCTGACGCAGAAACCAAGCTGAAGCATCTCGTGGCGGTGGGGCAGGCCACCGGCATTGAAGGGGATTACCGCATCGACGTGACGGTGAATAAGGACGAAAAGACCATCACCGTGGAAGACAACGGCATCGGTATGACCGAGGACGAGGTGAAGCAATATATCAACCAGATCGCGCTTTCCGGAGCGCTGGACTTTATTCAGAAATACGAAAACGCCTCCTCCGACGGCATCATCGGCCATTTCGGCCTGGGATTCTATTCCGCTTTCATGGTGGCCGACAGGGTTGAGTTGGATACCCGCTCTTACACCGGCGCGCCCGCAGTCCATTGGGTTTGTAACGAGGACGGGGAATACGAGATGTCCGACAGCGCAAAAGAAGGCCGGGGCACAAGAATCACCCTCCACGTCACCGAAGAGGAAGGAGAATTTCTCGAAGCGGACAAACTGAAGGGAATTTTGGTCAAATACTGCGGATTTCTCCCCTTCCCCGTTTATTTCACCGACGCCTGCGCGGAAGGGAAGGACGGAGAAGAGAAGCCGGAAGAAAAGCCGGTCAACGATATCCAACCCCTATGGCAGAAAATGCCCAACGAATGCACCGACGAAGAATACAACGAATTTTATCACAAGGTCTTCTGGGATAACCAGGATCCGCTGTTCCACATCCACATCAACGCCGATTATCCGCTGAACTTCAAGGGAATTCTCTATTTCCCCCGGCTGGGCAACGAATATCGGAGTCTGGAAGGAGAAGTAAAGCTTTTCTATAATCGGGTCTTCGTCTCGGACAACATCAAAGAGGTTCTGCCCGAATATCTGCTGATGCTGAAGGGGGTTCTGGATTGCCCCGAGCTTCCCCTGAACGTGTCCCGTTCCTATCTGCAGGACAGCGAATACGTGAAGAAGATTTCCGCCCACATCGTAAAAAAGGTCTGCGACAAGCTGGCCGGGCTTCACAATACGGATCTTGAGAAATATCAGTCCTTCTGGGAGGATATCAAGATCTTCGTGGAATACGGATGTATCAAGGATAAGAAATTCTACGACCGGATGAAGGATATCGTACTGTTCAAGACGACCGACGACAAATTCGTGACGCTGAACGAATACAAGAAATCCGAAGGTGCGGTGGAGGGCAAGATCTACTACGCCACCGACCTGACCCAGCAATCGGTCTACGTGAAGCTCTACAAGGATCAGGGCATCCCGGTCATCGTTCTCGATCAGCTGATCGACGGTCAGTTCATCAACGTCATCGAGCTGAACGAACAGAACGTGACCTTCCAGCGCATCGACGCCGTCACCGACGAAATTCGGGAAGAGGGAAGCGAGGAGAAGGAAAATTCCGATCTTGCAAAGCTCTTTGCCGAGGCTGCCGGAAAAGAGGATCTGAAGGTCCGGGAAACGGCGCTGAAGGATACGGGGATTCCCGCCATCCTGAATATCACCGAACAGTCCCGCCGGATGAACGAAATGGCTCAGATCTACGGGATGAAGGATTTCCATCTGCCCCTGGAAGAAATCCTGGTGCTGAATACGGAAAACCCCATCGTGAAAAAGCTGGCCGCAGACAAGGAATCCGACGTAGCGAAGGCCATCGCGAAGCAATTGTATCTGCTGGCGGTGCTGAACCTGAGGCAGTTCACCGCAGAAGAGCTGGAGACCTTCCTGAAGGGCAGCTACGACCTTCTCGGTAAGATTCAGTAAGCTTAAAAAATATTCATATAAAAGGATTGAGAGAAACATGAAAAGAATCGGTATTCTTACCAGCGGCGGAGACAGCCAGGGCATGAACAACGCCATTCGCGCCGTCACCCGCACCGCAATCGCCAACGGGATGACCGTTATGGCCATCCGCAACGGTTATCAGGGGCTGATCGACGGAGACATCGAAGAGATGCATCTGCGCTCGGTCTCCAACATCCTCGACCGGGGCGGCACCTTCCTGCAGACCGCCCGTTGCCTGGAATTCAAGGAAGAGGCCGGGGTTCTGAAGGCTGTGAAGACCTGCAAGGATTTCGGCATCGAGGGCCTCGTGGTCATCGGCGGCGACGGATCCTTCCGCGGGGCAAGAGATATGTCCCTGCACGGAATCCCCACCGTTGCCATGCCCGGCACCATCGATAACGATATTGCCTGCAGCGACTACACCATCGGCTTTGATACTGCGGTAAACGTTGCCATGGAAGCCGCAGACAAGCTGCGGGACACCTCCATGTCCCATCACCGTTGCTCGGTCATTGAAGTCATGGGCCGCAACGCAGGCTGGGTTGCCGTGGACGTAGGCATTGCCGCCGGCGCCACCTACACCCTGGTTCCCGAGGTCTCCTTCACCATTGAAGAAGTGGTGGCCAAGATCGAAAAGGGCAAGGCCGCAGGGAAAAAGAACTTCATGATCGTGGCTTCCGAAGGGATTTTTGCCGACGTGAAGAAAAACACCAACTACGAATATCTGGCCGGTCTCGGCATCACCAGCGCTTCCAAATTTGCCCAAAAGCTGGAGGAACTGACCGGCGTGGAATCCCGCGCAACCATTCTGGGGCACATTCAGAGAGGCGGATCTCCCACCGCACGGGACCGTTACATTGCCACCGAAATGGGCTGCCGCTGCGCAGACCTTCTGCGGGACGGGAAATCCAACCGCGTGGTGGTCATGAAGAACAACGAGATCATCGACATCGATATCGTGGAAGCCCTGGATATGACAAAGGAATTCAACATGGAACGGTATCTGATCGCCAATAGGGTCGGCATTTGATCGCAAAACAACGAGAAAATAACGAGACTCCCCTACGGCCGTAGGGGAGTTCTCTGCGGTGCATGACAATGAAAAAGAAAAACCTGTCCCTCTACGCGGTACTGATCTCCGGCATTCTGTGGGGCACCATCGGAGTATTCAACCGATATTTCACCGCCCTGGGGATCACCTCCAACAACCTGGTCGCCCTGCGACTTTCCATGGGGACGGCGCTGTTGTTTCTGTATCTCGCCATCCGGGATCCCAAGGCGCTGAAGCTGAAATTCAAGGATCTGTGGATCTTTGCAGGAGCGGGGATATTGAGCATTATTCTCTTCCAGACCTGCTATATGATCACCATTCAGGGGTCTTCCCTATCCCTTGCGGCGGTGTTGCTTTATACCTCGCCGGTGTTCGTGATGATCTTTTCGGCGCTGTTCTTCAAAGAAAAGATCACGCCGGTGAAAATGATCGGCGCGGGAGTAACGGTGGTGGGCTGTGCGCTGGCCTCCGGGATCATCGGCAACGGTGGCAACATTACGCCTATGGTTCTCTTTACGGGAATTCTGTCCGGTATCGGCTACGCTTCCTACAGCATCTGGGCGAGAGCGGCCCTGAACCGTGGCTACAAAGCCATCACAATGACGGCCTATTCTTTCCTATTCGCCCTGATTCCCTTGCTGTTCGCGGCGGACTATCCCACCATCATTTCCGGGCTGAAGCAGGACGGAAGCACGGCGATAATCATGTGGATTTTACTGGCTCTTGCAACGGAAGCGTTGCCCTATCTGCTCTATACGGAGGGGCTTGCGGGGATGGAGACGGGAAAGGCGGCGGTGACGGTTGCAATCGAACCTATCGTGGCAACCCTGATCGGCATCATCTTCTACAAGGAAGAGATGACCTGGATCTCCGCTTTGGGAACGGTGATGGTCATTGCGGCCATCGTGATATTAAACCTGCCGGAACGGAAAAAGAAACAATAAACATATTCTAAAAAACGAATACGAGCGGCGCCTTCCGGATCCTAAAAAGTCCGGAAGGCCTTTTTCGTAAGAAATTCTTAAGAATTTTCCCCATTGAATTGTAAGATTTATTGTAGTATAATGGTACTATGATGAATATCTGGGAGGATATCATGGAATTTTTGAAAAGCGTGTTGGAGATTTTCGGGGCGCAGGGGCCGACGCCGGGATTATTTGGATGGGTACATATCCTGTCTGCGATCCTTTCGGTGGCGTTGGGAATCTTCCTCTGCATGAAATTTAAAAACCCCACCGAAAAGCAGGTGCGGGCGGTGCTTTTGACCGTCTCGGTCATCGTGGCGGTGCTGGAAATCTACAAGCAGATCGAATACACCTTCACCCCCACCGAGACGGGGATCGAAGGGGATTTTCAATGGTACGCGTTTCCCTGGCAATTTTGCTCCATGCCCATGTACGTGGGGCTGCTGGCGGGAATTTGGCCGAAGGGGAAAATCCACGACGCCTTCTGCGCCTTCCTTGCCACCTATTCCATTTTTGCGGGCATCTGCGTGATGGTCTATCCGGGAGACGTTTTCACGGCCACCATCGGCATCAATATTCAGACTATGATCTGCCACGGCACCATGATCTCCCTCGGCATTTTCCTGCTGGGGACGGGTTACGTGAAGACCGAACAGAAGACCATTCTGAAGGCCATTCCCGTCTTTTCGGCGGCGGTGGTGATTGCGATGATCTTGAACGAGCTTGCCCATTATACCGATTTCACCGGCGGCGAGACCTTCAATATGTTCTTTATCAGCCGCCACGAGGATCCTCATCTGCCGGTCTATTCCATCGTTCAGCAGTACGTGCCCTACCCCTTCTGTCTGATCATTTATATCGCGGCCTTTTCGGTGGCGGCGTATCTGATCCTGCTGATTGCAATGGGAATCAAAAAGATCGGAGAAAGCGCAAAAGGAAAAAAGAAGACCGCCGCATAAAAACGAACCGTATCCGAAAAACTCCCGCCTCGCAAGAGACGGGAGTTCTCATTATTCTAAGATAATCAAGACTTCTTCTTATCCGCTTCCTTGAGCATAAAGCCGGCGGCAGGGATGGCGGAAATACGGTACCCGTCGGGCTTGACGAAGGTACCGGCCTGATAGGGAACGGCGGATTCCACCGTATTTTTCGCCTTGACGGACATGACGGTGACGCCGTTGGCGTTGCGGGTGACCTTTTCGGGGATCAGAGCAGAACTGACGATCATATGACGGTTGTTGGTGGTACGCAGGTAGAATTCCGCATCCTCCCGGATATGATAGACCGCCACCAGAGGTGCGGCGTCGGAATAGGCGTTGATGAGCTTTTTGCGGTTCTGCTTGGTCTCGTAGGTGTTGAGAGGAACCCGGACGGCCTTGCCGTTGGCGAAGAAATAGACCAGCTGGCCGGAATAATCCTTGGTGGCAAACATGGCGATGGGAGTCTCCCCTTCGTCGAAGCCCAGCTTCTGGGGCAGGAAATCGCCCAGGACGCTGGCCTTGGAATCGGCGAATTCGGCGGCTTTACACTTATAGACCTGATGCCGGTCGGTAAAGAACAGCAATTCCGCGGCGTTGTCCAGATCGATGGAACAGAGAAGTCCGTCGCCGTCCTTGTATTTCTGTTCGCCGCCCATCCGCAGAGAGAGGGGGGTGATCTTCTTGAAATACCCGGCCTTGGAAAGGAAGAAGGTAACGGAGTAATCGTCCACCTTTTCTTCTTCCACGATCTCCACCATTTCGTCGGGATAGAGAAGCTGAGTCTTCCGGGGCTTGCCGTACTTTTTGGAGATCTCCTGCAGCTGCTTGATGATCAGCTTATGGATCCGCTTGGGCTTTTGGAGCAGATCCTCCAGATCCTCGATCTCTTCGGCAAGGGCGTCGGTTTCGGCGGTCTTATTGAGGATATATTCCCGGTTCAGGTTGCGCAGTTTGATCTCTGCCACGTATTCGGCCTGGACCTGATCGATGCCGAATCCAATCATCAGGTTGGGGATGACGTCGGCGGCCTCTTCGGTCTGGCGGATGATACGGATGGCTTCGTCGATATCGAGAAGGATCTTGCGAAGCCCCTGAAGCAGATGCAGATAATCCTTCTTCTTTCCGATATCGTAGAAGGTTGCCCGGCGGATACATTCCACCCGGAAGGCGATCCATTCGTTCAGAATCTCACGAACGCCCATAACCTTGGGAGAATACCCCACGAGGACGTTGAAATTGCAGGAAAAAGAGGATTCGAGGGGCGTCATCTTATAGAGCTTCTGCATCAAAGCGTCGGGATTGACGGCCCGTTTCAGATCAAGGGTCAGCTTCAGACCGTTAATATCGGTCTCGTCCCGCATATTGGAGATATCCTTGATCTTGCCCAGCTTGACCAGCTCTTCGATCTTATCCATGCAGGCTTCAATGCTGGTGTTATAGGGGATCTCGTAGATCTCGACGCAGTTATTCTTCTTATCGTAGCGGTATTTGGAGCGGAGGCGGAAGGAGCCGGTGCCGGTCTCGTAAATATTCCGCAACCCCTCGGCGTCGTAAATCAGTTGGGCGCCGGAGGGGAAATCGGGGGCGGTAAGGGTGGTGAGAATATCGTGATCCTTATTCTTGAGAAGCTCAACGGTGGTATTGCAGATCTCGGTCAGATTGAAGGAGCAGATATTCGTGGCCATACCGACGGCAACGCCTTGATTGGGATTGACCAGAATATTGGGAAAGGTGACGGGCAGAAGGGTAGGCTCCTTCATGGTGCCGTCGTAATTATCCACCATATCCACGGTATCGTGATCGATCTCGCTGAACAGCTCGGCAGAGAAGGCGTCCAGCTTGACCTCGGTATAACGGGCGGCGGCGTAGGCCGTATCCCGGGAGGTGTGCTTACCGAAGTTGCCCTTGGATTCCACGAACGGATGCAGAAGGGCTTCGTGACCCCGGGTGAGACGAACCATGGTATCGTAAATGGCGGCGTCACCGTGGGGGTTGAGGCGCATGGTCTGCCCCACCACGTTGGCGGATTTGGTCAGATGCCCGTTGATCAGCCCCATTTTGTACATGGTATAGAGCAATTTGCGGTGGGCGGGCTTGAAGCCGTCGATCTCCGGAATGGCCCGGGAAACGATGACCGACATGGCGTAGGGCATATAGTTCAGCTCGAGGGTATCGGTAATGTTCTGTTCGTACTGCGGCATAATTCCCTTCTCCTTTCCTTAAATATCCGCCAGATCAAGATATTGCGCTCCGCATTCGGCGATATGCTGCTTGCGGCCCTCCAGATCGTCGCCAAGAAGCATCTCGAAGACTCTGGCGGTCTTCGCGGCATCCTCGGGCAGAACCTGGATCAGACGGCGGGTTTCGGGATCCATCGTGGTAAGCTTCATCATTTCGGGCTCGTTTTCACCGAGACCCTTGGAGCGCTGCACCGTATATTTTCCGGAAAGACCGGAGACGATCTCCGCTTTTTCCTTTTCGGTATAGGCAAACCAGGTCTTATCCTTCTGGGTGATCTCGTACAGGGGAGATTCGGCGATATAGACCTTCCCCTCGTCAAGCAGGCGGGGAGTCAGCCGGTAGATCATAGCCAAAACCAGCGTGCGGATCTGATACCCGTCCACGTCGGCATCGGTGCAGATGATGATCTTGCCGAAGCGGAGGTTGTCCATATTGAAGGCCGATTCGTGGCTTCCCTTGGTTTTGATATCCACGCCGCACCCCAGCACCTTAATCAGGTCGGTGATGATGGGGGATTTGAGAATCTTGTTGAACTCAACCTTCAGACAGTTGAGAATCTTCCCCCGAATGGGCATAACGGCCTGGAATTCCGCCTGGCGGGCAAACTTGACCGATCCCAATGCGGAGTCACCCTCCACGATATACAGCTCGCGGACGGTAGGGTCCTTGGAACGGCAATCCACGAACTTTTCCACCCGGTTGGTGATATCCATCTCCACGGTCAGCTTCTTTTTCAGATTCTGCCGGGTTTTTTCAGCGTTTTCCCGGCTCCGTTTATTGACCAGGATCTGTTCGACTACCTTGTCGGCTTCGGCTTTATGCTCGATAAAATAAACCTCAAGCCGCTTGCGCAGGAAGGTATTCATGGCTTCCTGAACGAATTTGTTGTTGATGGCTTTTTTGGTCTGGTTGGCGTAGGAGGTAGAGGTGGAATAGTTATTGGAGATCAAAACCAAGCAGTCCTGAACGTCCTGGAACGTAATCTTCTGCTCGTTTTTCGTATATTTTCCGATCTGACGGATATAGGTATCAAAGGCGTAAACGAAGGCCTGCTTCACGGCCTTGTCGGGAGAACCGCCGTGCTCAAGGAAGCTGGAGTTATGATAATATTCCAGCCGGTTGACCTTATTGGAGAAGGCACAGGCCACGTTCAGATTGACTTTATAGGGAGGCAGATCTTCCCGGTCCCGGCCGGTATCCTCGTAAGACCAGAACTGAGGAGCGGTGATAGCGTCGTTTCCGATGATGGTGTTGAGATAATCCTCGATTCCCTTTTCGTAATAGTAGCTCTCCTCTTCCATATGCTTGTCCACGGGATCCTGCCAGCGAAGCACCAGAGTCAGTCCGGCGTTGCAGACCGCCTGCTGCTGGAGAATATCCTGAAAATAGGAACGGGGAATCTCGATCTCGGTAAAGACCTTCAGATCGGGCTTCCAGCGGATCGTAGACCCGCGCTTGTGCTTCATGGGAACCTTTTTCAGCACGTCGTCCCGATTCTTTTCCACGGGCTTGCCGTGACGGAAGGACAATTTATATTGATACTCGCCGTCATAGATTTCCGCTTCCATATATTCCGAGGCGTACTGGGTGGCACAGAGACCGAGGCCGTTCAATCCCAGGGAATATTCGTAGTGATTCTCCCCTTCCTCGTACTTTCCGCCGGCGTACAGCTCACAGAAGAGAAGCTCCCAGTTATAGGCGTTTTCCTTCTTGTTGAAATCCACGGGAATGCCGTTGCCGAAGTCCTGAACCTCGATGGAATGATCGGCGTAATAGGTGACGATGATCTTCGTCCCCCGGTGACTTTTGAATTCGTCGATGGAATTGGAAAGGATCTCGAAGAACGAATGGCAGCAGCCGTCCAGCCCGTTGGATCCGAAGATGACCGACGGACGGAGACGGACGCGATCCGCACCCTCTAACTTTCTGATACTGTCGTTGTTGTATTCCTTTGCCACGAAATAACCCTCACTTTAAATAGTCAATCACTAAATTATATTATACCATATTTTTACGGATTTTGCAAGTCCCCCGCGCAGACCGTCTCTCCCGCTCCGGTGACGGTGACCGAACGGATCTGTCCGGTGAGACAAATATTGCTTTTTACGGCCACCGAAAGGAAGTTTGCGGCGGAGCCGGTATACAGGCCGTCCTTCCCCTGTTCAAAAAGAACGGGCAGGGTGCGTCCCACGTATTTTTCCCGGAATTTTCGTTCCAGCCGGGCCGAAAGATCCAGCATCCGGCGGCAGCGCTCTTTTTTGACGGCGGGGTCTACGGGGTCGGGCATATCCCACGCGGCGGTGCCTCTGCGGGGAGAAAAGGGGAACACGTTGATTTTAGAAAAGCCGACGGCCTCGGCAAATTTCAGCGTTTGAGCAAACTCCTCCTCGGTCTCCCCCGGAAAGCCCACGATAATATCGGTGGTGAGGGAAAGATCGGGGAACGCCTCCCGAAGCAGAGCGACGCCCCGGGCGTATTCCTCCGCCGTATACCGGCGGCGCATCCGCTTCAGCGTGGCGGTGCATCCGCTCTGCAAAGACAGATTGAAATGAGGACAGAGGCAACGGAGCTTCTTCAGCCGCGCCACCGTTTCCGGGGTCACCATGACCGGTTCCGTGGAGCCGAGACGGATCCGCTCCAGACCGGGAATCTTATCCAGCTTTTCCAGAAGGTCGCAAAGGTCGAAGCGACCGTGTTCTTTTCCGTAGCTGTCCAGATGAATGCCGGTAAGCACGATTTCACGGTATCCCCTTTCTACCAGATCGGAAACCTCTTTTACCGCATTTTCCAAGGGCTTGCTCCGGATGGGTCCCCGGGCGTAGGGGATGATGCAATAGGCGCAGAAATTGCAGCAACCGTCCTGGATCTTCACCGTGGCGCGTACCCGTTCGTCCGACGTCAGGGTCATTTCTTCAAAGGAACGGTGGGACAGAATCGGGGGGACCTCCCGCAGTGGAGAACGGTTGAGAAGGAACTCGTCCACCAGGTCGGGCAGACGGGTCTTGTCCTTATTTCCCAGGACGATATCCGCCTCCGGCAGGGAGTCCGGATCGGTCTGGGCAAGGCACCCCAGAACGCAGACCACGGCAGAGGGGGACGTCCGGCGTGCCCGGCGCATCATCTGCCGGCTTTTCCGGGCGCTTTCCTCGGTAACGGCACAGGAATGAACGACGCAGACGTCGGCGGGATGGTCGAAGGGAACGAACTCATACCCCCGGTCGGAAAAAAGGCGACGGAGCACTTGCGTTTCGTAATGATTCACTTTACAACCAAGGGTACAAAGGGAAATTTTCATGAAAATCCTCCGTCGTTTAATTAAATAATATACATTATACAATATTTTCGCTCTCTTTACAAGAGAATTTACAAAATTTTCAAAGAATGAGGCCGTCTGCGTAAAAAACAGACGGCCGAAAGCAGGGCGATGGGGCTCAGCAACAACGGTCCCGGTCGCAGGGATCGCAGCAATTGCCGTGGTCGGAACGATCGAAGCAAAGGAAATATAAGACAATTATTGCGATTACGATGATCCACCAGGAATTGGAATTATCCGAAGAAGAGCCGCAATTGTTCTGTGTACCGAAAAGCATTTTCATCACCTCGTTCCATAGTATGCGGCGAAGGGAAAAAGGTGCGGCGGGCGCGGAGGATTGCAATTTTCACAA
The DNA here is from genome assembly GCA_045543655.1 of Eubacteriales bacterium. Lineage (GTDB taxonomy): Bacteria > Bacillota > Clostridia > Oscillospirales > UBA644 > RGIG995. Next base: position 78,816 of record JAZPXN010000093.1, read on the forward strand.
AAAAATTGCATTTTCACCCTTGTAATGGCCCTATAAATATGTTATAATAGTAATTAAATATTTCACACGCCCGCGTACACGCACAAGTTACGCACGATAATAACGGAGGAAACAGCGATGACCGAACACGATCTTCCCGAAACCAACCTCAAACATACGAAAGATCCCGCCATCACCACGCCGGCAACGAAAGAGGCTTCTGCCAAAAAGAAGCCGGCCGTTGTCCGGTTTTGGTATTGGCTGGTCGGAAAAAATTCCGACGGGTCGAAGAAAAAACCCGTCTACCCCTCCAAGAGACGCACGGCTTTCCGGCTGATTGCGGTTATTTTTGCCTTTCTGGGGATTGCGGGAGCGGCTACGCTGGCCTATCAGATCCCGAAGGTGATGGAAGAGGGAGGCGTGCGCATTCTGTGGCTGGAAGACCTTCTGGACGGTGACCGGACGGAGGAAGAGCGGGATTACGATCATTCCGCCACCCACGAATCAGCCTTCGCTTACCGGATTCTGGAAGACGGCACGCTGTCCATCAGCGGTTACCTTGGGGCGGAGGTAGACGTGGTGATCCCCCGGAAAATCGGGAAGGCCACCGTCACCGCCATTGACGACGGTGCGTTTGCGAAGGAAACGATCAATTCCGTCACCATGTACGGCACGGTTACGAAGATCGGAGACAACGCCTTCTCCGGCTGCATGAAGCTGAAATCGGCGGTTTTGTCCGAAAATTTAAAAGAGCTTGGGAAAAACGCCTTTTACGGCTGTGAAGCCCTGACTGAGATTCGCATTCCCGCCGGCGTTACGAAGATCAACGAAAATACCTTCCGGCAATGCCTCGCGCTGAAAAAGGTTACTCTTTCCGAGGGGCTGGTCTCCATCGGAAGAGAAGCCTTTGCCCAATCGGGAATTACGGAAATTTTCCTGCCCACCACCTTGAAATCCACCGACGTGGGGGCCTTCCGGGCCTGTGCCCAGCTGACCACGGTCAGCATGCCCGACGGTCTGCAGATCCTGGAGGACGAGACCTTTGCGGATTGCTCCTCCCTCTCGTCGGTTCACCTGCCTGATTCCCTGAAGAAGCTGGGCGACCGGGTCTTTTGCCGTTGCATCGGACTTTCGGGAGTTGCCGGAGGGAAAAACGTTACGGAAGTAGGCGACGAAATCTTTGCGGGCGCGATCATGCCCGAAGGAACGAAGGTTCAGATCATCGTTGGAGACGGATACCTCGTCCGGTATTTCGGCAACGAATTCTCCGTATCCGTCAACGAAGGGGTCAAGGTCATCTGCGACGGGGCTTTTGAGGGCAATCCCTACGTGACCACCGTTCAGATGCCGAACAGCGCTACGGTCATCGAAGACCGGGCCTTCAAGAACTGCTCTTCCCTTTCGGCCATATTCCTGCCCAACACCGTAACGCACATCGGCGCGGAGGCCTTTGCGGGATGCACGGCGCTGTCCGGGTTGAACATGCCCTCGGGGCTTCTGACCATGGGCGAAGGGGCGTTTGCCATGTGCCGTTCCCTGAAGGGGCTTTCCCTTCCCGCCTCCCTGGCGGTGATTCCGGCCAACGCCTTTGCGAAGTGCTCGGACATCATCGACCTTACGCTGAACGGACAGACCGAGATCGGAGCCGGAGCCTTTGCCAACTGCACCCGGCTGGAATACATCACCGTTCCCGCCTCGGTTCAGCATATCGGAGACAACGCCTTCGCCGGTTGCATTTCCGCCTCCTCCATTACGCTGAAAAACGGCCTTCTGACCATCGGTGACGGTACCTTTTCCGCCACCTATATCCGCACCATCACGCTGCCTGCAACCCTGACCTACGTGGGAGAAGAGGTGTTCTCCGACTGTTCCCGGATCAACACGGTCTTTACCACCCGGGGAAGCTACGCCGATACCTGGGCTACGGAGAACGGCTTTTAAAGGAGACGAAAACTTATGAATTTGATCTATAACGACGCGATGCTTTGCGACTTTTACGAATTCACCATGGGTAACGGTTACCTGAAGCAAGGAAAGAAGGATACGGTCAGTTGTTTCGATCTGTATTTCCGCCGGGTGCCCGATCAGGGCGGTTTTGCCATTGCGGCGGGACTGCAATCGGTAATCGAATACGTAAAAGGCCTTCATTTTACGCCGGAGGATATCGCGTATCTGAGGTCGAAAAAGCTGTTCTGCGAGGAATTTCTGGATTATCTGGCCAATTTCAAATTTGAATGCGAGGTGAGGGCCGTTCCGGAAGGGACGCCCGTCTTCCCCAACGAACCCATCGTGACGGTGAAGGGGCCTGCCATTCAGGCGCAATTGCTGGAAACCATGCTTCTCATCGCAATCAACCATCAATCCCTCATCGCCACCAAGGCGCACCGCATCGTAAAGGCGGCGAAGGGGCGGCCGGTCTTTGAATTCGGCTCCCGCCGGGCCCAGGGAAACAACGCCGCCATTCTGGGGGCGAGAGCGGCCTACATCGCCGGATGCACGGGGACGGCCTGCGCCGTCTGCGAGCAGATGTTCGGCATTCCCGCCGTCGGTACCATGGCCCATTCCTGGATCCAGATGTTTGACAGCGAATACGAAGCCTTTAAGGCTTACGCAGAGCTTTATCCAAACGCCTGTACCCTTTTGGTAGATACCTATAACGTGCTGAAATCCGGCATTCCCAACGCAATCAAGGTACACAACGAAGTGCTGGTGCCCGCGGGCGCACGGCTGAAGGGAATCCGCATTGACTCGGGAGACGTGGCCTATCTGACCAAAAAAGCACGGAAAATGCTGGACGACGCAGGAATGGAGGATTGCAAGATCTTCGTCTCCAACTCTCTGGACGAATATATTATCCGCGACATTCTTTCCCAAGGAGCGCAGGTAGACAATTTCGGCGTGGGGGAACGGCTGATCACCTCCAAGAGCGAACCCGTCTTCGGCGGCGTTTACAAGGTCGTGGCAGTGGAAGAAAACGGAGAAATGATTCCCAAGATCAAGTGCTCCGAAAACGTGGAAAAGATCACCAATCCCTGCGAAAAGGAGGTCTGGCGGCTTTATTCCAACACCACGGGACAGATGCTGGCAGATCTGATCGCCATCCGGGGAGAAGAATTCGATTTCACAAAGCCCATCGAGCTGTTCCATCCCGATTTTCCGTGGAAGCGGAAGACCTTCGAAGACTATACGGCGAAGAAATTACTGGTCCCGGTCTTTGAAAAGGGGGAGCTGATCTACGATATGCCGACGGCCCAGGAGATCCGGGAATATTGCAAAGAGCAAACCGGCCATCTATGGGAAGAGGTGGTTCGGTTTGAGAATCCGGAGCATTATTACGTAGACCTTTCCCAAAAGCTGTGGGATACCAAACGCGCCTTACTGATGAAAGCAAATATAAAACAGGGGAATTCCAATGACTGATGAAAAATGGATCGTGCGGCAACAGGACGAAGAAACCGTTGCCCGGATCCGGAGAGAATGCGGCCTCTCCGACGGCGTGGCCCGGCTTCTGTACAACCGGGGCATTACCGAAGGAGAAGAGATCCGTAAATTCCTGAAAAACGATCTTCGGGAAAACCTGCACGATCCCTTTCTGCTGTGCGATATGGACCGGGCGGTGGAGCGGGTCAACCGGGCCGTGGAAAACGGCGAAAAGATCACCGTTTACGGGGATTACGACGTAGACGGCATCACGTCCACCGTAATCTTATACAAGTACTTATCCGGCAGGACGGCCAATCTTGATTTTTACATTCCTTCCCGGCTGGAGGAGGGATACGGACTGAACGGAGCGGCGGTAGAGGCCATCCGGGAGGGCGGATCCACCCTGCTGATCACCGTAGATACGGGGACGACGGCAGTGGAAGAGATCGCCCATGCGAAGGCGATCGGCCTTGACGTCGTGGTCACCGACCATCACGAATGCATGGAGGTCCTGCCCGATTGCCCGGTGGTCAATCCGAAGCGGAAGGATTCGGTTTATCCTTTCCCGGAGCTGGCCGGGGTCGGCGTGGTATTTAAATTTATCAGCGCCTGTATGGGAGATTCCATGGAGGCCTTCCGACTTTACGGCGGGATCACCGCCATCGGGACCATTGCAGACATCATGCCGATTCTGGACGAAAACCGATCGATCGTCCGGTACGGGCTGGAAAATCTGGAAAAGAACTGTCCGCCGGGCATCGAAGCGCTGCTGAAGCTGAGCGGAAGCACCGAGGGGATCATCGATACCAACGTCATTGCCTATCAGATCGCGCCCCGGATGAATGCGGCGGGACGGATCAGCGATTGCAAGGTATCGGTCCGGTTACTTCTGGAAAACGATCCGGAAAAAGCGGAGGCGTTGGCCAAGGAGCTGTGCGACTGCAACGTGGAACGCAAGGAAAAGGAACAGCAGGTGGTGCGGGATATCGACCTGATCCTCGCGGGGCAGGCCCCGAAGGATAAGATCATGGTCTACGCCTCCGATCGGTGGCACAACGGGGTCATCGGCATTGCGGCCTCCCGGCTGACCGAGCGATACGCCCGTCCCTGCATCTTGATTTGCTTCGACGGCGATTCGGCCAAGGGGTCCGCCCGGAGCGTCCGGGGGGTCAACCTCTTCGAGCTGGTGGGAAGGTCGGCAGAGCATCTGGAAAATTTCGGCGGCCACGAGATGGCGGTGGGGCTTACTTTAAAGCGGGAGAATTACGAGACCTTCGTCCGGCACATCACTGCAAACGCAGAAGAAATCCCCGACGAGGCGCTGATCCCCACCTGCGAAGCGGAATTTGAAGTAGACGAAAAAGCGTTTTCCTTTGATTTCGTCCGTTCTCTGGCGGCCATGGAACCCTTTGGAAACGGAAATCCTTATCCGTCCGTGGTAGCCCGGGAGCTGAAGGTCCGGAGCATCTCCGGAGTCAGCGGAGGAAAGCACACCCGGCTGACGCTGGAAAAGAACGGAAAAGATTTTTCCGCCATGTGGTTTGGCCACGCGCCGGAAGAAACCGAGCTGCAGGAAGGAGACACGGTAGACGTCTTCTGCTCCGTAACCGAAAAAACCTTCCGTCAGCGTCCTATGCTGAACGTGACGATCCGGAGCGTGCGTTTTTCCGAGGATACGTCGAACACACGCTACCGGGAATGCTACCGCGCCTACCGGGGGCAGGGGGAAGAACTGCCGGAAGACTGCCGGATCAACCGGGGAATCATGGTGGCGCTCTACCGCTATCTGAAGGCAACCGCCCTGAACAGCGGCAACGAAAGCACCCTTCTGCGGCGGCCGGAAACGGTCGTAAGAGCGGTGCGGAGCCGTTACAACGTAGAATTCAACTATTGCCGGCTGATGCTCTGCTTGGACACCATGCAGGAGCTGGGGCTGATCCGGTATCACGAAGATAAAGCACTTTCGGTGACCGTCTTCCGGACGGAAGAAAAGGTCGACCTTTGCAAGGCCCACGATTGGGATAAAATTTCTTCTGCAGACAAGGGATAAGCATATGTGTGAAGAATTGATTTTGGAATTTTTGAAAATTCCTGCGGAAAGCGACGTAAGATACAACCTTGACCGCATCCGGGAGGCGGCGGAATTTGCCGCGCGCTGTCACGACGGACAGCTGCGCAAATCGGGAGAGCCTTATATCATCCATCCCCTGGAGGTGGCAAAGATCCTCATCTCCTACGGAATGGACGACTCCTGCATTATTGCAAGTCTTCTGCACGACGTCATTGAGGATACGGACGTAACGAAAGAGGAAGTGGCTCAGCGTTTTTCTCCGGAGATCGCCGAATTGGTGGACGGAGTTACGAAGCTGGGACGGATCAACTATACATCCAAGGAAGAACAGCAGGTAGAAAATCTGCGGAAAATGCTGCTGGCCATGGCAAAGGATATCCGGGTCATTATGATCAAGCTGGCCGACCGGCTTCATAATATGCGGACGCTGGAATACCAGACCGAGGACAAAAAGCGGAGCAAGGCCATGGAGACCCTTGAAGTCTACGCCCCCCTTGCCCACCGTCTGGGAATCCAGAATCTGAAGAGCGAGCTGGAAGACATTGCCCTGAAATACATCGACCCCATCGGCTACGACGAAATCGTCAACGACCTGGAGGTATTCCACGAGAACAACGAACGGTTCATCCGCATCAAAAAGACCATTACCGAGGCGCTGGAAAAAGAAGGCATCAAGGCCACCATCGAAAGCCGGATCAAGCATATTTACAGCATTTACCGGAAAATGTTCAAGCAGAACAAGGATTTCGACGAGATCTACGATCTTTACGCCTTCCGCATCATCGTGGATAAAACCACGGAATGCTACAACGTGCTGGGGCTGATGCACGATCAGTTCTCCGCGATTCCCGGACGGCTGAAGGACTACATTGCCACGCCGAAGCCGAATATGTATCAATCCCTGCATACGACGGTTTCCTTCGAGGGATACCTTTTTGAAATCCAAATCCGCACCCACGAGATGCATAAGATTGCGGAGCTGGGCATTGCGGCCCACTGGAAATACAAGACCGGCCGGATCGGAAAAGATCCTCTGGACGAACAGCTTTCCTGGGTGCGCAAGCTTCTGGAAGTCCAAAGTGACGTTAACGACGCAGACGACTTTCTGAAGACCTTCAAGATCGACCTGTTTGCCGATCAGGTCTTCGTTTCCACCCCCAAGGGAGATATTATTACCCTGCACGCAGACTCCACCGTCATTGACTTTGCTTACGCCATCCATACGCAGGTGGGCAACAAGATGATCGGAGCGAAGATCAACGGCCGCATCGTAGAACTGACCTCCAAAATGCAGAACGGGGACGTGGTGGAGATTCTGACCTCGGATTCCTCCGCAGGCCCTTCCCGAGACTGGCTGAATCTGGTCAAGACCAACGAAGCGAAGGCAAAGATCCGGCAATGGTTCAAAAAAGAAAAGAGAGAAGAAAACATCCTGCAGGGACGGGCGGATCTGGAGCGGGAAATGAAGCGAAGCCTGATCAATCTGGCCAACGTCAGCGAAAAGGAGCTTTTTGCCCCCATTCTCGCCCGATACGGCCTTGAGACCTCCGACGATCTTTACGCCGCCATCGGCTACGGCGGGGTATCCATTTCCAAGATCCTGCCCAAATTAAAAGTGGATTATAGCAAAATGATCCGCAAGCAGGCGGAGCAACAACCGCTGCAGCCCGCCACCTTCCAACCCAAGCGCAAGCCCGTGGGCGGCGTCGTTGTGGACGATATTGACAACTGTCTCGTCCGTCTGGCAGGGTGCTGCGTGCCGGTGCCCGGGGATGAGATCGTAGGATTTATTACCCGGGGCAACGGAGTTACGGTCCATCAGACCAACTGTCCTCATCTGAAGGGCATCGAGGCCGGGCGACTGGTCAAGGTGCATTGGGAGGACGCAGAAAACGAGTATTTCAACACGACCTTGACCGTCGACGCCTTAAACCGCATCGACCTTCTGGCAGACATCTCCTCTGCCCTGGCCCAGATGCACATTATGACCCGGGGCCTTTCCATGCAGCAGATTCCCAACGGCGACGTGCGGGTGGTGCTGAATATTGAGGTTCACAGTCTGTCTCATCTGGAGATCGTGGCAAAGCGGCTCCGGAAGCTCAAGGACGTTTTGAAAGTAGAAAGAGCGTAACGATATGAGAGCAGTCATTCAACGGGTACGGAAAGCCTCTCTTTCCGCCGACGGAGTGCCCCATTCCGAGATCGGGGCGGGGATGCTGATCTTTCTTGGCGTCTGCCCGGAGGATTCGGAAAAGGAAGTAGATTTTCTGGTGCGCAAATGCGCCAATCTGCGGATCTTTGAGGATGAAAACGGAAAAATGAACGTCTCCCCTGCCAATGCCGGGGCGGAGGCTCTGGCCGTTTCCCAATTCACCCTTCTCGGCTCCTGCGCCGAAGGAAACCGACCCTATTTCGGAGGGGCGGCGCGACCGGAGATTGCAGAGCCGTTGTACGATCGGTTCTGTGCGGAGTTGGCAAAGCTGCTCCCCACGAAAACCGGTGTTTTCGGCGCTGACATGCAGATCGAAACGGTTTGCGACGGCCCGGTAACCATTCTGATGGACACGAAGGAGTTGATGAAATGACGGTAAAACGGATTCTGGTGGGAGACCTTTACACCAACTGCTATCTTCTCACCTTTTCCGACCGGGTAGCGGTGGTTGATCCGGGAGGACATACGGAAAAAATTCTGAAATTCTGCGGAGAATTGCCCGTAACGGACATTCTTCTCACCCACGGACATCTGGATCATACGGCGGCGATGGGAGATCTTTGCGACCGTTTTTCGCCCCGGGTATGGATGCACGGAGACGATGAAAAATACCTGAACGGCGATCCCCTCCGCGCTCCCGCCTCTGCACCGCAGTCCCATTGGAGATACGATTACAAGGCCACGGACTTCGTTGCGGACGGGGACGAAATCGTCCTCGGAGAAGAAGACGAAAGGATCGTTCTTCAGGTTCTGCACACGCCGGGGCACACTCCCGGCTCGATCTGCTTTTATTGGAAGGAGCAGAATCTGCTCTTCTCCGGCGACACCCTTTTCAAGGACACCCGGGGACGGACCGATTTTCCCTTGGGAAGCCATCAAGACATTGCCGATTCCCTCCACCGGCTTGCCTCCCTCCCCCCGGAAACGGCGGTTTATCCCGGACACGGATTCGGGACGAAGATCGGCGCGGAAGAATGGATCAAGGGTGAGATCTTTTGAAGCTGATACTGAATCATACCGACGACAGCTTTGACGTCGTCGCACTGTCGAATTTATTCTTTCCCCGGGACGGATTTACGGAAGAAAAGGGGAAAATTCTGACCGTGACCAGGGACGAAAAGGGCTTTGAGGCCGTTTTCGCGTGGAACGGCAAGGAATACCGTTCTTACTACGAGATCGACGAAGGACTCCACGACGGAGCGCGGTGCTCCATCAAGCGGGCGGCCTACGACGTATTCTCCGAGGCTACCGGGATCGTCTCCCCCTGGGGGATTCTGTCCGGAGTGAGGCCGATCCGGTTTTACGAAACGCTTTTGGGCATATACGGAGCGAAAACGGAAGATATTATGAAGGGGTCTTATCTTGTCACCCAAGAGAAGATCGACCTTTGCAAGGCCACGGTCGAAGGGCAGAAAGCGGCCCGGGAAGCGGATCTTCCGGGGGATGCGGGGATGTATATCTCGATCCCCTTCTGTCCCAGCCGATGCAAATATTGCTCCTTCGTCTCCCAGGTGACGGGAGAGGAAAACAAGCTGATCCCGGAATATCTGGAGGTTCTGAAGGAAGAAATCCGGGCGAAGGCGGCATTGGCCAGGGAAAAGGGGCATCGCATCACCACCGTCTATATCGGCGGAGGTACGCCGACCACCCTTTCGGCGGCGCAGATGGACGATCTGATGCAATGCATTGCCGGGGTCGTAGAGGTTCCGAAGCTGCTGGAATATACGGTGGAGGCGGGGCGGCCGGATACGATTACGGCGGAGAAGCTGAAGGTCATCGAAGGCAACGGGGCGGGGCGCATCAGCGTCAATCCCCAAACGCTGAGCGACGAGATCCTGGCGGCGGTAGGGCGAAAGCACACGGCGGCCCAATTCTACGAGGCCTACGCCCTGGCCCGGAAAACGGGGCTTTCGGTCAACGTAGACCTGATCGCAGGCCTGCCGGGCGACTCGCCGAAGCAATTCGAAGAGACAATGAAGGGCGTTACGGGGCTGGATCCCCACAACATTACCGTCCACACGCTCTATCTGAAGCGGGCGGCGGATTATGCGGAGCAGAATCCGGAGGACTTTACGAAAAACGCCCGGGACGCGGTGGAAATGGTGCGTATTTCTCAGGAATATTGCCGGAAATACGGCTATTTTCCCTATTATCTCTACCGGCAGAAGAACACGGTGGGCAATCTGGAAAACGTGGGCTACGCCAAGGAAGGGTTTGAAAGTCCCTATAATATCTACATGATGGACGATCTGCAGCCCATATACGGGGCGGGAGCCAACGCTACGACGAAATTCATCGAAAACGGTAAGGTTTCTCGGGTCTGCAACACGAAATTTGCTTACAATTATCTCAAGGAGAGATGGAAATGATCTACCCCACCCATTGCGAATATTCCATTGACGATATCAACCGGCTCGTGACCGACGATCCGGAGCGGCTGATCGCGCTGGCGGAGCGGGACTACGCAAGCCAACTGCAGGAGGCGGTGATCCGCTTTGAGAGACACCGGGTGCTGTGTCTTGCGGGGCCTTCCGGGTCGGGAAAGACCACCACGGCAAACAAGCTGGCAGCCATGCTGACCGGGCAGGGGCGGAAGACCGTCGTTCTTTCCATGGACGATTTCTATAAAAACGAAAAGGATATGATCCCGGAGAACGGGAAACTGAATTACGAGGTCATCGAGGCCCTGGAGATCGATCTTCTGCAGGAAAAGATCAAGGATCTTCTTGCGGGCAAGAAAACGGCGTTGCCCCGGTACGATTTTGCCTCGGCCACCCGGCGGGACGACGATTACGCCGTGACGCTGCCGGAAAACGGGTGCATCATCATCGAGGGGATTCACGGGCTTCACGAGGAAGTGGCGGAGTGCTTTGAAAAGGATCTGCTGTTTCGGGTCTATATCTCCCCTCACAGCGGATTTCAGAACGAAGACGGCATCGGCGTGGACAAACGGCAGGTGCGGCTGACCCGCAGAATGATCCGGGACAATCACCATCGGGACGTGACTCCCATGGAGACGCTGAAGCTGTGGGAGGAGGTCTGCCGGGCGGAGGATCTGTACGTGCGCCCCATGGCGCGGTTTGCCGACTATCGCATCAATTCCGTCCATCTTTACGAGCCTTCTCTTTTCCGGGACGAGATGATCGGCCTTCTGAATCAGGTCCCCCGGGAGAGCAAATATTATCAGATGACCGAAAATCTGAAATATTCTCTGGAAAAATTCGCTCCTTTGGCCATGAGTTTTCTGCCGGAAGATTCCCTTTTGCGGGAGTTCACAAAAAATTAACAGGAACTTTCCCATCTTTTTCCCTTGCGGGACTTGACAGAAAGGGTTTTTTCGTGTATAATATTATAGGATTTTGAGAAATCAGAGTCATTCAGCGTATACGATGGAGGGAGGGAATTAAAAATGTCTGAAATCAAGATCAAAGATAACGAATCGTTGGATAGTGCGCTCCGTCGTTTTAAGAGACAGTGTGCGAAAGCCGGGACTTTGGCTGAGCTGAGAAAACGTGAACACTACGAAAAGCCTTCCGTCAAGCGCAAGAAGAAGTCCGAAGCAGCAAGAAAGCGCAAGTACAAATAACGATCCGAAAGTGCATGATTCCGCATCATGCACTTTTTTTTCACGTTTTTCTCAGGAGGATTTATGAGTTTTTACACGCCTACCCTTCGGCTCCGCCGGTATACCCAGGTGACCCCTGCCCTGCTGAACGAAATGGGCATCCGGGGGATCATCACCGATCTGGACGACACGCTGGCCGCCCGGAACGTATTTCTCCCCGACGAGGAGGTGCAGGCCTGGGTGAAGGGGCTGACCGACGCGGGGATCAAGATCGTCATCGTGTCGAACAATCACCAAAAACGCACCGAGGACTTTGCCGCGCCCCTGGGGCTGACTTGCTTCTATGAAGCGCTGAAGCCGTCGAAAAAGGCGATTTTCAAGGCTCTGGACGTCCTTGGGATGCCCAAAGAAGAGGTGCTTCTTCTGGGGGATCAGTTATTCACCGATATGGCCGCCGCCCACCGCTGCGGGATGAAGGCCATTCTGGTGGATCCCGTGGGCACCTACGGCGGATGGTTCGTCCACTTCAAGCGCAAATTGGAAATCCCCCTGCGCAAAAAAATCAAATACGATCACGAATAACAAAAATCCCACGGAATTCACGTTCCGTGGGACTTTTTATATAATGCACAAAATCACACCCATCCTCAATAATTTGAAATGAACTCCGCAAAAAGATCGCATGGGACTAATTTCCAGGATTCAATCATTGGATAAAAATCATTGAAGCTTTTGTACTTTTGAATTTCAGTCAACACCTCAAAAGCGAACTCCGGATCCTTCGAATTCTGACAGAGGCGTTTTAATACCGGATGCTCCGGATCATAATCCCCAGGCCTTAAACTATGCCAAGCATCGACGAATGCAACGTCTTCCTCCAACTGATTTCGATCCGGAAGCATAAACTCTTGCCGTATGGTTTCTATTTCCGGGAAGTTATCGGAGAACATACCGGGAACAAGATAGAAATCCCCCACACGTTCTACGATACATTCATAATGCAGGAAGGCACAAAGATCAACATATCCCCAGGGTTCCCTCGGAATCCTCATATCCCCCGAAGAGAGATCGCAAAAGAGAACAAACTCTTCGCCCTCTTCAAAAAGCGGCAGCATACCGTCGTAGGAATATTCACTATACGAAATGATCGCCGTCCATTCATCACGTTGCTCCGTCAATAGATTCTCACGATCCGAGAGAACCTTCACGTTCTCCAACGTTAGAAGGGTCGAATTCGAAACGAGATCCATCTCGTTGTACTGATAGGAAATTGCAACGGGAGTAACGTTTTTTATCGTGGCAGACAAAACGATAGGACAGGTTTCAAACGCCTTATCGACCGTCATCTCCATATAACTACTGGTCACGCTTTGAGCGACGTCGCCGCGGGGAAGTTTTCGGACAAGGACGTTATCCGACTGATAAATAATATCTCCGGAGCTTTCGGGAACAGAATCGCAGGCAAACAGGCTGAACAAAAGAATCAAGCATAAAACGAATAGCCCGACTTTTTTCACGAAACAAAACCTCCTTGCTTAATCGTATGCCAAAGTCAAAGAACGTTCCAATTCTGCGCAGGGGATCAAATATGACGATTTCATCAATATGGAAAACTCGGCAGAGCCTTGAGAGGTTCTCTCCTTTGCAATTTGCAAAACTGCCCGCATCGTATCGGAATGATCCTCACCAATATTCCGAAAGGGCTGCGACGTAACAATATTACGGAAGCTCATTCCGGCGTAATCTGCTAAATTCCCATCGGAAAGATTTCCAAGTTCACTGACAAGACTCCCCGACGGCGCGTATTCAGAAAAGAACTCCGTTGAGAGATAATAATCCCCAATCCGTTCCAACAACAATTCATTGCTGTATTCCACCCAAAAATCAACGTACCGTGAGCGTTCCCGGGGGTCATCCCGGAGCGGGGCGTTGCAAAACATCAAATAGGAAGACCCTTCCTTGATCAAAGGAAGCCTTTCGCCGTAGCGCAGACTGTTGTAACTGACGCCGACGGTTACCGTTGAACCGATTTTCAGATTTCCCTTGATCACCTTAGAAACCGAAACGTCAAAAAGTGTAATATTATTGGTTACGGGGTGATCCATATACTCATATTCAACCTGAGCCTCCCGGACGTTGGAAACCGATCCGCTGAAAATAGCGGTCGTATTCTGACGGACTATCTCATCGGTGAGAGGCGCGTAAAGATAACAGGTATACCCCTTCTGATCGGAGGAAGCAATATGAGTAACCAAGATATCCTCCGATCTGTGAATCTCATCCCCGGGAGCCGTATCTCTCAAGAGATCGGACTGACGATTACACGCGGAAGAGGAAAATAAAAGGAACGATGCAAGAAGAAAAACGCAAATATACCGCTTCATATAAACCTCCTTTTTATGGTTTAAAGAACCGTTGCTCTGTTAAACGAAAATTTCGTTATCATAAAAAAGCGCATGAACCTTTTCTTCGGCGGTTCATGCACTGATACTGTTTCCTTTGATCGGATGCCTCCCCGGATGGAAAGGAGCGTGGATACAGCAGGCAAGAAGCCGCCTCAGAATCGTTCCGAAGAAGCGAATTGCCACGTTGCATCACCCTTTCTGAAATCCGTTATTATCCTACGCTATTATTATATCGTAAATAACAAAGAATGTCAATAGGGTTTATAAAATTTATACATTTTTCTTGCACATTCAAAAAAAGAGAGTGTTTTGATTCAGAATATTTCAATCGTGGTCGATGAGGATGCCGAGGTCGGTCAGGGCGGCGCAGATCGAAGCGAAGGCTTCTTCCGAATCCACGGAGAGGGTATGAACGTGGATGCCGCCGGTGAGGTCGGAGAGGTGGGAGGCGCCGGAAAGAGCGGTTTTGCGGACGAAATCGTCGGCGTCCTTGCGGGAGGAGATCAAAAGAGGGGCGGAGATCGAACCGTAGACCGAATGCTCCACCGTCACGTCTCGGACGCGGCCGCCCCGGTCAACGATGGCGTAAAATTCGTTGCAGACGTCTTCCTTGGCGTGGCGGCAGACGATGCGGCGGGTCAGCCCCGGCCGTTCCTCCTGCGCCAGCACGTATCCCCGATGCTCGGAGCGGATGGAGAATCCGGAAGCGCGGAGCAACGCCACGTCGGCCACGATGATCTGCCGGGAAACGCCGAATTCTTCGGCCAATGCGCCGCCGGAAACCGGCCCTCCCTCCGAAATCAGGCGGGCGACGATATTCTTTCTGCGTTCTTCCGCTTTCATGCGAAGACCTCCTTCGTCAAGAATCAAACTGCGTGGAGATTTTTCAGAGAAAGGTCAAGGATGGGAGCGGAATGGGTCAGAGCGCCGGAAGAGATATAATCCACGCCGATATCCACCAGCTTTTCGATATTTTCCCGGGTGACGTTGCCGCTGCACTCGGTCTCCGCACGGCCCTTGGCCAGCCGGACGGCCTCCTTCATATCCTCGACGGACATATTATCCAGCATGATGATATCCGCGCCGGCCTCCAAGGCCTCCTTGAGCATATCGAGATTTTCCACCTCGACCTCGATCTTGCGGAGGAAGGGGGCGTATTCCTTGGCCATGCGGACGGCTTCTTTTACGCCGCCGGCAGCGCCGATATGATTGTCCTTGAGAAGAATGCCGTCGCTGAGGTTATAGCGGTGGTTGCATCCGCCGCCGGCCTTGACGGCGTATTTTTCAAAGATACGCATATTGGGCGTGGTCTTACGGGTGTCGAGAAGGCGGGTATGACTGCCGGCGAGAAGATCCACGATATTCCGGGTATAGGTGGCAATGCCGCTCATGCGCTGGAGATAGTTCAGCGCCGTCCGTTCCCCGGACAGAAGAACCCGGATATCCCCCCGGACGAGGCCGATCTTTTCGCCGTTTTTCACCGCGTCCCCGTCCTTGCAGGTGAAGGTGACCTCGGTGGCGGGGTCGAGCAATTCAAAAACCCGCCGGAAGACGCCGAGACCGGCGACGATGCCGTCCTGCTTGCAGATCAGCTCCACCTCGCCCAGCTGATATTCGGGCATGACGGCGTTGGTGGTCACGTCCTCGCTGGAGATATCCTCCCGCAGGGCGCTTAAGATCAATTCGTCGGCGTTCATTTTCATGGTAACGTTATTCATGGCTGTTCTTCTCCTTTTCAATGGCTTCGAGGACGATGCGCTTATATTCTTCTTCATAATTTTCGTATTTGCGGGGATCGACGGAAACGGGGACGGCCACGTCGGAAATGGTATAATCGGTCATAAGGTGGTCGGCGGCCCGTTTGGCAAACACCAGGCTTTCCAACAGAGAATTGCTGGCCAGGCGGTTGCGGCCGTGCACGCCGTTGCAGGCGGTCTCCCCTACGGCGTAAAGGCGATCCATGGAGGTTTTGCTGTTCCGGTCCACGTCGATGCCGCCCATGAAATAATGCTGAGAGGGAACGACGGGAATGGGCTCTTTGGTCACGTCGTAGCCTTCCTCCAGGCAATGACGGTAGATGTTGGGGAAATGAGTACGGATCTCATCCTCCGGGATCGGCGCCATGGAGAGCCACACGTGCTCGGTGCCCTCTTTTTTCATTTCCTCAAAGATGGCGTTGGCCACCACGTCCCGGGGCAAAAGCTCGTTGACGAAGCGTTCGCCCTTGGAATTCAGAAGGATCGCCCCTTCTCCCCGCACCGATTCGGAAATGAGGAATTCCCGGCCGTCCTTCTTGCTGTAGAGGGTGGTGGGGTGGATCTGAATATAATCAATATGCTCGAGACGGATCTTGTATTTCAGGGCAAGGGCCAATGCGTCCCCGGTCAGGTGGCGGTAATTGGTGGAGTGCTTGAAAAGGCCGCCGATGCCGCCGGTGGCAAGGACGGTATAGTCCGCGGTGATGGGAGAGAAATTCCCTTCCGCATCCTTCCCGATAATGCCGCCGCAGGTATTCCCCTCGCAGATCAGGTCGACCATGGTATAATTTTCAATTAAGGTAATGTTTTCCCGGCTCCGGGCCGTTTCAAGCAGATGAGAGACGATCTCCTTGCCGGTTTCGTCCTCGTGGAACAGAATGCGGGGTTTCGAATGGGCACCCTCTCGTGTGTAGGTGAATGCTTCCCCGTCCTTCTCAAACCGAACGCCGAAGGAAACCAGGTCGCTGATCACATCCTGGGAGGAATGGATCATAATGTGAACCGAATCGGGGTTGTTCTCATAATGCTCCGCCTTCATGGTGTCCTCGTAGAAGGCATCGTAATCCTTCTCATCACGAAGCACGCAAATACCGCCC
>JAZPXN010000094.1:0-9179 GCA_045543655.1 Eubacteriales bacterium
TCCACCAATGATCGCACCGAAGAAAAAGGTCTCGAAACAGAGAAAGCATAAGAGACGTTCCAGCGTTTGGAAGCTCGATATGCCCGGCATGGTTAAATGCCCCAACTGCGGCGAATACGTTCTTTCTCACCGTGTTTGCAAGGCTTGCGGCTACTATGACGGTAAGCAGGTTCTGAAAATGAACAACGAAGCGGCTCAGTGAGTTCCGCTGCATCAATCCGAGGGGGAAACATTCTCTTCTTTCTGCGAAAGAATGATGTTTCTCCGTCGTTTTGTGTCCAAAAATAGTTTTAATAACGGGGAATTATTCCCCGCGGACGGGTTTTTCCGGGGAGGGAAGACCCGCCCTCTGCGCCTTTGATTATTCAGAAAAGGAATCGGTATTATGGCCATCGTTCGCTACGTGGATAAGCACAGCCCGTTCCGGAAAAAAGCGCTGCCCGGCGATGACCTGATCGCCGTCAACGGCGTCGCGGTTCGGGATTTTCTGGATTATATGTACCAGACCGCCCTGGGGGTTACGGATATTACCCTGCGCCGGGACGGAAAGATCCTCCACGAGATTCTTCCGGAACCCACCGACGATCCGGGACTTGAATTTGAAAATTATCTGATGGACCGTCAGCGGTCCTGCAAAAATAAATGCGTCTTCTGCTTTATCGACCAATTGCCCCAACAAATGAGGGAGACCATGTATTACAAGGATGACGATTTCCGTCTCTCCCTGCTTTACGGGAATTACGTCACCCTCACCAACCTCACCGACGACGACGTTCAGCGTATCGTGGATATGAAGGTTTCCCCCTTCAACGTTTCCATTCATACTACCAATCCGGAGCTGCGGGTGAAGATGATGAAGAATCCCGCCGCCGCTAAGGGCTTCGAGCTGATGAAGACCTTCCGGGATGCGGGCATCAATCTCCGGGGGCAAATCGTCCTTTGTCCCGGTTGGAACGACGGGGAAGAGCTGGCCCGTTCTCTTCGGGATCTGAAGACCTTACATCCTCAATTATCCAGCCTTTCCGTGGTTCCCGTGGGGTTGACCCGTCACCGGGACGGCCTGGAGCCTCTCCGGGTTTTCACGCCGGAAGAATGTAAGTCGATCGTTGCCCAGGTGGAAGCCTTTGCAGAGGAATGCCTCCGGGATCTGGGCACCCGCTTGGTCTGGGCTTCCGACGAGCTGTATCTCAAGGCCGGTTTGCCTCTGCCCGATATGGATTATTACGAGGAATTCGAGCAGATGGAAAACGGCGTCGGCATGATCGCCTCCTTTGACCGGGAGATCGACGATCTGCTGGAATTTATGGACGAACCCTTCCATCGGCCCGTTCGGGTCTCCTGTGTGACCGGAAAGATTACCGAAGAGCGTATTCGCAGTACCGTGGAGAAGCTGAAGACCAAGTTTACCGACCTTTCCTGCACCGTTTACGGCATCCGCAACGATTTCTTCGGCCCCGACGTCACCGTCACCGGCCTTGTTACCGGGCAGGATATCCTTGCTCAGCTGAAAGACCAGCCGCTGGGCGATTATCTCATCGTTCCCGACGTAATGCTGCGGGATAAGAAGTTCCTGGACGACGTTTCGGTCCGGGATCTGGAAAAAGAATTGCACGTCAAGGTGATGATCACCGAGAACGGCGCAGAAGGCTTTGCAGACGGCTTGATGCGGGCTGCCCGTAAATAACCGAAAAAGCCCGATCGTTCTGAAATTATAACGATTTTTATCTCCTTGAAAGGGGGTTATTGTTTATGGCAAATCCCATGATCGCCGTGGTCGGCCGCCCGAACGTGGGCAAGTCGACTCTCTTCAATAAGATCGTCGGTCAGCGGCTTTCCATCATTGAAGACACGCCCGGCGTTACCCGGGACCGCATCTATTGCGATTCCGAATGGCGGGGGCGCTCCTTCACGCTGGTGGATACCGGCGGAATTGAGCCCTATACCGGCAACGAGATCCTGGATCAGATGCGCCGACAGGCGCAGATCGCCATTGATCAGGCTGACGCCGTGATCTTCGTTACCGATATCAAATCCGGCGTTACCGACGCCGACGTGGAAGTCTCCCGGATGCTGATGAAGGCAGGGAAAAACGTGGTCCTGTGCGTCAATAAGATCGACCGACCCGGGGAGAATCCGCCGGAGTTTTACGAATTTTATAACCTTGGAATGGGGGACCCCGTGGCCGTATCCTCGGTGCACGGTCTTGGCATTGGGGATCTTCTCGATGCAGTTTACGAATATCTGCCTGCCCCCGAAGAGGAGGACGAAGGAGATAAAACCGTTAAGGTTGCTCTGATCGGTCGCCCCAACGTGGGAAAATCCTCTCTTGTCAATTATATTCTCGGGGAAAAGCGCATGATCGTCTCCGATATCCCCGGCACGACCCGGGACGCGGTAGACACCGTGAAGGAGAATCAGTACGGCCGTTTTTGCTTTATTGATACTGCGGGGATCCGCCGGAAGAATAAGGTGTACGATAATATCGAACAGTATTCCATCGTTCGCTCCTATATGGCGATCGATCGGGCCGACGTGGTGCTGATTCTCATCGACGCCTCCCGGGGCGTCACCGATCAGGACGTGAAGATCGCCGGATTTGCCCACGAACGGGGGAAGGCCTCCATAATTCTGGTGAATAAGTGGGATCTGGTGGAAAAAGACACCTATACCATGGATCAGATGAAGGTGGATATCAAGGAAGAACTGAAATATATGTCCTACGCCCCCGTTCTGTTTATTTCGGCGAAGACCGGACAGCGGGTGGAAAAGCTTTTCCCGCTTATCAATTCCGTTCACGAACAGCATTCCCGCCGCATCACGACCGGGGTACTGAATGATATTCTGGCCGATGCCACCATCCGGGTTCAGCCTCCCTCCGACAAGGGAAAGCGGTTGAAGATCCTGTATATGACCCAGGCCTCCACCAATCCGCCCTCCTTCGTCGTCTTCTGCAACGATGCGTCTCTCTTCCACTTCTCCTATCAGCGTTATATCGAAAATCAGATCCGCGCCGTTTTTGGACTGGAAGGAACGCCCATCCGTCTCTTTATCCGTGAAAGGGGAGACCAAGAAAAATGAAATGGCTCTATCTCATCCTGACCTTTCTCGTCGGTTATCTCGTGGGGAGCGTCAATCTCTCCCTGATCGTCACCAAATATATCGGAAAAATCGATATTTATAAGGTCGGCAGCGGCAACGCCGGCGGTACCAACGTGGCCCGGTCCATGGGGCTTGGCTGGGGGATTACCGTTATGGCGGCGGAAATTCTGAAAAGCATGGTCTTTGGCCTTCTGGCGAAATATCTCTTCCCCGGGGACGTCTTCGGCCTTGGGAACGTGGGCGCCTGTCTTGCGGGCGTTGTCCTCGTGGCCGGTTGCCTTCTGGGCAATTACTATCCCTGCTTTTCTCATTTTAAGGGCGGCAAAGGGGTTTCGGTCATGGGCGGACTTCTGATCGTGCTCGATTACCGCATTTTTCTGGCCGTCCTCGCCACCTTCCTCATCGTTCTGCTGTTGTTCCGCATGGTTTCCCTGTCGTCTTTGATTTGCGGCATCGTCATCCCTCTGACCGTAGGCTTCGTCTATTACGGTCAGCCCGGCTGGATCTGGCTTACCGTGGTTATTTTCCTTATGTGCGCCTCGGTCTGGCTTCGTCATGCCGGAAACATTCAGCGGATCTTGAACGGCACCGAGCGGAAGATCCGGCTCGGGAAAAAGAAAGAGAATAAATAACCGTCCTGCGCCCCTCCCCGTCTTGACCGACGCGGAGGGCGTTTTTTTCTTACAAGAGGTTGACAAAGCGGTCGTTTTCCTTGACAAATCACGCAAATTTTGTTATAATATAGATGGAAGATCTCCGGAAACGTCGCGTTTGACCGGACTTTTTCTTTTCCCGGATGAAATTATATTGAAAAAGGTTGTGTACGCTATGTCTAAGACCGTCGTTCTCTACAATCCCCTTTCAGGCTCTTTTTCCTACGATAACGTGAAAAAATCCTTTCCCGAATACGATCTTCGCGACGTGACCGCATCCGTCGATTACGTCTCCCTTGCGGCAGAGCTGGGCGCAGACGACGCCCTCATCCTTTGCGGCGGAGACGGAACCTTGAATCGCTTTGCCAACGACGTGAAGGACCTTTCCTTTGCCTGCGATATTCTCTATTATCCCACCGGCTCCGGAAACGATTTCGCTTTTGACGTCGTCGGCGCCAAGACCAGTGATACCCCCTTCCCCGTGAAGGAATATCTGAAAAATCTTCCCACCGTTACCGTCAACGGGAATACTTATCGCTTTATCAACGGCGTCGGCTTTGGCATTGACGGCTATTGCTGTGAGGTGGGCGACGAGCTGCGCAAGACCAGCGATAAGCCCGTGGATTATACTATGATCGCCATCAAGGGGCTTTTGTTCTATTATAAACCTACCAATGCAAAAGTTACCGTGGACGGGGAAACGACCGAGTTTCGAAAGGTTTGGCTCGTTCCCGCTATGTTCGGCCGTTACTACGGCGGGGGGATGATGCCCACTCCCGGTCAGACCCGGGCGGATGCTACCGTCTCCACGCTGATCTTCCACGGCTCCGGCAAGCTGAAGACTTTGATGATTTTTCCCTCCATCTTCAAGGGCGCCCACGTGAAGCATACCAAGCACGCGAAGGTGCTGACCGGTAAGGAAATTTCCGTGGAATTTGACGAGCCCCGGGCCATTCAGATCGACGGTGAGACTATTTTAGGCGTCACCTCTTATACCGCAAAGGCTCCCGTCGTTGCTCCCGTTCCCGTGGCGGCGGAATAAAATCGAATATAAAAGAACTCTCCCGAACGGTTCGTCCGTCCGGGAGATATTTTTTACGTTATTTACAGAGGTTCTTGCTTTCATTCATCCCGAAGACGAATGTTTTTCTGCACCGTCCGGGAAAAATGGGCCTCGAAGATTGCGTGGTATTCCTCAAAGGTAACCTTCGCCCCGTTGGTAAGAACCAGCATTTCCACGCCGAAGAAATTGATTTTAAAGTCTTGGCAGACCATGCCGTTCCGCAGGTAAAAGGCCTTGCGCCGAATCCGATCCGCTTGATTTCTGTTGGGAATCTCCGGATCCTCGATCTCCAGCAGGATGGTCTTGCCGGGGTATCTGCGGCTTAATTCCTTCAATACCTCCGATCCGATTCCCTGCCCCCGGCATTCGGGGGAGACGGCAAAATAATCCAGAAGTACGATATCGTTATGCAGAATGGTGATGACAAGCCCCAGGAATTTTCCGTCGTCGTCTTCTACCGTCATCAATTCCATGATCCCTTCGGCCTGCTTTTTCAGCATTACGGCGTAGGGCTTGCGTTCGCTTCGGGGGAAGGCGGAGCGGTAAAGGGCTTTCAGCTTTTTTGCGTTCTCTTTTGTGGGAGCGGGATTGAATTTCATGGGATCCTCCGGGAGAAATTCGGTCTCCGCACGGGATCGTACGGAGACCGGAATGATTTGTTTGGATTACGGATTACTGATCGTTGTTCTGCTTGGCCAGAAGCTCGCGGAGGGCTTCCTTGCGGGAGAGGTTGATGCGGCCCTGATCGTCAATTTCGGTGACCTTGATCCAGATCTCGTCGCCGACGCTGACCACGTCCTCTACCTTGCCGACCCGATGCTCGTCCAGCTGGGAAATGTGAACCAGACCTTCTTTGCCGGGAACAAATTCCGCAAAGGCGCCGAAGTTCATCAGGCGGGTAACCTTCGCCTTGTAGATGGTTCCGATTTCGGGACCTTCCACGATGGTGCGGATGATGCGCATGGCGTTTTCGCCGTTTTCTTTGTTGACGTAGAGAACCTGGCAGGATCCGTCATCTTCCACGTTGATTTTAACGTTGTTTTCAGCGGTGATGCGCTGAATAACCTTACCGCCGGTACCGATGACTTCGCGGATCTTGTCGGTGGGAATCTTATAGGACAGGATCTTGGGAGCGTATTCGGACAGTTCGGCTCTGGGAGCGGGAATGGCCTTGAGAATAATCTCGTTGATGATCTTTTCGCGGCCGGCCTTGGTCTGTTCGAAGGCCTTCTTGATGATCTCGTAGGAAAGACCGTCCACCTTAATATCCATCTGAATGGAAGTGATGCCCTTCATAGTACCTGCTACCTTGAAGTCCATATCGCCGTAGAAGTCTTCCAAGCCCTGAATGTCCACCATGGTGATCCAGCGATCTTCGTCGGTAACCAGACCGCAGGAGATACCTGCAACGGGAGCCTTAATGGGAACACCTGCATCCATCAGCGCCAGGGTGGAGCCGCAGACGGAGCCCTGAGAGGTGGAGCCGTTGGAGGAGAGAACCTCGGAGACCAGACGGATGGCATAGGGGAATTCATCCACAGAGGGAAGAACGGGAACGAGAGAACGCTCTGCCAGAGCGCCGTGCCCGATTTCACGACGGCCAGCACCGCGGTTGGACTTTGCTTCACCGGTGGAATAGCCGGGCATGTTGTAATGATGCATATAACGCTTGGTTTCTTCGTTGTCTACGCCGTCCAAAATCTGTGCTTCGGAGATGGAGCCCAGGGTGGCGATGGTCAGAACCTGCGTCTGACCGCGGCTGAACAGACCGGAACCGTGAACACGGGGGAGAATGCCTGCTTCGGCGTAGAGAGGACGGATGTCCTCCAGTCCACGGCCGTCTACACGTTCGTGGTCATTGATGATCATATCGCGGACGATCATCTTTTCGATCTTATAGACCGCTTCGCCGATGGCGGCGGAGGAGTCGGGATATTTCTCTGCAAATTCAGCTTCGATTTCGGCGGTCACGGCGGCAACCTGAGCGTCACGGACGTCCTTGTCGTCGGTCTTCATGGCAACCTTGATCTTCTCGCCGGCGAAAGCGATGATGTCTTCCAACATGCCTTCGGGGAGGGTGTGGGCTTCGTATTCAAACTTGGGCTTGCCGATTTCGGCCTTGATGCCTTCGATGAATTCAACGATCTTCTTGATTTCCTTATGGGCTTCCAGAATACCGTTGTACATAACGTCATCGGGAATTTCGTTGGCGCCTGCTTCGATCATAACGATCTTGTCGGCAGAAGCGGCAACGGTGACCGCCATTTCGGAAACAGCGCGCTGTTCCTCGGTGGGGTTGATGACATATTCGCCGTCAACATAACCCAGAAGAACGCCGCCGATGGGGCCTTTCCAGGGAATGTCGGAAATGGAGATTGCAACGGAGGCACCGATCATAGCGGTGATTTCGGGAGAGCAATCCTGATCCACTGCCATCAGCGTCAGGCTGACCACAACGTCATTTCTCATATCCTTGGGGAAGAGAGGACGGATGGGACGGTCGATGACACGGGCGGTGAGGATAGCCTTTTCGCTGGGCTTACCTTCACGCTTCATGAAGGAGCCGGGAATGCGACCGACGGAGTAGAGCTTTTCTTCATAGTCCACAGCGAGGGGGAAGAAGTCGATTCCGTCACGGGGCTTTTCGGATGCGGTGGCGCAGGCCAGCACGCAGGTTTCGCCGTAGCGGATCATAGCGGAGCCGTTGGCAAGACCGGCAAACTTACCGGTTTCCACGACCAGAGGACGACCTGCGACGGTGGTTTCGAACTTGCGATAGTTTTCGTAGATGTTCATGTCTTTTCCTTTCTGTTCCGATGCCCCCATCTGTTCCGGCAGTTATCAAAAAGTCCGTCAAACGGGCTCTTTCATAACTGCTGAATCCAGAAAACGCGGGGGTCGGATTTTTTTGTTGATAATTTGGATCAGTGGGCTTCTTTTTTTTGATGACGGCAAAAAACAAAGCCATCTGCCGGAGGCAAACCAACGGACAAATGACTTTGCGTTGCCCGGCGGGGGAGAGCCGAGGCTCCCCTCCGTCAGCACCGGGACCGAATCACTTTCTCAGGCCGAGCTTCTCAACGATGGCACGGTAACGCATGATGTCCTTCTTCTTCAGATAGTTCAACATGTTTCTGCGCTGACCGACCATTTTCTGAAGGCCACGACGGGAATGGAAATCCTTGGGGTTGGCTTTCAGGTGCTCGGTGAGGTCCTTGATGCGGGTGGTCAGAATGGCAACCTGCACTTCGGGAGAACCGGTGTCAACGTCGCTTCTGCGGTTCGCTTCAATGATTTGGGTCTTGGTTTCTTTCAGCATAATGCTTCCTCCTGCGCCGCTCTTGGCGGCAATTAAAATTATTCACCGTAAAATAAGTCGCGGTCGGAGTTGTCCGTCAACCGATTTTCGGCATCCTACATATTATATCATATTATTCCCCGATTGTAAAGGGTGAAATCTGAAAAATTTATGAATTTTTCGAATTTATTCGATTGTAGGATTCCAATGTTTTCTCCGCCCTCTTTTTATATGACATTATCCGTACAAAAGCGGCTTTTTTCTGAACTGTTCTTTGCGAAATCGGTTTTTACTGGACAAACCGTTAGGAATTGTGTATAATGAGGTATCCTTAAATGCAAAAGGGAGCGATCAACGTGTCTTCCTTCGATTCTTCTCTGCAGAAGGATTCCGTTTCGGCTGCGGGTTCTTATTCTGTTAACCGCGCGGTTTCTATCGGGGTTGTCTGCATTTTTTCTTATTTTGTCAGTTATTACTCCCGTCAGCTGCTTGGCGTTTCTACGCCGGCTATGACCGAGACTGGATTGTTTTCCAAGGACTTTTTGGGACTGATGTCCTCTGTGTATATGGTCTGCTATGCGGCGGGGCAATTGGTCAACGGGATTTTCGGCGATATTCTTAATCCGAAAAAAATGGTTGCTTCGGGGCTTTTTGCTTCCGGAGCCCTTTGTATGCTCTTTCCCTTTTTGCCCTTTGATTGGCTTCGGGTGATTTGCTTCGGCTGTTTGGGCTTTTCCTTATCTATGCTGAGGGGGCCTTTGGTTAAGATTATTTCCGAAAACACTTCCAAAAATCATTCCCGCGTGATCTGTACGTTCTTTTCTTGTGCATCCTTCGCAGGTCCCTTCTTCGCCGGTTTTCTTTCTGTGCTGTTTGATTGGAAATATACCTTTTTTGTGGCGGGATGCATCACCTTTATCATCGCCGTTACCGCCCTTTCGGTTTTGACCTTCTTTGAACGTAAGGGGTATATTACCTATACAACGGGCAAGCATCAAGGGGTGCGGGGCGTTTTGCAGGTCTTTCGGATCGAAAAATTTTTCTTCTATATGGTCATTGGTGCCGT
>JAZPXN010000095.1:0-25519 GCA_045543655.1 Eubacteriales bacterium
TGATAAAAGAAAAAAGGACAGAAAGCAAAAGCATCCCTGCCCAGATATAGGACATCACCAAGGACAACACCTCCTTGGGACAAGACTATGAAGCGCAACTATGAAATATGAAAAGAAAGGCAGCCTCCCTCCGGCAAAACACCGAAAGGGGGCTGTATCAGATCGTTCAAAAGGGTTTTTCGGTCAGGACAGTCTCCCGCAAAAAGCGGAAAGTCTCTTTTTCGCCCTTGTCCCGGAGCATAGTAAGGACCAGTCCCAGCTTCCGTTGTGTCTCGGGGTGCATATGATTGCGGTCGGATGAACTGGTGAAATATTCCAGAGCAGAACCGTCAGTATACTCTTTTCCCTTGTAGACCCGGCAGGCTGCAAGGCGATCCATGACCATTTCCACAAAATACTGCCGGGGCATTTCCACAGGCTCATAGCGGCGGGTTTTGATGTTGATATCCGACCAGTATTCATAGTGATGCCGGTTGCGCCCTTTATGGTGCATCCAGGCGGTGGAGTATCCCTGCTGTTCCCGCTGGGCAGAGTTGGGGCTGCGATTCCCCTGATAGTATTTTACACCCACCCAAAATTCCGCAGGGGAGTATTTGGACAGGTCATGGGTCAAGCCCTGCCAGTACAGCCCCACCCGGAAGCAATATTTCATTACCAGAAAGCGGTGATAGGTGATGGTCTTAAAATGCTGCCAGAGTTTCATGTTTTTACCTCCTGGGAGCTTCCGTTTTGGAATAGATGAAAATGTTGGTGCTAGTTATTTGGAGTACAGCACATCGAGGAATAGCTTATTCAGAGGCTCCCAATCCGGGCGGAACTCAATAGGAAATGTGGCAAGTTGTGCCTTGACTGCTACAATACTTTCATCCAGATATAGGTTGATTTCATCTACTCTTGGAATCTCTTTGATTTCAGGAGCGTTCATTTTCAAATCAAGCAAATGCAACACAGCTGGTTTCAAACTGTCTTCTAGCTGGGCTTCCATCAATTCGCGGAACAACATGGGCGGGGTCGTTTTATTGCTCAGTATCCATTTGCACGCCAGAATCGGGCGCAGCACATAAAAATACTTTTTTGCCCGCACCACATCTCCCTTTAAGTAATCCCGATAGTTGCCTTCTGCCATACTCAGATAGTGGTACAGACCGCTTTTACAGGAAAAGTAGTTGCCCATAATGGGTTGAAGCTGTTCAATGAAGTCAGACTGACGATAGACAATAGGTGAGGACATCCACTCAAAAAGGGTGGGATTTGAGCTGTGGAGAAGTCGCAAGGTTTTATTCAGATCCCAGCCATTGATGTCCAGCATATCGTTGATGGGAAGTTCGATAACATCCCGGGTCTTTTCCAGCTTGAGGTAGTATTCAGGTTTGCGGACATAAATGAATCTGACATCATAATCGCTGTCGGGCGAAGGAAATCCCCATGCTCTGCTTCCTGATTCGATTGCGTGGAGAATGCGAATATCTTCTGTGCGCTCAATTTCAGAGAGTTTCTCAACAATCAATTTCCTCATGTTGTTCTCACTGAACGGATAGTTCAATGCTCCTTTCCCTTAGTTGGCGGGACAGATTCCATAGTCCAGCTTTAATTTCAATATCCGCATAACGCTTTCGTTAAGCCGCTCCATGGTCAAAGAGCCGTCTTCCAAAGCCTTGCGGACAGCATCCACGGCAGCGGGCAGATCTTGGGGCATGAGGATCAAATCGCAGCCTGCCTGCAGTGCCAGAACAGCCGCTTCTCCGGAAGGATACTGCTTCGTAATGGCACCCATATTCATGGCATCGGTGATGACCACGCCCTCATAGCCCAGATGCTCCCGGAGCAGTCCGGTGATGATCTCCGGGGAAAGGGTAGCCGGAATTTCGTTCCCTGTTACATTGGGGAAACTGATATGACCCGCCATGATCATGGGAACGCCCTGGGTAATTCCAGCCCGGAAGGGAATAAGCTCCGCTTCCTCAAGCTGCTCCAGAGTCTTTTGGGAGGTGGCAAGGGCAGTGTGGGAATCCTCTTTGGTGTCTCCGTGACCGGGGAAATGCTTTATGCAGGAGATCACACCGCCGTCTTCAAAGCCAAGGACACAGGAAACTACCATTTTTGCGGTTACTTCCGGGTCATTGCTGAATGCGCGGTTTCCAATGACCGGGTTGTTAGGGTTGGTGTTTACATCCGCAACCGGGGCAAAGTCCAGATTAAAGCCCAACGCTTTTAATTCTTTGCCCAGAGTATAGCCTACAGTATATGCGGCATCCTCCGTCTCATCCACCTTGCCCATTGCGGGGAAGTGGGTCACGCCCATGATTTCCTTGCTTCCCAATCTGCTGACAGAGCCGCCCTCCTCGTCAACACAAATAAACAAAGGCGTTTTGGAGGAACTCTGGTAGGCAGAAACAAGGGCTTGGCACTGCTCCCTGTCTACCAGATTTTGAGAGAATAGAACGATACCTCCTATGGGATACTCCATCAGCTCGTCCACAAAGTCCTCCTCAGGGGCAGTAACCGTGACACCATCAGACAGAGCTTCGGGGGCGACTATAAAAAGCTGACAGATCTTTTCCACCAAACTCATGGAATCCAAAAGAGATTGCTCCGGGCTGACCTGTGGAGGAAGGCTGGCTTCTGTGGGGGCTTCTGTGGGAGGCTCAGTGGGGACTTCTGTTGGGGGCTGTGTCCCGGCTGGCTCGGAAGGGGGTTCCGTGGACATGACTTCCAAAGAAGCGGAATCTGTCTGAGACTCGGCAGCGGAAGATAGTCCGTGTTGCAACAAAAAACCGGCAGCAACACAGCCTGCGGCAACGGCAAGCAGGATGATGCAGGTTAAAATCACACGCCGCAGCTTTTTTTGCCGGGCGAAAAAAGTGTAATCCCGGTTGTTATCCATGGCGGTGCCTCCTTCCGCTTGTTTTCCTGTCTTTATTATACAGCATACCGGATTGGAAAGCAAGCTGATGTGCCATGAAATTGATGCTACGGTATTTGACTTTTTTATATTGCTAATTTGCAATGACAGGAAAACTTGAATTTGGGCTTGACAGAAAAGGTATCCTTCATTATAATGGAAAGGCTATCGGGGCGTGGCGAAGCTTGGTATCGCGCTTGGTTCGGGTCCAAGAGGCCGCGGGTTCGAATCCCGCCGCTCCGACCAGAAAAACCGACAAGTTTCGACTTGTCGGTTTTTCAACTAAATCCACCCTTGTGGGTGGGTGAAATATTGCTTCGCAATGTGAAATACGCCTGCGGCGTGTGAAATTCGCCTCGACGGCGAGTGGGTGGATTTAATTTCACTTGATGCGACAGCATCAAATTTCACAATTCACGAAGTGAATTATTTCACCGTGAGCGTAAGCGAACGATTTCACTAAAAACTAACGATTACGTAAGAGTTCGAATTCATACGCAAAAACGGTAAAAATATCTTTTTCGTAGTCCATAGCCACAAAAAACGACGAGTTTCCATGAAAACCCGTCGTTTTTTTATTGCCTTTACGAGCGGAAAAATTTTTTTTTCGCGAAGTGAAAAAATCTATTGACTTTTCATTTCTTCTGTGCTATAATGGGGCAATTACAAGGCGCGGATGCGTCCGGGAGGTTGCTGTTATGGCTTATGAAATCTTCTTCGTTAACCCCGATCCGGTGGTTTATTTTGCCGCCTCGGAATTGAAAAAATATCTTCGTATGATTATGCCCCGCTGCGGGGAGGTGCCCCTGTCCTTCGATCCCAAGGCGACGGGCGGCTTCCGGCTGGGGCTGATGTCGGATTTCGGTCTTGATCCCGCCGTGGAGGACCTGAAAATGGACGACGTGCTTTACGTTAAAACCGACGACGTCGGCGGCGTGATTGCGGGGAGCAACCCCCGGAGCGTCCTTCTGGCGGTCTATAAATATCTCCGGGAACAGGGGTGCCTTTGGCTGTTCCCCGGCCCCGACGGAGAGTCGATCCCCGTGCGGGAAGCCCTTGATCCCGTGGATCTTCTTCACAGGGCGGCCCACCGCTACCGCGGTCAATGCAACGAGGGGGCGGAGACCCAATCTCTGATGATGGACGCCATCGATTTCACCCCCAAGACCGGCATGAATACCTTCATGATCGAATTCGATATTCCCAAGGTCTATTATAACCGTGCCTACGAGCATACTTACGATTCTTACGAAAACGAAGGCTCTCTTTCCGACGAAACGGTCCTGCAATGGAAGCGGCAATGCGAGGCAGAGATCGCAAAGCGGGGACTTTTGTTCCACGATATGGGGCACGGCTGGACGGCAGAGCCCTTCGGCTTCGAAAGCAAAGAGGGATGGGTTTCGGACAAAGACGCCAAAATCCCGGACGAGAAGCGGAAGCATCTGGCCATGATCAACGGCGTGCGGGAATTTTTTAACGGTGTTGCCCTAAATACCAACGTCTGTATGTCCAATCCCGAAACCCGGCAGATTATGGCCCGCTATATTGCGGATTACGCCGAAAAGCAGAACAACGTGGATTTCCTTCACGTCTGGCTTGCGGATGCCAGCAACAACCATTGCGAATGCGACGAATGTCGTAAAAAGGACACCTCCGATTGGTACGTTATCCTTTTGAACGATATCGACGCTGAGCTGACCGCCCGGAAGCTGGAGACCCGCATCGTTTTTATCGCCTACGTGGATACCGTTTGGGCGCCCCATACCGAATCGATTCGGAATACCGGTCGCTTCACCATGCTCTTTGCCCCCATCACCCGGCGTTATACCGAGACCTACGGGGAAGCTCCCGCCCCCGAAGCCCTTCGTCCTTACGACCGCAACCGGCTGAAGCTGCCGGAAGGGATGGCGGAAAACCTGGCCTATCTCCAGGATTGGAAGAAGATGTGGAAGGGCGATTGCTTCTGCTACGAATACCATTTCTGGATGGCCTGCTATTACGATCTCGGCGTTATGTATCTGGCAAGGATTTTGCACGACGACGTCCGCGGATTGAAGCAAAACGGCCTTTCCGGCATCGTGGAGGACGGCTCCCAGGCGGCCTTTTTCCCCAACGGATTCCAGTATTTCGTCTACGCGGAATCCCTCTTCGACGGGGATAAGACCTTTGAGGCTATGACCGAAGAATTTTTCTCCCACGCTTACGGCGACGGTTGGGAATCGGTCGTCGAGTATCTGCAAAAGCTCAGCGATACCTCGGATTTCGGCTTCGTGAAAGGGGAGAAGAGCGCCGATCCGTCGGTCGGCAAGCATTACGATCCCTCCCTTGCAGAGCGGTTCAAGTCCATCCCCGCCCTGGTGGAGGAATTTATGCCCGTGGTGGAAGCCCATCGCAAGAGCGGCAATCGCTGTCGGGACGTGAACTGGGATCTGCTCCGGTGGCACGGAAAATTCGTCAGGATTCTGTCGAAGGGGCTTGCCGCCATCGCCGTCAACGATCGGGAGACTTCGTCTGCCGCCTTCTTCGAGCTGGTACGGGAAATGGCGCCTCTGCAGTATCTGCACCCCACCGTTTACGATCATCTCCTCTGCTGTCACTCCCTGAAGCGGGTCATCGATCCCGACCGGAAATATCAGCAGATGTTCCTGTAAGAAGAACCGATATAAAAAGAAAAAGTCCGGAGCTTTCCGGACTTTTTCGTCGTATTGGGATGATTTTCGGTTATTTCAGAAGCAGGCCTTCCAGATCGGTCAGGGCCTTGTCCATTTCCTTCATGGCGTTGTTGACCACGGAGGGATCGGTCATGTCGATGCCGGCAATCTTCAGCTCGTTGATGGGGTAGTCGCTGCCGCCGGTGGCCAAAAACTCCAGATAAGCGGAGGCGTCGCCCGTTTCCAGAATGCTCCGCACGATGGAGACCGAAGCGCAGAAGGCGGTGGCGTACTGATACACGTAGAAGGCGCGGTAGAAATGGGGAATTCTCGCCCATTCGATATCCTGCAGCTCGTCTACCACGGCGCCTTCGTAATACAGCTCGTTCAGCTCCCGGTAGACCTTGTTCAGAGTCTCTGCCGTCAGGGGAACGCCCTGCTGATTCAGGTCGTGGGCCTTCCGCTCAAATTCGGCGAACAGGGTCTGGCGGAAGACGGTGGTGCGGAAGCCCTCCAGGAAGTGGTTCAAAAGATAAGCCTTCTTGGCGGGATCGGTTTCGGTTGCCAGCAGATGACGGGTCATCAGCACCTCGTTGACGGTGGAGGCAACCTCCGCCACGAAGATCTTGTACTCGTGGTTTGCGAAATCCTGTTTCTCGCTGGAGAAGAAGGAATGCATGGCGTGCCCCAGCTCGTGCGCCAGGGTGAAGGCGTCGTCAAAGGTGCCGGAGAAGTTGAGAAGCACGTAGGGATGAACGTCGTAAACGCCGCAGGAGTAGGCGCCGGTGGTTTTGCCCTTGGTTTCGTAAACGTCAATCCACCGCTCGTTGTAGGCCCGGTCCAGAAGCTCCTGATACCGCTGTCCCAGAGGCGCGCAGGCCTCCCGAACCATCTTTTTGGCTTCTTCGTAGGTCATTTCCGCATCGCATTCCGCAACGATGGGGCAGTAGAGGTCGTACATATGAAGCTCGTCCAGCCCGAGAACCGTTTTCCGCAGCTGCAGATACCGCTTCATGATGGGCAGCGCGTCGTGGAGGGAGTTGACCAGATTGTCGTAGACCGATACGGGAACGTTGGAGGCAAACAACGCCCGATGGCAGGCGGTTTCGTAGCCCCGGACCTTGGTGTAGTAGTTGTCGAATTTCACGGAGTTTCCGTAAATGGCGGCCAGGGTGTTGATATATTTCTTGAATTCGCCGAAATACTTCTCAAAGGATTCCCGGCGGACGTTCCGGTCGCTGCTTTCCCGGTAAGCGCCGAAAGAGCCGTGAGACAGAGTGACCTCCTCGCCCTTTTCATTTTTAATGGTAGGGAAGGTCATATCCACGCTTTCGAACATATCGAAGGGCTCGTCGGAGGAGGAAGACACTTCCGACAGCAGGGCCAGCATCTTTTCCTTTTCTTCGTCCAGGGTGTGGGGACGGGCTCTTCCGATGTCTTCCACGATATGGCGGTAGCCCGCAAGGCAGTCTTCCTTCAGATAACCTGCCAGCACGTCTCCGTCGATTGCAAGAATTTCCGGTTCCAGAAAAGCTGCGGCGGCGGAAAGACGGGTGAAGAGCATCATCGCTCTGCCGCTCATTTCCTGGGATTTTGCATCTCCGTTGTCCAGGCTTTTGCGAAGCATGGTATAAACGTAGACCAATTCCGCTTTGTGCATGGCGTCGTAAAGCACGTCAAGACCCTTTTTCAGATCCTCGGCGGATTTACCCAGCGTGCCCTTTACGGCAGGTACGGTCTGCACCGTGGCAACGGCTTCGTGATAGGCTTCTTCCCACGCGGCGTCGTCCGCAAAGATCTGGGTGAGATCCCAGGTCAGGGATTGGTCGATTTCATTTCTCAATTTCATCATTTAGTTTCCCTTCCGAAGGGGAGATCCCCTCTTGAATTATTCTTACCTTATCTTACCACACCATTCCTTTTTTGTCAAGCGTTCCGGGGCGAAATAAATTTTGAAAAAAAATGTTCATAATTTCTCCCTTTCTTTTCCCGAAAAAGTGTGCTATAATAAGTTTGTATAAATAAACGGGGTTCGACCCCGCGAAAAAAGAAGGAGAATCCGTCATGTCCAACCGTTTCATCCTCAATGAGATCTCTTATCACGGTTCCGGTGCTATCGAAGCCATCGCTGCCGAAGCCGCCGGCCGGGGCTTTAAAAAAGCCTTCGTTTGCTCCGACCCCGATCTGATCAAGTTCGGCGTCACCCAGAAGGTCCTCGACGTTCTTGACAAGAACGGCCTTGCTTACGAGATCTTCTCCGACATCAAGCCCAATCCCACCATTGAAAACGTTCAGAACGGCGTTGCCGCTTACAAGGCTGCCGGCACCGATTATATCGTTGCCATCGGCGGCGGTTCTTCTATGGATACCGCCAAGGCCATCGGTATCATCATCAATAACCCCGAGTTTGCCGACGTCCGCTCTCTTGAAGGCGTTGCCGATACCAAGAATAAGTGCGTTCCCATCATCGCCGTTCCCACCACCGCCGGTACCGCTGCCGAAGTTACCATCAACTACGTCATCACCGATGCGGAAAAGAACCGCAAGATGGTCTGCGTCGATCCCCACGATATCCCCGTCGTCGCCGTCGTTGATCCCGATATGATGGCTTCCATGCCCAAGGGGCTGACCGCCGCTACCGGTATGGACGCTCTGACCCACGCCATTGAGGGCTACATCACCGCCGGTGCCTGGGAACTTTCCGATATGTTCCATATCAAAGCCATCGAGATCATCGCCCGTTCTCTGCGGGGTGCCGTTGCCAATACCGCCGAAGGCCGTGCCGATATGGCTCTCGGTCAGTACGTTGCCGGTATGGGCTTCTCCAACGTCGGCCTCGGCATCGTTCACTCCATGGCTCACCCCCTGGGTGCTCTGTACGATACCCCCCACGGCGTTGCCAACGCCATTATCCTCCCCACCGTCATGGAATACAACGCCGAAGCCACCGGTGACAAGTATCGCGATATCGCCCGCGCTATGGGCGTTGCCGGTACCGACGCCATGACCATCGAAGAGGCCCGTAAGGCCGCCGTTGACGCCGTCCGTCAGCTTTCTGCCGACGTGGGAATCCCCGCTGATCTGAAGGATATCGTCAAGCCCGAAGACCTGGACTTCCTCGCCCAGTCTGCCTTCGACGACGCCTGCCGTCCCGGCAATCCCAGAGCCACCTCCGTTGCTGAAATCAAGGCTCTCTACGAATCTCTCCTGTAATCGCAAAACGCAATATATTATAATAGGAAAGGCGTATACCGTTTCGGTATGCGCCGTTCCCTCTTTTTTGCGTAAAATTTTGGCAAAAGTTTCAAAAATCGCAAAAAAGCGTGACAATATTGGGAACTTTCGAAAAAACGCTTGCAATTTCGGCTCTTATCTGTTAAAATACTAATATAGCATGGGGTCGAAGCCCCCAATAAGCTTTTAAGGAGAGATACCATGAAAAAGACTCTTGCAATCTGCCTGTCTCTGATGCTGGTCGTTGCAGCGGTTTTCGCATTGGCTCTCGGCACGAATGCCGCAGAAGTGAAAGCGTCTTCCGTTACTTTGACCGACTCTACCGGCGGCGACCACGTCCTCGACGCTGTTACGACGACGTACAACGCCGGCACCGGTACGGCTACCTTTGACGCCGCCACCGGCACTCTGACGCTGAACAACGCCACCGGGCTGAAGAAGGTCGCTTCTTCCAACGGTGCTCTGACCGTCGTTGCTAAGGGCGAAAGCACCATTGTCAATGACGGCAACAATGCCATCGTTGCCAATGCGTCCGATTCTTCCGTCCTTGCCAACCTCACCATTAAAGGCGACGGCATTCTGAACGCAACTGCCACCGGGTACGCCATTTTCTCTCAGAACGGTGACATTACCGTTACCGGCGACGTCGTTCTGAACGTGAAAGCCAATGCGGATACCATCCACCTGAACGGCGGCGGTAAAGACATGATTTTCAGCGGAAACGCGATCGTTAACTCCGTTTCCCGCGACGGTGGTGCCATCCGTCATGCCGGTTCCGGTTACGTTACTGTTGCCGACAACGCTGTCGTCAGCTCTGTTATTGAGGCTGCC
The DNA here is from genome assembly GCA_045543655.1 of Eubacteriales bacterium. Lineage (GTDB taxonomy): Bacteria > Bacillota > Clostridia > Oscillospirales > UBA644 > RGIG995. The sequence goes on from JAZPXN010000095.1 coordinate 9,619, forward strand.
AATGCCGACTGGAAAGCTGCTCTCACTGCTTCCAAGCTCTCCATGTCCGGCGGTACTCTGAATCTGAAGACTGTCGGTCGCGATGCTCCCACCCCCACCGTCCTCAACGGTCTTTCCGTCAACGGTCCCGTTGACATCACCGGCGGTACGATCAATATCGAGGTCGATGGCGTTTCCCAGTTGGCCAACCGCGTTCACGCCATCTATCTGGATAATGGTAACTCCATGATGATCGCCGATGCCACTCTGAATCTGAAGGTCAACACCCCCAAGACCGGGAATGGCGAAGCAGGCGTTATCACCACCGAGGAAACCTATTGGATTACTACCCATAAGGCTACCATCAACGTGGACGCCCCCAATACCACCGCCCTCATCGTTCCCAGAAATATCGATATTGACGACGGCGACGCCAATACCACGGCCGCAACCTTCGATATCAACCTCTACGAAACCACCATCACCGGTGTTGCCAAATCCTTCGTTGAAACCTCTGACCTCTACACCGCTACGAACCCCGGTGTTGAAGCCATCAATATCAACGTTGATAAGGATTGCACCCTGTCCTTCGGTGCTTCTGCCGGCGTGCTCGGCGCGAAGTGCGAAAAGATGGTCAAGGCTACCAATAAGGCCAGCATGGTCCAGAGCTCCGATTTCAAGGCTAACAGCTACGGGCTTTATACCGGCGATCCTTCCACTGCTCTTCTTAACGTTACCGTCACTCCTTCTATCGGCGCTGACTTCGTTCTGAACGCCGGCAAGCCCACTCTGACCGCTGCCGAAGCCGCCTTCATGAACGTTTCCACCGACTCTATCGTTTACGATGCCGGCAAGGGTGTCGTTACCTTTAATAATATGAACGGTGAAGTCAACCGCGTCTACGTCAGCGGCGGCAATGCCAAGATCGTTGTTAAGGGTGAAAATACCATCACCGGTCTTCCCGGTGTCGCCAACATCCTCGGCGGCAACGGTGAGATTGAAATCACCGGCGACGGTTCTTTGACCGTCAGCGGCGGTAACTACACCATCTGCAATCCCGGTAAGCTGGTTCTTTCCGGAGATCTCAAACTTAAGGTAATCTCTCATAGCGATAATGCTATTCACGTTTCCCGTACCGCTGACCCCGGCGACTGTGCTCTCATCGTGAAGGACAACGTCAAGCTTGACATCGTTGCCAAGTCCCGCGGTATCTACAACCCCGGCGCCCGTCCGATCGTAAAGATCACCGATAACGCCGACGTTTCCATTTCTTCCCTCCAGGATACCTCCACCCAGGGCGTGTTCCTGTATGCCGACGTTGACGACGGTACCGGCAATCAGACTGCTCTCTTTGAAGTTTCCGGAAACGCTTCCTTTAAGACTGCTCCTACCGTCGCTCAGGGCGTGTACGTAACTTACAGAGGTGTTGCTGAGGACGCTCCTACGGCTCTCAAAGAAGAAACCGTGTTCAACGCCGTGTTCACCGCTTCCGGTAACGCTAAAGTTGATATCTCCGGCTTCCAGCAGGGCATTATCCTCGGCGCTAACAGAAAGGGCTCCATTGCTACGCTGAACATTGTTGACGCCGCTAACGTGGACGTTGACAATACCGATACCACCGAACGCTTCGCTACCGGCGCTGCCGTTTGGGTCTCCGGCGATATGAACTACGTCAACATGACCACCACCGGTACCGTCAATATGACCAGCAACGCCGGCGGTTGGAGAGGCTCCTTCTTCCTGAGCGGTACCGATTACGATATCCTCATTAAGGATACGATCCTCAACGTTACCAATATTTCCGAATCCAAGTCTTCCTCCAATCCTGAAGTCATTAACGCCATTAACCCCTCCTGCTCTGGGGAAAAGGGCAAGTTCGTGATTGCCGGTAAGGCCGTCGTCACCGCTTATGCGGAACGCAACGGTGAAAATGCCACCAACCGTGCTCACGGTCTGTTCCTCCATCCCAAGCACGTCCTGACCATTCAGGATGACGCCGTACTGAACGCCACCGCTTCCGGTGATTCCAAGGCCAATACCGGCGCTGCTATCCACCTGAAGGGCGCTTCCATCCTCGTTAAGGACAACGGTAAGATGAACCTGGCGATTAAGGAAAATGCCGTTGCCGGCATCACCTTCGAAGCCGAATCTGCTCTGACTGTCGAAGGCAACGGTAAGGTTGTTATCGATGCATCCGCGGAAGAAAAGATGGTTGCCGTTCGTTCTTACACCAGAACCTCCAAGGGTGTCATCGAAGTTAAGGAAGGCACCGGCTCCATCGAAATGTTCGGTGATCCCGCCGTCAGCACCGCTCAGCGCAAGCTCACCATCAAGAGTGCTGTCATGAAGACCGGCGAATCCAAGAAGAAAGCTGAGACCGTCGAGAAGATTACCGGTAAGGAAGCTTACGTCCTTCTGGCCGCTAAGAATCCCCCCACTTCCGACTACACCGTCGCCGCCTTCGCTATCGTTGGTCTGATCGCTGTTGCTACTACTGCCGCCGTGATCCTTCGCAAGAAGCATAACGACTGATCTTAACTAACTGAATCTCTCCGGAGTGATGCGCGAAAGCGCATCACTCCTTTTTCTTTCCGATATCGTTCGGACGCATCCTTGACAATGCTGACGAAATGTGTTATAATAGTGAAAATTCATCTGTTTAATGGGGTTTCTATATGAAAAAACCTTGTCTGTCCCGGGAGCTTTGCTATATTTTCGCCACGGTTTTTCTTGCCATCGGCGCTGCGCTGATGGCAAAAGCGGATTTCGGTCTTTCTGCCGTTGTCGCGCCCGCCTTCATTCTTTCCGAGATCTTTCATATCTCCTTCGGCACCGCAGAATACTGTCTGCAAGGGGTGTTGGTGGTTGCCGTCTGCTTTCTTGTGGGGAAATTCCGCTGGACCTACCTTCTTTCTTTCGTTTCCGCCTTTCTTTATGGCCAGGTGCTGGACGGATTTATATTTCTCTTTTCTCTCACCGGGGAATGGGGTGTCGCGTTGCGCCTTGCTATGATGGTGGTGGGGATGGTATCCAGCTCCCTTGGAGTGGCCCTGTTCTTTAAAACCTATCTTGCCCCCGGCGCCTACGAGCTCTTCGTGAAGGAGGTCTCCCGTCGCTTTGGCATAAAAATAGGCCCCTTCAAGGTTATTTATGATCTTTGTAGCTTTCTTGTGGCGATCGTACTTTCTCTTGCCGTGTTCCACTCGGTATTTGATCATAATATCGGCCTGGGCACGGTCCTCGTCGCCCTCGTAAACGGCTTTATTATCGACTTATTCTCGAAGTGCCTGGACCGTCTTTTCAATTACTGCGACTGGCTGCCCTGGGCGAAATATTTCGAAACGCCCTCCGAAAAAGAATAAAAAATACGGAAGAGAAATGCGTTCTCTTCCGTGTTTTATTATGTATTTATTCCAGCGGTTCTACGCTCCACTTGCCGTTCTTGAATTCAAAAACCGCAATGCCGCCGTTTCCTAAGATCGGGCCGGGGACCGGTGTGTTATCCCGTGCCACCTCCATGCAGTATCGGATAAATACGCCGTGGGTAAAGGCCGCCACCGTCTCGTATCCGGCAGATTCTGCGGTTTTTAAAAATCGTTCGGCCCGGATTTTGACCATATCCCGGGTTTCGCCTCCCCAAAAGGAGTAATCGTCAACCGCTCTGCTGGCAAGGTATTTTTCGCCGTATTCTGCCTCGCAATCCGTAACGCAACGGTCCTGCAGAGAGCCTACGTTGATTTCACGGATCAGCTCCAACAGCTCCGGTTCCTGCTCCGGCAAAGCGTGTTTGCAGGTCTGCACCGTGCGGGGGAGGTCGCTGGCGTAGATCTTATCGAACCGGATTCCATTCAGCCGTTCTCCGGCCTTCCGGGCATCCTCAATCCCCTGCTCTGTCAGTTCCGTCCTGCTCCAGCCCGAATGGCGCCTTTCCGAATTATTTTTGCTTTGTCCGTGGCGCACTATATATAATTTCACAGGTCCGCCCCCTTGATTTTTGCAATCTCTTCCACTTCTTTTCGAAGCAGGGGAAGAATCTGCTCCTGAGGGATGTTCTTGATCATCTTATCGCCCCGGAACAGCACGTATTCGCCATTCGCTCCGGTCACGCCCACGTCGGCCTGGCGGGCTTCTCCCGGCCCGTTGACGACGCACCCCATAACCGCAATCTTTACGTGGGTCCGGATATCCCGGAATTCCTGCTCTACCCGGTTTGCAAGCTCGATGGAGTTCACCGTAGTACGACCGCAGGTGGGGCAGGAGATCACTTCGATCCCCCGGTGATAAAGATCCAGAGAACGAAGCAATATCTTCGCCGTTTCCACTTCTTCTGCAGGGTCTGCCGTCAGGGAAACCCGGATCGTGTCACCGATGCCGTCTAAAAGAAGAGCTCCGATGCCGATCGCCGATTTTACCGTCCCCGAACGCGCCGTCCCCGCTTCGGTCACTCCTAAATGCAGGGGATAAGGGGAGGTCTCGGCGAAAATGCGATAGGCCTCCACCATCATGCGCACGTCCGACGCTTTCATGGAAACCGCAATATCATCAAAATCCAGTTGTTCCAACAGCTCCACGTTTCGCTGGGCGCTTTCTGCCAGAGCCCGCGCCGTGGGACGGCCGTATTTTGCCAGCAGATCCTTCTCCAGAGATCCGGCGTTGATTCCTACCCGGATGGGCACGTTGCGGGCCTTTGCGGCATCGGTGACCAGTCTCAGGTGGGTCTTGTCCGTATTTCCGGGGTTGATTCGGATCTTGTCCGCCCCTGCTTCCAGGGCTTTCAGCGCCAGACGATAATCGAAATGGATGTCCGCCACAAGGGGAATTTTCAGCATGTTCCGCAGTTTTTGGAAGGGTTCTGCCGATTCCATATCCGGCAATGCCACCCGCAAAATATCGCATCCTGCGTCCTGTAGTGCCAGGGCCTGGGCGGCTAACTCCTCAAAACGGGTAAAGGGAATGGAACACATGGACTGAATGGGGATCGGCGCCCCCGCGCCCACGGCCACGCCCCGGGTAACGATCTGTTTTTTCGATGCCATAACGACTCCTTTAATATACGGGGAAAAAGATATCTTTCAACATAATGACCGCCATCAGCGCCAATAGGATCACGATCCCGACGCCGTGGATGATTGCCTCCACCTTCGGCGGAATGGGTTTGCGGACGATGGCTTCGATGAGCATGCATAAGAATCGCCCACCGTCCAATGCCGGCAATGGCAACATATTCATAACTCCAAGATTGATGGAGATCAGCGCCGCTACCGATAAAAGGGACAAAAAACCGTAGGATGCGGCTTCTGAGATGACCGAGGAAATGCCAACGGGGCCGGAAACGTATTTCAACGAAATTCGCCCGGTGATCATATCCCGCAATCCGTCCACGATGCTCGTGGTATAAGACCAGGTCTGCACGAAAATCTGCCGGATCACTACGCCCGGAGTTTTCTTTGCCCGGTAAACCAGAAAGTCCACCGTGGGATAACTTAACCCTTCGTCCACTTCTTCCGTGGGGAAGGTTACGTTGGGAAGGATCACTTCCTGCCCCTTGCGCAGCACCGTCAGGCTGACCGTATCTTCGTTATAGCAACGGGAAAGGATGGTCGCCATTTCGGTATAATCGGCAATCTTTTCTCCGTTGACCGCAATGATTTTATCGTCTACCTGAAGTCCGCATTGGGAGGAGATTGCTCCTTCGTCAAATTGCGCTACCACCGTGGAGGGGATATTGCTGAAGCAAACGATGATCGCCACGCAAACCAGTCCCAACAGCATATTCATGGCCGCGCCCGCCGCAACGATGATCATGCGCATCCATACGGGTTTGTTTCGCATGGCCCGAGGGTCGTCGGGAACCTCCTCGTCTTCTCCCGTCATGGCGCAATACCCTCCGATCGGCAGGAGGCGCAGGGCGTATAACGTCTCCTTGCCCTGCTTTTTCAGAAGGGCGGGGCCCATGCCCAGAGCAAATTCGGTTACCCGCACACCACAGGCCTTCGCGGCAATAAAATGTCCCAGCTCGTGGACGAAAATCAGCACGCCCAGCACCAGAACGGTATAAAGGATCTGCAAAAGGATACTCAAAACAAACGCTCCTCGGAATATTAAAGGGTGGAAAGATACTGAAGGGTCTTTTTCCTGACCAAAAGGTCGGTTTCAAAGATCACGTCGAGGTCGGGGTTTTCAACTTGCTCCGCCTCCTCCATCTGTCGCGCGACCACGTCCACGATGGCGGGGAAGGAAAGTTTTCCCTGTAAAAATCCGTGTACCGCCACTTCGTTTGCGGCGTTGACCACCGTGGGGTAGATCCCGTCGGCGCGAATGGCCTGCCTGCACAGCTGCATCGCGGGGAAGACGACGTCGTCCGGCGCTGCAAAGGTCAACGGCGGCGTTTTCGTCAGATCCAGCCGATCCACCGGAGAGGGGAGACGGTCGGGATAGGTCAAGGCGTATTGAATGGCAATGCGCATATCGGGCAGTCCCAGCTGTGCCAGCACGGAATGATCGTCGAATTCGACCAGGGAATGGACGATGCTTTGCCGATGGATCAGCACCTCCACCCGATCCTCCGGAAGATCGAAAAGCCGCACCGCTTCCATGATCTCAAGGCCCTTATTCATGGTGGTAGCACAGTCTACGGTGATCTTTGCGCCCATTTTCCAGCTGGGGTGACGCAGGGCCATTTCCGGGGTGACCTTTGCGATTTCTTCCTTACTCTGTCCGAAGAAGGGCCCGCCGGAGCAGGTCAGCAGAATCTTTTTCAGTCTTCGCTCCGGCGGCGCCGCCTGGAGACATTGGAAGATGGCCGAATGCTCACTGTCCACGGGCAGGATCCTGGCACCGTATTTCTTCGCCTCCGCTTTGATGATAGGGCCCGCGGTGACCAAAGATTCTTTGTTTGCCACGGCAATATCCTTGCCCCTGCGGATTACTTCCAGGAAAGGCAGGGTGCCTGCCATGCCAACGATGCCGTTGACGGCCACGTCGAAGTCCGCCTCCCGGATCATTTTGACCAGTCCCTCCGTGCCGGAGAATACGGCGGTCTTCGTATCTGCCACCCGGCGCTTCAGTTCGTTCGCCGCAGCTTCGTCGGTCATGACCGCATAGGCAGGATGCAACGACCGGATCTGTTCTTCGATCCGGTTAACGTCGGTATTTGCGGAAAGCCCGGCAGCCGTCAGTCCGAGATTCTCCAGTACGGACACCGTTTGCCGTCCAATGGATCCCGTGGATCCCAAAATTAAAATCTTATTCATATCTCACGTTCCGTCAGGAAAAAATGGGGCAGATCTGGGTCATCAGATACATGAAGGGTGCCACGAACCAAATGGAATCAAACCGATCCATGATGCCGCCGTGCCCGGGGATCAGATTGCCGTAGTCTTTGACGTTGTAATAGCGCTTGATCAGGGAAGCCGTCAAGTCTCCCAGAATGGAGATCAGCGTGCCGGGGATCGCGTAGGCCGCAACGATCGGGTAATTGACCTTCGCGCCGAAAAGACTGACCACGAAGGCGCAAAGAAAGGAGATCGCTACGCAGATTACGAGACCGCCCACCGCACCTTCCACCGTCTTTTTGGGGGAGATGACCGGCGCCAGCTTGTGCTTTCCGAACAGAGATCCGCAGAAATAGGCCCCCGTGTCCGGTACCCAGGCCAGAATGAAGATCATGACCAGATTCCAAAAGCCGAATTCCGTTCTCCGGGTCAGGATTACGGCGCCGAAGAACCACGCCACCAGCACCGCCATGAACAACGCGAAGGCCAGATCCGGCAATTTCGTGTTTTTGTAGTCCTTTAAATAATATGTAAGGGCCGCGATAAACAGAAGGAAGGTCAGAAGGAGATGGATCTCCCGATAAAAGGGAATGGCCGGATCTGCGCAGAATACGAAGATCGCCGCATAGGCCATCGTCCCCACGGTCATAAGCTTCCGGGTGTGCAGACCCGCAACCTTCAGAATTTCATAGATCCCAGCCGTCGCTACCGCCGCCATGATCAGATTCAGAATAAAAGGAATTCCGGACGTAAACACCAAAATCAGCAAAAATGCAAAGATGCATACGCCGGAAAGAATCCGGGTTTTCATATCGGTTCGTCTCTCTTTTCGTTATTGATTGCCGCCAAACTTGCGGACGCGTTTGGAATATGCCGTAATGGCTGCATCCAGCCGAGCTTCGTCAAAATCCGGCCAGTAGCAGGGGTCGGAATAATATTCCGAATAGGAGGATTGCCACAAGAGAAAATTGGAAAGACGCATCTCTCCTCCGGTTCGGACGATCAGGTCCGGGTCGGGCTGTCCCGCAGTATAAAGACGGTCGTCGATATCTTTCTCGGTCAGACGGGTTTTTCCCTCCCGGATGGCTCGGTTGGCCGCCTGCAGAATATCGGCACGGCCGCCGTAATTGATGGCAATGTTCATGGTCATGCGGATCTCCTTCGTCTGGGAAAGACGTTCAATCCGCTCCACCCGCTCCCGGAATCTTGGATCAAAGCCCGAAAGATCTCCGATAAAACAAATGCGGGTGTGGTGGTAAACTTCTTTTTCGCTGTGTTCCCAACGGTCCAGAAGGCTGTCCAGATAACGGGAAAAAAGGGTCATCAGTGCCGAAACCTCAGCGGCAGGACGGTTCCAGTTTTCCGTGGAGAACGCGTAAAACGTGATATGACGGATCCCTCTTGCAAAGGACGCTTCCACGATGCGCTCCAGAGCGTCGGCCCCTGCCTTGTGCCCCTGAGGTGTGGTCAATCCCTTTTCTTTCGCCCAACGGCGGTTTCCGTCCATGATAAAGCCGATGTGCACCGGCATCTGAATCTGATCCAAAACGATCTTCTCCAACATTTTTTTCTTTTATAATCGCAACCGTTGCCGCAGAGCTCCTGCGGCAACGGTCTACGGATTTAATAGGGGTTGAACGATCAAACCGAAAGGATTTCCTTTTCCTTTGCGGCACGCATGGCGTCGATTTCCTTGCAGAATTTGTCGGTCAGGTTCTGAATTTCCTTTTCCGCATTCTTCAGATCGTCTTCCGTGATCTCACTCTTCTTTTTCTGCGCCTTGAAGCCTTCCAGAGCGTCTCTGCGGATGTTGCGGATGGCGGTCTTGGATTCTTCGGACATCTTGCCGAGATCCTTGACGATGCTCTTGCGGCGTTCTTCGGTCAGCGGGGGGAAGGCCAGACGGATCACGCGGCCGTCGTTCTGGGGATTGATGCCCAGATCGGAGACCTGAATCGCCTTTTCGATGGTCTTCAGCAGGCTCGAGTCGTAGGGCTGGATCAGCAGGGTCTTGCCTTCCTGTACGGAAACGGTGGCCACCTGCTGGATGGGGGTCTTCACGCCCCAGTAGTCCACGCTGATCTTGTCAAGCACGGCCACGTTGGCGGCAGAAGCACGGATGGATGCAAAATCGTTCTGCAGCGCCTGGCGGGTTTTTTCCATTCTGTCGTTGGTTTCTTTGTATTCGGGTTTCATAAAGGAATCCTCCGTTTATATTTATTACGGTTTTACACGATTTTATACGTTGATTACGGTGCCGACGTTGTTTCCGCAAAGAGCTTCGGCAATGCTCTCACCCTTGCCCAGCTGGAAAAGGAGCACGGGCATATTCTTTTCCATGCAAAGGGATGCGGCGGTCAGATCGATCACGCCCAGCTTTTTATCCAGAATCTCGGAATAAGTGATGGCGTCGAATTTCTTTGCGTCGGGGTTTGTTCTGGGGTCTTTGTCGTAGACTCCGTCCACGGCCTTCGCCATCAGTGCGATGTCTGCGCCGATCTCGATGGCCCGCAGGGCCGCCGCCGTGTCGGTCGTGAAGAAGGGGCAGCCGGTGCCGCCGCCGAAAATAACGATCTTGCCTTCGTTCAGATATTTATCGGCCAGATCTTTGGTATAAGTCTCGCAGACCTGGGGCATGGCAACGGCGGAAAGAACCTTTGCTTCCGCGCCCACGAGACGAAACAGCTCGGAAAGGGCAATGGCGTTCATGTTCGTTGCCAGCATTCCCATCTGATCGGCCTTGACCGGATCCATGTCCGATCCTTGGCGGCCTCTCCAGAAGTTTCCGGCGCCGCATACGATGGCAATCTGCGCTCCGCAGTCCAGGCACCGGACGATATTCCGGCAAACCTCCGTGGCGGTATCGAAGTCAATGCCGTGGCCCAGATTCCCGGACAGCGCTTCGCCGCTCAGCTTGACTAAAGCTCTTTTATATTTCGTTTCCATACGATCCTCCCGGATGATTATATTCTATTCCCTATTATTTTACTATAAAATAATAGATTTGTAAAGAGGAAAAGCGGAAATAATATAATTTTTTCATATTTTCGGGACTTTTCGCGCCGATTCCGTCAGATCCGGGAAGCGTTTTGCCGGCGGGTCCGTGGTCAGAGCGAAAATTTCATCTCCCCGCAGCTGTATCGCCGCCATCGGATCTCCCCACCGCTCCGGGGTCAGGATCGGCAGGACGGGGAGGGTTGCGGTCTTCTTCATTTCCCGCAAAAGCTCCTGCCCCCGCTCGTTGAAGGCCAGGACCCGAAGATAGGTGATTTCCGGCAATTTCCGGGGGATCTGAAGATATCCGCATAAGATCGCCCGCCGTACGGCAGAATGGGGAAACCGCTTGGTTTTTGCCCGGTCTGCCAAGGCTTCAAGGGTTTCGGCGCCAGCGTATTTGCAGAGCCGCTCCGGCAGGCCCTCCCGCATTCCGTAGAATTCCCTCAGCCTTTCCGGGCCTGCGGTGCGGTAAAAGGCCATTATCGCCCGCTCTAACCGCTTCAGGTCTGCAAGGGGCGCGTCCTTGATCCGTTCGTAAGAGCCCGCGGGAAGAGCTTTCGTTACGTCTTCCCCCCGGCGCATCCGCTCCCGGATCGATTCCGCGCTTTCAAAGCCCGTACCGTCGTCCTCGTGATAGCTTCCTTTCCGCTCGATTGCCAGAAGCTCCATGCCGGCGTCCAGAACCTCCAGCGCCTTTCGGTAGGCAAGGGCAAGTACGTCGTTGGGCTTGTCGCTCCAGGGGGCGCCTGCGTCGGCTACGGCCTTTTTGCAGGCGGCGGGGTAGGAAAGACCCGTCTTCATGTTTTCTTTGATTTTCCCGCTTTTTTCCGCTTCTCTCAGGGCTTCGTACTGCCGCAGATTTTCTTCGTCACCGCTCTCGCAGCCGCAACAGACCGCGGTTACGATTCCCGTGGCCTGCAGTATTCTGATCCCTCCCCGGGCAAAGTCCTCTGCCGCCGCCACCGCATAGGGGAGAGGCAGCTCCAGCACCAGGTCGACCCCCGCCGCCACCGCTCCCTCCGCCCGGCGGTATTTGTCGGTCAAGGCCGCGTCCGCCCGCTGAACGAAATTGCCGCTCATCACGGCTACGATCCCCTCGTATCCTCTCTCCCGCAGAAGGGAGATCTGATATTCGTGTCCCTTGTGAAAGGGGTTGTACTCGGCTACGATCCCCGCTGTTTTCATGGTGGCCCCCCTTTTTTTGGTGATAAAACTTAAAAAAGTGTGAAATCTCTTGCAAAATTTTAAAAAAAGGATTATAATAGTATCCGTATGTTATTATACTACAAAGTTTAAAAAAAATCAAGATATAGAAAGGCGTAAAATTATGAAGATTTTAGTCATCAATGCCGGCAGCTCTTCTTTGAAGTTCCAGCTGATCGACATGGAAACCGAAACCGTTCTTGCCAAGGGGAACTGCGACCGTATCGGCATCGACGGCGTGTTTGAGTACAAAGCACCTTCTAAGGGCATCGAGCTGAAGGACGAATGCCACTTCCCCAACCATACCGTTGCCGCCAATAAGGTTCTGGAAACCTTGGTGGATTCCAAGTACGGCGTGATCTCCGATATTTCCGAAATCGGCGCCGCCGGTCACCGTATCGTTCACGGCGGAAGCTATTTTATGGAAGCCACCCTCGTGGACAGCGACGACGTCGTGGAGAAGATCGAAGCCTGCCGCACCCTGGCGCCTCTTCACGCTATGCCCAACGCCGCCGGCATCCGTGCCTGCCGCGCCGCTATGCCCAACATCCCCCACGTGGCCGTGTTTGATACCGCCTTCCATTCCACCATGCCCGACGTGGCCAAGACCTACGCTCTGCCCCGGGATCTGTGCGAAAAATACAGCATTAAGCGTTACGGCGCTCACGGTACCTCCCATAAGTACGTCTCCCAGAAGACCGCCGAATATCTGGGCAAGAAGCCCGAAGAGCTGAAGATGGTCACCCTGCACCTGGGCAACGGCTCTTCCATCACCGCCGTGGACAAGGGTCGCTGCGTGGATACCTCCATGGGTCTGACTCCTCTTGCCGGCCCCCTCATGGGCACCCGCTGCGGTTCCATCGACCCCGCCATCGTCACCCTCCTGCTCGATAACGAGATGGTTAAGGACGAAAAGACCGGAGAGATGCGTCCCATGACCGGCTCCGAGCTGAACGACCTGATGAACAAGAAGTCCGGCGTCAAGGCCGTTTCCGGTCTTTCCAGCGACTTCCGTGATCTGGAAGCCGGCGCGGAGCAGGGCGACGAAAAGTGTGCCCTCGCCCTGGAAATGTTCGGCTATCAGTGTAAGCAGATCATGGCCGGCTACATTGCCATTCTCGGCGGCGTGGACTGCATCGTCTTTACCGCCGGTATCGGTGAAAACGGCCCCACTACCCGCACCAACGTTTGCAAGGGCCTTCTCGAACCCCTCGGCATCGAGATCGACGAGGAAGCCAACCATACCCGCGGCACCGTGGATATCACCGGAAAGAACTCCAAGATCAAGGTTCTCGTCATCCCCACCAACGAAGAGCTGATGATCGCCAAGGAAACCCTCGCCGTCGCCTTCAACTGAATCTGATTCAAAAATCAAACCCGCCCGCAGAACCTCCTGCGGGCGGATTTTTATGATTCTTCCGGGTATATTTGCCCCCGTCCTTCGCAAAATAGAGAAAAAGATACGGGAGGTTCGGTTATGGCAGTTGCAATGATCCGCACGGCGATTTTATACGTTTTGACCATTGCGGCGCTTCGTTGTATGGGCAAGCGGCAGATCGGGGAGCTGGAGCCGGCAGAGTTGGTCATTACTTTGCTGATCTCCGACCTTGCCACCCTGTGTATGCAGGATCTGGAAATGCCTCTGATTTACAGCGTCATCCCTATGGCGACGTTGGTGATCCTGGAGATTGTCTTTTCCTTCCTGGCACTAAAAATTCCCCGTTTCAGCCGGGTTCTTGCGGGGCGGTATTCGGTGCTGATCGACGACGGAAAAATCGACCAGCGGGAAATGAAGCGGTCTCAGATGTCGGTGGCGGAGCTGATGGAGGAATTGCGGCAGAACGGCCTTATGGCGGTGGAGGACGTGAAATATTGCGTCCTGGAAAACGACGGTAAGGTCAGCGTGATCCCAAAAAAAGGCGCCACCCGGAAGGAATTGCCCTTGATTCTGGTCTCCGACGGCACCGTGATCCGGGAAAATCTCCACCGCCGGGGGATCGACGACGGGCAACTGGCTCTGATCCTGCAAAAAGAAGGGGTGACCGAGGTGAAAAGCGTCTTTTTGCTCTACGAGATCGCCGGAGCATACACCTGCATCCGCCGGGAGGAATTGCCGTGAAAAGCCGGTTCTTTTGCGCCGCAGCGGCGGCGGTGCTTTTGGTTTTCTTCGTCTTCGTGGGACAGACGGCGCTGTGCCGGACGGCGACGGGACTGGCCGACGAGGCCGACGAGATCTGCCGGGCGTTATCCGACGATACCCGGGCGGAGGAGGGGCTGGAGCGCCTCTCCGGGCTGATTCGCCGCTTTTCCGACCGTCGCCCCCTCCTTGCGGTCTTCGCCAACGATTCCCGTATTCACGAAATCGACCGGGCGCTGTCCCGCGCGGAGGAATTGGGCAGGGAAGGGGATCTTTCCCCCGCCCTTGAGGCCTTGAGCGATCTTGCCGCCACTCTGCGGGAATTGGCCGAAACCCACCGCCCCACCTGGGAAAATATTTTGTAATCCCGCCGCTTTTGCGGATATTTGCCACATTTGTTGAAAATAAACCTTGACATTCGGAGCGGAATAGTGTATAATAAATCTGTATACAGTTCAGAAAGGATGTACTATACCGTGAACGAAGAATTGCTTTCAAAATTTCTCTCTCTGTACGGCGGAGACGCCTCCGACGTGCGTATGTTCGTGTCTCCCGGCCGGGTCAATATGATCGGCGAACACACCGACTATAACGGCGGTTACGTGTTCCCCGCGGCCCTGGAACACGCTTCCCACATCCTCGTCCGCAAGACCGACAGCGGAAAGATCCGGCTTGCCGCCACCGACCTTCCCGATCGCGTGGAGCTGGATATCAACGATCTGGGCGCTTACAAGGATCTGAAGTGGGGCAACTATCAGGCCGGCGTTGCTTACGTTCTGCAGAACCACGGCTACGAGATCTGCTCCTGCGATATCCTTTATCACGATACCGTTCCTCTGGGGGCCGGCCTTTCTTCTTCCGCCGCGATTGAAGTCGTTATGGCTCTGACCCTTGCCACCTTCTCCAACGAGGCGAAGGGCATCACCGATCCCGTGGATATGATTGAAATGGCCAAGCTGTCCCAGGAGGCTGAGATTGTCTACTGCGGCGTCAATTGCGGTATTATGGATCAGTTCGCCAGCGCCATGGGACGGAAGGATCAGGCCATTTTCCTGGATTGCAAGACCCTGGATTTCAAATACGTTCCCCTGGTTCTCAACGGCTATAAGATCATTATCGGGAATACCAACAAAAAGCGCGGTCTTGCCGATTCCAAGTATAACGAACGCCGCGCGGAATGTGAATCCGCTCTTAAGCAGCTGCAGATCGCTTATCCCGAAGCCGATTGCCTGCGGGCCGTCTCCGTGGAGCAGTTCGAGGACGCCAAGCATCTCATTCTCAATGAGGTGGAACGCCGCCGTGCGGAACACGTCGTTTACGAATGCGACCGCGTTCTGAAGTCTATCGAGGCTCTGAACGCCGGCGATCTCAACGCCTTCGGGCACCTGATGACCGCTTCCCACATCTCTCTGCGGGATCTGTACGAGGTGACCGGTCTCAACCTTGACGTGATGGTAGAGGAATCCCTGAAGATCGAAGGCTGTATCGGTTCCCGCATGACCGGCGCCGGCTTCGGCGGATGCACCGTCAGCATCGTTGCCGACGACGCCGTGGATCACTTTATCGAAGAGGTCGGCAAGAATTATAAGGAACGTACCGGCTTTACCGGATCCTTCTATATTTCTTCCGCCTGCGACGGTGGCCGCGAGGTCAAATAAATTTTTCAAAAAAACCACTTGACATTTTGAAAATTTGTGGTATAATATATAAGTATGCATTTGTGCCGACGGCCGGAAAGGGGTTCTGTATGCGGTATCTGGATATTAACGATTTCAGCCGCAGGGATGGGGACAGCCTTGTCTTTGACGAGGTCATCGATCTGTCCGAAACCGAACCTGCTTTCACCGAAGTCCGGGTTTCCGGGAAGCTTCGCAACGTGGTCGGCGTCATGACCCTCCGCGCCACCGTCTCCGGGACGTATACCGGTCAATGCGACCGCTGTCTTGAGGATTCGGTTCTTCCGCTGAAGAGCGATCTGAAAACCGTCATCACCCTCGAATCGTCGGAAGACGAATCGGTTCTCGTGGAAGGCGGAAGGATCGATCTGCAGCAGACCGCATACGACGCGCTGGTTCTGGAGATTCCCATCAAGATCCTTTGTCGGGAAGATTGCCGGGGTTTGTGTCCGTCTTGCGGGAAGAACCTCAACGACGGGGATTGCGGATGCAACAACTGAGTTTTTAATTTGATATCGGAAACAGGAGGTGTCCACCAATGATCGCACCGAAGAAAAAGGTCTCGAAACAGAGAAAGCATAAGAGACGTTCCAGCGTTTGGAAGCTCGATATGCCCGGCATGGTTAAATGCCCCA
>JAZPXN010000096.1:0-3282 GCA_045543655.1 Eubacteriales bacterium
CCGAAGGAATGCGAAAAATCTGGAAATATTTTTATTATTTCCGATTTTTTTCAAATTTACCTCTTGACAAACCAAAAGAAAAGTGCTATAATATTTAGGTCTCAAAAAGAGACATCCGGGCGTAGCGGAGTTTGGTAGCGCGCTTGAATGGGGTTCAAGAGGCCGTGGGTTCGCCTCCCGCCGCTCGGACCAAAAAATTAGACAAGTTTCAACTTGTCGAATTTTTTTATCCAAGCCGCAGGCTTGGCATATCATCACCGCGCGAAGCGTGGTGCATATCATCAGCCCCTTTGGGGCTGTATATCATCACGCTTTAGCGTGCATCTATCTGCGGCTTGATGATATACAACACTTCGTGTTGGTGATATGCAATTCCTGCGGAATTGATGATATCCACGGCTATGCCGTGATTTTGCGTTTGGGTTCGAATCCTTAATACAAACCACAAAAATATCTTTTTTGTAGCCCATAGACAAAAAACCGACAAGTTTCGACTTGTCGGTTTTTTTTATCCGGGGAAGTCCTTTTTCTCTCTTGATTTCGAAGCGAAAATGTGATATAATATAAGAAACGAAAACAAGGAGGGGCAGCGTGGAAGAAATCAAAAATTGTCTGCTCTTGGGGGTGTCCGACCGGCCGGATGCGGAGGCGTCCATGGCGGAGCTGGAGCAATTGGCCGAAACGGCGGGGCTGGAGGTCCGGGGCGTGCTTCTGCAGCAGCGGGAGAAGCCGGACAACGCCACCTATATCGGCGCCGGAAAAACCGAAGAAATGCGGGAATTTATCGAAAATCACGAAATCACCCTCGCCATCGCAAACGGAGAGCTGACGGCGGTGCAGATCCGAAATCTGGAGGACAAGCTGGATGCGGCGGTCATCGACCGCACCATGCTGATTCTGGATATTTTCGCTCAGCGCGCCCGGTCTGCGGAGGGGCGGCTGCAGGTGGAGCTGGCGCAATTGAAATACCGTCTTCCCCGGCTTGCGGGCATGGGGGAAAGCCTCTCCCGGCTGGGGGGCGGCGTGGGCACCCGTGGCCCCGGAGAAACGAAGCTGGAGACCGATAAACGGCACATCCGCCGACGGATCAAAGCCCTGGAAAACGCCCTGGACGAGGTGCGTCAGCATCGGCAGACCACCCGGCGGGGACGGCTTCGGGGCGGGAAGGCCACGGCGGCGCTGGTGGGCTATACCAACGCAGGAAAATCCACCCTTCTCAACCGGCTCTGCGGCAGTGAGGTCTACGCAGAGGATCAGTTATTCGCCACCCTCGACCCCACCGTCCGGAAAATGGAGGGGCTGAAGGGGCAGGAGATTTTACTGTCCGATACCGTAGGCTTTCTGCGGGATCTTCCCCATACCCTTATCGACGCCTTCCGATCCACTTTAGAGGAATCGCTTTCGGCGGATCTTCTGCTTTTGGTGGTGGATGCGGCGGACGACGAGGCAGAAGCCCGGCTGGAGGTTGTGCGGGAATTACTGCACACCCTGGAAGCGGATCGAAAGCCTATTTTCCTCATCCTGAACAAAACAGACCGGGAAGAGACCCTGGATCTCGCCCCCTTTTTCGCTCTGGCATCCCGGGAAAAGATGCGGGTCTTCCCCCTTTCCGCCCGGACGGGCAAGGGGTGCGACGAGTTAAAAAACGCTCTGATCCGGCATTTTGCGGGAGAATATGAAAAGACCGTCACCGTGCCCTACGACGACGGAGCGAAATTGGCGGAATTATACCGCACCAAGGTGATCCTGCGCCGGGAAGAGACCGAGGACGGCATTGAGATCACCTACGCAACGGAGGAAGAAGCGTAAGCGCCTTAATCGGGGCTTTTGTCCGCCCGACCGACAACGGAGCATTTCCCCCAAAAAAGCCGGAAATGCGGCAAAACGGCTGGCAGACGCGGTGGAGCGTTACCGGAAATGAAAAAGATGCAAAACTTAAACTTGAGAATACCCTATTCTATATTATTCTGAAACCTATCAAGAGATAAATTTTAGAGTGCGAAATCTTGTATACGAAAGCTTTGTTTTCTTAAGAAAAAGCGGTGAGCCGAAGCACACCGCTTTATTTGTGTTATCATCCTGCAGTGTTATACGCATTGCGGGATTTTTTGATAGCGCGATTAGTTCTTGGTGTTGTTCTCAACGGTTACGTTGTTGCCGTTGGTTACCTTGATGTAGTCAGCATCGGAAGCCATATAGTTGTTAATCGTGTTATTAGCAACTACAACAACTGCATCACCCATAGCATCTGCACGAACAAAGCGCTGCTTTGCATTGTTGGAAACGTTGCCGGTAATTGTAACGTTGCCGGTGAAGGTGCAACCGGAGTTAGCGGTAAGAAGAATGTTACGGTCGCCAACATTGAATACGTTGTTAGTGATAGTAACGTTCTTGGTCTCACGAAGCTCAAGACCCATATATCCACCATTAAAGGTACAGTCGGTAACGACGATGTCCTTCAATGAAGGAGTAAATGTATAGGTCTCTCCATCATATTCATAGGTGTGAACGTGAGTGGTAGACTCACTCTTGTAGAGGAGACGATTATTGTTAGTGGGATCCTCAAGAACACAGTTCTTAATGGTAAGTCCGTCAACCTTAATGTTGTTACCGGCAAGGCTGATTGCATTACCGTGGCTGTCGCCGTACTGACCGCCCTTACCAGTAAAGGTAACACCATCAATTACAACGTTCTTAAGCTCGATAAGGCTGAGCATAACAGGATAAGTATCACTCTGAGAGTGAGCGGTATTATAGTAAGTACCACCCTCAATCTTGATAACGTCAACGATTGCACCAGGAGCACCAACTATGGTCAGATCCTCAAACAAGGAATAAGTCTCATAGTGATAGTTGTTTCCTATCCAATCAATTTCCTTGGTTGCTACACTGCCTGCAACGGGACGGAGGTAAAGGGTACCGTAATTTATGCCGGGCTGAAGCTGAATGGTAGTACCAGCAACTGCATTATCAAGCGCGGCCTGAGCGGCAGCGGCATCCTTAACACCAACAGAAGCAAGGGTGTTGTTCTCAATCACGGGAGTACCGGTAGAATCAGTTACCTTGATGTAATCAGCATCTTCACCCATGTAGTTCGAGATGATGTTATCTTTAATAACAACAGCCGCATCACCTGCACCTGCCATTCTTACAAAACGTTCATTGATACCCACAGCGGTGTTACCGGTAACGGTTACGTCGCCGGTGTAAGATCCGTTGTGGACGGTAAGAAGCATACCGTGGAGAACGGTGTTTTTGATTACGTTATCGGTGATGGTAACG
>JAZPXN010000097.1:0-10847 GCA_045543655.1 Eubacteriales bacterium
GTCACCATGATCAAAGACGTGACTCCCATCCCTCACAACGGCTGCCGTCCCCCCAAAAGAAGACGCGTATAACGGAGGTATTGAAAGAATATGGCAAGATATACTGGTCCCGTTTGCAAACAGTGCAGGCGTGAAAATACGAAACTGTTCCTGAAGGGCGACAAGTGCTTCTCCGAGAAGTGCCCCATTTCCAAGGGTGCCAAGGTTCCCGGTCAGCACGGCGCTCGCCGCACGAAGCTGACTCCTTACGGCGTTCAGCTCCGTGAAAAGCAGAAGGTCAGAAGATATTACGGCGTTCTGGAAGGTCAGTTCGCCAAGTACTACGAGATGGCCAACAAGAAGCAGGGTATTACCGGTAATAACCTGATCCAGATCTGCGAAACCCGTCTGGACAACGTCGTTACCCGTCTCGGCTTCGCTATGTCCCGTCCCGAAGCCCGTCAGCTCGTCGTTCACGGTCACTTCACCGTCAACGGCCAGAAGGTTGACATCCCCTCCTACCTTGTTAAGGTAGGCGACGTCATCGCCTTCAAGTCCAAGAGCCTGGAATCTGCAAAGATCAAGGCTGTTCTGGAAGCGAACGACAGCAAGCCCATGCCCAAGTGGCTCACTCTGGACAAGGAAAACCTGACCGGTACCGTCAACGCTCTCCCCGAGATCGAGGACGTCACCGATCTGCCCATCGAAGTCCACCTGATCGTCGAGTTGTACTCCAAGTAATAAGTGCAAGTACGCCGATCCTGGCGTACGTACCCTGTTATACAGCTGCGTAGGCCGGGGATGGGGAATCCTGTCCCTTGCCGTCAATGCGCAAGCGCAACAAACACGCACGGTCATACTACCGTGTAAGACATGAAAGGGTGTACAATTTATGATCGAAATCGAAAAGCCGACCATCGAAGTCGTAGAAGTTTCCGAAGACGGAAAATACGGAAAATTCGTCGTTGAACCTCTGGAACGGGGCTACGGCATTACGCTGGGCAACTCCCTGCGCAGAATGCTGATCTCCTCCCTGCAGGGCGCCGCCGTTACTTCTATCAAGATCAACGGCGTTCAGCATGAATTCTCCACCGTCCCCGGCGTGAAGGAAGACGTCACCGAGATCGTCCTGAACATGAAGGGACTCATCGCCCGTCTCCACGGAACCACTTCGAAGTTTGCATATATCGATGTTCAGGAAGAAGGGGAAATCACCGCAGCCGATATCAAGGCTGATTCCGACATCGAGATCCTTAACCCCGATATGCATATTGCAACCATCGGGAAAGACACGCATTTTTATATGGAGATCACCATTGGCATGGGCCGTGGCTACGTTCCTGCGGAACGCAATAAGCCCCCGGTCTCTCCCATCGGTCTGATCGTTATGGATTCTTCCCATTCTCCCATTACCAAGGTCAATTATACGGTGGAAAACACCCGTGTCGGTCAGGTTACCGACTACGATAAGCTGACCCTGGAGGTCTGGACCAACGGCAGTGTTTCTGCCCGCAGCGCCGTCTCTTATGCGGCCAAGATCATGAGCGAGCATCTGGCTCTCTTCGTGGATCTTGCGGAAGAGCTGGAAGTCACGCCCGAGATCTGGGTCGGAGATCCCTCCGGTGATAAGGAAAAGATCCTTTCCATGACCATTGAGGAACTGGAACTGTCCATCCGTTCGTTCAACTGCCTCAAGCGGGCCGGAATCAATACCGTGGATGAACTGATCAGCAAGACTCCCGAAGAAATGATGCGCGTCCGCAACCTCGGCAAGAAATCTCTTGAAGAGGTCATCACCAAACTGGAATCTTACGGACTTTCGTTCCAGTCGGACAAAGAATAACTACAAGAATAAAAGGAGGAACCGGCCATGGGTACCCGTAAACTTGGCAGAACTACCGATCACAGAATGTCCATGCTCCGCGGCATGACGACATATTTGCTGGAAAACGGCTCCATCGAGACCACCGTTACCAGAGCCAAAGAAGTTCGTTCCCTCGCTGAAAAGATGATTACGCTCGGCAAGGCGAATACCCTTCATTCCAAGAGACAGGCAATGGCTTTCATCACGAAGGAAGATGTCGTGAAGAAACTCTTCAACGAAATCGCTCCCAAGTACGCAGAACGCAACGGCGGCTACACTCGCATCGTAAAGTGCGGTCCCCGTCAGGGCGACGCTGCGGAGATGGCCATCATTTCCCTCGTTGACTGATTTACAGCAATAAGAAAAACCTCTCTGAAGTAATTCGGAGAGGTTTTTTGTCGTTTCTATCCTCCGGAGGCTTCCGGACTCCGCTCTTTTCCATGGAGGAAGATCTTGTTGTTCCGTTCCAGCCCAGAAATATGTCGAAATTGTTAAATTTTATTTTTATGCTGCCTGCATGGGACTTTTGACGATAAAAGTGCTATAATAAAAGAAAAAGGAGATTTTTGTTATGGAAATTTTCAATTCTGTTTTGCTGGATGCGAACGAGACGGTCCAAGCTGTCTTGGGTAAGGCAAATGCCACCGCCGTGCTGAATGGTGTAGATTCTAAAAATGGGGTGGTGATTCTTTCTAACAAGAGAATTTATTTCCGCGGAAGAGGTCGTTCTCGTGGCTTTGGCGGATTCCCTAGTACCAGATTGAACACTTCTATTGCCGTTCCTGATGTGAAGGATTTTCGGAAATCTTATCGAAATAGCGGATGGGCGATTGTCTTATGGGGGATACTGATGGCTATTGCGATTTTCAATGTCGTTGTCCTTGTGGGAGGGATCGCCACCGGGGAGGTTACTGCAATTCTTAGCTCAATCTTTTCGCTTATCGTATGCCTTATTCCCTGCGTGATATTCTATAGAATAAATTCGGCTGGTACTTACGCAATGTATTATATTGCAGATCAAAGGAACGGTTATGGTATTAATCTTTCTTCCGTTACGGTAGACGAATTGAAGATTTTTGAAACGGAGTTAAAGGCGCTGATAGGTAAAGACACGCACCAGCCCACCCATCCTTCCAACCCCACGCCCTCTGCACCCGCAGCTCCGGCCGTTGACGTTCCCGCCGAGCTGAAGAAGTATAAAGAGCTCCTTGATGCCGGGATCATCACCCAGGAGGAATTTGACGCTAAAAAAGCAAAGCTTCTGGATCTTTGATCTATGAAGTAGTCGGTTTCAACCGACGATAAAAAGGAGAACAAGTTATGAAAAAAATCGGCGCTCTTGCTCTGGTTTTGGTTCTTGCGTTGTCTCTGGTTGCCTGAGGTGCGGATAGTGACGACTACTCCTATGGTGGAGGCGTTTACGTTCCTCCGGTCAGTCCTTACGTAAAAATGGTTCGGGATGCGAAGCACAGCACCTACGGCATTACATACGGCACGGCGCTCAATGATTTCTTCTCGGATCCGGAGTGGTCTTATTTTGAGTCTACGACCGGGGAGCACGTGGTGGAATTTGAAGGAGGTTTTTCTTACGACAATTCCCCCGCTACGGCGAGAATTCAGTTTATTATTGATCTGGATGAAGGAACGTTCTCTGCTGCTTATCTTGCGATCAACGACGTTGCGCAGAACAAACTCATGTTGGCGGCGCTGATCAAGAAGGTCTTTGAATCCTATTGATCTCAACAGAATATAAAAAATCCGGTGGCAGAGCTTCTCTGCCACCGATGTGTTTTATGGAAATCTTTCGGGTCAATCGTCCTTGAGGTGGTCGGGGAGGGGGTATTTGTGGTCGATCTGCAGAGCCTTGATGCCCCGCTTGAATTTATCCAGATGGCGCTCGTCACAGTCGTATTCCGGATAAATGTGGAGCCAGCCGATATCCTTGAAGTGATATTTTTCTTCCTCTCCGCACCCGCAATGGAAGGCGGAGGGGATGGGGACGCCGGCGGTTAGCCGCTCCTTCAGCGCGTCCAGCCGTTGGGTATAGACCTGCCGGGGCGTGCAATCGAATTCCTTGCAGACCGCCGCCGCAAGGCCGATGACCTCCCCCAACTGCCCCAGGGTGCGCATGACCCGCAGAGAAGAAAAGGCCACGTGGGTGGCGCTGACCAGCCGGCCGCCAAGGAAAAGATTTCTGACGTCCTTCGCATAGAGACAGCGGTAGGGGACGGGGTAAGGGGTTCCGATGCCCCGGTGATAGGCGAAGGAGCGGAAGGGCTCTTCATATCGGGCCGCATTGTCCGGCTCGGGGAAGTGCTCGTCCAGGCTCCAGGTTATGCAGGCGGTTCCGTCGGGATAGGGAATATGCTCTTCCACGTCCCGCTGAGTCAGGATCAGATCTCCTACCACCCGGTAGCTTTCCCGTTTCCCGCCGATGGGGGAGACCCATTTCAGGGTGCGCCGGGCGTATTCGGATTTGTTGCAATAGTGATTTTTCTGATACGACCAGTTGGAATAAATGGCTCGCAGACCGAAATCCCGGATATATTCGATCTCTTTGACCATATCCCGGGAAAAGCCGGTCTCCTGTTCCCAATCGCCGTTGGGAACGTTCAGACAGGTTTCATCGTCAAAGGGAAGGTTCCAATCCAGATCGGGGAAGGCCGTCTCTTCGTCGCCCTCCTCCGAATACCACCGGATGGAGTGCCCCATGACCATTCTTTCGGCCTCCGGCGGTGCCAGCGTTTCTCCGAAGGCGGCGCGGCTCTCCCGGCCGTACATGGTCTCGCACCCCGCAAGCCGGGCCAGAAGCCCGTCACCGGTGCAATCGGCAAAGGTCTTGGCATAATAGCGGGTCTTTTTTCCGGTGGTTACGTGGGTGACCACCAGCGAACGGATGCCGTCGCCCTCCATGGAAAGATCGGTCACGCAATGCTCCAGAAGCACCCGATCCCGAACCTTGCTGGCTTCAAAGGCAAACAATTTCCGGTGATCCTCGTAATATTCGCCGGCAAAGCGGGTGGGGTGTCCCATGACCGGGCCGATCTCCTTGACCACGTCGCCGATGCGGGGATAGGGGTCCAGCCCCGCCATTCCGCCCAGACAGACCCGCACCTCCGAGCTGTTGCATCCGCCAAGGACGCTCCGGTCGTGGATCAAAAGGGCGTTGACTCCGCTGCGCAGAGCTGCCAGGGCCGTGCAGATCCCCGCCATGCCGCCGCCCGCCACGATCAGATCGTATTCGACGTCGGTTTCGGCCACCGTGTTCCAATTCAGCCGTTGCCGCAGGCCGTCCAAATCGTCGGAGGGGGCTTGGTCGGATTCGGTGAGATAGATGGCGTCGCAACGTCCGTTCAGACCGGTCAGATCGATCAGTCGGATCTCGTGCTCGCCTGCAGACAGCCGGACAGTTCCTGCCTTCTGCCACGCCCAGCGGGGGCCGTTGGTGCCTAAAATTGCCTCCAGCGGCCTTCCGTCCAGCGCGATGCGGAATTTTCCGGCCGGGTCCTTTACGTTCCAGACCGCCGTCCAGTCCCGGCAATAGACCCAGACCCGGTATACCCCGGAGGCTACGGTGATTTTGCTCACCGCATCGTCTACGGGGACGCCCATGCCGTGAGCCATAAGATATGCGGAGTGCAGGGTCTCTATGGATTGCTGATCCACCACCCAGCCGCCCTTTCGGGCAAAGGACTCCGCTTCGATCCAATATTCGTGCATATCAGTTCCTTTCAAGGGGGATCCAGATCTCCCAGAGGAAGCCGTCGGCTTCCATGTCGGCGGGATAAACCTCCAGATTGGGTACCCCTTCCTTGCGACGGTATCCGGCGGAGACCGACCAATCGTATAAGACGGTCTTGTAAAATTCGTTGACGTATTCGTCGTCGGTGCGGTTCAGGGGGAAGCGGGCCCAGCGGCAGGCCGGGATCGTAAGATCGCCCTCTTCCGTCCGGACTCCAATGGTGCAATCCACCCAATCGGTTCCGTTCCGGTAGGCGGCGTAGATCTTGCCGTCTCCGGGGATATCCTGCGCTGCGGCAGATTCGTAAAATCCTGCCCAGACCGCTTCACAGCATTCCGTATCCTGCAGATCCGACCTGCCGGTGTAGCCCCGCAGGGAGAAGGACTCCTCGTCCCGGATCTCACAGCAGATCTCCCTGCCGCCCCGAACCTGCAGATCAAAGGAGATCCGGGTAAAATGCCGGGCGGCCGCCGCCCCCTTTGACAGCTCTGTGGGGGAGATGCCGTGGAATTCCTTAAAGGCACGGGAGAAGGAGGATGGGGTGTCGTAACCGTATTTCAGGGCGATTTCCGTTACCGTTTCCTTTCCGTTGCGCAGATCCTCCGCGGCGGCGGAAAGTTTTCTTCGACGGATATATTCGCTGACCGAGATCCCGGCCACGAAGGAAAAGATCCGCCGGAATTCGTAAACCGACGTCAGGGTCATCTTCGCCAGATCCTCTACCCGGATCCCGTCGGTCAGATGGGCTTCGATATAATCGATGACCCCGTTAAAATTCGTAATCTCTCTCATCGCATCACCGGATCACAGCGGCTGAACCACCTGAGCGGTGCCCCAGACGGTCATTTCTTCCACCACCACGCCCTTGGGCTGATTCGCACAATAGACCACGGCGTCGGCGATATTTTCGGGATAAAGAGATTGCACCACCTCGTCGATGCCGGCATTTTTCTGGAAATCGGTGCCGGACGAGGCCGGAATGATGCAGGTTGCCCTGACGCCGTAAGGCTGAAGTTCCACGTACAATCCCTTGGTGAAGTTCAATACCCCGGCCTTAGCCGCCCCGTAGACCGACCAACCGCCCCAGCAGTGACGGGCACAGACCGAGGACAGGTTGATGATGATCCCATCCCCCTGCTTTTTCATCATTTCTCCCAGAACGGAGGATCCGTAAATAACGCTGGTCAGGTTGACGGCTACGGTCCGGTCGATGGTCTCCTTCGTCTGCTCCACGGTATCCGTAATGCTTACACCGCAGCCGGCGTTGTTGACCAGAACGTCCACCCGTCCGTATTTTTCCGTCAGAAAATCCTTCAGCGCAAGCCATCCGGCATAATCGGTCACGTCCAGCGTGAATCCGTCGGTAAACCCGAATTCCTCCACCGTCCGGCGAACCTTTTCCCCATTGCGGGAGACGACGATCACCCGATCGCCCTGTTCCTTGAATTTTTTTGCCGTCGCAAGGCCGAACCCTGCGGTAGCGCCGGTAATTACTACGATTCTGTTCATATCGAAATCCCCTCTCGGTTTTTGTTTCACCTCCATTATAGCACGTCCGACCGCAGAACGCAATACAATCGGTGTATTTTTTTGCACGCTTTTCTGCTTTGCTCTTGACAATTCGGTGAAATTGTGGTATCATAACCTTATAAAAAAAGAGTGTTTTGGGAGGAAATCGTTATGTATTATATCGGAATCGACTTGGGCGGCACCAACATTGCCGTCGGCATCGTCACCAAAGAAGGGGAGATCCTGAAAAAGATGTCCGTCCCCGCCCGGGCGGAGCGTCCTTTTGAAGAAATTTTTGCCGATATGGCCGATTGCATCCACAAGCTTCTGGCTGAAACCGGAATCAGCGAAAAGGAGATCGACTCCATCGGCATCGGAACTCCCGGCTGCATCGACACCGAAAAGGGCATTCTGATCTTCGCCGGCAATTTCAAATACGGCAAGATGGTGGATTACCGGGCGCTGATGGCCAAGCATTTTGACATCCCCGTTTATATCGGCAACGACGCTAACGTGGCCGCTCTGGCCGAGGCGAAGGTTGGCGCCGCAAAGGGCGTGGAAAACGCTATTATGATCACCCTCGGCACCGGTGTGGGCGGCGGCATCATCATCGGCGGCAAGATCTACGAGGGCTTCTGCTCTGCGGCCGGCGAGTTGGGGCATATCGTCCTGGTTCACGAGGGAGAGCAATGCTCCTGCGGCCGGAAGGGCTGCTGGGAGGCCTACGCTTCGGTCACCGCTCTCGTGCGGCAGACCAAGGCGGCCATGATTGCCAATCCCGACTCTATTATGAACAAAACGCCCCTGGATCAGGTCAACGGAAGAACCTCCTTCGACGCGGCCAAGAAGGGGGATGCGGCGGCTCTTGCCGTGGTTTCCAAATACCGGGAATATATCGCCGAGGGCATTGCGGATATGATCAATATCTTCAGCCCCCAGATCGTCGTCGTGGGCGGCGGCATCTGCAAGGAGGGGGATTATCTTCTGGATCCCGTCCGGGAGATCGTCCGCAGCGAGGTCTTCGGTTCCGGTCTTCTGCCGGAGCGGAAGATCGTCGTGGCAGAGCTTGGCAACGACGCCGGCCTGATCGGAGCGGCTCTCTTAAATGCGTGAGTTGACCGTTGGCAAAAACGACGACGGGCTGAAGCTGGAAAAGTTTATGGCCCGCACCTTTCGCACCATGCCCCCCTCTCTGATCCGCAAATACATTCGCTTGAAATGCATCCGGGTCAACGGAGTCCACGGAAAGGCGGACACGGTTCTGCGCCAAGGCGATCTCCTCAAATTCTTCATCAGCGACGAATTTTTTGAGAAAAAGCCTTCGGCGGATCTGTCCCGGGTCGTTCCCGATTTCGGCGTGGTCTACGAAGACGAAAATATCATTCTTATGAACAAGCCCGCCGGGTTGATCTGTCAGCCCGACGAGCGGGAATCCTTCAATACCCTCGCCAACCAGTTGGTTTCGTATCTCATCCGCAAAGGGGAATACGATCCTGCGGCGGAAAACGCCTTCGTTCCCGCCCTGTGCAACCGTATCGACCGGAATACCCAGGGGATCGTCATCGGCGCCAAAAATTCCGAGGCGCTGATGATCCTGAACGAAAAAATCAAGAATCGGGAGATCGACAAGGGCTACCAATGCCTGGTTTTCGGCACACCCTCCCCCCGCACCGCCGACCGGACCGCTTATCTGCGCAAGGATCCCGCCACCAATACGGTCACCCTTTCCGACCGTCCTCTGCCGGGTTATAAGGATATCCGCACCGCCTATCGCACCGTAGCCTCCGACGGCACCGTCTCCCTTCTGGAGGTCACCCTTTATACCGGGCGCACCCACCAGATCCGGGCTCATATGGCGCATCTGGGGCATCCCCTGGTGGGGGACACCAAATACGGCACCGCGAAGCAGAATAGGGGCTTTCCCTTTAAGTATCAGGCGCTGTCTTCCTGCAGGCTGACCTTCACCTTCCCCACGGATGCGGGGATTCTCAACGGCCTTCGGGGGAAGACCTTTACGGCAGAGCCCTTCTTTGCCCAATGGGAGATCTGCAAAAATCTCAAGCAACAACCGTAACCGAATCTGCGGCCCGGCACGTTCCGGGCCATTCTTTTTCAGGAGTACACTGTAATATGGAAGAAAAACGCCTCACCGCTTCGGGAATCCCGGTCTATTCCTATCCGAACCCCGCTCTTCACGGATTCTGCCTGTCCCTTTACGTTCGGGCGGGCTCTCTCTACGAGGCGGCGGAGCAAAGCGGAGAGACCCATTTCATCGAGCATATGGTATTCCGCAATATTAACCACCGAATGGACGGCGGACTTTATCCCCTGCTCGACCGGTGCGGCCTTTCGTTCAACGCCGAGACCTACAAAGAATTCGTGCAGTTCTTCATCGTGGGGGCGAAGGAGCATTTTTCCGATGCGGTCACCGTCTTTTCTCACCTCTTCGATCCCATGATCCTGCCCCGGGAGCAGATTGACCCCGAGCGGATGCGGATCAAATCCGAGATCCGGGAAAGCGACGAGACGACCTCCTTAGATTATTTTTCCGACGGTATCGTTTGGAACGGGACGCCCCTCAGCCGCTCGATTCTCGGCCGTTCAAGCACGCTGGACAGAATGGGGAGTAAATACCTGACCGACGCCGCCCGACGGATTTTCTCCCGCAACAATCTGTTTTTCTATCTCACCGGCGCCGTGTCCGACGCCGATCTGGATCTGTTTTGTCACGCTATGAACGCCCCTCTGGAGGATACGGTGCCCCGCCGGGACAATTCCGTGCCGCTTCCCGCCGATTTCGGCGCCCGCCCTCGGGAGATCTTCCTTAAGAACAGCGACGAGACCGTGGTCCGTTTTTCCTTCGATTTCGACGCGCGGCGGTATACCAACGCGGAGCTGATGCTGCTGTACGATATTCTGTTCTACGGCGAATGCGGCAAGATCTACCGGGAGCTTTCGGATAAGACCGGTCTGATCTATTCCTTCGATCCCTGCATGGAGCGTTATCGCAACGGCGGTGCTCTCCACCTGAAGTTTGAAGTGCGCCCCGGGGATCTGGTCCGGGCCGTGGAGTTGGTCTGTCTGATCCTGGACGGTCTGAAGCAAGGTCTGACCGACGAACTGGATTACGTTCGCCCCCTTTATCTGGATAACGGTGGACTTCTCTTCGACAGCGCCGAGGAATTCAACTGGAATCGGGCTTACGAGGTGCATATTCTCGACTGTCCGTATCCCGATCACGCCGCCCGGAGAGCGGCCTACGCCGCCGTTACCCCGGAACGGATCTGTGCCATAGCCCGGGATATTTTCCGCACCTGCAATCTTACCCTTGCCTTAAAGGGGAAGCGACGGCAAATTCCCGTCGAAAAACTCTTGAAAATCACCGATTTGCTCGGGTGATTTGTTGTAAAATCACAAATTTATTATTTAGTTTTTGTTCAAAAGTAACAAATATTTTATTCCAAAATGGTATAGAGGTCGAAAAAACGTTGATATTTCAAGGTTTTTTCGACTTTTTCCGTTTTTGAAATCAAAAAACTTTTTTTCAAAAAGGTATTGACAAACGGGAAAGTTTGTGGTATAATATTCAAGCGCCAAAAAAACGGGGCGAAACGCCTGCGGAAAACGGCCGGATGAACATTGAAAATTAAACAGTGAATTTTGTACCCTGTTGATTCCGAAATAACAGGTCTTCGGGCCTGGAAAATCGGAAAAAGCAATTGAGAAGTAAACTCGTAAAAATTACGGAACACG
>JAZPXN010000098.1:0-40414 GCA_045543655.1 Eubacteriales bacterium
TTTATAGAGGTGCAGCTGGATTTCGTGGTCCTCGTAGAAGCCCTTCCGGCCGCTCTTGAAGTCCACGATGGCCGTGAACTCTTCCCCGGTCTTCGGATCCGTCATGATGCACGGCATATCGATACATCCGGCGTAGTGATATTCGGGATGCACAAGGCCGATTTCGATGGCCAACGGGCGGACTTTCCAGTCGAAAAGGAACTGGGCGAAAGCAAGCACGTCTTTTTTGATTTTCTTCATGCTCTCGAAGTAGAAGGATTCCGGGAGGTTTTCCCGGTCCATGTACTCCCGCAGCAGGGCGGGGACTTCCGCGAAGTCATACCGGCGGCCGATAATCAGGCGCTCGAACTGCGCGTGCATGAAGGTGCCGTAAGCGGCGGCGAGGTCGCGGAGCGTGTCGGCATTCTGCCCGTTCGCCTTAATCCATTCCAGCAGGCCGTAGTTCGTCGGCATCGTCTGGGCGATAAGGGTCGTGACGGACGGATAAAGCACCGGCTCCCCGTCCTCGAAGCGGTAGTAGTAGCGATGCCCTTCCTGGTTCAACTGATAAACCTTGTACGGCGGTTCCCGGAGGGTCGCTTTGTCAAAGAACAGTGCCCGGATTTCTTCCACGGTCAGCCCCGGCGCCAGCTCCGTCCGCTCCATTTTCTCGTCGCTTTCCAGCAACTCTTTCAGATGTTTGTTGTCTTCCATATCGTTTGATTTTTGAGGGTTATTCCATCCCGAACAAAAATCCCGGCGTGCAGTCAAGTTCGGCGCAAATGATAGGCACCCATGCCGGGTCTATTTTCTGGGTCTTGCCGCTGAAAAGACGGCTGACGTTAATGGACCGGCTCACCTGGCTGGCATCCGGCCACAATTTTTCTGCGAGTTGTTTCTTCTGAACTTTCTTCCCCTTCGCAACCGCAATAACGAAGGCTTCTGTGATTCTGAACATATAACGTAAAAATTTAAGGGTTAATCTCCTTTGTAAAGGCCCCCGCAGGCGCAGCACTCATACACGTAGAAAAGCACGTCGTAGGAATCCGGCGTATTGCGGTCGCCATCTTTGATGGTCTGCCCGACCTGGTCCACGCAGCGGAACTCCTTCCCGCCGCAGTCGGGGCATGTAGTATAGTCATTCGCCAGCGGGCGGATATGCTTGTATTGGCCCGCGTTCGGGTCTTCGATGATTCTGAAACTCATATCCCCTCCTATTTCATGAACACGTCGCCCACGGCGGCGAAGAGGTACATCATCACGAAGAGAACTGCCAGCCCACCTACGACCTTGGCGGTGTACTTGCAGATGCCGAACACGGCATCAATAATCTGAATCTTTGTCTTGTTTTCCATATCCATTTTATTTGTAATAAAAGCTGATTTTGACACCCCGGCGGAGCTTGCAGACCTCAACATCTTTCGGGCTATTGAATGCCCGGTCCAAAAGGCGGTTGCAGAGGCTGTCATCCGCCACGATTCTGCGAAGGCCGCTGACGCCGACCGCCACGTTTACTTTCTTATCTTCGACCATTCCATTAACTTTGATGATGAAGTTCCGGTTGATTTCCGTTGTCGTGTAATTGAGTGCCATCATAACTTTGTCGGGGTAACCGCCCCGTCGGATTTTATTGGTTTGTTCCTTGTTTCTGGGTGCAAAATTAACAATAAATTTTTAATCTGCAAAATTTTTTTACATTTTTTGCAGTGCGGTGGTAAATTCTCTCATTTCTGCCCATATTCGCGTTATCTCTCCGTGGATATATAATTTATCATTCTTGCGGAGAAAGTCCGTTAAAACCAAAATACGGCCCATTTCCGGCCATCAGGCAAAAAAGAAACCCCCGGCAGAACGCCGGAGGCCTGAAACGATATGGAATACTAACAAACCTGCTGCAAATGTAGTCATTTTTCGATAAAAACAAAATCAACCTTCTCAATTTTGGTGTGCGGGTTCTCGCTCACTACGTCCACCTGCCGGTCCTTCACGTGCCGGGTCTTCCATAGGAAGCCGAGAAAGCGCCGGTACTGCACCGTTTCCGCGACCAGCAGGTTATCCCGCGTCTCCAGCCGCCCCGTGAACTCCCCTCCGGCAAGAACGCCGTCGAAGTCGTACCACTTATCGCCCGCGTGGACGGCTACCCCGGAGACCTGGATGGTATCCCGGAAGACGATGGTGTCCCGGACCGGCGCCGAGAACTCCGCAATGGTCCGGGCTTGCGCCTTCGTCAGCGCCTGCAAGTCACGATTGCGCTTCTTTAGTTCCCGGATGGTCGCGGCATCCTCCGCCCGGAAGCGTTCGAACTCCTTTGCGGTCAGTTCCAGCGCCTGTATCCTCGATCCGGAGAGGGAATCCCGGAAGCGATACCCCTCCGTCTCCCCGTGAAGCACTTCGATATTCGCCCGCGCCCGGTTAAGCTGCGCCTGAACATTACCCAAGCGGCACGAAAGAAAGAAAGCAACGCCGGCGAAGATGGCGAGCATCCCGATGGCGGCTATTTTCAGGTCCTGTCTCATTTTATATTTCGTGATAAGTTACGAACCGTTCGCCCAGGCGCTCCGCCCAGCGCTCCGTGAAGAAATCCTCATACTTTCCCTTTTCCGGTGTCCACCAAATAGCGTGAGCGAGGGATGCAAGACCCACGACCAGCAGGTAAAACGGCCCGAGATAACGGGACTGCACGCAATGCCCGAGCTCATGGCGGATATTTTCGACCGATGAAGTCCGAATATAGACGTATATGCCGAGCGAGATACCCCCCTGCATATAGTTCGAGCGGACCACGCGGACGTCATCCGGCACATTGACTACCATAGTTCCCCGGCTGGCCGTGTGGACTTCGTGCTGGTCCTTAATGAATGCCCCGAATACGAGGCCGACGATGTTCTGCGGCGCCTGCCATACCCATAGCAGGACCTGCCAAATGATTTCAAGTGCTTTTTCCATTTTACTTGTAATAATGCCAAATAACGCAATCCTCATGCGTGAGAGAATCGTCCAGGTGGATATAAGTTTTCCCGATGCCGATGCGGGTAAAGCCCGCCTGGATGGCGGCGCGGACAATCAGCCAGCGATTTCGGGACGTATTGCAGCGGATGTCCACGGCGCGCCCCTCGCAGTGGGCGCTCGTCCCGGTCCGGCCCTGCTTTTTCTCCCATTCTTTCGACCTGAAAGCCGAATTGAGGACCAGCGGAATCCCGGCCATATCCCGGACGGCATCCAGCCGGTCCATTGTCCACTGATTCATGTCCTGAAGCGAGCACGCCGGGACGCAGCGCCGGAACTCGCTCTCTTTGAAGTTTCGTGCAGTAATCATAATTCAATCATTTTCCGCAAAGATAAAAAAAAGTCCCGGACTTTCACAGCCGGGGACTTTCTACACTCTAATATGTCTAAACTGAAACCACGTGCAAATGTAAGTATTTCCCGTCAATCATCCAAGTAGGCGAAGGGGATAATTTGGTATTTCCACATACCGCCGACCCCAAAGATGCAGCGCTGGTCATCATCGCCCGGGACCTGGAAAAGCGGCCCGTAGAGCGCCCGCATCGTGCTGAACTTGGCAACCACCCAGCCCCCGCGTGATTCTTCCCAAAGTTGAGCGATTCGACGGATGGCCGCGTTCGTCTTATAGTGGACATCCCCGCGCGGGTTACGATTTGCGATGCGCCGGGTGCTCGCGGCGGCTTTCGCTATCTCTTGAGCGTATTTTTCCATGGCTATTTATCCCCCATGATTTGAGCGATTCGGATTTCCTGCTGGGCGTCGAAGATGCGGGATTGCAGCTGCCCGGCCATCAATGCAAGTTTGTGGTAATAGTCTTCGTGCCCGGCAGTCTTTCCGTAGGTCCTGGAGGAGTGGGCGTAATGAAGGGACTCCCGATTGATTGCCGAGTAGAGGATATCCAGCTCGGCGAGGGTAAATTCAAGTGTTGCTTTTTTATCCATATCTTTTTTGTTTAAGGGTTATTTCGCGTAGTCGATGGCGGCGAAGTAGAGGCGCCGGCCGATGCAGTTGGAGAGGTGCGGGCATACGCACCAAATCATCCGGGCGGAATCCTCCCGCGCCGTGTGCTCATACTGCCCCGGGTAACGGGCGGCAAGTTCCCGCGCCGTGGCGATGACGTAGCCATCCCCCTTCATCAGTTCAATGGCTATCCGCTTCATTTCCCGGTCCGCCTTTCGGCGGAGTTTCCAGTCCTGGATGTGCGCCGCCTCGTTGGTCATTTCGCGGGCGATTGTCTTTGAATCTTTCATAGCGTGTTTTATTGATTTATTTTTGCAAAATGGCGGGCCATTTCAAGGAGTTCCTTGTAGGTCCGGGGGTGTCCGTTCCCGGCCAGATAGTCGCAGAGTTCCGCTTCAACGGGGTCCATTTCCCCCTTCACGGATGGGAGCCGGAGAAGAGCCGCGCAAACCATCCTATGCTGGATAAGCGATTGTTTAGGCTCGGGGTTCCCAGATTTATCCACCCAAAGGGTATAAGTTACATTTTCGCGGCCCTCATGAGGAATGGTAAGGCGGATTCCAAAATCTACATTGGTAAGCCTGGCGAATGCGCTATTCGGGTCCGGGTTGATAGCTTCCAGGGTGGCGCGTGCTCCGGAGAAAAGTCTTACTTCTGCTTTTACCAGGTCGCGGAATTGGCGGTAATCGGTGATATTCATAGCGTGTATAGTTAAGCGTTAAGTTCGTAACCGAGGGCGGCGAGCTGCTTCCGGGCTCCGCGGATGGCCGTCTTCTCTGATTTATACCAGCCGACCGTGAACCAATACTCATTTTCCTGCTGCGCAACTACGAGGATTCGGCCCTGGCCGTCGGCGTTCATCATCATATAGATGGATTTGTCTGAATTTTTGCAAGCGATTGTCATAACTTTTTCTTCGGGGAAACCGCCCCGCCGGTCTAAAGGTTTGTTGTTTGTTTCTGGGTGCAAAGTTAACACAATTTTTTATATCTACAAAAAATTTTTACATTTTTTTGAAAAATCTGCATCCGGCCCTTATTTTCCCCGTTTCTTCGTTTTACGGCAGTTTCTCCGGCGGGATATATAATTTATCATTTGCGGCGAGAAAGCCCCGGAAATCGCCCGAAAACGGCCAAAAATGAAACCGGGGCGCATCACTGCGACCCGGCAACGGAAAAACTGCAAATATGAAAGGTGATGGAACAAAGATATAAAAAACCGGGGAAATCTCACGACTGCCCCGGGAAAAGTATTTTGTAAATTGGTATTTCAGTACAAAGATACAAATTTTTTTTCTATCCCCAAGGACTTTCGCCGCGGTCAATCGGGGATTTGTCGCGGAACCACGTTATACCGCCGGCATACAGGTTGAAGTTATCCGGGTCGCTGGAGTTAATCAACGTCATTTTTTCTGCATATGTGTTATCTACATACTTGAGAAAAACAGGTCTTCCACTTATAAAAGCCTCTTTCGCGCTTTCCCATGATGGGTTATCTTTATAAGGCGTGAAATCAGTTCCGTCCACCTCTACGATTACGCCTTCAACGTATAGCGGTGTTTTTTCCTCCGGGATGGCGTCCAGCAGGCCGTTCAAAATTTTAGGGAGTACCCCCCCCAAGTCAATGGCAGAACCCTGCCCCTCGATGCCGTGGGCAATCAAGGCTTTGATTTCGTCTTTTGTCATAGTTCTAAAATTTTGATGTTAAACAAAAAAGGTTTATTCGTTATGCACTTCGATGCTCGCGTCTCCCTTCGCAAGCCGGAGGTCGTAACCCAGCTCGATGGCGTGCATTCCCCAGGCCAGGGCGGCAAAAGCGAAAAGGATTGATGCCCCCTTCAAGACCGACCCATCAATCACTCCCGGCGGCGGGACGGAAAAACCAGCAATAAGAAGCCCGATGGTCATGGCCAAGCAGACCCCGAAGACAACCTTGCAGGAAAAGCACTTCCGCTCAAGTTTTTCTTTTCTCTCTTTCGACATGATGCAATCCCCCCGCTACTGAACAAAGTTAATTTTCTTCGCTATCGTGTCCGTTTCGAACTCGGCATCAACCGCGGCAAGGTCCCCCTCCGCCTGCCATTCCGGAGTAATAAGGAATGTTTCGGGCTGGAATTCCTTCCCCTTATAGACGATAATCACATGGTCCGCCATCCGAACGAAGCGAAGCACATCCAGCAGGTACTCAGGCGCCCAGAACGAGAAACGATACCGCTTCCCGGAAATCATCTTCGCCGGGAAGAAATGCCCGTCCCGGTTTTCCCCTTCCTCATTGAAGACATATTCCGGCTTCGCAATATCTGACGGCAAGTAGATTTCATTTACATAGCGCCCGGGAATGTTATAGAGAATTTCCCCGGAATCCATCACGAAGTCTTCATTATCCCACCAACGGAGCGCCAGCATTCCGGATAAATCATCCTTCCAGACAAACACATCGCTATACCAGATATTGAAATCATCCGAAATTAGAAGATAGAAACATCCCTCCGTGATAGTCGAAAACCAAAAAGCCGAGGGGGCGGAAATTAAATAATCCTTATCCCCTCTCCGGATAATGTTGAGCACATCCGATTTTGTAGCAATCGTATCACCATTTAAAGCCTTGAGTACGACCCCGGCAGTTTTTAATTCTTCTTCCGAATCAAAGAAAATATACGGATTTTCCTCATCCCAAAGGCCCTGCACATAGACTTCCCCGTCCGTCGTTATTTCGATATATCCGTCTTTCGGGGAAATATCCACAAGCTGCTTTATGATATTATCGCCGCTATCAACATATTGAAGTGTCAAGCGGCCTTCTTCCACGTGGGGAAGATTCCGATAGTAGAGTTTATCCCCCGCCTGAACATCATACTCCAGCACGGGATCATCCGAACCATCCTCAATTACCCCCGGAGTATCATATTCCAAATGTCCGTAGTAGATATTATTCGGGGTCGCTTGTTTCCCGATATGGTCCCGGACAATCTGAAATGGCGGAAGAATCCCTTTCTTGGCATAAAGCGGATAGACCTTGCCATATACCCACCATCGCCGGGCGTTCTGCTCGTCGATACTCCCGTAAATCGGAAGCACATTGGTATTATTCATCGGTGTCATACTCAAGGTCGGTTTCTGCCATGCGGCTGGACAAATTTAACTCAATTTTCCGGATTGTCCCGTTACCGATGAAAGTTTTCACAAGTCCCAAAAAATCCGGAGCACCCATGACGGGGAAAGAAACACGCTGGACTTTCTGCCGCTTGACCCCGATGGCCGTCCCCTCAATCCCGTCAATCTCATACCTCCGCCCGGGGAGGTCATAGAGATAGAACCCCTCCAAAATGGCAAAGGAAAGATACCCGTTTTGCATCGTGACGCCTTCATAAGTCATGTAAGGGACTACCCCTTCATCCGATGAAATAACCCCAAATCCGTCCTTGCTCACTTCCCCCGGATCCAGCAGGATATAATCAATATCCGAAGTGAACCGCGAAAGGCTTACCCGCTCAATTAAGTCCTCTTTCACATAGTTCGACTTCATGCTGATGGGATATCCCTCAAACGGGGCTGAAACCTTATCCATCCATCCGAATTCATACCGGGCTGGCATTTCGTCTTTATCGAAAGTATATCGGCTCGTCCCGAAAGCAAGCGATTTTCCGTTCCTGGAAAGTGTTGTCGTAAGGTCAAGGCCCACGCCCGGCGCTGAATCATAACTCCCCCCGTTTCGGAAGAAACTTATATGCTCAATCCGGAACCGGTCATCTTCATCGATATACCAATAGCAGCGATACATATCCCGGAGCATATTCAGAACCTGCAGGAGGGATATCGGGGCACTCTGGGCGGGTTCATCGTAATTGATTGAAATAAGATTGGATTTCGGGGTCAAGAGCACCCGGTAATCCGTCCCGCTGATGGGATTTTCCCCGTAGAGGAATTCCGAGTATTCTTCCGTCCCCGCGTGGGTGGTATCCGCCCCGATGGCCTGCAAAAGGACCGAAATAACCGACCATAGCGGGAAAGCATCCCGGAGCACAACCGGAACACGCGCTGCCACTTCTTTTTCGGCTATTCCGATAATCTCAACAAACCATACTGAAACGCGCCCCCAATCATTCCTCGCGACCGGAAAAACGGGCTTCCCCAGGACCGGGGATGGCGGCAATGTATAGTAATATGGCACCCCGTAATACTTTGTTGCTACGCCATATTCCGTGGGAGTGCTGGAAAGATTAAGCCCGAAAAGAATCCCCATCGACGGCATGACCCGGAGAATTTTCGAATAATTGCGATTATTTTCCACGAGGTCGCTCGCCGGGATGTTATCCGTCTGTATCCCATCAACCTCATCCGCATCCGTAATCATCCGCGTATAAACGGCAATAGACCCGGAAGTGAGCGTAATAGTCCCGTAATAACCGAAAGTCGGTTGCAATACTACCGAGTAATCAATCCCCTGCGGCGGCTGAATCTGACCCTCATAGGCAAGCACTCCGGAGCGGTAGAATTGAAATAATAACCGATATCCTCCCGAGATTTGAATCATCTGCATAGTAATCCTGGAATTCCCGTTGCTCAAATCAAAAGGCGTGCGCGGGTCCGCTGGCATATCTTCCAAGAAAACATCTTCATCCCTGATTGCGATGGCATCCGGCGTCCCCTCCAAATAGATTGCGTGCTTCCATGCCGCACGGGTAAATTTGTAAGTATTTACCAAAAGATTATCATCACTCGTCGGCGATATTACCGGGCTTTCCCACCACATCCCCGAAAGGAAACATCCAACGGAACGAGAACCACCAATATAAACCTGCAAGACCGGGCGCTTATCCATCTGCACTTGCTCAATCACTGGCTTGAGTTTTATCAAATCGAATTCCCGCTCTATTCCGGCCATCACTTGATTGTAACTATCAATGATTTCCGGCGTGACTGATACGCTTTTGTCATCCTCATTGAACTCGCAATCGGTCTTGAAAAAGCGCATCGGGTAAATCCTCTGCAATGCCCCGTCTTTCCAGACATGTAATTCAATTTCGAAAAGGCAGTCAAAGGAACGCCCCGCTATCAAGTCATAATCCGCCCCGATGAAAAGAAGCGGACCATTCAGGGACGGACGGATAAATTGCTCCCCGCTTTCACGCTGGAAAACCATCCCGAGGGAATCACCCCAAACGGGGTGCGCCTCTTGTTCGAAGTGCTCCCCGTTATCATTGAAATCGAAATGAAATTGGTAAGTTATCATTATGACTTAATTTTTCGTGTAAGATTCTTATATCGCATAATCGTATATCCGTCCCCCCGGCTTTCCGTCCTCTCGCCCTGCATCCTGATGGCCCGGACATCCCCCTCCAGCCGAGAAACATCCGTCCCCGCCGTAATGGCATATCGTCCAATCCCTTCCCCGGCCCGCTGGTATTTTTCCGAAAATGTCCCATCATTGAAAGCCTTGATGACCTCCGGGATGACCCCCCGGAACCGGCGCGAATTGCGCTTATTGATGACCGCGAAGAATTCCCCGCCCTCGGCCCGGCGCTCCGTCCCGTCAGCCTTCCGGCCAAGAGAGATATCATGCCCGCTGGCATGGCTTCCACCTTGCAGCAATTCCACGGTCCCCTCCCCGTATTTCTCCGTCTTCGTGAGTTCCGCCGCCTTGACCTTCGCCGCGGCAAATGAAGTCCACATCCCGGCTATCGCCGTCAAGGCCAATATCGGACCGCCGGGGAGTTTTGAGAACGTTTTCCAAAGATTCGCGGATGCCGTGATAAGGGAACTCGTTTGCTCGATGGTATCCAACGAAACCTGCGCCCGTTTCGCCTGCGCTTCATCCGCCAGGGCCTTTTGACGATTCGACTGCGCAAGGGCCAATTCCTTCCGGGCCGTTTCCACGCTGTTAGCATATCCCGCGTTCCGGGCTTCAATCTCGGCATTAAGGGCGTTTTGTGCGCTCTCGACCTGCGCATCCGCCGCCTCCCGCGCCGCCTGGGCAACCTGTAACCATGAATCCGCTACACTCGTCAAGTTATCCCGAATGGATTGATAGGCCGTATTCAGGGCACTTTGCTTTTCCTTGCTTATCGAAATCCCCAGCACCTCGTAGATATTATTATACCCAAGACTGCCGAGTTTTTGGTCCACTGCCTCAATCTGCGCCTCAATCGCCCGGACCTGCTCGGCGGTCAGTTTTTTCGCCGCGGTCTTATTGATTTCCAACAACCCGGCCAGCCGGGCACGTTCCTGCCGCAATTGGAATTCCGTCTTTTCCCGCTCATTCGCTTCCATCAACTCAAATTGCGATTTCGCCAATTCGGCGGAAATATCCAGGGCCTCCCGGGCAACCCGCGCCCGGTATTCCAATTCCGTTGTCTCGGCAAGTTTCATATACTTGCCCCGGATGGCCATTTCGTCCTGCTGCTCCTTTTCGACCTTCGCCCGGTTTTCCGTCAATTCAATCTGCATCTGCTTTTCGATGATGGAAAGCCGGAGGCCAAGTTCCGCCTCCGTCCCCTTTTCCGTGACGGCGAGTTGCAGCTGCGCCGCCTGAATCTCCCGCTGAAGCGCCGCCTCCCGAACCTTTGCCACCTCGTCATTGAACGCGCGAATTTCGCGAATCCTATCCGCATCAAACTTGGCATTGATGACCGCTTCTTCTTTCCGGGCCGTTGTCGCTGCTTGCCGATTCTTTTCGAGTTCGAGCTGCCGCTGGGCTTCAACCCGGTCCAGCCGGAGGTCCAGCATCTTTTTCGTCCCGGCCTCGGTGGATGATATTTCGAAATTGATGGAATCAATCACGGATTGCCTATCCTTCAACCGCTGCTGCGCCGCGGCCTTCGCCGCCCGTTCCGCCTCCTTCCGGGCTTTCTCCCGGGCCTTGATTTCTTCTTTCGTGAGTTTATCCTGCGCCTCCTGCTCGGACTTGATGCGATTCTGCTCTTGCCGGATCCGCTCCGCCTCGGCATTGGCAAGAGCATCTTCCCGCTGCTTTACCGCTTTCTCAAAGGCTTGCGCCCGCTTATTAAGCGCTTCTTCATCCCCCCGGCCAAATAACCTCCCGAAGAATCCCCGTTCGGATAACTCTTTCCCCTCATCTTCGAATTTCCCCCGCATGATGCCGATGAAATCATCCACCTGCTCCCCGGCAGTTTCAAGCATGGCCGTGTAGTTCTGGACCATTCCCTCGGTAAATGCCTGAGTGGGAAATAGAGCAACATTGAGATTCCGGATTAACCTTGCCAGCCAATTATTCGTTTCCTTGATGGCCTCAACCGATGACCCGAAAGAAAGTATCAATCCCTCCCACGCGGATTGCAGGGTAAGGGCTGACCCCTGGGCCGTATCAAGACGCTCTTTCGCGATACGCTCCAACTCCCCGTCAACATCTTCGAGGGAATCCCGGAGTTCCCGGACGGAATCCGCCCCGGAAAGGAATGCAGAAAAAGCCGACACGCTCCGGCGGTCAGTCAGTTCCAGGGCCTCGCTTACATCAATCCCCCGGTCGCGAAGTTCCCGGAGGGCGTTTATCATACCATCGAAATCCCGGACCGGTCCCCCGATGCTCTTTGCAAGTTTCCCGTTCGCATCCGCCAAGTTCAGCAGGATATTCCGGGTTGCCGTGGCCGCGCTCGATGCATCAAATCCAGCATTCGCCAGCGACCCAAGAAGCGCAACAGTATCCTTGACCGAAATCCCGAAAGCATTCGCAATCGGGAAAACTGTACCGATGGAATTCCGAATCTTTTCAAAGTTCAGGGCGCTTCGATTCGTCGCAACGGCAAGCGTCCCCAGCACATCCTCCGTATCCGCGCTTGTAAGATTGAACGCCCGGAGGGTAGAACCCGCGACTTCCGCCGCCTCTCCCAATCCGGCACCCACGGCAGTAGCAAAATTCAATACGGATTTCTGCATGGCCATGATGCTCCCCGGACCGAAGCCCAACTTCGCCAATTCCGTCTGCAACTGGGTTACTTGGCTGGCAGTAAATTCCGTGCTACGACCAAGCTGCTTCGCGGAATCGGTCAACCCCTTCATTTCTTTTTTTGTCACGCCGAGGATTGTCGCAAGATTGGCATTCGCCTGCTCGAACTCAACCATCCGCTTTTTCATATTCTGGAATCCCGCCGCCAGGGCCGACACTATCCCAATCACTCCCGTGGCAACGATGGAAAACCCGTTGAGGGCCTTCGCCCCCAGCGGCAGGTCGCTTTGTCCCATCTGCCGGAATGACTGCCCCATCTGACTGATACGCCCCGCGACCATCCCCAGCGGACCGGGGAGAGCACGGAGGGCGTTTTCATAGTGGCCGACTTCGAGGGTATATTTCCCCGTCTCTTTCTGCAACCGGGACATTTCCTCATACATCCGCCGCGTATCTTCGATGAAATACTTATTGCGTTCCCGCTCCGCCGCACTCATCTCGTTGATGCGGATTTTGTTCAGACGATATTGCGCCGATAGGCGGTTATAAGACCCCTCGGCGCTCTTGTTGATTTGTTCCTGCAATTCGGCGATTTTATTATACTCCTTCTGCGCCTGCTTCAAGCGGTCCACTTCCTTTGCGGCTGCCCCCTCTTCCGTCCGGAGTTTCTTCATCTCGTCGGCAAGGCGGCTTGCCTCTTCCGCCGTCTGGAAGATAATGTTTCTCTGCTCTTGCGTCGCGCCGGACATGCCGCCCATCGCCCGGGCGGCTTCGCTGGCCGATTGCTTGACCTTCGACTGCAATTCCTCATACTTTTCAATCGCCGCCGTCAGCTGTGCTATCAGGTCCGTGATGCTGGAGTCCGGCGTCACGAGGTCGCGGTAATAAAGCGGATTCGGATTAGTCATTGTTTATTTCCCCCAAATTTTCGTTTTAACGGCGTTTCTTCCGCCGGATATATAATTTATCGTCTTTTGACTTTTAACGCGAATTTCGGCCGTTTTTGGCCGCTTTCTCGCGTTTCCCCTGCTCTTGCAGAAATTCGTAGGCGTTGTAGAACTCCTGGACGGTCATCCGCTTCGGCTCCACGTGCAGCCGCTCCGACATTACAAGGCAGATGCTATCAAACTGCTTCTCATGCTCCACCTCCGCCCCGTCCGGCCCCGTGTATTGCTTCGGCTTACTGAATGTAAGAAGTTCATCCGTCGCGGCCCGGACATCCTCCCCGTCCCATTCCCCCCGCTGGACCGCCGCAAGGACCGCAAGAATCCGCTTCCGCAAAAGTCCGTAGTATTCCTTCAATTCCGACCCCTCGAAGAGCGACGGGAAAAACAACGTCAGCTCCTCATCTATTTTTTTTTTGACCGCCTCAACCTGGGCGGCCATCTCTCTCTCCGGCGTGTCCTGCAACTTCCTGCATATAGCCCGCAGCGCTTCGTCTGAAATATCCGTTACCGGCTCCCCGTCAATCTCCGCCACGAGGGCCGCAAAGGATAGATTTCGCGGACTTACTTCCGACTGAATGAAGAAGACACATTGCCGGAGGTTTTCCAATTCCCGGGCCGCATCCTGCATCCGGCCCTGGGCCGTGAAGATTCGCGTCTTTTCCAGCCTCCGGTCCAGCGATGCGATATCCGACCCTATCCCGGCATCAATAAGTGCGAATTTTTGATACTTATGATACCGGACAATCGGCAGGTCTTCTATCCCATCATAAACCCGCACGACATGATTTCCAAGATTGAGTGTTACCATAGCCGCACGACGATAGGAGTTGCAAAGACCGGGACGGCCAAAAGAGAGGCATCCCGGACAATGATGAAAATGCAAACGGACACGATAACCAGCATCCACCAGCTGCAACAAAATTTGCAAAGGAAAAGCCGATAAAGGAACTCATTCGGGGCGTGGACCATCAACCACTCCCGCCAGCCCCATTTCTCCGCCAGCGTAAGGATGAAAGCAACCCCCGCCGCAATCAATAGAACCGCGCAAATCAAGTTTACCATACGAATATCCATACTAAAAGACCGCAAAGGATATAGAGCCATTCGGGATGGTCCGCCGGATTATCCAGGTCCACATCTTTCGTCTGCTCCCGCTTATAGCCGATATTGTAGAGAAAGTTATGGCATATCCATTCCATTTTTAACGAGAAAAGCGAACGCTCGAAAACGTCCGTCTTTCCCGCCGTTGCCTCCTTCGCAAGCCGGAGGCAGGGCTTCATATCCTTTTTTTTCGTCTTGTAGCCCGAAAGGATAGTCAGGCAGTGTTCGGTGTAAGTGTAAGTCATAGCGTGCAAGGTTCGTAAAAGTCCAATTCTCCTTCAAAGCGGAAACCGCCGTAGGGGTGCATCAAAAATTGATTATCCACCTCATCCAGCGAAAATCCCCGGTAGATATTCTGCGCCTGTTCATAGACGCGGCCAATGGTCACGCGGCCCTG
Organism: Eubacteriales bacterium; assembly: GCA_045543655.1. Classification (GTDB taxonomy): domain Bacteria; phylum Bacillota; class Clostridia; order Oscillospirales; family UBA644; genus RGIG995. The sequence goes on from JAZPXN010000098.1 coordinate 14,293, forward strand.
GGTCAAGTGCCATCCCCCGCGCCCGTTCAGGATGCCGAGGACCTGGCTTTTCAGCAGCTCCGTGTTCCGGGTGTCCCCATCCCCGAAGACGCGCCGGCAGTCGTACCAGATAACCAGCGAAAAGGGAGCGGTCACGCGGTTATACTGCCCCGGCGTCCAATCAATCACTTCCGGGTCATCCACGATGAAAAATCCGAAGTTCCCTTTCTCGCCGTCCGGCTCAACGTTCAGATATTCGTTTCCCTCCCCCGTATAGACGGCCGGGTACACAATTCGCCGGCCTTCGATGTTTCGGACCAGCCGCTGGGCGCGCCCGTAGCAAGCATCCAGCCACGGAAGACCCTCGGCAAGCGCCCGCTGAATCTCCCCTATCACGCGGTCAGTCATGATAGCCCCCGGAAGCACCGGGTAAAGTTTCTCGCTCATATAAACAACAAATTTTGAATTTCCACTACGATGGCATCCAGCCCCCCGCGCTCGGTCATAAAAACCTCCCACTTTTCATCCGACAAACCGAAGTTCTCAAGGCCGTACTTCGCAACTATCCCGGCGGCGTAAAGTGTCCCCCCGGCGATGGTCATGGAATCAGACCCGAAGCGCACCTCCAACTCATCGAAGAATTTCCCGTTGATGAAGAGGTTCGGGGCATCCGGATTCTGCCGGGTCACTTCATACGGGTACGAAAGCGACTGCTTCCACGCGGCATACCGTCCCGCAGTTTCCACGGACCAAAAGTGCCCGCTCGGCTTCAGGTCCTCGGAGTAGAACGGCCGAAGGTCCTCCCCGCTGCTGGACTTCCCCTCCAGGAGCTGCCGGTGCTGGAGTTCCATGATGTCCCCCTCCCTGGCCTCCAAGACGCCACGAATGAGCGACCCGGATTCCATTCCGTCCCGGTATCGCTCAACCCGCGCCAATATGTCACGCAATACTGACATTTCCGTTTCTTGCCCGTTTTTCTTCGTTTTAACGGACTTTCTCAACAAAGATAACTAATTTATCATCCGCCCGGAGAAAGTGCACCAAATCGCCGGAAAATGGCCCTTACACCGTTCCGTAGCGCACGCCGTGATTGTTGCACTTGAGGCAGACCCGGTCCAGCCCCTGCGTGTCGATTTCAAGCGCCTTGTAAGACTGCTGGAGTTCATACGCCAGGCCGCTCGGCCTGCCCTGCGCAATCCCATCCACTTCGTAGAGTATCTGGTCCCGCGTCACATTCACTTGATTCCGATTGACCCGCACCTCCGGATTCATGGCGATGGTCCGCAGGACATTCACGGCAACCTGCCGCTGAATCACATTCGCGAAAACCATCCGCTGACTTATGATGAAATCCGACAAATCGCACCCGACTGAAATTTCAAGGTTGATGCCGTAGTTCATCGTGTTCGTGTATGCCAATTCCCCGATATCCGGCAGCGTGGGATTCCCGGCATATCCCGCCGGGGCTTTGATGCAGAACGGGGAAATTTGCAGGTACTTTGTCAGTTCCCGCCATGATTCCAGCGACCCGCCGAGGCAGGTCTGGCACGGCTCTTTGCTCCAATCCTTCGTCACGTTCAGCGCCCGCATTCCGTCCGGCAGGTCGTTTTGATTGTAGCAAAGCAACCATGCCCCTCCGGCATCCGTCCCCGTCCCGATATACGGGAGGTAAACCGGTTCCGCTGGCGTGAACCATTGGAAAGCCCCGGAAGTGTTCGTGTACTGAAGCCGGATGGTCCGGACCGGGAGGGATTGCGATGAATGGAAAAGATACATGGTAATCTCCCCCGTCCCTCCAATCATCTGCAACCCGATACGCTCAATCTTCGTGGTAACTCCCATCGCCCGGACCGGGATGATTTCAAGGCCGACGAGTTTCCCCGTCGGAAGGATCCGGGATTGCAGCCGGGCCGCTCCATCAAAGAGCACCCGCCGCTCCATGAGCGACTTCGTTTCCCGGGCGAGCTGCTTCGTCTGCATGAAAGTCTGTACGACCTGGGCAATCGCCTGCCGGGTCAAGTTCTCAACATAGGCAGACAACCCGATGCTCATTTCCATTTCCGTCCAGCCCTCCAGGGAATCATACCACCCGGCGACTTCGCACCGATATACTTTCCCCCCGCTGGAACGCTTCGCCCCGGCGGCGTACTGCCCCGGAGTGAAGGCGGGATATTCAAAGGCGAATTCTTCCGGGATGATTGACCGGATATTCGAAAGCGTAACGAGCGGATTCGCCCCCTGAAAGGTAAGCCCGCTCTCGGTCTCCGTCAACCCGTCATCAATCCTATCCGATTCCTTCCACCCCTGTTCCCATCCGACGACATGAAGAAGGGCATCTTGTATGTCTGCAATTCGTATCATAACTTGCTATCAAATGAAAAGCGGAGACGGGGAAAAATCCCGCCCCCGCAATTGAACCACTTTCCTTTTTTTGTCCGTTTAGACCTCGCTGGTATAAACGGGGTTGTCGGCGTCATTCACCACCACCACCGGAGCGGCGAACGGGGACTGCCCGGCAGGGCTGGCGACCTCGACCTTGACAATCGGATTGGCGACGGTCTCCGGATCGGAGTTGTAGGCCGTGATGAAGGCGACATCCAGAGAGAAGCCGAAGTATTCCTTCACGTTGCAGGTCATGTCAGCGGAGGCAGCTCCGGCGACGGCGCTCTGGTCGCCGACGGCCGTGTAGTAGTGCGAGCCGACAGGCAGGTTGATGAAGGGCAGGGTCACGACATCCCACTCGTGGAAGTTCGCACGGGTGCCGGCGAGGGCCTCGCGGTCCACGCGGGTCAGGACGGCCACGTTCCCGTCTTCGACGAGGTAGGAGGTAGCGAAGACCCCGGTCTCATTCTGCACGTTGTTCGTGAAGTGGAAGACCTTTCCGGCCCACTCGTTGCGCTTATTGACATCGTTGTAGATGTCATGCTGGGCGAGCTTGCGGACGATGCTGTCGATGCCGGCGTTGCCGATGACATGCAGCATGCCCGGGTAGGCGTTCGCGCGGAAGATGGAGTTCATGTCGGCCAGGAAGTCGAAGCGAGCATTCCACGGCACCTGCACGGAATCGCCCGTGATGGTGTAGTAGAGGGCGTCGCGATAGACCTGGGTCTTGGCGGTCTCCAGGGCGGCGATAGCGAGTTTGTCCAGCTCGGTAGCGAGAGCGCGGCACACCTTCTCCATCTTGCGGGCGAAGTCATGGTCGTAGGAAATCTCGTTGTTCCGGTAGAGCTGCGGGACCATCGTGAAGCCGACCGAAAGGGTGGTCCACTGAATCGTGAACAGGGCGGAGGTATTCTCGTCGTCTCCGATGACGCAAGAACGGACATTGCTGACCGTCACATCGCCGTCGTAGTTGATGACGGGCACCCGCACGGTGTTTCCGATGCACTCGAAAGCCCGCTGGCGCAGGAAAGGGTTGATGATGGAGTTCGTGGCGTCCGTCTGCTCGATGAAGAAGTCAAGGGCGCCGTACTCCAGCGGCCGGGCCATGTTGCGGTCCAACTCCGGATTTTCAATCCTCCAATTCTGGAGGCGAGTTGCAATAAGCGACATAGTTTGAAATGTTTAGTTGTTAATGGATGTTCTTTTTTCGGCTGTCCCTTTGCCTCGTATCTTGGGATGCTTACCGGACCGGAAGGGCCTTCACGTTGTGGGTCTTCCAGGCTTCCGTCATCGCCTCTTCGAATTCCTTCGTGCCTTTGGCCTTACCCTCGGCCATCAGCTGCTTGGCGATGATGTCGTAGGCTTCCGTCTGGGTGCGCGCCCCGGCGATGTCCACGGCGAAGTTTCCGGTCTCATGCCTTTCTTCCGTCCCGGTGCCGGTCTGATTCCGCCCCTCCGCAAGGATTCCCATTCCCTTGAGTTCGGCTTCCACGAGTTCCCGGGCCGTGAACGGATTCAGGCCGTTGTTCGGGTTGCGCTTTACGACGCCACCCTCCTTGAAGGCGAGAACCTTCCCGCCCTTTCCGTCGTCGATGAATTCCGGGTCCATCCCTTTGACCTTCGCGACGACCTGGTCCAGCAGGAGTTTCTGCACGGCGGGCGTGATTTCCGGCTTGAAGTTGAAGCCCGTGACGGCGGAGGAAAACTCCCCGGCCGTCTTCGCTTCAAAGAGCGCCTTTTCGTGCGCGGTCTTCTCCGTCTCGTACTTCGACTGCAATTCCGTGTACGATTTCTGCACGGCGGCGAGGTCGGCACGGGCCTGCCCCAGTTGCTTCTTCGTTTCTTCGTCTGCGCCCCCCTTCGCGATGATTCCTTCCAGCCGGGTTTTCTCGGCTTCCAGCGCGGTCACTTCCGCCACCTTCGCATCATATCCGGAGGACTTTTCCTTCATTGCGCCAATTACCCGCTTGGCGTAATCGTAGGTCTTTTCCGTCCCCTCTTTCGCCATGCCCGAAGATGCGAGGATATCGGCATCCAATCCGCCGTAAATCTCCCCGATGCGGGTCCCGATGACCTGCGCTTCGTCATTCCGCGATAGTTCGGTAATGATATTGATTTGTTCGTCGTTAAGCCCCGCCAGTCCGGCGTTCGCTTTCAAAATTTCAGTTGTAAGCATAATTTTCCCTTTTTTTGCTTAATGTGTTAAACCCTTTTTTGCCGGGAATTTCACGCCCCCGGTCCGGGCGCTAAACCGTAATCGGAAGGCCGACGAGTTTCTGGATTTCTTCGAAGGGGACTTGGATGCCGTCCGGGTCAGTCTCTTCCGAAACGGCTACCGTGGCAAGTTTGCCGTCAGCGGCAGTAACGGAAATTTTGTGGCCTTCGAGGTCGGTCATAATAGTTGCCGTTTGTTCTTCATATAGAAATCCATCATCCGACCTTTCTAACGTAGGTAATTTTTCTTTTAGGTCCGGTAGGTCCGAATCTTCCACTCCTGCCTCCTGTACTGCGGCCAGACCTTCGTACTGGGTGGAAGTATAGGGGATTAAAATGTAGTATATTTTTGTTGGGTCCTCTGATACAATAAAAGCCACGCTTGCGCTGAAGTCTTCTTCACCTTCACAAACCCCACTTATTTTCGAACTATTGAGACCGTCATACTTAATAATAACATCAAAGATGCTGGTATCCTTCTTTTCAAGGATTTTCGCCAAATACCCGAGGGCGTAGGCATCATGTTCAATATCTGCCACCTTCGGGGCGATGACGATATAGTCCTGCTGTGCAATGCTGGGCATGGCTTAGTCCTCCTTCTTTTCTTCCGCCGGGGCGGCAGGTTTGTTTCCCTTTTTCGCGGCGTCCTTTTCGGCCTTCGCCAGCTTTTTCTTCGCGGCGGCAAGTTCGGCCTTCAGCGCGGCGAGTTCGGCGTCCTTCGCCTCGGCGGCATCCTTCGCGGCTTTCTCGGCGTCGGCAATGGCCTTCGCCTCCTCGACCTTCGCGACCTCATACGTGCGCGGGTCATGCAGGATTTCCAGCGTGTAGCCCTGCTGCGCAAGGCGGTCGCGGAGCGTCGTCAGAAAAATCTTCATGCCGTACTTCTTGACGGCGGGCTTGCTCAACTTCCGGCCCGTCTTCGGGTCGTACTGCACAAGCTCCTGACGAACATGGAAGAGTCTCTCTTCCCCTTTCGGTACATTGTAATTGCTCATAGTGTGTTTGTTTGATTGAGGTTATTCGTTTCCCGCCCCCGTGACGTAACTCCGCAGGATGGCGGCTATTTTTTCGATTTTTTGCGAATACGGCAACGCGGACCCGAAGTTGAGGATATTTATGTTTTCCCGCTCAAAGCGCCGTATAAGTCCGGAAAAGTCCATTTTCAGGCGGAAATCCACCGGGTCTATCAATCCCGCTTCCCGCAGGTCGTTCAACTCTTCCCGGCTCATGTGCCGGTACGGCTCCAGGTCCGAAAGAATCCGCATCCGCCGGAGCTGCACCGGGTCGCTGCGGTATTCCGTCTCAAGGATGGTGTTTTTCAAGATGTCCAGCTCGCTCTCGCTTGCGCCGTTTTCCTTCGCCTTCCGGTAGCGTTCCCGCAGTTCGTCGGCCGTGTACAAGTAGAACTCCGTGCCGTAGTTGATACGCGCCGCGATGAAGTCCCCGGCATAACGCAGGCGGCAGATGGTTTCGTCCGTCCATGTCTGCGCGTCTTCGAAGCCCCGCTTCACGCGGTTAAGGATGGTAGTCACGCTCTCGAAGTTCGCCCGGACCTGCTGCTCGTTGAAAGCGTCCCGGTCGGTCACAATCTCGTCCTGTCCGACCACGGCCGTGATGATGTCCCCCCGGAGGCGCTTTTCTTCTTCGACGTTGTAATCCAGCGAATCCCGGTCCACCCTGAGCATCTGCACCGGATTGCGGAGGTCGGGCTGATTTTCGTCCGCGTTCGGCACCGGCACTTCGACAAACGACCCCGCACCGATGACCCGTTTCTTCCCGCACTTCGGGCACATCAGCATCATGCCGGCGGCATCGAAACGGTAACGGCCCTGCTTATCCCGGAGGTAGCCCCCGTCGCAGTAGTCGCCCGTTTCGGAGTTCGAGAAATCGCACTGCTGCTCATATCCGGAGAGAATCGGATAAGCGCCCATCAGGTCGAGCTGCCGCTTGCTGATATGGAAGAAAACGAACCAATCCAGCGCCTCCAACTGCGACGACAACGGGCTTTCCTTCACGTCCGGCTCTTCAAGCGAAAGCGGCACGTTCCAAAAGAACCGCGCCGGGCAGTAGCCGAGGTCATGCGGGGCTTCCACGAGGGGCAATCCGCTGATACGGCCGGTGTTCTTTTTATCCTCCCATTCCCGGTATGAGGTATCATCCAGGACGATAACCCGGCCAGGCCGGCGGAAGACGATATAATCCATCTGCCCCGTGGTGGGATTCGCCTTGAAGGCGATGACGTCGGAAATAGGCAGCCAATAGAAGTACGGCTCCGGGCGTTCACTGGTCTGTTCCTTCGGTAGGTCCACGATGAGGACGGAATTGATTTCGCTCTTGAAAAATTCCCATCCTTTCGTGCTCCATACCTCCGGCTCGTGCAACTTATTCGCCCGGTATTCTTCCCAATCGTCGCGCTCCGCCTGGTCCTTGAACTGATAATTGAAGGAGGGATTGCGCCCGTCGAAGATGCGGCTCAACTTGGCGAAGCACGTATCAACGATTTCATTCGACTTGACCGGGTAACGGAAAAGCGACTTGAAGAGTACGAATTTGTCATGAGGCAGGATGTTTTCGACCATCGCCAAGAACTGCACCAGCGAAGTCGAAGCGAATGGCGCGTTGAACGGCGTCACTCGCTTAATCGTGTGCAGCTTGATGCGGTCCTGATGCAAACGTGCACGGGAGAGGGCAACCCCTCCCTCGTGCTCGTCAATCTTGCGCTTTATTTCTTCGACGCTGTAGCCCATTGTCAACAAATTCGTACTTTGAACCTTCCGGAATTTCCCACCCGGACCGGGGCATCCGAAGCAGGCGCTCCGCGTGGGAGAAACTGAACTCCCGCTCAACCGCGCCCGCGCGGAGCACTATCTTCGTTTGCTTTGCCGCCATACCTATTCCGCGTTCTGGAGATCAGTCAGCGGATTGAAGTCCGTCGGCGTGACGATGGCAAGGTTGTCGGAATAGTTCTCGGCGTAGTACCACGAAATCGGGTTATTGTCTTTCGCCTCGTAGTTTCCGTGTATTTTGTCGCCGACGAAGAAAGCCCGGACGGGGATAGGGTAATAGGTCGTCGGGGTCGTCGCGTCCTGGATGGCTTCGATGTTTCCATTCTCGTCGAAGAGGAAAACACCGAGGTTTCCGACGTTCGCCTCACAAGCGAGGCTCTTGAGGGCCTTCGCGATGGCCTGCGGGATGGAACGCATCTGACCCGTGAACTGCACCGGCTCACTTCCGAGGACTTCCGGGATTCCGCCCAGGTCGTCGTTGCCGCCGCCGCTCATGCGGGCGTCGCCGCCTGAATCCGCCGGGGCATTGATGTACGGAGTGATGACAATCTTCTCGCCATCCTCGGCGGAGAGTTTCGCGGTCCAGCTGGCTTTGAGCTTGATGTCCGCTGCGTTCGTGAAGGAGACCTTCGTCCCGTCTGCTTTCGTGAGGCGGCAGATTGCGGCCTTCTGAATCTGCCCGAAATTCACCGGGCACGTGTAATTCGGTACGCTGGCAATGGCCGCGGCCGAAGGGCACTGACAATTAAGAGACATAGTTTTGAAAGTTTAGTGATGATTGTTTCGTTTTTTTGGGCTTCCCTTCGCCGCTTGGCGCAAAGATAGTTAATTTTCCGAAAAAACGCCGTATTTCGATTTTATTTTGTAATCCAATAAATTTATCATCCCCGGAGAGAAAATGCCGTAAATCGAAAATAAACGGCCATTCCGCCGTTACCGGACCGATACGCCACGATTTGCGTGAGAGTAAGGCATCGTATTCCCCGGCGCTATCTCCTTTTCCCATACTCCCGTCAGGCAGTCGATTCCGTCATCGGATTTATTGGCGCCGAACTGCCGCAAGAATTTCGTAACATGGTCATAGAAGGCCGGGTATCGCTTATCCCATCCCAGCGGCATGATGACCTGCTGATTGACAAAGGCAGCGTTCGTCACTATCCGGCTTTCTTTATTGTCGCTCTGATAGAAGGCCACTACCGACGCCCGCACTTTCTTCTCCACCGTCCGGGCGAACTGCCGGCCGCCGTTATTGCTTTCTATCCATGCTTTCTGTACCCCGTTCGAGTTGATAAGCCGGGGCACCGTTACCTCCGTCACTTCCGTCCCCTCGTCCGTGTACTCTACATCCGTCACGAGGGCGAACAATAGCGCCTCCATCCGCCCGGTCTTTTCGTTGAAGAAAACGTTCGGCGATTTCACTACGTCGTAAGTGATGGCGCAAAGGAAATCGCTCCCCTCGTCCGCCACATCGACGTAACACCCGGAGCGGACCACGACCCCGTAATCCTCCTTGCTGGTCCAGGTCTTGAACGGCCCGAAGAGCCGCCCTTCCGCGCTCCCCGGATTGCCCTGGTGCAGGCACTCGAAGCCCACCGGGTCAAGATCCCGCAAGGCCATTAGTTTTTCCAGCGAATGCCGCTCCGGCCATAGCGCCTCCCCCGCCCGCCGCGGGCCTATCTCCGTCGGCTCGCCCGTCTTGATGGCTTCGAAGTTCACGAGGACCCAGGTATTATCCGGCACCCCGTCAAGGTCGCTCCAGCGCTCCGCCCTGATATACGGCTCACTCTTCAGGATGCGCCCAATGATGTCGTCTTCGTGCCACCGGGTAAAGACGATGAGTTCCTGCGAATCATTATGCAGACGGGTGCGGACAACTTTCGTGTACCAATCCCACGCGGCATCCCTGACAACGGGGCTATTTCCTTCCTTCGAATCCTTGAAGAGGTCGTCCATGATTGCCACGTCCAGCGTCTTGGAGGTAAGCGCACCCCCGCGACCCACGGCACGAAGCCCGCCCCGGTGTCCGACTATTTCAAAGACGGATGAATTGCGGAGGTATGAATCCGCCACGGTCACGACGTTTGACCCGTTCAGTCTCGTGTCCGGGAATGTCGCTGCATACTCCGGCGAGTCGATTATCCGCTGGCAGTCCCGGTTGAAGTCTTTTGCGATGGTATCGGCATACGACAAAATGCCGATTTTGAGGTCCGGATTTATCCCCAACATCTGCGACGGAAGGAAACGGCTGGAACCTTGTGAATTATGCGTCGGAACAAGTTCGTATCCCGCAAGATATATTCCACCCTCCACTTCAATACAATTCACATTTGCTATTCCATAATCATCAACGGATTCAATGAAGAATCGTTTTTTGTCAGTGCGGTCGGGACGTTCCTTGTTATCCAATCTTCCCTGCTTTCGGTGTATTTTGAATACTGCATCAGATTTGTCCGGGTTAAACATTATACGAACCTTATTCCCACAATCTTTCCCATATAACCGGGCGATATACTTGTGTCGGGTTGGCTTATATCCCAGGGAGCGGAGCAACAAATACATATCATCCGCTAATCTTCCCTCCTTTTGGCAAAATTCACAGGTTCCGCGAGTGTTAACCGTGCCATCTGTATCCATCAACCCCTGCAATAATTCCCGGCGGCTGCTTTCATCAGACAACAAATATTCGATTGGAATATGCTTATTGAATAAAACGCCAAGCTGCCTGAGGGACGTCGTTTCAAGACCGCGCAAATGTACTCGATATGCGTTTCTATCTTTCTTTATTTCAAGCGACAACGGGCGCAAATGCTCAATATCTTTTTCTCCGCAAGAAATCCATTTGTCGTAACTATTTCCATCCCCCAGCCACACGCCCAGCAAATAAGGTTCTATCGGCAAATTTCGCACGGGCATATCAATAACCGCATCTGCCATGATATAAGGGCTGCGTCGATTCCGCCTGGCAAATATATTTTGCGTTTCTACTATTTCACGAATACGGCCTTTATGGTCGTCGTGGTCTGCATATATTACCCATTCGTGCTGCCGGGCTGCAATCATAGAAAAACCATCAGCGAAATTCACATATTGCGATTCGCATTTATAAACACCGCTATTCCATAGAACGCGACGCGGCTCCCCCTTTTCCCCAAAGATATAATCCCCAGGTTGGAGGTCGGCATGCCGCTTCCATCCTTTTGTTGTTAATACCGGCGTATCTTCCACCAATGCCTTGCCATGCTGCGGCGGGGCCTGGACGATGAGCTTCTTTATATCCCCCCGGGCGAAGCGGTCCAGCACGGAATAGTAGGCCACGTGGAACGGCGTTGCCTGAAACTTCGGGTCCATGTACTCCGCGAACCATACCAGACGCCGACGCGCCCCCGCCTGCTGGAACAATTCCGGGTGCGCGCTCAATCGCTTGTATATGTTGATGTCGTTATCAGTCATTTTTCCCCTTTTTCGACCTTTTGACAATAAATCCGCCCTTTTTCCGGTCTCCGCCCTCCGGAAGGATTCTACCAAAAGAACAATTTCGGCTCAATTATCTATCCCAATATCCGCCACATTCGGCCAGCGTGCGTTCATAAATGCTATGACGGAGTTCTGAACGCGCTCGAACTGCTCATCAGTTAGCGACTTCCCCAGGTGTATAACGATAATATCACCATTCGGGTCGCCCGGCCCGCTCATTTTGCCAAAGCCCGCCATATTAGTCCCGGAGGGCCTCCAGCACCTTCGCCAGCACATCGTCCGGCACTTTGTCCAGGTTTACGCTTGAAGTCACGTCGCCGTTCAGCGTCCCCCGGATGTCCTGCTCCACGCGCTGCTTCCAATTCTCCGGGTCACGGTTGCAGAGGGCGAAGATAACCGCAGTCGCGTTCGGCAGTATCTTCTTTGTCGTTACCGTCTGGCGCTTGATTCGCGGCTGGGCTGGATTGGCCGGGTCCTGCTCATATTCCGTCTTCGTCTCTTCGTACTCCTGCCCCTCTATGAGCACCCGCAGCGACCTCTTTGCAGCTGCGAGAAGGCCGTTCATTTCCCATTCCCGCGCCTCCTTCTCTGCACCTTTAACGACTGCCAAAAATTCCAATTTGTCCCGCTTCCATATCCGCATCGTCTCGTCGCTGATTCCGGCCCGGCGGCAGGCCTCGGCTTCACTCTCCCCCTTTGCGATGGTTGCCCGGATTATTTCTACTACTTCGGGAGTATAGAGGGATTTTCTCCCGGGGCGGCTTTTCTTTTCCCCCTGTTCGGTCTTCATGATGCACCTCCGTTGTTATTGATGGTTACTTCTTTCCAGCCGAAGGACCGGACGCATTTCTCGTAGTCCTCCGGCCGGGTCAGCTTTATGTATTTCCGGAAGAAACTCTCCAATACTTCCGGATGCCGCTTCCGCATGATTTGGAAAGCGTTCTCTATTCGCCCGAGGTCCTGGATGATGGTCGCCTTCGCCCGGATTACTCCCTCGAAGGCATTACATACCTCCTTTCCCGTCTTGACTATTTCCCCGCCGGGGAAGAGGCTGGCTTCGAGCATTTCGTCAATGAATGTAAATTCTCGTTCCATAGTTATTTTCTCGTTATTTTTGATTTAAGGCGTTTTCTTTTCCCGGGCGATGAATTATATATCTTTCCCCCGTTCATGCGAAATACGGCCGTTTTATCATTGTTCCAGTTCCCGTTCCCGTTCCCGTTCCCGTTCCCGAAGCTCTATTGCCTTACTCTCTGAAATAATATAGCCCCCCCCAAACAAATCAACATTTTCCCCGGTCTCCTTATCTTTCAGAGATGAAATAGTGCTGATAATTTCTCCAGCCGGGATTTCAAAATCATAGGTGTCCGCCAATTTCATAATTCGCGCCTGGGTAATGACCTCTTTCGGCATGATGAATTTCGGTGGCCGTTTGTCTTCCGTCACTTGTGCGTCCTCGATTGCCTTGTAGAGTTCGTGGCTAATCCATATCCGCAGCTCTAGCCGGAGATTCGTAATAAACGAGGTTCGGACAATCGCCCCATTCTCATAGACAACCGCAGCACCGACGACTATGTAGGTCAGCCCAGGAATTTCCCGCGCCACGAACCCCGTCAGCGCAGGGCTGAAAAGAAAAAACGGGATTTTTCTTTCACTATACCAGCGAACGATTTGCGAAAAAATGGAAAATGGCGGATTGTCAATCACGACAGCTCCATCAGAATAATCCTCCTTCTGATAATCCCCGCCCGGGTAAAATGGCCGCATAACCCTGCGCCCCTCCAAAGGTAGCAGATGAGAATCCACGAATGCGCGAACGCGCTCATATACCAGCGCCGGGGTGTAGCAGTCATCCGTTGTTAGTTTTGTCTTGAATTTTTCAACAAAATCTCCATATTCGCCGACTTCATCCTCTTTGTCATGTTTCAACTCCGTGCCATCCCATTTTGGGAGGTTCTTCCATTCCAGGCCTTGTGTCCATGTCTTGATTTTTGCCTCTCCGAACTTTTTGGCCATCTGTTCAAGTTTCGCCCCGTCCCATTTCCCGGAGTGCGAATTATCTTTCTGCATGATTCTCACTTCGTCCTCTTCTGTGAGCCCCTTGAAGAGAAATGTCGGCGCTTTTTCCATCCCCAGTAACCGTGCTGCCCGACACCGGCCTTCGCCGCCAATAATCACAAGTTCCCCGGTGCGGTCACTCAAGAGAATCGGATGCGCTTCAAAATATGCCGGGTCTTCCTGAATCGACGCGGCGAGCCGTTTCGTGCTATCTTCGCTATGGATTCGTGGATTGGACGGATGGAACTGCAACCCGGCCAGCGGGCGCAGGATTGTTTTGTTATAAATTTCTCCCATTGTGGTCTTAATTAGTGAGAATTTTCGTTTTGAAACACTTTCGCCCCGCGGATGGGTAATTTATCATTCCCTTCCATTCGGGACGTTCTGCGGGCAAATATGGCGTTTTTTTGCGAATTATTCAAAAAATTAAAACGCCCCCCGTTTCCGGAGGGCGCATAACTTAAATATCAAGATTGACTTCGAAATAATCCTCAAGAAATTGCTTCGCGTCGATTTCCTGGTCCGGGAATAATCCCCCGGAAAGTGATTCATTGAATTCGTGTAAGGTATTTTTATTCGGTCTATCAACAAATAAATCTGCCATCAAATACTTATACACATCCCCATCCCAGCGTTCCCGTACCTTTTCCCCGTGACAGCTCTCCATGAATTTCTGCCCCCCCCTCAAGTAGAATTTCAGCATATTCGGATACTTCCGAAATTCTTCTTTTCGTTTATTGATACTCATGAGCGGGCAACAAAGGCAACCCAGCCGCCGCTCGACATGGAAACACCCTTCGGAATCATAATAGACCGGGGCGCACTTTATCCCCCGCTCCCGGATGAATCGTTCCACATCGTCATTTGTCCAGTCCAGCAGGGGAAGATAAACCCGCACCTTTTCCCCATGTTCATATAAACGGCATTGCTCCGGCTCTTTGTATCTCGCCGCCCGCTTCGTGCTTTCGTCCCGTCTTACCCCTTGGATGGCCCGGTCCTTGATTTTGTACTCTTTCAGGACCGAGCAACAGAATCGCCGGAAACGATTCGGGAATCCACACCGGGCTATTATCTCTTCGAAGGTCTCCCGCGGCTTGACGATGGTAGCCCCCATCTCCCGGGCGTGCTTGATGGTCCCCGGAGGGTCAATCGTTGTATTTTTGTAAATGGCCTCGTATGGAATCCCGGCCATCTTCGTGAGTTCCAGGATGCAGTCAGAATCTTTCCCTCCGGAATAACTTACTTCCACAATCCCATCTTGCGGGATGGATTGAAGCAACCGGACGGCCCTCGATACTTTCTTTTCAAAATCTGCCATGTCTCAATCCCTTTTCCTGAATGTATACAAAATCCCGAAAAATAGGCATCCAGCCACAAGCAAAACTGCCACGGCTGCGGCAAGGATAAAAATGATTGTTGCTATCTCTTTTGTCATGATATTATATGAAATAAAAACGGGGGACCGGTGCGATTTGAGAGCAATACCTATTTCCCTCCCAGCCCCCCGGAATTGTTAAAATAGTTTCCTTTGTACGAACGGCAAGACCTTTGTCGTTGCATCCCGGAAGAAATCTTTCTTGATTTCGAATCCATACCCCTTCCGGCCCAGGTTCGCCGCCGCCAGCAATGATGTGCCGCTCCCAGCGGTGGGGTCAATCACTACATCCCCCTCGTCCGTGAAAATGCTAATCAGGCGCTCCAATAATTGAACCCCCTTTTGCGTGGGATGCACGCGGCAGGTATCTTCGTCCCGGGGATAATCCATGCAGTTGAAAATCATCCTCCCGTCATTGTTGAATTTCGGTAGCCGATTCCGGTAAAGAATCAATCCGTATTCACAATTACCGACAATCTTCATGTTTGCTTTCAGGACCTGCGGGCTATAATTCTTCCGGAATACGAGATTTATGTAGTGATTGAACCCATATCGCTTCCCGAGTTCAATGTAATACATTTGCTGTTCGAATCCGCAGAAAAGAAGCATACAAGGTGCCCCCCCCCGTTTTTTTGCCGTTTTTCCCCAGGTCTTTCCCCTCTGCGGCTTTCGGTTCGGGACGCAACATTTGAGAGCAAAAGTGCATGAATTCCGCCGGGCGGAAATCCTTATCCGTGTCGAAGAATTCCTTCCCCGCAAGTTCGCTTTCCCCGTTGCTATTGTCCCCGTCCTTATACCATTTCGGATTGCTGGCGTAGGCATCAATCCCGAGGTTATACGGCGGATCCGCAATTATCATTTGCGCCCGGGGAATCTGGTGGACTTTGAAGTTTTGGAAATGGTCATTAAAGAGCCATATCCCGGCATCTTTATTCACGTAATCTGGCATTGGTCGAAGCAATGCCCGTTTTTCTTCGATGGTCATGATTTAGTCGCAATTTACCGATTCCACATTTTCCCGCGCTTCCCACTCGGCCCGGACGGCATCCGGGACAACGGCCAGCAACTCCGCGAGGCTATTGTAGGGGATATATGTCCCATGCTCCCCGGCAAGCTCCCACTTCCCGAATTCGAAGCGGTAACGGAAAAGGACTGCCAGGCCCCCGAAGCGGTCCACAAGGAACGCCCCCTGCATCCAGCGATAATCCGAATAAACCCGCAGCTCAAACTCGCATTCGAGGCTCTGGGCCAACTCGTCGCATACATCGATAAGCGTGGAAATCGGGCGCTCTTTCTGGTCCAAATAAACCCGCACCCCGTCAACATAATAAATTGTGTTTTTCATAATCTTTTCCGGGAATCGGCCCGGTCCGGTTAAAAGGTTTATTGTTTCGTTTCTGGGTGCAAAATTAACAATTATTTTTAATACTGCAAAATTTTTTTAACTTTTTTCGCTTTTTTCTTCTTCCTCAACAGGAAGCAACTTCAATGACCGGATAGAAATATACTTCCATCCCTCTTTGATGAGCTGCCCCCGATAGAGCACTCGCATCCCGAAGCCGGAGCACATCGCCAGCACGGCCTCCGTCACGTAGTCATCCTTCGGGGCAATCTTCCAGGCGGGGAAATGTTCAAGTATCGTTTCTTTCCCGGCCCGGTATCCCTGCTGATATCCCCCCTCGAAATCGTGCCCCTCGGCCTTGATGGCTTTTTTGACTTCTTTCATCATTACCCCCTGGAATTGCTGGGCGATATTCCGAAGCGCCTGCTCAAATTGTTGTGAAAATTCCGTTTCCATATTCAAATAGTTATTTTATCAAAAACTCTTTTATTTCGCGTTATCTTTTCCCGGTAATATAATTTATCATCCGCGGGGAGAAAATCGATTTAAGGGCCGTTTTTGGGCCATTCCCCGCCGGAGGGAAAGAAACCGGGGATTATTCCCCCGGCTCAATCCGTTCCAGGCTCACGGCTTCCGCCCTGATAATCCCTCCGGACCTATCAACCCGGACCACATACTCAATGCTGATAATTTCCCCGGAGCGGAACCCGTTCGCCGTGTTCCAGCGCACCCGGTCCCCAATCATCAAGTCTTTTGCGTTTATCATATCTATTCCTCCTTTCTTGCGTTTAATCCAAGTTCGTAGAAGTGGCGGGCAAATCTTGCAAACTCCTCCTTATCCATCTCAGCGCACTCAATAAGGTCTACTTCCTGCTTCTCGCGATGAACCCACTCCCATTCTATCTCTTTTTCCAAATCCACCTCCGGATGCTCATGTTCATATGCATTTGCTGTATCGCAAATACCATCCATATACCTTTGCACACCATAGATATCAGATATTCTATCAGCTAAGTATTTTGCCTTGTCTTCTTGTATGCCATTTCCTACAAGAAAATTAACGAGCTTGGTACGAAGAATGTCTGTATCTTTGGATATCTCCTGATGGAGAGAGTCGATGAGCCTCAATACTGATAGATATGTACTGATTTCAGCATCCCATTTACCTCCGCCAACTTTTACATTCTTATCGGCAAGTTCTTTCCATTTCTCGTCAATAAGTTCTTTCAGCTTTTCCGCGTCAATATATGCCATATTATTCCTCCTTTCTTGCGTTAAGTCCAAGTTCGAAGAAGTGGCGGAATTCTTTTCTTGCCCATTCCACATCTTCTTGACGTTCGTTATCAGATGCAAATTCTCCATGAGGCATATATATGACATGTTCCTCAATCTCCTTATCTAAATCCACCTCCGGATGCTCCTGCTGGAGAGAGTCGATAAAAGAAAGGATAGAATTATACCCTTTTAGAACACCTTCCACCCGTTTCATCACTTCAGGGTTTCCGGTTCCATTTTCCAAAAGTTCTATTCGCCTTTTTATATTAGCAATCAGTTTTTCGGAATCAATGTATTTTCCCATGGCTAAAGTAGTTTTTTTAGTGATTTCATTAAATCAGCAAGCCCTTGCCGTAAATTATGTAATCCTTCGGATTCTGCTTCATCGATAGCCCCTTGAAGACAATCCATTTGCTCTTCGCTGGGCTTCCAATAAAACTTGGGACGGAAGGATTTGAGCCACGATAACGGAATTTGCTCCCACGAGGCAGGCGGAGCGAATAAGCTGCTTCGTATCGAAGAGGCAAGCGTCCGCCGTTCCCGTGCTGATAATCTCATAACCGAGTGCGCGATTTTCTTTGTCCAGGTAAATGCCGACACTGGTTTCCCGCCATTCTTTGAACAGGCCATCGAGGTGTTTGAAGCAAAATTCGCACGCTTTCTGCCCGTTCTTGATGGGCTCATGGTCGAGGTCCCCGGTCTTCCGCCGGGACACCTCGAATTTATAAACCTGCCCTTCCATTACTTTGCCTCCAAAGTTCTTGACCCGTACACCGGCGCTTCGATGGCGTAGTGGTCCAGGATAACCCGGAGGTCCTCCGGCCGGAGCTGTCGGATGGTCCCGTCCAGCGCCATCTCCCCGACGTAATACTTGCCCGTGTGGCACGGGGTCCCCAGGACGCGCATCAGGCCCAGGGCAATGGCATAATCCAGCAGCTCCCAGCGGAAGGCGTTGCGGTTAATATATGCCGGAAGGTCATAGGCGATATTGATGGCGATTTTCTCCCCGGGGATATGATACCCCAGGGCCTGCAAGCCCGTGATAACCCGCAGGAGGGTCTCTTTCACTTTCTCGTCAGGCATTCCGACCACATGGAGGCCGATACCCGGCATGTGGTTGATTTCGATTGTTGCGCCCGTAAACATTTCGAGCTCCGGGGAAATTAGCAAGGATTTCACGTAAATAGTAGCATTCATATTCATCTCCGTGTAACCGCCCGGCCGGGGTCTTAAATGGTTTGTTGTTCTGTTTCGCTTGCAAAATTAACACATTTTTTTTTGTCTGCAAAATTTTTTGCAGTTTTTTCGCAAAATTCGTCCTCCGGCCGGACGATTATCCCGTATTCCAGGCAGAAAGGGAGGCCGAAACCTCCCAAATCTTTGCAGTATGCCAGACACCCGCTGCACCTCATCGCCCCGTCACTTTTCGGTATCCATCAGCCCCGAGGCGCAAGACCCGCGGATATTCCGTAATCTCCCCCGCCGGGAACTCCACCTCTTCAAAATCATACTCCCGCTCCACGGGCATCTCTACCACCCGGCGGGGATTCCTGAAGAAATACCCCCAGCCCGACCGCTCGCCCGGTTTCAGCCCGGCCGCCTGCCATTCCTCCGGCGTGAAATCATCCGTTTTCTTGACCGCGTAGAAATCCACAAGGCCGATTGTTTCGCCATCGGAATCCAGCCGGGAGCATATCAGCAACTCCCCGCACGGCTCTACCCTTTCGCAGCGTTCGGTATCAATGAAGATGCTCCGCGCCGCGTGGGCCTTTCCCTCCCGGTCTTCCCATGATGGGACGCAAAGAAGCGATGCCATCGGCTGGGAAATTGAAAGGGCCGTGAATCTCTCAACGGCCCCCTCTTTTTTTTCATTCCCTACCATGGCAAATCATCTACTCCCTTTTTTTCTTCCGGCTCTGGCGCCGGCGCTCCCCCGTTCCCCTCTCGCTTACCCAGCAGGGTCATATCGTCGATGACAACTTCCGTGATATACCCTTCGCTCCCGTCCCGCTTCGTGTATTTCCGATTCCGGAGGTGGCCTTCAATCAGGAGCGGAGTCCCCTTCTTTACGAATTGCTCTACGACCTTTGCAATCCCGGACCGGGCAGCGACGATATTGTGCCACTGGGTGTCCTCCACTTTCTCCACGGTGCCATCCTCTTTCTTCCGGGTAAAGCGTTCCGTGGTGGCAAGGCTGAATTGTGCGACTTTCCCGCCGCCTTCGAAATCGGTAACTTTCGGGTCTTGGCCCACGTTACCCATCAAAAAAACTTCGTTCATTGCTCAAAATTTTAACTTGTTATATTCGCTCTTTATTTGCTCTATCCGTAACCTATTGCCCGGCCAAATCCGCATCCGTTCCCGGTCGCCATTCTCCCAGATATTATGCTGCTCAAACGAGAGGATATTGACGTTGCGCGGGTCATGCGCCGCCTCCGGGTACGCCCCCCGGGTCAGTATGTGCGAAACGTACACGGCCGAATACTGCCGGAGGGGCTTTCCCGTCTCTTCGCACACGTGCGGAAGATGCGCCCAGCACCACTGATAGAACCTTTCATTTTCTTCAGGAGAGTGCCCGGCCCCGAACTTCGCCCGCTGGATTTCCACCCGCAGCTCAATCGGCAACTCAAAGCGCCGGTCAATCAGCGGCTCAAACCCGCGGGAAACGGTATAATCGTAGCCCGCGCGGGTATCTATCAGGACCGGGTACTGCACTCTCATTCTTCGCCTCCGAAAAGCGACGGCGCCGCCGTCTTTCCTTCCACGATGAACGCCCGGACCTCTTCGCGGATGCTCTGGACCAAATAATCCAGCCTTTCCTCGAAGCCGTATGATACCTGCTTGAACTTGATTCGCGGGGTATTGATGCAGGTCTTCAACCCGTTTTTCGTTTCCAGGACGGCAGTGATAACGCCCCCCTCGTCTTCATCATCCCCGCTCAAGGAAATCCCCCGGACATCGATTCGATTCCGCATTTCGTCGGCCAAGTCGGAGAATTTCTCCCGGAGGCCCTCCGGCAGCTCGGCATCATTCACGGCGGAAAGGAACGCGGTCAAGCCGATGGCTTTCGCCACCAGCGGGGCAAGTTCCCGGAACGCATTCAGCAGATCGGGATGGAGCTCCGCATCTTCGAATTTCGCCTTGTAGTCCGTCACGGCCGAAGTGGCATCCCGGACTTCAATCTTGCTGTACTCAACCTCCAAGCCCCCGGCTGGAAGGAGTTTTACCTTTTTCAAGGAAAATTTGCTTTCGCTCATTTTGTTTGTTAGTTTGAAGTTATACATTATTTCCCCCGTTTTCGGCGGTGGGTTTCATTATTCCGGCGGCGATACCTACCATCCGGCAAATATCATCCAGCATGTTATTCTCCGCCTCGGTCCGCTTATCGCGGTCCGTCTCCGCCCACTTTCGGGTATACTGCAAGACATAAGTCGGCGGGTAATTCATTTTGATTGCTTCCATAATGCTTATTTTTGTCAAATTTTCGTTTTAAAGCGATTTCTTTCAAAAGATATATAATTTATCATCCCGGAAAAGATATTGCAAAATAGGGCCGTTTTATAGCGTTTTCGGGTCTTCGAGTATCAAATATAGGTTTTCAACGCACCAAACACGAACCCATTCCAAAAACCAGCCCATTTCTTCCCGGTCCAACTCCCCGGCCTCCCGGATCCGCGTCACTTCGAAGCGCCCCCCGTTCTCTCGTTCCTCCCAGCAAAGTGGACATTTCCGACGGAGGAAATAATCCGTGTCCCCCTTCCCCATAATAGTCCCCTCCGCCGCCAGGGCCTTCCGGACCTCCGGCACAACGCAACCCATGTAGTAACGAATCATCGCCGCCCGGCTACCCAGCGGCACGGCTTCGAAGCTCGCGATAACCCGCTCCCCCCGGTGGGCGGAAAAGAAGTCATTCAGCGCTCCCATGTACATGGAGAGTTTCCCGTCCGCCGTGACTATCCCGGTCGCGTATATGCTATTTACTCGCATCGGGTTTCAGGTATTCTAGGACTTCCGGGAACTCGCGCCCGGCGATTTCGAGGATGGTGTTTCGGTAAACCTGCTCGCCTATTTGCCGGATATATATCCGCTCCCGTGAGGGGCGGGTGCAGCGGCCCATGATGACGTCCAGATACTCCGCCGTCATTTCGGACGCTTTCAGGTGTGCGAGGTTGGTAATAGGATGGCCCGGGATTCGGCTCATGATGCCGGCCGCCCGCTGCTGATTCACGAGTTTGACGGCATCTTCGTAGTCCTCTTTCTGAGCCGACCAAAAGGCCGACATTATCCGCTGGAAGTCATCGCTTGCGATTATATCCATCACGGTCTTTCCTTCCAGGGCCTTAACCCGTGCAAGTTTTTGTTTCAAGGCTTCGTCTAACTTCATTTTCTTCTCGGTTTGATTGAGCTGCCGGGGCGGGTATCGCTCCCGCTGCGGGTCATTCCCCCCGGCATAGGTTTTTAGGACATGAAATATAACCGGGCCACCCCGGTGCAGGAATCCTTTTATTCCTGGATTAAAGGTTAATAATGAAGGTTAATTCGTAACCCGGGAGGGAATTTAACCCCCATAGGCAGAACCTATCGCCAAATCGCATTCCGGGCCAAAATAGCACTTGCTATTTATCCGTTACGACTTCCGCCGGAACTCGCGTCCGGGCTTCCATCTTGACCTGTGTACCACTTCCACCGAATAAAATGCCATGCCGCCGGATTTTCACCGGGGAAAGCCTTTTCTTTCCGTTATTCGTGTTATACATAAGGCGCTACTCGGTAAACCGGGAAACCTTTCGCTGGATATAAAGAACTTCTTCCAACCCGGTATTTTTCGCAAGGGAGGCGGGAATCGCACCCGCGCCGCTGCTCCTCGGCTCTCTTTGCTCCCTCGTCCGCCGTCTTTCCGGCGTGCCAACTCTAACCATGAAGAAAAACAATTGCTGAAAGACGCATCACTGCGGCATTGTAGCAGGAGGCCGGCTCGAACGGCCATCCCCGGATGATGGAATCCGGCGAGTTACCATTACTCTATCCTGCATATATTTCTATCAAAGAGCGGTTTGTCATTCGTTTCGTATGCAAATATAATCATTTATTTTTAATTATATGCCATTTTTTTAAGTTTCTTTAAATAATCCCCCGGCCCGCCTGATGCGCCCCTCCCATTCCACTTCCCCCGCTTCCAGCGCCCGGGCGAACTCCGCATCCGTTGCCCGGTGCCGGCCAAGTTCAAACCACCACTTCCGCCGAGCCCGCTGGCAGAAAACCCGATGCACTCCGGCATCATCTTTCGCTATATATGCTTTCATCGTTTTAGAAGATTTTATCGTGTTCTTTTGTCGGCAAATTCGATTTGACCCACTGCAAGTCATTGACCAGCGCCCAGCGCCCGAAGTGCATTATCAGCAGGGCATCCGCGTTCCAAAGCGTTACACGGACGGACGGATACTGACTCGCGGCGTATGCCTGATAGCGCCGCTTCCGGACGTCTTTTTCTTCATGCTCCCCCCGGGTGCGGAGTTTCAACCGCGTCTGCCAGCTCTGCGGATGGACCAGCACGAACGGGATGCCGTCCGCCTCCATCAGCGCCTTCATGTGTTCGAAATTCGCTATCATTTTCTGAATCCGATACAACTTGCCCATATTCGCGGCGCCGGCCTGAACGGCGATGTCATCCGGCCGGACGGTCAATTTCTCCATGAAGATGAGCGGGGTATAGTTCTCTTTGTAGTACCCCAACAAGTCCCGGAAATCCGCCGGGTCTTTCGGCATTTTTACGACCCGCACCAGCTGCCCGGGGATATAGATGGCAATCCCGCCGGATGCACCAGGGTCAATTCCGATAATGCAATTAGTTTTCATCTTTTATCGTTATGTAATCAGTTATTTGTACTTCATTTTCGACAATCCACGCAAAGGTCCTTTCAAGTTCCCGGTCCCGCGCCGCAATCGCCGCCCTGGCCTGCAACTCCGCCGCCGTCTCCCCTTTCTTCCGAAGCCGCTCCAAGTCCCCCACTTCCCCAGCACGGGCGTACTCATTCATGGCCCGCTGGAATATCGCCCGCTGAATCTCCGCCGTTACCTCGAATTCATCCGCAAGACCCGCACGGGAAAGAATATCGTAAAATACGCCCCGCATGATGGAGGAAAGCGACGGCATCCGCCCGTGATACTTATACCACAAAAACGCCTCGATGCATTCCCGGTATGTCTTTTCCGGGTATGCCCGTTCCGGCTTTCCCTCCGGAGCGGGAAATCTCGCTGGCAGGAGGTCCAGGGCCTTCGACAATACCCGCCCCCGCTTCCGGTTATATGCGTTCAGGACCTTGCAGATATATTCCAGCGAAAACTGCTGATAGTGTCCCCGGTCCGGCTGGCCGCTGGATGACCGGGGAAGAAAATCATCAAGTTCCCACGCCAGCAACATATCGAACGCCACCCGGATTTCAGGCAGGGCAAGCCGTGGGTACTTCGTCTGCAAGACTTCCGTTATCCGCATGACCTTATAGTCCCACTCCGCCCCGGGCGTAATCTTGCAGCCGACATCCATTGCAAGCATCGGGAGTTTCTTCCGCAGTTCCCCGGCCACTGCTTCCGCCGGCATCGTCCCTATCTCCGGCGCCGCCGCCGCCCGGATGATAGCCAGCTCCGTCCGGTCCAGCCCCCGAATGACCGCCGGGCTGGAAGGCAGGGAAGCCGTTACGGGATTCGGCTTGTAAAGTGTCAGTTCCTGGCTCATTTATAGAATCCTCCCTCTTTCAAATATTCCGCCGCCGCCTCTTCAAATGCCCGCTCTGATGCCGTCTTCGCTCCGGCCATCATTTTCAGGCGCCCGCTTTCCCGGTCGCGCTTTATCCATTCTTGGATGGTTGCAATCCAGCCCCTCCGGGTGCGCTTCACGTTCTTCCTGTCGGACCAATTATAAACGGCATCGAAGTAGGCCATGATGTCAATTCCTTCATCGGTGTATTTTTGGAAGAGTTCGTACCACTCGCCCGTCAGCCCGGCCTTCACGTCCTTTGCGATTTCCAGCGAAGAAAAAAGACATTGTTTCTCTTCGGATTTCTTCGCGCGCGTAATAACACCATCGTCAGATGGTGTATTAGTAAATAAATTATCTTTATTATAATTATCCTCGAAATTTTCGTTTTGAGGTCTTCTAAAATTTTGTTTTGAGCCCTCGAAATTTTCGTTTTGAGGTGTAAACAAATTTTCTGCGCTTATCATGACATCATACAGCGGTCCGAAGCAATAGAGCGACTTTTGTGCCTGCTGGCTTTCCGGGGCCTTGAGAAGCAATCCGGCGTTTATAAGGCGCTCTAAACGCTTCATTATTCCAATTTTCGTCTTAATACCGAGAAGCGGGAGGTCTTCCATTATCTTTGTATGTGATAACCAAAAATACTGCCGCTCTCCTATTTGTACCCTCATGATTTTCGACGAATTTGCGAAGTCTTTGATATAGTCGAAAATGATAAGGTCGGTAAAATCCACATCCAGTCCTGATTCGACCGCTGCCTGCTGATTGATTAAAAGCGTTCGTTTCATTGTAAAAATTTAGCCCCGTATTTCATCTCCGAACTCGCACTTCGGAAACTACTCTACGAGGCTCTAAATTTCTTCCTGGATGGTGCGAGCATCCATTTCGATGCAAATATACGAATTATCTCTCAATTAACAAATTTTTCGCCGTCTCTCCCCCGGAGAGCATCGTTCGGACCTCCTGCACCCGGCTATTATTCGCCACGAGCGAAACGACCGGATAGCGGCTGGAATCCCCCGGCTTATTGCTCTTCGCAAACTGCACCGAGAGGTCAAAGACGCACCCCGTCACGGTGCCGGCCATCTCCTGCACGCTGTCGAATGAATCCCGGATATTCTTCACGCTGGACGCCTTGCCCTTCGTGCTGAATCTCCATACCCCGGCAATCCCACGGACGGCCGGAATGACAAAGCGCATCGTCAGGACTATATCCCAATTTTCGCCCCCGCGCCGCGTCGGATACTGCTTTTCGATTGCCTCCATGATGTCCGGCCGTTTATCCGTCGTCACTTCCACGTATTTCTTCCCGTTCCAGACACGGAAAGTCTCGCCGTCTCCGCTGGCAACCAGCGCCCCGGTATTGTCCCGGTACTGATACTCTTCCCGGCATACATCCCCGGCATCATCCGAGGGGAAAAGGATTTGGATGGTGGAAGGTTTCTCGCCCAGGGCGGCGTGAAACATTTCTGCATACTTCCCGGCCGGTATGAAATAATCCACGGAAACCGGGTATTCCTTGCCGTTTTGGCTCATTTGTTTTTTCCCGATATGCAACCGGCCGACTTCGGGGAGGGAAAGGACGCCTTGCGCCCCTTCCCGCTTGATTCTTCCGTTCATTATTTCCGCTCCTCCTTGAGCTGCTGAACTTCCTCGAAGAGGTCCGCCGAGGCGGCTTCGATTTCGGCTTCGTTTAATTTTGCCGTTTTTTTCGTTTTACGGGCCTTTTTCGGTTCGCTGGATAAATCCCCCGTCTTTTCGCTTTTCGTCGATTTACGGGGAGTTTTGGCTGGTTTCTCGGCCTCTTCCGGTTTCGCGAAATCCCCCTGGATGAGTTTCGCCAAGGAAAGCTCCGCGTAGCAGTCGCCGATATTCATCGTGTCGAGGTTCAATTCCCCGTGCACGACCGTAAGGATGTTATCCCGCTTCTCGTCTTCGATGGCGGCCAGGGCCAGCAGGTGCGGGATCTTTTCGGCGTTCTTGCTCCCCGTTTGGTCCTTGAGGTTGTAAGACGGGGCCTTCCGCCAATCTTTCGGGCTGAAATTGAACACCCGGCTGACCGGGAACTCCGGAAAATTGACCTCCCACATCGGTTTATAGAGGTGCAGCTGGATTTCGTGGTCCTCGTAGAAGCCCTTCCGGCCGCTCTTGAAGTCCACGATGGCCGTGAACGTCTCCCCGCTCTTCGGGTCGGTCATCAGGCAGGGCATGTCGATGCACCCGGCGTAGTGATATTCCGGATGGACGAGGCCGATTTCGATGGCGAGCGGCTGGACCTTCCAATCAGCAAGGAACTGCGCGAAGGCGAGCACGTCCTTTTTGATTTTCTTAAGGCTCTCGAAGTAGAAGGACTCCGGCAGGTTTTCCCGGTCCATGTACTCCCGCAGCAGGGCGGGGACTTCCGCGAAGTCATACCGGCGGCCGATAATCAGGCGCTCGAACTGCGCGTGCATGAAGGTGCCGTAAGCGGCGGCGAGGTCGCG